>CAUREE010000001.1:0-107548 GCA_963523985.1 uncultured Veillonella sp.
CAATGATGCACGAGTTGTCCCACTTGCCAATCATCATGGACCCTAGCCATGCAGCTGGCATGAGCCGTGTAGTTCCATCTTTATCCTTAGCCTCTGTTGGTGGCGGCGCTGATGGTTTAATGATTGAAGTGCACAACAATCCTGAAAAAGCATTATGCGATGGTCCACAATCCTTACGTCCAGATCAATTTGCCACTTTGGCAAACCAAGTGTTCACTTTACGTGATGCATTAGGTCATAAATAGGTTACACCTATGGATACGATTCATATTCAAGCCTCCACTGATTACGATGTGATTATCGAACGAAATAGCTTACCTCGCATAGCTGAGTTCTTGCAAGCTATCAAACCAGCTTGTTCCGTCATGATTGTCACCGACGACAATGTGGGCACTCTTTATGCATCTACAGTTTCTAAGTCTCTAGAAACAGCTGGCTACACCGTTCATACCTACACCTTCCCTCATGGTGAAAGTGAAAAGAACGGTCATCGTCTCATGGACCTTATGGAAACCTTGGGGCAAACAAAGCTAACTCGGAAAGGCCTAATCATCGCCTTAGGTGGTGGCGTCGTCGGCGACCTTGCGGGGTTCGCTGCTGCCACCTACTTACGGGGTATCGATTATGTGCAAATACCTACATCCTTGTTGGCGGCTGTGGACTCCTCTGTAGGCGGTAAAACGGCTGTTAACCTTGAGTGCGGTAAAAATTTATGGGGTGCTTTTAAACAGCCTATCCTTGTCCTCTGCGATCCAGAAACACTATCTACCTTACCTAAGGAAGAATGGATTAATGGATGTGGTGAAATCATTAAATACGGTTTCTTAGGACATCCGGAGTTGTTAGATCAACTTCGTGAACGACCGCTCTTACAGTATCCTGAAGATGTTGACTCCATCATCTCGCAATGCGTGCGTATCAAAGCTTATGTAGTCGAAATAGATGAAAAGGAAAGTGGTCTTCGTGCGACCTTGAACTTAGGTCACACCTTTGGACATGGCATCGAACATGGTAGTGCTTTCACCATCCCTCACGGTAATGCGGTGGCATTGGGATTACTCATTATGGCAAGAGGCGCCGTGGCCCACGAAGAACTAGACCCTGCCATTATTCCTAGTATCGAACGGTTACTAATCGCCCATGAATTGCCCACTACAACGACAATTGTAAAAAATGTCATATTAGAAGAAGCCAGTCATGATAAAAAAGCCTCTAGTTCTTCCATTACCATCGTGGTTCCTACGGGTTATGGCACATCTGTGCTAAAAAAAGTGACATTCGAGGAACTCGCTGCGTACTGCATTTTATAAGTATCGTAACTAATATTCCATAATAAATATATGCAGTAATACTAACTACCTTTTATAGTTATGGTTTTAATTATCACATTGTATTAAAATGTCCAAATAGAAGAAAGGACCCTTATGCAACATGTTTCCAATGTGCCCTTATCCGGCACAATCCCATCCATACCCGCTAAGGCTCATGCCCATCGGGCACTCATTGTAGCTGCTCTTGCTACGAGTCCTAGCACCATTTTAATTTCTCACTCTTCTAAGGATATTAATGCCACTATGGATTCTTTACGTGCTTTGGGTGCCACCATCACCTATGAACATGGTGTGGCTCATGTAACACCTAATCCTGCGCCTAGTATAGGTCAAGTATTACCTCACGAATCAGGCACGACCTTACGCTTACTTTTACCTGTATCCACTTCTATTTGTGGCACTGTGAAAGTCGATGCCAAAGGGCGTTTACCAGATCGACCACTAGAACCTTTACTAAGTGAAATGAAAGACCATGGCGTGTCCTTTTCTCAAGACGCACCCCCTTTCACTATGACTGGTCGCCTACAAGGTGGTACCTTCTCCATGACAGGGACCGTAAGTTCTCAATTCTTTTCCGGTCTTCTTTTAGCGGCACCACAGTTAGGACACACCACCGTGAATTGCACAAGTCCCTTACAATCGAAAGACTATGTGACATTAACCATAGAAACCATGAAAGACTTTGGTGTACACGTAACAAAAAGCTCCACCGAAGATGGGCATCCAAGTTTTACTATTGAAGAAAACCAACACTTTCACGGCAATGAGCAATACCCCATTGAAGGGGATTGGTCTAATGGCGCTATTTGGTTGGTGGCAGCTGCTATGACAGGTCAATCTATCTCCGTCACAGGATTGCGACCTGATTCCGTACAAGCCGATAAACGGATTCTTTATATCTTGGAAAAATCTGGTGTCACTTGTACTTGGAATGGTACTACTGTCACGGTTACTGGCAAAGCCCACCAGCCAATCCATGTGAATTTAGAACAAATGCCAGATTTATTACCGATTCTATCTAGCTTAGCTTGCTCCATAGAAGGCGAATCTTCTTTCATTAATGGGGCACGCCTGCGGTTAAAAGAATCAGACCGTTTAGAAGCGGTAGCACAGTTAGTTCGTGATTCTGGCGGTATCATTCGTATGGAAGGAGATAGTCTATATATTACGGGAACAGGCACTCTTACGGGAGGAACTATAGACTGTGTGAACGACCATCGTCTCGTCATGGCTGGCGCATTAAATGCACTCATCGCTACATCCCCAATGATTTTGAAAGACAGCGAAGCCATCAGTAAATCATACCCTCATTTCTTTACAGATTGGAAATTATTAGGTGGCAAAACTCATAGAATATAAGGCTAGTAGATAATTTGCTATCACATGACAAACAATGCATCTTCTAACTGATCTATTATCGAAAAGCGTATATTATATATTTTAATTTTTTATGCGATTTTCTTAATCATCACATGTTACTATGGTAGAATTCGTATCTATTAGCATGTAAATAGTAACCATTACACTGTATCTATCACACAAAAAGGAGTAATTATGGCATCCTATTTCGGTCGTACTGTGAAAGTCTCCACCTTCGGAGCTTCTCACGGTCAAGCTATTGGCGGAGTTGTAGACGGACTGCCTTGCGGTTTTCCGGTCAACCTAGAAGCTTTGCAAGCCTTCCTGAATCGACGGGCTCCAGGGCAACATCAATTACAAACACAACGAAAAGAAGCCGATATCCCTCAATTTCAAGCAGGTATCGTAGAAGGCAAACTGAGCGGATCTCCTTTGGCTTTCACCATTCAAAATACATCACAACGAAGTGGTGATTACGATAATCTACGAGATATTCCACGCCCATCCCATGCGGATTACACTGCTCGCATGCGCTATGGCGAGTATGTAGATATGCGTGGAGGTGGTCATTTCTCTGCTCGTATTACTGCCCCAGTGTGCGTAGCTGGTGGCATTGCTCTCCAGTTATTAGAGTCCATCGGAATTCACGTGCGAGCCCACTTAGCACAAGTAGGTACTATCCAAGATGTACCTGTGGATTATGCCAATCCACCTATGAACAAGCTCGCTACTATCAGCACAGAAGTGATTCCTATGCTAGATCGCCTACAACGTCATGCAGCAGAACAACTTGTGCTAGAACTAAAAACATCTGGCGATTCCACTGGTGGCATTGTAGAAGTATTTGCCACCGGTTTACCGGTTGGCATGGGGAATCCCAATTATGACGGCATTGAAAATCGCTTAGGCGCCACACTCTTTGGTATGCCTGCGGTGAAAGGTATTTCCTTTGGATCTGGTTTCCCTGGCTGTGCCTCCCGTGGAAGCGAGCAAAACGATCCTTTCATCATCACCGATGAAGGTATTCGTACAGAGAAGAATAACAGCGGTGGCATCCAAGGTGGTATCACCAACGGTATGCCCCTTGTCATGCAAGTAGGTATTAAACCAACACCGTCTATTTATCACGAGCAGCACTCTGTATCTCTCAACAATCATAGTGCGGAAGTGTTGCAAATTCAAGGGCGCCATGATCCTTGCGTAGCCCTACGTGCCGTGCCTGTGGTAGAAGCTTTGACGGCTCTTGTCCTCTTAGATTTTGTATTGGAACATAACCCACATGCATTCCGTCATTTCAGTCATCGCACATTGGAGGTGTAAATGTTTGGATTATTAGGCCGTACCTTGGGCCATACTTATTCCCCCATGATTCATAGTGCTTTAGGGAATCCACAATATACTATCTTTGAAATAGAACCAGAGGATGTACAATCCTTCTTGCAACGTCCTGATTTGCAAGGGTTGAATATCACCATTCCTTACAAAGTAGATGCCATGCACGCTTGCGACCATCTTAGCGACATTGCGAAAGATATCGGTTGCGTTAACACCATGGTGCGCCAAGCAGATGGAACTTGGTATGGTACAAATACCGACTACGATGGATTCTTAGCCACCCTTTCTTGGTCACATATTGATGTCACAGACAAATATTGTGTCATCCTTGGGGACGGCGCTTCCTCTCAAACGGTTCACGTCGCCTTAGACCGATTGGGGGCTAAATCTATTACTCATATCAGTCGCCATGCAGAACCTACCTATGAAAGTATCCAGCACTTTCACGAGACAACACAGATTATTATCAACTGTACTCCTGTAGGTATGTATCCGCACTGTCCTAACCAAAGCATTCAATTGGCACCTTTTAAGCGCTTAGAAGGCGTCATCGACTTGGTGTACAATCCGCATCGTACAGGAATTTTGTTAGAGGCAGAAACCCTCGGTATTCCTCAGGTGAATGGACTCATCTTCTTGTTAGCTCAAGCCATTGCGGCGAGCACTTTATTTTTACATCGCACCTATGATGACAGTATCCTTTCAGATCTATACAAACAATTCCGCCGAGACCAAGAAAACATTGTGCTTGTCGGCATGCCTGGGTCTGGTAAAACTACCATCGGTGAAGCCTTAGCTACCCTAACAGGGCGAACACTTGTCGACATAGACCATCGCATTACCGAGGAAGTCGGTTCCATTAGTGATTATATTTTGACTCACGGTGAACCTGCATTCCGTGCTATAGAGTCCAAGATTATAGGAGATGTAGGCAAACAAAATGGGCTCATCATCTCTACAGGTGGCGGTGCTGTTACTATACAAAAAAACTATGCCCCCTTAAGACAAAATGGCCGTATCTATGAAATCTATCGTCCTTTAGAAGAATTAGATACCGCAGGACGTGTTCTCTCCTCTGGTGGGATAGAGCGATTACAACAATTGTACACAGAACGAGCACCGCTGTATGCAAGGTTCCGACAAGTACAAATTGAAAATACTGGGACACCTGAAAGCGTGGCTCAACACATCCTAGAGGACTTATATCATCATCTGGTATAATTTGCTATCCATATCTATACTGTATTAGTTTCTTCCTATAATTCTCATCAATAGAGGCATTCAAGATTGCATACTCTTAGGTAGTTTTCATAAAACTATCTGCATCCTATCACATCAGATGTATACTATCGTCTCTAGCCTTGAGAAATAACATACACATGTATGTGAATATATTTTTAAGTATACTTGAAAATATTACATATAGTTTTTGGCTTTCATAGGTATTTCTTAAAATCCCATGAAAGCCTTTTTACTGCCTAACCATACTATTTTACTAGTATTAATTGACATTCTATAGAAAATAGTTTACTATTATCAAATATAAAAGTTTATATTGTATTAAGGAGGTTTTACTATGACGGACTCGCAACAAGAGTTAAAGCGTGGTCTTAAAAATCGCCACGTTCAATTATTAGCCATCGGTGGTGCCATCGGCACAGGTTTATTCCTTGGCTCTGGGCGATCTATTAGTTTAGCGGGCCCCTCTATCCTCCTCACGTATCTGATTACAGGTATTATCTGTTTCTTTATGATGCGTGCCTTAGGAGAGTTATTGCTTTCCAATTTAGATCACCATTCTTTTATTGACTTTGTAGAAGAATACCTGGGTGATCGAGCCGCCTTCATCACAGGCTGGACATACTGGTTCTGTTGGCTTTCACTAGCTATGGCGGACTTAACTGCGGTCGGCTTGTACATGCAATACTGGATCCCTTGGATGCCTCAATGGATTCCGGCCCTCGTTGTACTGGCAATCTTACTCGTTATGAATTTAACAGCAGTAAAACACTTTGGTGAAATGGAGTTCTGGTTCGCATTAATAAAAGTTATTGCCATCGTATCACTCATCATCATCGGTCTTATCATGATCCTTACAGGGTTCACTACCAATGCGGGGGCAGCGGCCTTTGCGAATCTTTGGAATTACGGCGGTTGGTTCCCAAATGGGACGATGGGTTTCATCCTGTCTTTCCAGATGGTAGTATTTGCTTTCACAGGTATTGAACTGGTCGGCCTTACCGCTGGGGAAACGGAAAATCCAAAAAAAGTTATTCCTATGGCTATCAACAATATTCCATTGCGAATTATTCTATTCTATATCGGATCCCTTGCCATCATCATGAGTATTTACCCATGGATTGCAGTAGACCCAAATTCTAGCCCCTTCGTGGCTGTATTTAATGCAGTGGGCATCCTGGCTGCTGCGAGCATCGTAAACTTCGTTGTTCTAACATCCGCAGCCTCTGCTACAAACTCGGGCATCTTCTCCACGAGCCGTATGATTTACGCATTATCCAAACGTGGACATGCGCCGAGCCGAATGAAACGCTTGACGAACCATGCCGTACCATATCAGGCAACACTATTCTCCGCTGCGGCCTTATTATTTACCGTAGTCTTGAACTATGTCATGCCTGAAAGCGTATTCATCATGATTACATCCATCTCCACATTCTGCTTTATCTATATTTGGGCCATCATCGTCGTATGCCATCTGAAATATCGTAAACAACAACCAGAGTTGGCGAAACAATCTACCTTTAAAATGCCATTGTACCCATTCATGAACTACCTGATCCTAGCGTTCTTCGTATTCATCTTAGTTGTACTAGCATTACAAAGCGACACACGCATCGCCCTCATGTTTACACCGTTCTGGTTCATCCTACTATGGGCCTTCTATTCCATGTTAGGACCTAGCGAAGACGATGAAACAATAACAAAATAAATAAAAAGGTGTGACCAACCGTCACACCTTTATCTTTTCCACAAAATGTGGTATACTATACGTAACAAAAAGAAGGGCCACCAACGTGTCGGAGGCGTTAGGCTCATCTCTGGAATATTGGAAATGAATTTAGCCTAACGTGTTGAGGTCTGCCAACCTCTTTGCGTTAGGCTTTTTCATTAATTATTTGAACAAATCAATGATTTGTACTAGTAAGTCTAAAATTAAAATCATTAAATAGATTTTTTCAAACTTTGTCATAGTACCACCTCCTCCTATAATTAGGAAGAGACGAGCCCAACTCACGTTGATGATCCTTCTATATTTTCATTATAGCATAAAATATACAAAACGTTATCTTTTAAAAGATGTTTTTCAGAAAATAGACAATCTAGCCCTAAGAAACGCAGTTATGCATAGTACCCTTGTAGCGTTCCTTTGTCACCTAAATAACATAAATATGAAAAGAGAACGACATGTTCCGGAGCAAACCTAACCACTGTATCAGTTTGTGGAGGAATATGTTGCTCGTTTCCTTTGCTATATAAACAAGCACCACAAGATATCATAACAAAACAAGTAACGCTCTTTTCCTCGGCGCCCCCCTGTGGATGAGTTCTTTCTGTGAGGCATCAAAATTAATCTATACAAGAAACGAGCAACCATCATTTAGATATGCTATTACGGATAGCGCCCTTGTGGCGTTTTTTATTACTTAAATACAACCAACACAAGAAGAGCACGGTGTGCCCCGAACAAACATTATGAAATACCGTTTGTGAGGAGTATACCGTGCTCTTCCCCTTATCCTATTCACATAAGAACGCCACAAGGCACGAACCACAATTAGTGGTTGCTCGTTTCCATTATTTCAAACGCCGAAAGAACTCATACACAGCAAGCGCCGCTTTTTTGTTCATTCCCTCAACGTTCTCCAGTTCGTGTAGCTCCGCCACTCGCATGGCATCTAAATTCCCAAAATGTTTATACAATGCTTTTCTTCGTTTCGGCCCTATGCCCTCTACATGATCTAGAACAGATTCTAAGTTCCGCTTTCCACGTAATCTACGGTGATAGGTAATTGCAAAGCGATGGGCTTCGTCACGAATTTGCTGCAGTAATTGTAATTCTGGCGTATGGTGTTCTAGAATAATACTTTCCGATTCTCCTTCTACGAATACTTCTTCGATTCGTTTTGCCAAAGATATGACGGGAACATCGTTCACACCCATAGCGCGGATCACCGGTAAGGCTGCATTTAATTGTCCTTTACCACCATCAATGATAATCAAGTCTGGCATAGGCCAATCCTTTTCATTGCCATAGCGGCGTTCCATAATTTCTGCCATAGATGCAAAATCGTCTGGCTTTCCTTGTACTGTTTTTAGCTTGAATCGGCGATACTCTCGTTTCGCTGGCTTTCCACCTTCAAAGACAACCATGGATGCCACCGTTTCTGCCCCTTGCATATGTGAAATATCATAACATTCCATACGCTCTGGCAATCGTGGTAAGTCGAGCACTTCTGCTAATTTTTTCACGGCTCCACCGGATTTATCGATGGTGTATTGCCACTGGCGACGGCGTTCTGCTAAAAAGTTCTGGGCATTTTCTTCAGCCATATTAATGAGGTCTTTTTTATAGCCTCGCTGAGGTACAGATACTTCTACTTGTTGACCTTTCATAGAGGTAAACCATTCACTAAACAGTTCACGATCCACACTATCTATAGGCAATAACAATTCCTTAGGAATGAATGTAGATCCTCCATAATACTGCTTAATGAACTCCGTCATCACCAGCTCTGGACTATCTCCTTCATGCTGAACAAAATAGTTTTCTCGTCCCAATAATCGTCCATTGCGAATAAAAAACAATTGAATACACGCCATAGGACCATCGATAGCCATACCTAATACATCCATATCACCTCGCTGTGTGACCATGCGTTGCTTTTCTTGTACCTTTTGGATACTCAATAAATCATCACGATACTTGGCTGCTAGTTCAAACTCCAAATCTTCTGAAGCTTGCTCCATCTTAGACGTAATCTCTTGGATGACCTTAACTTGTTTTCCTTCAAAAAGAGCTACAATATCATCGATGTATTTACGATAGGATTCTACCGTTACATACTTCATACAAGGCCCTTCACAATAGTGCATATGATATTGCAAACAAGGTCTTTCTACTTTCATACTTTTACAAGTACGCAGTGGATAGTAAGAACGCAAAATACGCAGCACATGGTGCACTGCTGTCACATCTGTGAAAGGTCCAAAATACTTCGCACCATCTCGTTCTAAACGACGAGTCATAAAGAGGCGTGGAAAATTCTCTTGCACAGTGACTTTCACATAAGGATATGTCTTGTCATCGCGAAGCATAATATTGTATTTCGGATGGTGCTCCTTGATTAAGGTCGCCTCTAGGATAAGTGCTTCCATTTCTGTTTTCGTTTGGATCGTTTCCACATCCCAAGCACGGCGCATCATGGCAGTCACTTTCACAGAACGATTCACATCTTGTTGCACATAGGACCGCACTCGATTGCGCAGGTTGATGGCCTTTCCTACATAGATGATACGCTGGTACTTGTCACGCCATAAATATACTCCAGGCGTGGTCGGCAGATGACTGACCTTTCCCAGGATATACGCTTGCTGTTCCGCATCCCCCATCATCATATCTTGTTGACGAGACGGCTGAAAGTTCACTTCTTCTGCTTGCAATTGTCTGTCGATAGGATTCATGGTGTGTCCTCAGTGTGCAACGGATGTTGTTCCATATAGGTTCTAGTTTTGTCTAATACAGGACCTAAGAATTTGCCCGTATAACTTTCAGGCAAAGTTGCAATCTCCTCAGGTGTGCCGGTGCCCACAATGGTACCGCCTCGGAAACCGCCTTCTGGACCTAAGTCAATAATATGATCCGCCGTTTTAATGACATCTAAATTATGCTCGATAACCACCACAGTATCACCACCATCTGTGAGCTTTTGCAATACCTCTAAAAGCTTGCGGATATCTTCTACATGTAATCCAGTAGTCGGCTCATCCAGTATATATAAGGTTTTCCCTGTACTGCGCCGAGCCAGTTCAGTGGCTAGTTTAACCCGTTGTGCTTCCCCACCAGACAAGGTAGTCGCCGCTTGACCTAAGCGAATATAGCCTAAGCCCACCTCTTGTAAAGTTACCAATTTACGGTGAATTTTTGGGATAGCGCTAAAGAAATCTACCGCTTCATCCACGACCATGTCCAATACATCGGCAATGCTTTTACCTTTGTACTTCACTTCCATCGTCTCTCTATTGTATCGAGCTCCTTTACATACCTCACACGGTACATACACATCTGGCAAGAAATGCATTTCGATTTTGATGATACCATCACCACGACACGCTTCACAGCGACCGCCTTTGACATTAAAGCTAAAACGCCCTGCTTTATAGCCACGAATCTTCGCTTCATTGGTTTGACTATATAACTCACGGATGGCATCGAAGACCCCTGTATAGGTAGCAGGATTAGAACGTGGTGTTCTACCGATTGGACTTTGGTCAATGTTGATGATTTTATCCACATACTCTAAACCACGAATCTCCTTATGGGCTCCTACCTTATGATGACTTCTGTAGAGTGCATTGGCTACACCTTTATATAAAATTTCGTTGATCAATGTCGATTTACCGGATCCACTCACACCGGTCACAACAGTAAATAAACCGATAGGGAATTTCACATTCACTTGTTGTAGGTTGTTCTCTTTAGCTCCACGAATCTCTAAACAAGCTTTTGTTGGTTTTCTCCGTTCTTTTGGTAATGGAATATACTTTTGACCACTTAAATATTGACCAGTAATGGATTCTTTCACAGCCATTACCTCTGGTACTGTACCTTGCGCCACGATTTGGCCACCATGTTCACCTGCCGCAGGCCCAATATCTACCAAATAGTCCGCTGCTAACATTGTATCCTCATCGTGTTCTACCACGAGTAATGTATTGCCTAAATCACGTAGGCCTTTCAGTGTTTCAATTAAGCGGTCATTATCTCGTTGATGCAAGCCGATAGACGGTTCATCTAAAATATATAAGACCCCAACGAGTCCCGAGCCAATTTGTGTGGCCAAACGAATTCGCTGTGCTTCCCCACCAGATAATGTGCCGGCACTGCGGTTCATCGTCAAATAATCTAAGCCCACATTATTTAGGAATCCCAAGCGAGCATTGATTTCTTTCAAAATTTGTGCCCCTATGAAAGCCTCTCGTTCCGTTAACTGTAGATTGCCAAAATAGTCCACCGCTTCACTAATGGTTAGCTGTGTCACTTCATCTATATTTTTTTCACCTACACGGATGGCAAGGGATTCTGGTTTCAAACGAGCACCCTTACAAGCTGTACATGGTTTAATAGACATATAGGATTCGAACTCTTCCCGCATGCTATCCGTAGTAGCCTCTGCATGACGGCGTTTCACCATTGGCAAAATACCTTCATATTCGGTATGGAATGTTTTCACCTCTCCACGCATATTTTCGTAGTCGAAAGTCACTTTCTCAGTACTACCATACATGATTTCTTTTTGTAAGGCTGTAGGTAGTTCTGAAAAACTTGCTTCTAGTGTATATCCATGCACTTTCAACAAGCCCTCTAATTGACGCATGAACCACGCATTAGGATTCGAACTCAATGGGGCTACTCCCCCATCTATAAAAGGAACCGTTGGATCTGGAATGACACGATCTTCATCTACCTCCATGGTACTGCCTAATCCCAAACAGGATGGACAGGCACCAAAAGGACTGTTGAAGGAAAACATACGAGGTTCAATTTCTGGCAATGAAATGTGACCATTAGGACAGGTAAAATGAACACTGAATTGGTGGGCTTGGCCGTCTACCTCTTGAATGATGACAAAGCCTTCCCCATGATGAATGGCCGTTTCCAAAGAATCCGTTAAGCGGCTTTCTAAGCCTTCCTTAATAACAAGACGGTCCACAACAATTTCAATATTGTGTTTCTTATTTTTATCTAAATTAATTTCGTCCTCAAAGGTATGAATCTCTCCATTGATGCGAACGCGAGCAAATCCATTTTTACGAATTTGTTCCAACACTTTTTCATGGCGACCTTTTTTACCTCGCACCACTGGTGCCATCACCATAATTTTGGTGCGTTCCGGCAATTTCATGACCAAATCTGTTATTTGCTCAATAGTCTGTTGGGCAATCTCTTCTCCACAAGTAGGGCAGTAAGCTCGACCAATGCGAGCAAATAATAATCGCAAATAGTCATAAATTTCTGTCACCGTTCCCACCGTAGACCGAGGATTACGGCTCGTCGTTTTTTGGTCGATGGATATAGCCGGTGAAAGCCCCTCAATGTAATCTACATCAGGTTTATCCATTTGCCCTAAGAACTGGCGAGCATAAGCAGATAAGGACTCTACATATCTCCGTTGGCCTTCTGCATAAATCGTATCAAAGGCTAGGGATGATTTACCAGATCCACTTAATCCTGTTAATACGATGAATTGATTTCTTGGTAGAGCCACGTCAATGTTCTTCAAATTATGTTGACGGGCTCCTTTAATAATTAATTGATCTTTCAAAATAACTCCTATTCTTCATTCATGTCTGACCAAATTTGGCGCAATCTGCCCAATTCATCACGCAACTCTGCAGCTCGTTCAAACTCTAATTGTTTCGCCGCTGCTTTCATGAGGCGTGTAGTCTCTTCAATGGCATTGAACACATCTTCTTTTGTTTCATATTGCGATTTCGGTGAAAGTGGTTGTACTGTTTCTGCCACTACTTCTGTCGGTGCTATAGTATCATAGACCGCAGGACTATCTGCTTTAGGCTTTCGTCCTTTCTTAGGTGTAGCAGCTTCGCCTTCTACTTTGGTCAATTCAATTAAGTCTTTCACTTCTTTGCGCACGGTGCGAGGTGTGATGCCATGTTCTGTATTGTACGACTCTTGCAAGGCACGACGGCGTTCAGTTTCATCTATAGCTCGTTGCATAGAACCCGTGATGCGGTCCGCATACATAATAACTTTTCCTTTTTCATTACGAGCTGCACGGCCTATGGTCTGAATCAAGGATGTATCACTTCGCAAGAAACCTTCCTTATCTGCATCTAGAATAGCCACTAAGGACACTTCTGGCATGTCTAAGCCTTCTCGTAACAAGTTAATCCCTACGAGAACGTCAAAGACACCAGCCCGTAAATCACGGATAATATCGGCACGCTCAATGGTAGCAATATCGGAATGTAAATAGCGCACACGAATGCCCATTTCTTTTAGATAATTCGTTAAATCTTCTGCCATTTTTTTCGTCAACGTAGTGACCAATACCCGTTCATCAGACTTCGCCCGCTCTTTAATTTCCCCTAATAAATCATCCATTTGCCCTTTGATAGGACGAATCTCGATGATAGGATCTAATAATCCAGTAGGTCGGATGATTTGCTCTGCTACATTAGTTTGTACTTCCATTTCATAAGGACCTGGCGTAGCAGATACGTAAACAATTTGGTTAATGCGCTCCACAAACTCTTCAAATTTTAAGGGCCGATTATCTGCCGCCGACGGTAAGCGGAATCCGTAATCGATTAGATTATGTTTCCGCGCTTGGTCACCATTATACATAGCACGAATTTGTGGCAAGGTCACATGGGATTCATCAATGATGATCAAGAAATCGTCTGTAAAATAGTCGATGAGGGTCATCGGCGCTTCCCCAGGTTGGCGATTGGACAACAGGCGTGAGTAATTTTCAATTCCCGAGCAATAGCCCATTTCCTGCATCATTTCAATATCATATCGTGTTCGTTGCTCCAATCGTTGTGCTTCTAATAGACGACCGTTTTCATTAAAGTATGCCAAGCGCTCAGCCAGCTCTGCTTCGATGCGACCGATGGCAAGGTCTAACTTTTCTTTCGTAGTTACATAGTGAGAGGCTGGATAGATGGCCACATGTTTGCGCTCTACGATAACATCTCCTGTGAGCACATCAATTTCCACTAAGCGATCGATTTCATCGCCAAACATTTCTACCCGAATGGCTCTTTCACTAGTGCCGGCTGGGAAAATCTCCAACGTATCCCCTTGTACTCGGAAGGTCCCCCGCACAAAGTTCATGTCGTTTCGGGTGTATTGGATAGACACCAATTTGCGAAGAATGTCATCACGGTTATATTCCTGACCTTGTCGTAAGGATACGCAGAGGGTACTATAATCCTCTGGGTCCCCTAAACCATAAATACAGCTAACAGAGGCGACGATAATAACATCTTTCCGTTCAAATAAGTTCATTGTCGCCGAGTGGCGCAATTTATCAATTTCTTCATTGATGGATGCATCTTTTTCAATATATGTATCGGTAGAGGCAATGTACGCCTCTGGTTGGTAATAATCGTAATAGGACACGAAGTATTCCACTGCATTCTTAGGAAAAAAGCTCTTGAACTCGCTAGCCAATTGGGCTGCCAGTGTTTTATTGTGGGCGATGATCAAGGTCGGCTTTTGCACAGCCTCGATGAGCTTTGCCATAGTATATGTTTTTCCCGTGCCCGTAGCACCTAATAATACCTGTGCCCATTCCCCTCGTTCAATGCCTTCCGCCAAAGACTCGATAGCCTTTGGTTGGTCTCCCATGGGGGAGTACGGCGCCTCTACTTGAAAGGGTATGCCTTCTTCAGGAAAATGATGCAATCCGCTCATAGTCCCTCCTTATATTTTCTATATTTGTAAACGTGAAAGTTCACTGTCAATTCTATATCTAGTAACTTCTATATTATACCATGAATGTCCATATTATTGTACTGTATGTTCGATACAAATACTATATATACCAATCACCTATGCTCATTAGAAAGCATCCGTTTTGATTTTCTACTATCTGTTAGATTGTTTATATAATCATAAGTATTCTTACTATAATTTTCTGAACTTTAACTAATACGTATATCGAGTATACAAAAAGAAAAGCTGAATCTAAGATCCAACTTTTCTCTCACTGTCTACTATAGTATTGTAATAGTGTTTATATCCGTACTTTATAATACTTTACTACAGACTAAGCGTTATTAGCATTAGCCCTATCAGTAGGCGCCAGATATCTATCCCTTGCCACGGATACGTCGCAATTCTTCTTCTGTAATTGGTGTATCTCCTTGCAAGGTTTGTGTGGCTGTGTCATCCCCTTCTAGCATTTCGATAAAGATAGCAATCCCATGATCCGATAAATGATGGCTTTCATCACCATGATCATGCTCTAAAGAGTGCTTCATATTCTCCGCAATACGATGGACAAAATTCCATTGCTCATCGGTGTAGCTTTCAATACGGCTAGCAATTTCCTTCCAATTGCTCAAAAGCAACCGTGTGAGGGGTCTGTATAAATCACCGCCTACAAATTCCATAATATCTACAGCACATTCAATGCTGTCCTCATCGATACCATAACCATTCATCTCATTTTGGTCCACCACATAGTCATATAATTGTTGTCTGGTCATGGCCTATTGTTCTCCTTTGTCAAAGAGGGCATTAGCAAATTCTTTTGCATTGAAAGGACGTAAGTCATCCATCTGCTCACCCACGCCAATCCAACGTACAGGAACGCCTAACTCTTCTTTAATAGAGATAACCACACCACCTTTAGCGGTGCCATCTAGTTTGGTTACCACAATGCCTGTTACAGGCACAGCTTCGCCAAATAATTTTGCTTGGCTTACTGCATTTTGACCTGTAGTACCATCAAGTACCAATAAGGTTTGATGCGGTGCCCCTGGGATTTGTTTATCCGCTACACGACCAATTTTTTTCAATTCTTCCATAAGGTTGACTTTCGTATGTAAACGCCCTGCTGTATCTACAATCACTAAGTCCGCTTCTTTCGCAATAGCTGATGCACAAGCATCGAACACCACTGCTGCCGGATCAGCACCTTCTTTATGCTTTACAATGGATACACCTACACGGTCCGCCCAAATGGATAATTGTTCCGATGCAGCGGCACGGAATGTATCCCCTGCGGCAATGATGACCTTTTTACCTTGTTCTGCATAATAATGGGCCAGCTTAGCAATGGTTGTTGTTTTTCCAACACCATTCACACCCACTACCAAGATGACTTCTGGTTTATGAAGCTCCAACACTTCCTCTTGAGCTCCTAACATTTCTGTAATGCGTTCTTCCATAAAAGGCATCACTTCGCTAGTGTTGTTGATAATTCCTTCTGTAACACCACGGCGGATTTCTTTCATTAAATACGTCGTTGTCTTAGGCCCTAAATCACCAGTCAGCATGGTCGCTTCTAAATCATCTAAGAAATCATCATCGATTTCAGCATAGCCGATAACGATGGTTTCTACTTTTTTTACAAAATTATTTTTTGTCTTTTCTAAGCCCGCTTTCACACGGTCAAAAAAACTAAATGCCATAATCGCTGTCCTCCTTTACTTCGTCAAAGGCTACTGTTAATAGACGTGACACACCTCGTTCCACCATAGTCACCCCTTGTAAGACATGGGCTGATTCCATGGTCCGCTTACGATGGGTTACCACGATAAATTGTGTAGCATCCCCTAAATTATGCAAATAGTGGCTAAATCGTTCCACATTCGCATCATCTAACGCAGCGTCTACTTCATCAAGTACACAGAATGGAGCAGGTCGATAATCTAGTAGCGCAAAGAGCAAAGCTATAACTGTCAACGCTCGTTCCCCACCAGATAGCAAGCTTAATTGTTGGCGTTTCTTTCCTGGCGGCTGGATATAAAAATCAATGCCACTTTCTAAAATGGATTCTGGGTTGGAAGCAACAATTTGCGCTGTACCTCCCCCAAACAATTGCGAGAAGACATGTTGGAATTTCTCACGAATGACAGTAAGTACATCTTGCAACTGTTCAGACATAGCCCCATCAATTTCAGCGATGACACCTTCTAATTGTTCTTTAGCTATCACCAAATCTTCTTTTTGCTCATGATAGAATGCTAATTTTTCTTCCGCTTCTTCATATTCTGCAATAGCATTCGGGTTGATAGCACCTAAGCTTTCAATTTGTCTTGCCAAGTTCACCTGTTGTTGTTTCCACTCATTTACGGATCCACCTAAGTGTATATTCTGTGCCTCTTGTTTAGTATACCCTAAAGCGCCTAATTGTTCCAATGCTTGTTCGCCTTGTAATTGATATTTTGTTAATCCTTCTTGTAGGTCCACCAGCTTTTTCTGCACAATTCGTTGGCGCTGTTCCTTTTGATTTCGTTCTTCTTGTAATTGGCTTAATTGCAACTCCCAAGTACGTACTTTGTCTTGACCACCTTTACGAGATTCCCCAATGGTGGCTACTCGTTGTTCTATAGCTTGTTTCTCTGATTCTAATGTTAAAACAGGTCCACCACCTAAGCGTACAACGTCTTCACGTAATTGGCTAATTCGATGATCTAAGTTTTCAATCTCTACTTTCTTATCTCTCATATATTGTTCAATTTGAGCTGCTTCTTTTTTGCTTTGCTCTAACAATAATCTAGATTGTTCCCAGCGTAATCGTATTCCTTGTAACGTTTCACTTCGGTCACGCTCTTGTTCTTGTAAGGTTTGCTCTTGAGACACTAAGGTTGTAACTTGCTCTTGATGTCCTTCTCGATTCTCCAACTGTGAAAGTTCACCTGTGAGCTTTTTAATTGTCTCTCCTAATGTATTTTGCTTTTCTTTAGCTTTTTGTAGTTCCTCATCGTAGGTTTGTGCCATTCCACTTAAGTTAGCTTGCTCACCTTGGGATCGTTGTTGCTCTTGCTGTAAGCTACGTAGCTGCAATTCTTCTTGTTCATAGATTTGGCGTAACTCCTTACCAGACTGTGTCAAAGTTTCAATTTCTTTGTCTAATCCTTGTAAAGACTGTGTTAACTCCTGTGCTTTGTCACGTAATGTACGAATATCTTGCTGTAATGTGTCTTGTTCTTCTTTACGAGATAAAATCGATACTTTTTTACGTTTTGTGGCACCGCCTGTTAGAGCACCACCTGGTTGCAATTGCTCTCCTGTTAAGGTAACAATCCGCAATTGTTGATGATATTCCTTTTGCAACGCCAATCCGTGGTCCAAAGTATCTACAATCAATGTGCGCCCTAAGAGCTGGTTAAATACACCTGTATATTGTGTGTCAAATTGAATACAGTCTACACCGAGTCCCAATACATAAGGAGATTGTAAAGCTTTATGCTCTAACCGTTTTCCCTTTACCATATCCATCGGTAAGAACGTAACACGGCCACCTTGTGTGCGTTTTAAGTATTGCACTGCTTCAGAGGCAATCTTTGCAGTGTCCGTTATTACTTGATGGATAGCTCCACCTAAGGCAGTTTCAATGGCTACTAAGAACTTTTCTTCCACTGTAAATACATCACCAATAGCTCCACGAATATGAGAAGACCACGTTTCTTTTGCTTGTAACACATGTTTTGTTCCATCCAAATAGCCTTCGTGCAGCTCTTCCCAACTATGTAGCAGTTCCAAGCGCCCCTCTTTAGATTGCAATGTTCTTTGTATGTCTACTAATTCCTGATTGTTTTGTCGACGTGCATCCTCTAACTGTTGTAAAGATTGTCGGGCTCTTTGCAATCCTTCTTGTGCTTCATTGACAACCTGTTGTTGTGCCTCTAACTGTGCGCTTGCCTGTGTCATAGACTGCTCTAAATCTTGTAAAGTAGCTTGTAAGCGTTGCGCATCATCTTTCTTTTGTGTCTCTAATTCTTCTGCTCTTGCTAGTTGATGACGAGCTTCTTCCAACTCTCGCACCACACTGATATGACGCTCATGAGCCTGTTGCTCAGCAACGCGCATACTATCTAAATTAGCCTTCACTTGACTAAGAGCATCTCGGGTACTTTGTAGATGAGATTCAGCTTGTTTCACCTCTTCTCCAATAGATGTGAGAGTGCTTTCCTGGTCTTTCAAGGATTCTACATCTCGGTCGTATTGTTGCTCTTTCTCCTTAATTTCTTCTTTCCAAGCTGCTAACTGTTCTTCCCCATCTTTTAACTCTGCCACCATATTGGCTTCTTTTAGGCGGGCTACTTCAATTTGCCCTGTGAGCTCTCCTAGTTTGCCTTGCAGGGTAGCATATTCATCTTCCATACTTTGTTGAGTTTCACGAAATGCTTGCAATTCATTTTGTGTAGCCTTATAGGACTCTTGGATCGTATCTAAAGTAGATTCTAATTCTTCTTGCTCACGAAGATAGGATAAGTTTTCATTCTCTTGTCGAGTAAATAGACGATCTGCCGTTTTATACTCATGAAACGCAATGGCCCCATCATAGCTGCGTTTCTCTTGTGATAATGCATTGTACTCACGTGTTACATTAGCTTTTGCTTCTAATTCTACTAATTGATCTCCAAGAGTACTCATTACATCATCTAATCGTTCCATATTACGATCTGTACTATTGATACGTCGAATGGCATCTTCTTTATTCATTTTAAAGCGAGAAATACCTGCCACATCTTCAAAAATTAAGCGCCGTTCTTCTGGTTTACTATTCAAGATAGCATCGATACGATTTTGTCCGATGATAGCCATAGAATCTTTGCCTAATCCCGTATCCGCTAATAATAGATGAATATCTTTTAACCGGCAATTTCTCTTATTGATTTGGAACTCACTTTCACCATTTCGATACATGCGGCGTGTGATAACTACTTCAGCTAGTTCTTTCCCTAACGTGCCATCACTGTTATCAAAAATTAAATTTACCTCTGCCGTATTGTGCGGGCGACGAGCTTCTGTGCCAGAAAAAATAATATCTTCTGCTTTTTGTCCACGTAAATGGCGCACATTGGATTCCCCTAAGACCCAACGAATCGCGTCGGTAATATTACTTTTACCACTACCATTAGGCCCTACAATCCCAGTCATGCCTAGAGAAAAAGACACTACAGTTTTATCAGCAAAGGACTTAAATCCCTTCATTTCTAATCGCAATAATTGCATGACTGCTTCCTTTCTATAAAAATAGGTATATTCTAGAATTATACAATCTATATACTATCCGACCTATATTTTACATTTATACCTATGTTCCACACCTTATCACATATTATTTATACAAAATACTAGTTAAGCCACCGTTATATACCTCTAGGAGTCCCATTAAAGACCCAAGCTATATAATACATCATCTATCGTGACATGCACGATTCCAGTATGGTTATCTTCCGCCTTTTGTTTCCAAGCCCATTCTATCTGCTCATATTCCTGCCCAAAGTACTCTATATTTCTATTCTTCAATCCACGTACTTTTGATGTGAAAGGCCTTGGATATTCTACGATAACCTTATGAATGATCCCAAATACTTCTAAGTGCTCTTCTACTGTTTGCTGGATTTGCTGGCGCCATTCATAGTTCACCACTAATTCCCCAAACGCAGGTGCATAGGGTCCTCCTACAATGCCACGACCAGCATCAAAATCTTCTGTACTTTGTAATCCTACACGTATAATCTGTGTGCCTTTACGTTCTAAATAAGATTTTAAAAAAGCACTATATGCTACCGCTTGTTCTATGGTTAACGGTACATAACTACCTTGACGCACACGATCAGCTAGTTCTGTATCTTCAATGACAATCACAGGATAAATACGACACACATCCGCCTGTAATTGTCCTGCTTTCACCGCCGTATTTACTAAAGTCGTCCACGTCTCTCCTGGTAATCCAGGAAGTAACTGTATGCCTAGTGTCATACCTTGTTCTCGAATCATTTTACAAGCCTGTTCAACATCCTCTACCGTATGCCCTCGTTTAGCCTCCACTAGCATGGACTCCTCTAATGTTTGTACCCCTAATTCAATGGTCCGTACACCACTCTCGTAAAGCTCTGCCAGTCGTTCTACTGTTATGGCATCTGGTCTCGTAGATAATCGTATTCCTTGGATGATTCCCTGCTGAAATGCTTCTTTAGCAGGTTCCAATAATGTATCTTGCACTTCTTGCGGGATAGCCGTAAAGCTACCGCCAAAGTATGCCACTTCCCATTGTCCTTTGTGACCTTGCTCAGATATTGCCTCACGAATGGACCTACGGATAGTATCCACCGATACCATTTCTTGTTGACCCGATATACGTGGCTGATTACAAAATACACAAATATAAGGACACCCAATATGAGGAATAAAAAATGGAAGTAGTCTAGTTTTCTCTTGTTTTACTTTCCTCATAGAATCCCCCTTAACTATAGATATTTCGTGTATGTAACCCTCATCAAAGAAAAAGGGAGTGGTTCCCCACCCCTCAATCCTTACTGTTGTATGAGCTTTTCATAAGCCTCTTTAGCAGCCGCTTGAGCTGCTATTTTTTTATTTCGCCCAGAACCTACTCCTGATGGCACTCCATCGATGACTACTTCCATAGTAAAGAACTTATTATGATCTGGTCCTTCTTCATTAATGACATGATACCGTATCACAGATTCTCCTTTTTGTTGTACCAACTCTTGGAGCAATGTTTTAAAGTCTTTTCCTACTTTTCCTGAAAGTGCCATTTGGAGATATCCATGCAAATGACTCAAAACGAACTGTCTTCCCACTTCGTAACCACACTCTAAATAGATAGCTCCTAAGACAGCCTCAAAGGTATCTGCTAAAATAGAGTTTCGATCAGCTCCACCGCAGTGACGTTCTCCTCTACCTAGTCGTAAGTAGGTACCTAATTCCAACGTACGGCTACATTCAGCTAAAGAACCTTCACATACAGTACAAGCTTTTAAGCGAGTCAGTTCACCCTCAGTCATTTCTGGATATGTAATAAATAAATATTCCCCTATGATGAGATCTAGTACAGCATCCCCTAAAAACTCCAAACGTTCATTATGGTGTTCATGGGATAACTTATGTTCATTCGCATAGGAAGAATGTGTTAAGGCACGATTTAAAGTACCTATATTTTGTAATGGCAAATGTAAATTCGCAACAAGCTCGTGAAGTGATTCTTCACGAGCTTTGCTACTTACTTTGCTACTTTTAGGAGCATTCACAATTACGCCTCATAACGACGAACAACGATAGTACCGTTGTGTCCACCAAAACCAAAGGAGTTGGAAAGAGCTACATCAACTTTCATATCACGAGCTCCGTCAGATACATAATCTAAATCCAATTCTGGATCTGGATTATCAAGGTTAATTGTTGGATGTACTTTGCCAGTTTCTATAGCCATAGCCATAACAATCGCCTCAATAGCACCCGCAGCACCCAATAAATGACCTGTCATAGATTTTGTGGAGTTAACAGCTAATTTACTAGCATGGTCTCCAAATAATTGTTTAATTGCCAATGTTTCATTTGCATCATTAATGGATGTAGATGTACCATGAGCGTTGATATAATCAACTTCTTCAGGTTTAATACCTGCATCGTTCAATGCTAATTCCATACATTTACGAGCTTGTGTGCCACCTGGTGCTGGAGAAGAAATATGGTATGCATCGCCATTTGTACCATATCCAACTACTTCTGCGTAGATATGAGCACCACGTGCTTTCGCATGTTCTAATTCTTCTAATACAACGATACCAGAACCTTCACCCATTACAAATCCATCGCGATCAGCTGCAAATGGACGAGATGCTTTTGTAGGCTCATCATTGCGTGTAGACATAGCTTTCATAGATGCAAAGCCAGCTACTGCTGCTGGAGAAACTGCCGCTTCTGTGCCACCAGCGAACATAACGTCTGCTTGACCATGTGCAATCATGCGGAATGCTTCACCAATTGCATTAGTACCAGATGTACAAGCTGTCACCACAGTTTCTACTGGTCCTTTTAATCCCAATTGGATAGATACACGACCAGATACCATGTTGGCAATCATCATAGGCACTGCAAATGGACTTACACGACCTGGGCCTTTTTCAAATAAAGTCACATATACATCGTGGATAGAATCAATACCGCCAATACCAGTACCAACTACTGTTCCGCAACGATCTGCGTCTTCTTTATCTAAATCTAAATCAGCATCTTTTTGAGCAAGCACAGCCGCTGCAATAGCAAATGCTGCAGAGCGATCCATACGGCGCGCTTCTTTTTTGTCGATTCCAAATTGTGTTGGATCGAAATCTTTAATTTCCCCTGCAATACGAGTCGCATAATCACTTGCATCAAATCGAGTAATTGGACCGATACCGGATTCGCCACGTAGTAATGCATTGTAAAAGTCATCTTTACCGATTCCCACTGGTGTCACAGCACCTAAACCAGTAATAACAACACGTCTTTCCATTATTCCACCTCTTTATAATCTCATTTAATCAATGGCTGCTGCCTCTGAAACTAGGCGAGCAAAAATCTCATTCACAGGTAATATGGATTCTACTTTACGCATATTATTACCTGAGAACACTAATCCCGTTTCAACATCCCCTTGTTGAGCGCGTGAAAGGGCTTTAATAATACAGAATTTGTGAGAACAATGCTTTAAGCATCGATGACACTCTGTAGGTGGCGGTACTGTACCGTCTAACACTGTTTCTGCAAACTTATTACGCAACGCTTGTCCTGGAAGTCCCACTGGACTTTGAATCAAGACAATATCTTCTGGAGCGTCTGCACGAACGTACATTTTTTTCAATTCATCAGAAGCATTACACTCCACACTAGCAGCAAAACGGCTTCCCATTTGTACACCACTAGCACCGAGTTTAATCATCTCCACAATGTCTGCTCCATCAAGAACCCCACCAGCACCGATGACTGGAATGTTTTTTACAGCTGCTACCACTTCTGGCACTAGCTCACGAGAGGAGCGGTCTGTACCTAAGTGACCACCTGCTTCACAACCTTCCACGATGACTGCGGAGGCTCCTAATCCTTCAGAAATACGAGCTAATTTAGGAGTGGATACGATAGGTACGATAGGCGTACCAGATTCACGTCCTAAAGCAAACATATCTCTGGAAAATCCAGCGCCAGCTACAACAAGGTCAATGCCTTCTTCAATGGCCGTTTTAACAAGGCCTAAAAATTCTGTAGCGGCTACCATTGCATTTATACCGATAATGCCCGTAGGCGATAATTTTCTTGCTAATTGTATTTCGTATCGTAATTCATCAAAAGGCATGCCAGATGCTGCAATCAGGCCGATACCACCTTCATTTGCAACTGCTGCAGCCAACCGAGCTGTAGACAATCGGATTGCCATTCCACCTTGAATTACCGGTACTTTGGCTACCAATTTCCCTATTCTAAGTTCAGGGAGTTTCACTATTATTCCTCCTATGTGCACATCCACTAAGGGGGCTAGGCCCCCTTTCGTGGTGCATAAGTGCTAAGACTTATTTTGTAGAATCGATGTAATCAACTGTATCTTTTACAGTTTTGATTTTTTCAGCAACATCATCAGGGATTTCGATATTGAATTCCTCTTCAAATGCCATGATCAATTCAACGATGTCAAGAGAGTCAGCGCCCAAATCATCGATGAAAGTGGAATCGATAGCCACTTCAGATTCGTCAACGCCCAATTGTTCAACAACAATAGCTTTTACTTTGTCAAATGTGCTCATTACGTACACCTCCTTTCACGTAGTCTATCTATAGAATCTTGCGTTTACATCACCATTCCGCCGTCTACATTGAGAACTTGGCCAGTAATATAACTTGCAAAGTCAGACGCTAAAAACGTTACTACACTAGCAATTTCTTCCGGTTGACCCATACGACCAAACGGAACTGTCGCTGCAATACCTTCTTTAATTTTTTCAGGTAATACATCTGTCATTGCTGTTTCAATAAATCCTGGTGCTACTGCATTCACAGTAATACCCCGAGCTGCTAATTCTTTTGCACAAGTTTTAGTAAAGCCAATTACCCCTGCTTTGGCAGCGGCATAATTGGCCTGTCCTACATTACCAGTGACACCAGATACAGATGTCATATTGATAATGCGACCAGCGCGTTGTTTTACCATCAATTTAGCAACTGCTTTAGTTACTAAGTACACACCTTTTAAGTTAATGTTTAATACATCATCCCAATCAGAATCTTTCATACGAATCAACAATCCATCACGAGTGATACCTGCATTATTAACAAGGATATCAATATGACCGAATGCAGCAACTGCTTCATCTACCATAGCTTGTACATCGTCTGCATTGCCAACATCAGCTTTAATTTTAATCGCTTTACGACCTAATGCTTCAATGGCTTCTACAGTTTCTTGTGCAACTGCTTCATTACCAATAAAGTTTACTACTATATCTGCTCCCGCTTTTGCTAAATCGATAGCAGTGGCTTGACCGATACCACGGGACGCACCAGTAACTAACGCTACTTTACCTGTTAAATTCATTTTATTCTCCTTGTAAGAATGCAATCGCTGCTGCTAAGGATGTTTCATCTTCAACATTGGCCAATTCCATTGCTTTGTTAATTTTTTTAGTGAAACCTGTTAATACTTTTCCAGGACCTACTTCTACAAATCGAGTAGCCCCAAAGTCTACCATAGTAGCCACGCAATCTTCCCAAAGTACTGGTGCTGCTGCTTGTTTTACTAAGGCTGCTTTAATAGTAGCTCCATCTTTTAAGATTTCCCCAGTAATATTTGCTACAACTGGAATTTGAGCGTCTTTCACTTTGATTTTGTCTAATTCTTCTTGCAAACGTTTTGCTGCTGGTTCCATTAAACGACTGTGGAAAGGAGCACTTACTGGTAGCATAACGGCACGTTTAGCACCAGCTTCTTTCATTTTTTCAGCTGCTACTTCTACGGCTTTGGTAGCACCTGCAATCACGATTTGTCCTGGGCAGTTAAAGTTAACTGCTTGTACGGATCCTACTGTGTCATTCACTTCTGCACAAATGCGAACTACTTCTTCACGTGGCAATGCTAAGATAGCCGCCATAGCACCTTCGCCTAATGGCACTGCTTCTTGCATATATTCACCACGCTTATGTACAACATATACAGCATCTTTAAAATCAAGAACCCCTGCTGCTACGAGAGCACTATATTCACCAAGGCTATGACCACCTACGATATCAGGTGTAAAGCCTTTTTCTTTTAACACTTCATAACACGCCACACTAGCTGTTAAAATAGCAGGTTGTGTGTTTGCTGTTTTTACTAATTCCGTATCTGGACCTTCAAAACATAATTGTGAAATGGAATATCCCAATGCTTCATCGGCTTGTGCAAAACGCTCTCTTACGATAGGATACGCTTCGTACAAATCTTTCAACATACCTACTTTTTGAGACCCTTGACCTGGGAATACAAATGCTGTTTTCATAAGCTTTCCTCCTGCTTATCGGATAACAGATTTCAAGTTCAACATAACTTCTTCTGCTTCACGAACAATATCTTGAATGATTGTTGCGCAAGGTTTTACGTCTGTCAACATACCTGCAATTTGTCCAATCATAACGGAACCGTTTTTAGTTTCCCCTTCAATAGCAGCTTTTCTAAGTGTACCAGCACCTAGATTTTCAAGAGCTTCTTTTGGTGCTCCACTGAACTCAAGGGATTGATATTTACGAGCCAATAAGTTCTCAATAATACGAACTGGGTGACCTGTTGTCAAACCAGTCATTACTGTGGAACGATCTTTAGCTTTTAATACTGCGTCTTTATAATTTTCATGAGCAATACATTCTTCAGATACAACGAAACGAGAACCCATTTGGATAGCGCTAGCGCCCAATGCTAAGGCTGCTGCCATACCGCGACCATCAGCAATACCACCGGCTGCAATTACAGGTACGTCCACTGCATCTACGATTTGAGGGATTAAACACATAGTAGTAATATCCCCTACGTGGCCGCCAGACTCAGTACCTTCTGCAATGACTGCATCAATACCGCCACGAAGTAAGCGTTTTGCTAGTAGCACAGATGCCACTACTGGAATAACTTTTGTACCGATTTCTTTGAAAGCTGGCACCCATGTAGATGGATTACCTGCCCCCGTTGTGATTACTGGAACACGTTCTTCTAAAGCAACTTCCATAACTTCGTTCACAAATGGAGACATTAACATAATGTTACAACCATATGGTTTACTTGTACGTTCTTTTAATTTATGAATTTCAGCACGGAATACGTCTGGAGGCATATGTCCTGCACCGATAATTCCTAAACCGCCTGCCTCAGATACTGCAGCTGCTAATTCAGCTGTACCTAACCAAGCCATACCACCTTGAAGAACAGGATACTCTATCCCTAATAAATCACAAATATCAGTCTTAATCATCTTTTCCTCCTTAGCACCATCTCATTACTAGACTTGCCCAAGTTAATCCTGCACCAAATCCAGCAACGGCAAGATTATCTCCTTTGTGTAATTTTCCTGCACGCACTGCTTCATCTAAAGCAATCGCAATGGATGCTGCTGATGTGTTTCCATACTTAGGTAAATTAATAAATACTTTATCTTCTGTCAGATGTAAACGATCTGCTGCAGATTTGATAATGCGAGTATTCGCTTGATGTGGAATGAAGAAGTCTAATTCTTCCAGTTCCATATTTGCCATTTCTAGAGCTTTCAATACAGTTTTACCCATAGTTTTTACAGCAAATTTATATACTTCTTGTCCATTCATATGAATGAAAGTTAACCCCTCTTCACGGCGTTCCGTAGTCGGTGGCAATGCAGTACCTCCAGATGGAATACATAAATGCATTCCACCACTTCCGTCAGCACCCATATCCATACCGAGCATGCCATAGCCTTCTTCTACTGTAGACACTACAGCAGCTCCAGCGCCATCGCCAAAAAGAACACATGTATTTCGATCTTCCCAATTTACTACTCGAGATAATACTTCTACCCCTACAACAAGGACATTTTTAAATAATCCTGCATTAATATAGGAACTAGCCGTAATCAAAGAGTATACATATCCTGAGCAAGCTGCCGATAAATCAAAGGCTGCCGCTTTTGTAGCTCCTAGATTCGCTTGCACTAAACATGCCGTAGATGGAATTGCCATATCGCCTGTTAAGGTGGCAACAATGATGCAATCAATATCTTCTGCTGTTAACTTAGCTGCTTCTAAGGCTTTTTTTGCCGCTTCTGTAGCCATATCTGAAGCATTTACACCTTCTGGTGCAATTCTACGTTCTTTTATGCCTGTTCGTTCTTGAATCCAAGCATCGCTAGTATCCACCATTTTTTCTAAGTCTGCATTTGTAAGAACTTTTTCTGGCACATAGCTACCGGTACCAATAATTCCGACTGGCTTATTCAGCATTGTCATATGTTAGGGTCCCTTCTTCTTGAATACTTGAGGAAATATGTTCAATTAATTTCCGCTCTACCAAATCTCCAGCAATTTTAATAGCTGTCATAATTTCCTTAGACTTTGAGCTACCATGGCAAATGATAAATACACCATTAACGCCTAATAGAGGAGCTCCACCATTTTCTGTATGATCTAGTCGTTTTTTTATTTTCTTAAACACAGGAACAATCAATAAGGCTCCCAGTTTAGAGATAATACTACTTTGTTTGATGCCTTCTTTTAAAATATCTTGTACCACAGTTACAAGACCTTCTGCAAACTTGAGCACCACATTACCTACAAATCCATCACAAACTACTACATCTACTGTTCCTTTGGGAATATCTCGACCTTCTACATTGCCTTTGAAAGGAATTGTTTTTAGCTGTTGCAATAAAGGATAGGTTTCCAACACAACTTCATTACCTTTAGTCGATTCTTCTCCAATATTCAACAAACCTACCGTTGGGTTAGCTTTACCAAGCAACAATTGTGCATAGTTATATCCCATGATAGCGCCTTGCACTAAATGTTTCGGTTTACTATTTGCATTCGCACCAGAATCGAGCATAATGGTCACTCCATTCGCTGTTGGTAGTGGTGTTGCAATACAAGGACGTTCAATCCCTTTAATTCTTCCCAATCCTAACAAGGCTGATGCCACAGCTGCCCCAGTGCTACCTGGTGCAATGACCGCATCACATACCTTATCACGAACTAAACGTGTAGCCACTGCAATAGACGCATCTTTTTTCTTGCGTAACGCAATACTTGGATGCTCATGCATTTCAATGACTTCGCTGGCATGATGAATGGAAATTCGTGGATTATCCAGTTCACCTTCTGCTTCTAATATTTCTTTTATTTTACTTTCATCACCGACAAGCACGATATCCATAGTATCATATTCGTGCACAGCGGCAATAGAGCCTAAGACTATTTCGAGGGGAGCAAAATCGCCACCCATAGCATCTACTGCAATCTTCATAGTTCACCTTTATTCTATCACAGATTCCATAATGAATTTAGCGCGAAACACTTCTTTTATGTTATCTTTGATTGTTACTTTTATAAAGAATTTTTCTCCTCGTTGTCGCACTAACTCTGCTTTCGCCGCTAAATTGACATCACTCTTAACAAGACTTTTATACTTAATATTCCCAACTCCAGCAATCATCGTAGGTACTCCTACAATGGCTCTCGCCAATGAGTTCGCTTGAGCATATAAATATTGTGCCTCTACGTAACCAGAGCGATCCAGCATATCTTTTGTAGTGCGAAGAACACTGATGCCGTATTGTCCTACTGCTAAATCAATGACATCTCCTACCACATCTGCCCGATCTATATGCTGTCGGTCATCAGAATGCTCCTGTGCCATTGCCTTAATCCGTTCACGTAATTCAGGAATGCCCAAAGCCAACCGATCCAATCGAATGGTAGGAACACTGACACCAAAATATGTGGCCAATTCCTCATCTGTCGTGAAGGGACTTATATTCAGTTTTTCGCGCAATAACTGTTGTCGTTCTTCCTTCTTTATACGACTCATATAACCACCTTTTATGACCAAGTAATAATACTTCCATACAATTATACTCTAAAATGATAATAGTATGCAAGCTTTTCTTTATTACTATGCAAAATATGCATACTTATTTGAGAATGGTCAACGTTCCTTCATTCCTTCTTACATGGATTGGTGCGCTTCTATCCATTGTAGCAGGTCTACGGTCTACTACTTTAATATACCCTTTTAATACATCCACTACGATAGGATATACATCTTCTTGGTATATGATACCCGCCGTTTCTGGAGTATCCCCACCAATGATATTTTGAATGTGGCTTCCTGTGAAAGCATATCCTTTCCCTGTAGCCAACAGCAGTTCTTCATGACCAGTACGATGTCGCTTAGCTCCAATCCACTGATGATGCCAAGCGGCATTATTTTTTAATACTAAGGTAATACCTGATTGATGAGGATTAATGCCACTTTCAGCAAATTCATTTAAAGCTCCACCAGTCCAATTGGAGTCCTTTGTGCCAAGATTCATCGCGATATATGAGCCATGACGACCTGGATTAGGGTTCAACCCATAATTTTTATTAAGCACACCAAGATTACCCGTCACTTGTACTGTCGGATACTGATCAACCTGCTCCACAGAAGAAATCGTTGTGCTTGTATAGGTATCAGCTAATCGGTTAGTACCAATGCCAATGCTACCTTCTTCGACAATAGCAGCATACACATCTGCCTGCTTAAATGGCACAGTTTCAATTTTCACAGGACCGTCTAACGTAATATAACTATCTTTATTAGCTTGTACCCCATTGCCAACGGCATGAATCACAGTAGGTCCGTGAACAACAACCTGTGTGTCATACTTAGGGTCATCAATCTGTTTACGCCCAAATCCTGCGTATATGCCACTCATATAATAATGAGCCATTTCATCCGCTTGGTCATAGGGGTGAGCATTACTTATATCTACTTGCAAGCCCTTGTGGACAGTTAACTTAGTACCATCCAATACATAAATACCAGTTACATTATGTTGCTTCTGCTGCACCGTGTCATACCCTACACCATTTACCTTAATATGCAGTCCCTCTGGATAGTTGAGCACCTCATGGTATTTGCGCATCGCCACAGCTCGCCCCGCTGTGCTTACCTCAATGAGCTCCGGTTGCGTCACAACCTGTTGAAAGCCTATCTCTGCCGACGCTCCATACACAAATGGTACAGTACTCAAACATGCCATAACAAGTCCTGCTAGTACATTTCGCTTATCATTCATACATACTCCCCTTACGAATCACTTGGACCTCTACTATGAATATCTTTATATCCTCTTTAGTATACCATTGGTAAGAGCCATTGCCTATGGTAGTGCTATTCCAATTGGTCATACAACATCTAGTAGGTAACAAAATGAGACGCCCCTCGTCGGAACGTCTCATATTATTAATATTATAGTTGTATTAGAATTTGAATTTCATACTTGCAGAATATGTGCGGCCTACTGTGGCTTCATCATCAAAGAAAATGCGATCAAATACATTTTGTACTCCAAATTGGATCGTCGTTTCTTTTGATAATTTATAATTCACAGAGAGATTCGAGATAACATAGCTATCCCGTGAACCATATTGTCCCGTAACCTCATCCACTGATTGTCGACGGCTTATATATTGAGTATCGAAAAGAGCATTCCATTTTGAGCTCGTGTATTCAACCCCAGCATGGATGATATGTTTAGGAATATCAAAATTAGTTTCTTCATATGCCTTAGCATTAGTTTGCGGAATAGCATTATGATTTACCCGTCCTGTTTGCCATGTGTAATTGCCAAACACTGACCACTTTGGAGACAATTGATGACGAAGTTCTAGTTCCACGCCACGACGAGTTTCAGAGTCTACATTACTGTACATTTTGTAATCAACTTTTTTATTTTTATAATATGTTACAAATTTCACTTTATCTTTTGTGTTTACATAGAATCCTGTTATACCCAATGTAGTCTTCGTATCCCAAGATTTTTTCAATCCAACTTCAAAAGTATCTGACTTTTCTGGATTTAAATCTGGGTTCGCTTTCACAGTACCACTATAACGATAAACTTGATTTAATGGCGGTGGATTAAAGGAGTGTCCATAGGATGCATATATATTTAAAGAGTCTGTTACATAATGTTCTACACCAACTTTAGGGCTCCACTCTGTATATTTACCTTCTCCATGTTGTACTGTATCATATTGTTTCTTATCTTCATTATATGTAATATGCTGACCATCAAATTTTTTGAATTGATCCACACGAAGTCCCGTATACACAGCCCAATCATCATTTGGACGATACGTATCTTGTAAGAATAACGCTATATTACGAGTAGTCCCTTTATTCACTTCATAAACCCCATCTGGATACGTCGTAGAATCATAAGAACTATGGTCTCTCCAATTGGTTAAATCTCTACGTGTTTGATCAAAACTTTCTTGTTTCCAGTTAAGACCAGCTACAACAGTATGTTTTCCTATATGTTCCCATATTTTTTGAGTATCAAAGTTAATTGTTTTTCCTGGATAGAAGGAATCATCTCCAGGTCCGTTATAGTCCGCTGTCTTAGGGTTATTTGGACTAGAAAATCCATCTTTCTTACGATCTAATATATTGAAAGAGGCCTGTATTTTATTAGCGTCATTTTTATATTGTAAACCATGAGAATGATATTCTCGTAATCCATCATACCCTAAATATTTATATGTTTTTAGTTCTACTCCCTCATTGTCATTTACTTTTACAATACCAGCAAATACAGGTTTCCCCTTTTCTGTAATTGTACTCATAGGATTCTTATACACATATGTGTTATTAGTATATAAATAAGAATATGTTAGGGATTCCTTATCTCTCAATTTCACAGTTGCATAAACAGACAAGTTTTTATTATTGAAAGCTTTATCTCCACGACTACCTAACAAATAGTCACCATCCTTTGTTTGCGGAATAGGCGTATCTGGAGTAATTGTTTTATCACCCGCTTCTAACTCGTATGCACCTCCTACGATAAAGAATCCTGGGAATCCACCTGTCCTACGTTGTTCTGCAGAAACGCCTACAGATACACGATCAGTTACGCGCGCATCAAATCCTAATTCATTATTCCATGTGCCATGGGAGCTATGTCCTATTTGTCCATGCCAATGAATATCTCGTACAGATTCTTTAGGTGCTACTTGTTTTGTTTGAATGCTAATAACACCGGCTACACCTCTACCACCATAAAGTGAGGAACTAGCACCTCGCACCAATTCAATACGATCAATCGTATGTACTGGAATAGCTTCCCAATCTACGCCATTATTAAAAGTATTATTCATTGGTACACCATTAAGCAATACTAATATATTAGTAGAACCAAAGCCACGAATTTGTAAACCACCATTCCCAACTTGACTTTTATATACACCTGGTAATAGTTGTAACGCATCTGCTACAGTATCCACCCGTTTGGCTTCAATATCTTTTTGTGTCACTACAGATACTGAGCTAGGTGTTTTAGCAACGTCTTCCATCGTCCGTGTAGCTGTTACTGTCACTGTTGGCAATATAACGGTTTCCTCTGCTGCAGAAGTATCCACTGCCTGTACCGCTTGACTCGTCATAGCAGACAAAATCATGGACAATAACGCTAATTGTGCCTTACCTATTTTTGTTTTCATACGTACTCCCCTTGTCTATACTAAAAATAAAATATCCTATTTTATAGTATAGCACTAATTTTCATCATTGAAAGTCCTCACACAATGAATGTTAGTTATTTTTACACTTAATATTATGATATTCTCCCTTTTCTATGTCTTACACTTATGAACATACACCCTTTAAAAACTTATTATGAAAAATGAGACATTCATACAATGAATGTCTCATTTTTCAGATTTCTATATTAAAATTTGAATTTCATGCCTACATTATACGTACGGCCACCTGTTGCTTCTCTCGCATAGTATTCACGATTGAAGATATTTTGTACTCCAAATTGTAATGTTGCTTCTTTGGATACTTTGTAATTTACGGACGCATTAGTCAAGAAGTACGCATCTTCTGACTCCGGCTCACCACCGGCAGTATCTTTGCTGTTGCGGGAGCTTACGTATTGCATATCCCATAAGGCATTCCACTTGCCACTATTGTATTCAAAACCACCATGGAATAAGTGCCTTGGAATTTCAAAGTTTTGTTCTTTTCCATCACTTTGATCTGTATTGGCCAAAGCTTTACTTTCTATATATCCCATTTGCCATGTATAGTTTCCAAAGACAGACCATTTGTTAGACAACTTGTGACGAAGTTCTAATTCTACACCACGACGTGTTTCTGATCCTATATTGATATACTTTTTGTAATCCTCAGTACCATCTGTCTTTTTAAATGTAACATATTGAATTTTATCCTTTGTATTCACATAAAAGGCTGCTACGTTTAATTTTGTACTTTCATTCCAAGATTTTTTCAAACCAAGTTCAAAGGTATCGGAATGTTCTGGATCTAACTCTGGATTTGCATGAATAGGAGTTTTAGATGTTTGACCGAAGCGGTACACTTGGTACAAGGTTGGCGGCGCAAAAGAATGACCATAAGATGCGTAGACGTTAGTGGAATCGTCAAGGTATCGTTCTACAGACAACTTAGGACTCACTTCAATATAAGAACCATCGTTGTGGTGTACTACATCATAGGATTTCGTTTCCTTTTTATACTCCCCATGGGATCCATCGTACTTTTTAAAATGATCTAAACGAAGTCCAGCATAAATAGCCCAATCATCGTTAGGGCGATATGTATCTTGTACAAAAACTGCCATCGTGCGAGATGCCCCTGTATTCGTTTCACTCACGCCGTTAGGGAATACCTTAGTATCTTTAGAGCTTTTATCACGCCAATGTTGTAAAGAAATCTTTTCTTGATCAAACCGTTCTTGTTTCCAATTCAATCCCCCTACAATTTGATGTTTTCCTTGAGCCTTCCATGCCTTTTGTACATCTAGATTGTATGCTTTTCCAGGATAGAAGGAGTGAGAACCTGGTCCTTCATAATCACCAGTTGTAGCTTTTTCTGGCACAGAATAGCCATCTTTCTTTTTATCTAAATAGCCCAAAGAAATCTGCAATTTATTTGCTTCATTTTTATATTGCAAACTATGAGAATGATATTCTCGCTCTGCATCATGACCTAAGAAACTATTGCCATTAAGAGATACATATTTTTTATCACTAACCTTGATATCCCCTGTAAAAACTGTCTTTCCATTTACTGTAACCGCACTAATTGGATTGTGGTAAGAGTACTTATGGTTCGCATATACATAGCGATAGGTTAGCGTTTCTTTGTCGCCTAGGTTCATCGTAATATAAGCAGACAAATTCTTATTATGCAAAGATTTATCCCCACGATTCCCTAACACATATTTACCACTTTTCAATTGTTCCAACGGCATATCTGGTGTAATCGCTTTTACCTTACTAGTAATTGCTTTGCTCTTATCGGTCACAAAAAATCCCGGGAACCCATTTGTGCGACGCTCCTCTGCTGAGACACCAATGGCTACCGTATCAGACACGCGAGCATCAAATCCTAGTTCGTTGTTCCAAGTACCATAGGTACCACCATTCACCTTACCGTGCCAACGAATATCCTTGCGATCAGCTTTTGGTACCACTTGTTTTGTTTTGATGCTGATCACACCTGCAACACCCTTGCCACCATACAAAGAGGAACTAGCACCACGCACTAATTCAATGCGTTCAATGGAATGCACAGGAATCACTTCCCAATCCACTTTATTATTGAAAGAATTATTCATCGGCACGCCATCAACGAGTACCGATATATTTTTTGAATCGAATCCACGGATTTGTATTTCACCTGCCGAAGCTTGACTTTTATACACCCCTGGTAATAATTGTATCGCATCTGCAACCGTATCCACCTTGCGATTTTCAATATCCTTCGCTGTCACCACAGACACAGAACTAGGCGTTTTTGAAATATCTTGTAAGGTTCTCGTTGCCGTTACCGTTACATCTGGTAAGATCACTGTTTCTTCTACCGCTTGCGCATCATGAGCATACCCTGTATAACTGCCCAACGCTACCGTAACCATAGATAATAATAGTAACCGCGTTGCATTTCGTTTCACTTGTTTCATTCGTACTTCCCTTCTTACTATAAAACAAACATTAAGTTTCCTATTAGTATACCATTCATTTTCAATATTGCAAATCATTTTGTGAAAATATCTTCATATATAACAAAAAAGCGGCCGAAGCCGCTTTTTGTAAGTACGTAAAATTATTTACGTAAGCCTAATTTTTCTAAGATCGCACGGTAGCGTTCGATATCTTTACGACGAAGGTAGTCAAGCATGTTACGACGTTGACCAACTAATTTTAAAAGACCACGACGGGAATGATGATCTTTTTTATGCTCTTTTAAATGCTCAGTTAAGTATACAATGCGGTTAGTTAAAATCGCGATTTGTACTTCTGGGGATCCAGTGTCACCTTCGTGAACAGCGAATTCTTTAATAATAGCTGCTTTAGCTTCTGTAGTTAACATGTTTCATGTCCTCCTAAAAATTACAATTCCATAGGCCAAAGTAATGGGCGGAGACTCAATTACCTCGCCTAGGTTAATACATCGGTATCTATAATACTATACTTTGTGGTAAAAGTAAAGTACTTAGCCCAACATCATGCGGTCGCTCAAGGTATTTTCGCTAGCTACTTCAAAGCGCTCTAATAAATCTTGTACGGTTAAGCTAGCCTTTTCTTCTCCACGTACATCATAGATAACTTTACCATTATCCATCATGATCAAACGATTGCCGAATCGTAAGGCATCACGCATATTATGGGTAATCATCAAGGTAGTCAAATGATGTTCTTTTACTAGTTCATCTGTGAGTTGCAATACTTTTTCTGCCGTTTTAGGGTCTAAAGCTGCCGTATGTTCATCTAGCAACAGCACTTCCGGTTTCAACATAGTGGCCATCAACAAAGTAATGGATTGGCGTTGACCACCACTTAATAATCCCATACTGGATGACAAACGATTTTCTAAACCCAAATCTAAACGTGCCAACTGTTGCTTAAACAATTCTCTTTCATTTTCTTTAAAAGCCCAAGACAATCCCATTTGTTTGCCACGGCGCAAGGCGAGAAGCATATTCTCTTCAATTTGCATATTTCCAGCTGTTCCCAACATAGGATCTTGGAAGACACGACCAATGTATTTGGCCCGTTTATATTCCGCCATGTGAGTGACGTCTACATCATTAATATGCAATGAACCTTCATCGACGGAGAATACACCGGCAATGGAGTTCAACAATGTACTTTTACCAGCTCCATTACCACCGATAACAGTCACGAAATCTCCATCTTCTAAGCGCAAATCAATGCCACGAAGAGCAATTTTTTCATTCACAGTGCCTTTATGGAAGGCTTTCACAATTCCTTTTAATTCTAACATGTGTGCACCCTCCTCTTAACCACGACGAAATTTACCTTGCCACGTTGGTAAAGATAGGGCAAGAGCTACTAATATAGCGGTAAATAATTTCAAATCATTTGGAGGCATACCTAGGTATAGCACAGTAGCAATAACAATACGGTAAATTATGGAACCAAATACAACTGCCACGAGACTCAACACGAAGGATGAATTGCCGAACAGTTTGCGCACTATTGAAGAAGAAGCAAATAATACTTCCCCAATGATAACAGATGCCAAACCAATAACGATAGTCCCTACACCCATGCCGATATCTGCAAAGCCTTGGGATTGCGCAATCAAGGCACCTGACACAGCTACGAACCCGTTGGATAATAATAAGCCAAGGACAATCATGGAATCTGTGTTCACCCCTTGGGCTCGAATCATTTGTGGATTTACCCCCGTAGCACGGATCGATGTACCTAGTTCAGTACCGAAGAACCAGAATAAGAATAATCCCACTACCACCGTGACTACTACACCAATGATGGTCAATGCTACCGCATTAGAAATGCCCATGCTATGAATGGCAGAGTACACTGTATCCATGCGTAATAAGGAAATGTTTGCTTTCCCCATAATATGTAAGTTCACAGAATACAAGGCAATCATGGTTAAGATACCAGCTAGTAATGCGGGAATTTTTAATTTGGTATGTATCCATCCCGTTACAGCACCGGCAATCATACCACCAATACCTGCTATCACTACTGTTAACCAAGGATTGACACCCATGGTAATCAATACTGCAGAAATAGCAGCTCCCATAGGGAAACTACCTTCTACTGTTAAATCAGCTACATCTAAAATTCTGAAAGTAATAAACACACCCAATGCCAACAATGCCCACAATAGGCCCTGTGCAATGGTACTAATAATTAAGTTTGTCATAGATCCTCCTACTCGGGGTTGCCCCCACTACTATACTACTGTTGTCGCAATGACTCTGGAATCTGGATATGCAAGCGATCCGCTTCGTCTTGATTGAATACAAATTTAATAGGCTCTTGCATCTCGATTGGCATGCTATCCGGTGTGCTTTCACCACGAAGCACACGGGCCGCCATATGTCCAGTTTGAACTCCTAATCTATAAAAGTCTACAGAATAGGCTGCTAGTCCACCTGTTTTTAACCATGTCTCATCAGAGGGAAACACTGGTACGTTAGCGCTACTAAATATAGTGACGATGTTTGCATAGGATGAAGCAATGATATTATCTGTTGGAAAATATACTGCATCAATACCCATAATAGCTAATTGATTCGCTGCTTGCGGTACATCATTCACGTTGGATACGGTAATTTCCACTAATTCCATACCGTATTTCTGCGCTTCTTTTCGAAAACTCTCTGCTTGTAATTGTGAATTCACTTCACTAGATGAATAAATAGTACCGATTTTTTTCGCATTCGGTAATAATTGATGCACTAATTCCACTCGTTTTTCCATAGGCACCATATCTGTGGTACCCGATACATTACCACCTGGATGTTCATCACTATCCACTAGTCGTGCTGTGGTAAAACTCGTAACCGCCGTTCCTAACACCGGAATATCCTTCGTAGCATTTGCCATAGCCTGTACCGCTGGAGTTGCAATGGCCACAACTAAATCGGAATTACGTGCCACAAATCGTTGGGCAATGGTGTTGAGGTTCGATTGGTCTCCTTGAGCATTTTGATGGTCAAGAATCACATTATCTACAAATCCCTCTTCCCGTAATCCATCTACAACACCTTTGTTGGCTGCATCTAGTGCGGGATGCTCCGCTAATTGCAAGATACCTACTCGGTACATCTTGCCTCCTCCTGGTGCTTCTAGTGAAGATTCATGCCATAGTAAGAATCCCACCAGACAGACCACCAACAGGACCAGTCCTTTTTTCCACATAAAAATCTCCTTTCTACTATACTACATTGGTAGCCTCGCGCTACCGCCTACAGTCTTTCTATGGGAAAGATATAGAGATTATACCACATGTGAAAGTAATAGAAAATATATAATTTGAAATTTCTATAGAATCCAATATTTTTATGTAAAATATATTTAAGGCCCGGAAAATTAATGCCCATGTTTATAATAATGAACATCGAAACATACTTGTCAAGATAGACAAAACGACTAGATCCTTACAACCTAGTCGTTTATCTATATTACACTATTAATTTGTCTTACAAGATACTTACACCGCGACACTAAACATATCAACTAGTGTATGTACAAGCATATACTATTATTTTCGCACAATACCGATATGCACCATACCCACAACGAAACCGATAATGGATGGCACAATCCAGCCCATGCCGATAGAGGCAAATGGAAGCATTCCGTAATATGGTAATGCCCATTGGACAAATCCAGATTGATTGATAAATGCTGGCGCCGTTGCCATAGCATCACCTAGTGCCGCCCATAAAGCAAAAGCTGTTGTCCAAGCATATACCGCTTGTCTTCCTTTGAAGATTGGTGCTGCAAAAGATAACAAAATGATCGTAATGGACAATGGGTACAAGAACATCAATACAGGGATGGCGAGTTCGATAATTTTTGTTAATCCCACATTAGCAATTAAGAAACCCACTGCTGTTGTTAAGTATGCATAGCCACGATAGCCCAATGTATTCGGGAACATTTCATCAAATGTTTCACCACAAGCACCGATTAAGCCTACGCAGGTTTTTAAGCAAGCTAAGGTAACGATAATCGCCAATAACACAGCTCCCACATTACCAAAGTAGAACCCATTCATTTGCGCCATGGTAATTCCACCATTTTTAGCAAGGCCTAATGTGGTCACACTAGTAGCACCACTGTAGGCTAAAAAACCATAGATAACAGCCATAATGGAGCACGCAATGAGTCCAGCTTTCACAAGCCCCATAGCAATATCCTTAGGTTCTGTCACTCCTACTCCTTGTAGAGCACGGATGACAATAATGCCAAATGCTAAGGATGCCAATACATCTAACGTGTTGTATCCTTCAGTGAAACCTTTGAAGAACGGATGAGTCGCATATTCCCCTTGTGGCGCCACGGATGTGTAATCGCCCATTGGCATAACCACTACAGTGATCAATAAAATACTTAGAAATACTAAGAATAATGGTGTTAATACCTTGCCGATGTAGGTCATCAACTTACCAGGGTTCAAAGAGAACAAAATAGCAATGATAAAGAACACTGCAGAGAATACACCTAATACAAGATCTGGATTTACACCACCAAGGAATGGTTCAAATCCAATGGTATAAGATACTGTGCTCGTTCTCGGGATGGCAAATGCAGGACCAATGGTAATGTACAATAATAAGGTAAAGATTTTTCCGTACATTGGATGTACGCGACTCACTAAATCTTGTAAGCCATTACTACGAGACACGCCCATAGCAACAATACCCAAGAATGGTAGCCCGATAGCTGTTACTAAAAAACCTATAATAGCTGACCATAAGGCTTGACCTGCTTCTTGCCCCAAGTGAACTGGGAAAATTAAGTTACCTGCCCCAAAGAACATGCCGAACAGCATAGTTCCAATAAAGGCTACGGAACCCCAAGATAATGTTTGCTTCATTGTTAGTCCCCCTACATAATGATTTTTAACACATCTAATACTTCGTCAGGCAACTCATCTTTTGTTCCTTTTAAGTTTTCAATATAATCATAACGGAACTCAAATGCTTTATGAAGAATATGATGATACTCACGAACTGTAAAATCTGGTTCAAAACCTTCTACTTTTACATATTCTAAGTTTTCATATTTATAGAATGGTTCAAAATTAAGGCTACCTTCAACTAAGCCCTCTAACAAGCCTAATGTGACTTCTTTTGGAATTTTTTTATCCAAGAAGAAACCAGTGTTCATAATATAGCAATCTACACCAGATTGAGTGAATAATTTTTTGTAGCTTTCATAATCGGTACGCAAGGAATAGGTCCGGAATGGATTCGCATAAGGTTCAATAACCAATGCGTTAGGATCTACATTGTCATCTAATTTTTCCGCTGTAGAACGACGTGTTGCTAGCGTAGCACCCATAGTAGCCGCCAAAATTGGATCGTCAATTTTTAAAATCGGTGGTAACGTTTTATCTTTCATCAACCACACGATAGCATTCACTGGGTCTTTCACAAAGTTCACGCGATTGTCTGTCCAGAATTGCGATTTAATAGCACGACCATTGTTATTACGCACATCTTCTGCTAAAACAACTTTGTTGCCATCTTCATCTAAGGTGACCCCAACATTTTGCAATGTTAATAAATATTTATTAGCAGGATGTTCCACCGGATAGTCTTGCATTTTATCAAAATATGTTGGTTCTAAAGCAATAGAGGATAAATCTTCTGTATGAATGATATACGCATCATCATGTAACACAGAAATATCATATCGTCCATCATGTTGTTCATGGGTTAAGGTAGATTTACCAGATCCGGATAATCCGAATACGCCAATTGTATAGGAAGAACCATCTTGTAAATTATATCGCTTCATACCACCATGGCATGCCACATAACCATAACGATTTGCCAAGGACCATCCTAATGTAAGAGTGCCTTTTTTATGTTCCCCAAAATAGCGCATGCCTAAAATCATAGCGCAGTTATGAGCAGGGTCAAAAATAGCTAGTCCTCCAGGGTATCCTTCTATCACATAATCTGGATCAGAATAGATAAAAATATCCCCTTCAGGAATTTCCTTACTCTCTCTGTAAAAAGCCTTTACTTCCTCATTGAAAAATTGGAAGTTGATAGCCCAGGAGTACAAGATAGAAGCATGTTCTTTAGGAATCATTAAATGTGCACGAGCGGTGAAAGCTTCATCCAAGCCTACAATAGCTTGCGCAGAAATCCACTCTTTATGACGGCTATCATACACAGCTTCACGAGCAATATCACATAATTCTACTTCGTTAATACCTTCATCACCGATGATACGACGTGCTTTTGCATAGCGACCTGTAGTTTTACCATTATTAGTAACTAATACTTTTGCATCTTGTGGTAAACCTTGCTCTTCCGCACGGTAGATTGGCATATCTAATACAATGACACCAGGTTCCTTAGCTGCTAACTCATAGGCCTGTGCAATGGATTTAACAGGTGTTACATTATTTCCATAAAACGCTGTTTCTATCGTACTTCTCAATTTAGAAAAAAGCGGGTTTTCTTTAATTTCGGACTGTTTCCATTTTAATCTTGTTGCCATAGTTTCCTCATTCGTTGTAACTTATTATACTTATGTATATTCTCTTATATTCTAACATTTAATTAAGTATTTCACAATATGAGAGCCATTATATACACAGTATTAGCCTTAGTAACTACAAGCTTCTGTGATATGTATCACAATGTATTCTTACTATGCAATGAGTAGATATGCAAAAACGGATGTCACAAGGTATGCACCTCATCACATCCGTTACTTACATATATACAACTAAGCTTTAAGATTCATAACAGAATCGATGTCTAGTTCTTGTAAATAGGTTTTGAAAGCCTCTGCCAACTGTGGATTTCGCAAGCCGTATTCTACTGTTGCTTTTAAATAGCCTAAGCGATCACCTATATCATAACGTACCCCTTCATAGGAATAGGCTAGAATTTTTGATGAAAGTCTCGCAATGGCATCGGTCAATTGAATTTCATTGCCCGCTCCTTGAGGCGTTTTTTCTAATTCGTCAAATATGTCTGGTGTCAAAATATAACGACCTAACACGGCCAAGTTCGATGGGGCATATTCAAGTGGTGGTTTCTCCACTAGCCCAGCTACTTCGTACACATTCGGTTCAATTTCACGGCCTGACACAATACCATAGGAGCTAACTTTTTCGGGAGCTACAAATTGAGTACCTAAAATTGTTACGCCATCATGGGCGTAATGACAATCAATCAACTGCTTCAAACATGGATTTTGTGGGTTATACACCACATCGTCCCCTAAGAGAACAGCAAATGGCTCATCCCCAATGAAAGACTTCGCACAGTAAATAGCATCACCTAAGCCACGGGCTGTTTTCTGACGAATGTAATGAACTTTAATATTCGCCAAGTTTCGTACCATCTCTAGATGTTGTTGTTTGCCCTGTTGTTGCAATAATTGCTCCAACTCCACACTAGTATCAAAATGATCTTCAATAGCACGCTTATTGCGCCCCGTAATAATTAGAATATCCTCAATACCTGAATCGATGGCCTCTTGCACAATGTATTGTATAGTTGGCGTATCCACAATAGGCAACATCTCTTTTGGTTGTGCCTTAGTGGCTGGCAAAAAGCGCGTCCCAAAGCCTGCTGCTGGAATGACTGCTTTTCTAACTTTTTTCATGGCGTCCCCTTAGATTAAAAATCTTTCGCTACCAATGTATATTCCCATTTCTTTTGTTTCGTGCGATATGTCAAAGAGCCCTCAAAGGAATGCAAATCTCTATGCCATGTCAAATCTACATAGCGTAATTCATGAGTCTGCATATCTCGTTGCATTTGTACACTAAAACGATCTAATCGTGTAGCTTGTACACTTAAACCATAGTACAAATTATACTTCACATCGATTTGGTCAAATGGATATGGAGAATCTGCTGAAACCGATACATTACTTTGACGATATCCAGCCCATGCATCCACTCGTGGACCTAATTTTGTAGTCGCTCCTACGCCCCAATATGGCATAGACCGTACAGATGAATCATATCCATAATAATCCCGTTGGTAACCACCATAGAATTTTACCTCTGTCTTTGGTCCAATATGAACTGGGTCATGAGAGAGTTCCCCAAAATACTTAGTATGAGAGCCTTTGATATGTCCTTCCACCCATCTACCATAGCTAGCACCGCCACGAATGGTAAACGGCGTAGTACCTATATGATAAGCATGCGTATCTATGGATAGTTCAGGTTTCTTTTCTACCCATACCTTTTTAGCATTTAGTGTAGCTGATTCACGACTGTATGCGATCTTTGCTTCACCCCATGGCAAGAACTGTACATACCCAAAAGATGGTTTAAATCCAACATTGGTACCCCAAGTATAATGCAAGAATAGCTCTCCATGTTTAGATACAGGATAGTCAATCTTACCATTTAAACTCAATCCATCAGAAGAATTGTACTTCGGTCTTGGTACAAAAGAAAATACACTGACTTGTCCTTGTTTATCTTGACGCAAAGACACGGTATATTTTTTTACAGAAATAATTCGTTTATTTTTAATATAAAAGCTCGCATTATGAATGACTGCTTTATCACCAGGGAATACTTCAATATAATCCCCTTCTACACGATAATCAGGGGCTCCTTTGAAAGCGATAGCATGTTTAGTAGTTAACCAACCTTTTTCAATACGCCCTGTTTTACCATCAAAGTCACCCACTTTAGCTTTCACCCAATAGGGATCCGCATAGCCAAATACATCCTTTGTATGCGCTTCTCCAGTAGTCGCATTGTAAGTAATATGAGAACCTTTTAAATCTTTTGTGTCCCCTTTATCTTCTAAAAAGCGATAGTCTGATGTACTTTCATACTGTTGTGTCTTCGCATTGCCTTCTATGTTTTGCGACAATAGTTGTTGATTGCCACGTTCAACTTCTACAGAGCCATTGGCCCATACACGACCAGTGGTATCATTATAATACATTTTATCTGCATCAATACGAACTGGCACCGCTGGCTTTTGTACCTCTTGTTTTTCTTTAGGAGCTACTGGCTTCACTTGCAGATTTGGTACATACTTTGTATCCGTAGATACAGTGGAACCCATAGGAGTTTGCACATACTGAACCGTAGCTACTTGGGGCTCCGCTTCAAATACTGGAGCTGTAGTATCTACTGTTTGTGCATGGCTTTGTGTACACGCCAATGCCGTCAAAATAGCAGCGGCTGTTACAGAATATCTTTTCATGCCCATCTCCTAGTTTTGCTCGCGTTTTACAATAATAACAGGTTTTTCTGTTAATGTATCATCTGGTACTACTTGCACTGGTTCTGCTTTTGCTTTTACAACTGGCGCTTGTGTAGCAACTGGCTCTGCTGCTTTTGGCGCCGCCACTGGCTCTACTGGAGCTTTAGGAGCTATGCCGGTATCCACACCATGTATTTCTATACCAGAAATAGTAACAGAAGATTCCGGTTGTACATATACAAGCGTTCCTGCTGGTAAATCAATGGATTTACCTTTTACAAAGAAACCACCTACTAAGCCCACTGGCCCCAATAACACAGCTCCCGCTACAGAGGCACCAGCCGCTTTTAATTCGCCTTTTGTTTTCGCTTTTGCTTCTTCCCCTTGGATAGCTGTGAAAATTGTGCCATCAATACCTTGTAATTGATCAAATACAATGTTCAATTTGGCATTACGACCAAAGGAACGAGCTTTTGTAATTTCTGTAATATGCCCAGTTCCTACCGTACCTTTAGGAATCAACAAAGTTTCTCCATCCATTACATCTTCGGCTACTTTGACATGTACCACATCATCTTTTACATTTTTTTGAGATGTCACAGGTTCTGTCAATTCTAGAGTAAACACTTGATCTGCTCCAATTGTGCCCGTCTTAGTTTTTAACGCTACTTGTGTGCCAAAAATAGATTGTTTTAGTTTTTGTACACGACTTTGTAAGGAACCTTTTGTTTCTAGTCCATTCACACTGCGTTCCATTTCCCCAATGCGCTCTACAAGAGATCCACTATGAACTTCATCGAAATACATCCATTCCAAAGCATTCACTTCTTGATGTAAAGTTACCTTTGTACCTTGCCCTTCTACAGACTTGTACAAAGATTCCACTTGACCAGTAATACTACCTTGTTGTTTGGCTCCCAAAATAGTATCTTGCAATTGATGCACTCGATCTGTTAAGGCCCCTACTTGCACTTTACCATATACAGTACTTTCTAAGGCTTCTGTTTTTTCTAAAACAGTGTCTGGTGCAGCCCATACACTTGTTGTTAAAAGAGCGAATACGGCTCCCAATACAGCAGAACGTTTCATAGTATCTCCTCATCTCTACTAACACATAGATAGCACGGGCAAGCCCGTGCTAATCCATTAAATCTTCAAATCTATAATTGCCGATACACCGACCCCTTGAATGCGATTAGCAGTCGTTGGGTTTGTGCTATCAATCGGTACTAGTCCTTTTACGCGAGCTACGGAATTAAAACTAGCCTCTATTTGCGCTACCGCCTCAACACGTTCCACTTCACTGCTAGGTCCCGTTACCTGTGCCGCACCAATATGGCCGCCTTTACCAAGACTTACAATAGGAACTACTTTTGTTGAATAGGTAGTACTCAAATTATTTTGCTTTAATAAATTATTCAAGAAATTATTGATGGAGTCACCGTACTTATCCACTAGAAAGCCCACGCCCCCTACTTTTAATACGCCTCCTACTAAGCTTCCTAAATTAAATGCCTGTGCTTGTTGAACCCCAACAACACCTACAGTGGCTACTGAGAATGCTACCATAGCAGCTACGATTTGTTTTTTCATCGTAATATCCTCCTTTTCCTTTCCATTGTATCAAAAAATACATTTTTATTCTATACAAAGTATACGGGATATGTATGATTTTTTCATGAAATATTACAATTTTCTAGCAAATTCGTGGCACTTGGTCTTCTCCCAGCATATCCAAGAGGCGAATCCCACCTACTGCCGTTTGTAATCCTACTTTACCGGCATTGCCATTCACCACATCGCCAATGATAACCGCATCACGACCTTCTGTGAAAGTTCGCATCATCTGCACTACCTCATCTGCCACATCAGCGCGTACAATGACAATCATCTTCCCTTCATTTGCCAAATACAATGGGTCGTACCCTAGCACTTGGCATACGGCTTGCACTTCCTCACGAACAGGAATAGCAGATTCTTGTAGGCGAATCCCTTTTTGTGCGGAGTTAGCAATCTCTTGGAGCGTCGTCGCTAAGCCTCCACGAGTAGGATCTCTAAAGAAGGCAATATCTTTGCCAAAGGTTTCTAATAACTTGTGAGCCATTTTATGTAAAGGCGCACAATCTGTTTGTATCGTATCTGGTAAATCTAATCCATACCGAGTTCCCATGACAGCAATCGCATGGTCCCCCAAGGTGCCGGAAATGATAACTTTCATACCACTTTCAATATAGGAAGTACCTAACTGTACATAGTCTGGTACGATACCTACGCCGGCAGTATTGATGTAGATACCGTCAACAGAACCCTTTTCTACTACCTTCGTATCCCCTGTGACAATGGACACCCCTGAAAGTTGTGCCATATCTGACATCGTTTGCAACACAGTTTCTAATGTAGAAATAGGCAATCCTTCTTCTAAGATGAGCCCGCACGACAAATACTGAGGCACTGCGCCCATCATGGCTAAATCATTTACTGTACCGCATACAGCTAACTTACCAATGTTGCCACCGGGGAAAATATGTGGTGTCACTACATAGGAATCTGTACTCATAGCCATACGTCCCGTTGTGACTGGAAATACAGCGCCATCATGTAATTCATTTAATATTGGATTCGAAAAATATTTCACAATATATTGGTCCACCAATTCATGGCTAAATTTACCGCCATTACCATGGACTAAGCGAATACGTTCCATTTATTCCTCCCAGGTCATTCCACCACTGGAAAAACCATATTTATACCAAGCTGAACAACTGCCTTCTACGGACACCATACAAGCCCCCACTGGATGCTCTGGTGTACAAAGTTTACCAAATAAAGGACATGCATCAGGATGAATCATCCCTTGGATAACAGAACCACATTGGCATCCTTTCGGTCCATCACTAGTTGTAAATGTTTCTAAAGGTAATTGTACCAACGCATCATAGGCAGACCATTCTCCGCGCAACTTTAAACCCGATGCTGGCAGTACACCGATACCCCGCCAGCCATCATCGGACGGTTCATATAAGGTATCCATCAACTGTTGTGCCACGGGATTACCCGTTTTTGCCACCACAGAACGATACGTATTACCTACATAAAATGTTTGTTCTTTTCGTTGTTCCAACAAATTCACAATAGCCGCCAGAATTTCCACGCCATCAAAACCAGCAATACAGCTTGGCATATGATATTCATCGGCCAAGAATTGATACGGCTGTTCCCCAATGATAACACTTACATGGCCTGGCAATAGAAATCCATCAATTTGATGCTCTGGATTGCTCAATAAGGCACGTAATGCAGGAGGTACCAATTTATGAGAAATCAAGAAAAACACGTTTTTTAATCCCTTAGCATGTACTGCCTGAATAGTGGCTGCAATGACAGCGATAGTCGTTTCAAAGCCAATGCCCAAGAAAATAATCTTTTTATCTGGATATTGTTCACTCAATCCAAGCACTTCCATAGGGCTATAAATAATTTCAATATGAGCCCCATTTTCTTTCGACTGCCATAAATTACCTGTCGTACCAGGAATCTTCAGCATATCTCCAAAGGTAGCGATGACTACATCCTCTCGAGCCGCATAGGCCAAGGCTTGATCCATATATTGTTGATCTGTCACACACACAGGACATCCAGGACCGCTGATTAACTCTATGCCTTTCGGCAACATTTGACGGAGCCCTTCTCGGAAGATAGCCACTGTATGGGTCCCACAGACTTCCATGAATCGTACAGTTTCCTCTGGATTATGTAATTCGTGAATGCGCTCTAGTAAACTAGCTGCGACTTTCGATTTTTCCGTTAAAGTAATCTTGTTCAAGTTCTTCTAATTCGCGGAATGCCTCAAGGGTCAAACGCGCTTCCTCCTCATCTACAATTTGTACGGCACAGCCCGCATGGACTAATAACCAATCTCCAATTTTTGCTTCCGGCACCAATAACAGACTGCACTCTCGTTGCACCCCTGTTAATTCCACGGTACCAATTGTTTCATTAATATGCACCAACTGTGCAGGTACTGCTAAACACATAGTATCTCCTATCTATTCCTATAACTTCCTAACCATAATTGTCCCAAGGCGATAGCGCCATCATTCATCGGACTTTGGGTAGGCACGTGGACTGTGTATTCCCCTAACTCTTGCATCACTCCTTCTAGGAGAATGCGATTTTGGAATACGCCTCCACACAAGACAATGTGCGAAATCTGTCGTTCTTCACAACATTGTTTCGCCATCTGTCCTATATAATATATCAAAGTTCTGTGAAAGTTCGCTGAGATTTTTGCTGCACTTTCACCACATTCTAATTGTTCTATGACAGAACGCACTAAACTCATCGTATCTAATACAGTCCCATCCAGTTTCATATCTAGGATGCTGCCTGTCTCTGAAAGCGCCAATTGCTCTAACTCGATGGCAAGATGCGCATCATAGAGATGCTCATGACCTAACCCCAATAAAGATGCGACGGTATCAAATAAACGACCACCACTAGAAGACTGTATCATCTGCATATGGGGCATCATTTTTTCTAACAATTGCCAGCCTTTAGGCAGTGATTCTTTCCACTGTTCTAGCACTGTAGGCGCTCCTGCTGGATAGAGCTGATTCACATACCACAAGGCTTGGCGCCACGGTTCTCGTACGGCTACTTCGCCACCTGGCAAAGGGGCATAACTCAAATGTGCCATCCGTTCCATATGTTCTTTATGGCAATATAAAAATTCACCACCCCATAAAGTGCCATCTGTGCCATATCCTGTCCCATCAAAGCAGATTCCTAACACAGGATCTTGAATGTTATACTCCGCCAGTACCGCTGCCACATGGGCATGATGATGCTGCACTTCTATGACAGGTAATTGATGCTTCTCTGCATAGATTCTACCACACTGCGAAGTATAATAATTCGGATGGGCATCTACAATAACTTGAGTAGGCTGTAATTGAAATAAGTCTTCATAACGCTTCGTGGTAGTCCACAATAAATCTTGTACACGCTCATGTTCCATATCCCCCATATAGGGACTGAGAATAGCATGAGACCCACGGTTCATACCAAAAGAGGCTTTCATATCTGCCCCCATGGCAAGCATAGTAGGACTCTTTTCTAATGGTACTACAGGAATGGACAAAGGTACGTATCCTCGGCTACGGCGGATTAGAATCGGCTCATTCTGAACCACTTGCACCACCGAATCGTCTACAGGAGAAATAATTTCCCGATTGTGAGTCAATATATAATCTGCAATACCCTGTAGCTCTTCTGCTGCCTGTGCATCATCATATAGCACAGGATCACCACTGCGGTTGGCACTGGTCATCACCCACAAAGCATCAGAGGGTATCAAGCTGTAATGATACGGTGCATAAGGTAAAAGGATGCCTAACGTTGCCATACCGGGGGCTACACTAGGAGCTATAGTCTTAAATACTTCTTGTACTGTGTCCTGATCATTCCTATTTTGAGATATTCTACATTTAGAAATCGGTCCTGGTTCCTCATATATAGTCTTAGTAGTATCCTCTATTACTTTTTGCAACAATACAATGGGCCTTGCAGGACTCAACAACAGTTCTTCTTCCTTTTCAGATATATGTACATATTGTTTTGCCGTTTCCAGGGACCCTGCCATGACCGCTAATGGTTTTCGAGGTCGTCCTTTGCGCTGACGCAAGGTTTGTACTGCTGTTTCTTGTAACGCATCACACACCAAATGATAGCCACCCACGCCTTTTAGTGCCACGATAAAACCATTTTGTATATGCTTTTGGGCTTGCTCTATCGCATCCAGCCCAGTGGCGAGCACCGTACCATCTATATCTTTTAGTGTGAACATCGGTCCACAGTTCTCGCAAGCATTGGGCTCTGCATGGTATCTCCGACCGCTTAGGTCGTCATATTCCTTCTGACAGTCTTCACACATAGGGAATACTTTCATTGATGTTTTGTCACGGTCGTAAGGAGTGCTTTCAATAATCGTATACCGAGGACCGCAATTCGTACAATTCGTAAACCCATAGTGAAAGCGTCGATTTTCAGGGTCTTGTATCTCTTGCAAGCACGCCTCGCAAGGCGCCATATCAGCCCCAATAAAGGCATGTCCTTTCACACCATGAGAAAGGATGATGGTAAAATCATCCAAAGTCTGTAATTCCGTCGGTTCCATTTGTAAGGTATCGATACGTCCATGTATAGGTAACTCAGATTGCAATCGCTCTACAAACAGTTGGCAATCTGCATCCACACCTTGTATGTGTATCTCCACACCGCTCGTGTCATTTCTTACTGTGCCCACGATTCCTAATTCGTGAGCTAGTTTAGACACAAAGGGGCGGAATCCTATGCCCTGTACAATGCCCGTTACATGTATGGTGTATGCCTTCATAGAACCCGCCTCCCTTCTGTTATATAATTTTAGTGATTTTCTTGTCGGATCCCTGCTGCATCAAGTTCAGCTTGGATCATAATAGCACATTCAATACGTTTTTTCTGTAATTTACATCCCATTTCGTATGGTGTGCTAAGGTCTCCACCTAATGTTTCATTATTTGCATGGCAACCGCCAGAGCAGAAGAATTTTGCCCAGCAATTAGCACATGTTTCTTTCGTAAATACGTGAGTGTTTCTAAACTGTGTTGGTATATCGTAGTTTTTCAAACCATCGAAAACAGTACCGATCACATACCCATCTTTACCTACATATTGGTGACATGGATAAATATCTCCATTTGGTACAACCGCCATATATTCATGACCCGCTCCGCAACCACGTAAACGTTTTGCCATACATGGTCCACGATATAAATCCATACGGAAGTGGAAGAAGTTAAACTTCTCACCCCAACCAGCTAATTGACGTTCTAAATATAAGTCTGCCAATTTTTCATATTCTTTTTCAATAATTGGCATATCTTCTGGACGCAATACATAAGCACCGTCTTCCCCAACTACTGGTTCCATAGACAAATGCTCGAAACCTAAGTCGGACATAGCTTCTACGTCTTTACAGAAGTCTAGATTATTATGCGTATACGTACCACGCACATAATATTCACGGCCATCACGTTGCTGTACGGCATTGACCAAGTTTTTTGCTACCGTTTGGTACGTATCTCTGCCACCTGCACTAGGGCGCATGCTATTATGTACATCTTCACGACCATCTAAGGAAAGAACTAAACTCATGTTATGTTCATTCACATAATCGATTTTATCTTGTGTAAGCAACACACCGTTGGTGGTTAAGGTCAATTTAAAAATCTTTCCATGTTTGTCTTGAATCGATTCAATATATTCTACGGTCTGTTTCACTACATCCCAGTTCAACAAAGGCTCACCACCGAAGAAGTCGATTTCGCAATGTTGGCGTGGACCACTCATGGAAATTAAGAAGTCTACGGCACGTTTCGCCACGTCAAAACTCATTAATTCCCGTTTCACTCCGCCGTAATCACCTTGGCTGGCAAAACAATATTTACAAGCTAAGTTGCAATCATGAGCAATATTTAAGCAAAGAGCTTTGACGATTGGCTTTTCATCCACCACAAGTTTGAACTCTGCAGACATAGGAGCAAAGAGCATTTCCTCTTTGATGAGCTCATCTAACTCATCCATAATTTCGTCTAATTCTGCTGCATCCTCTGTCGCATCTAGTGCACTATGTACCGCCTCACGGTTTGTGCCATTATAGATATCTAACACGTGATCGATAAGCTCATCGATAACATGGATAATGCCACTATTCACGTCTAGTAGAAAGAACTTATCTTTCATTTTAAATTTATGAATCATCGGTTGTAATTCTAACATTCATACCTCCATTAACTTACTAAAGTCTAATTTGTATTATATCACTTTATACTCATAACGTATAGAAAGCTATCAATATAGGGTATACTTTTTCTAAAATTATAGTATGCAAAAAATTGTACTTTTGAAGCACATATGTTATAACTTAGACAAGCTAAAGATATAAAGGGTTAGCATACAGATTCCCCCTAGATCATGCACATCTAGGGGGATTTTTTGTATACTCCGAAACACAATATAAAGCAAACAAGCTGCCGACCTATTGGTCGACAGCTTGTTGCTAATCCAATGATTATTTTTGTTTGCACACTTGGTTGCCTACTGTACAGCTAGTTTTGCAAGCAGATTGGCAAGATGTTTGACATTCGCCGCAGCCGCCTGTTTTAGCAGTTTTTTGTAGGGATTCAGTGTTAATTGTACGAATACGTTTAGACATCTTCATTCCTCCTAAGCACAAACTTACTCTTATATATTATCATCTAATACCGATTCAAGCAAGCGCAAGGGACAGGAATTAGTGAGCCAATGCTTCTTTCAATGTTTTAAGGTTTTCTTCCATGATGTCAAGGTATGTCACATTTTTTTGTGTTTGTTCTTCTGTTAAACCTTCAGCTGGGTTCAATACATACACTTTTACACCAGTTTCAGCAGCGATAGCATTAGCCAATTTAGGGCTTACCAATTCTTCACTGAAGATAGCTTTTACATTATGTTCTTTGATGAAAGCCACAATATCCGCCATGCGTTCTGGTGTTGGTTCTGCATCTGGAGATACCCCCATAATGCCTAATTGTTCAAAGCCGTATGCTTTTGCTAAGTAACCAAACGCCATATGGCTAACTACTAAGTGTTTGTCGTGTTGTGTTTTACCAAATTCTTCATATTTAGCATGTAAAGCTTGTAATTTTTCTTTGTATGCTTTGCCATTTGCTTCATAGTATTTTGCATTCGTAGGGTCTGCTTTGGAGAAGGCTTCTACAACAGCATCTACTTCTTTAGCAACATTCATTGGATCTAACCATACATGTGGATCAAACTCGCCATGTTCATGTTCGTGTTCATGTTTATCTTCTTTTTGAGCTTTGTCATGGTCATGTTTGTCTTCTTTATGATCTTTGTCATGATCTTTATCGTGGTCATGATCATGTTCGTCTTCATCTTCATCTGGAGCTGGCAGCAAAGTAACCGATTTAGATAATTCTACTGGTTGTGCTTGTTGTAATACATCTTTTGCTAGGATCTTTTCTGTTGGTTCCAAACCTGCACCACTATACAAGAACACTTTAGCAGTACCAATTTCTTTTAAATCTTTTGCAGTTGGATCCCAATCATGTGGTTCTGCTCCTGGAGGCACTAATAAAGACACATCAACTTTATCTCCCCCTACTTGTTTCGCTACATCATATACAGGGAATACTGTAGTCACTACTTTCATTTTTTCAGCTGGTGCTGCTTGTTTTGTATCACTGCCACAACCAGCAATACCTACTGCAGTCGCCACCATAGTAGCTCCTAGTACAAAATAGGTTAATCGTTTTTTCCAATTCATGAGTATACTCCTCCTAACACATAAAAAACAAGAAGTGATTAGTTTTTGCTAATTCACTTCTTGATTATATCCGATTTAAAAAATCCGTGCTTGAATGCATGAGCAGTCTATACACTCAATTTCATTATCATTTAAACTTTTTAATAACAGCTAGTGCCACAGGTGTTACAACAGCTACCGCTAACAAGGCTTCTGGAATACCATGAGACCATACAATGCCCATCACCACATTAAATACAGCTTCCGGTGAAATGTGTGTTGCCTTAGCAAATTCTACACCATAAATTGTGTAAATACCAGTCATCACAAGGATTGTATTAGTAGCTGTTCCCAAGAATGCAGCTAAACCGATACGGATGGCTTTCACCTTGATTGGCAAGTACATATATACCAATGCTGCTACCAAACCAATCAACATTCTTGGCAATACAGAAATAATAGGATTCATAAATGCAAAGGATAAAATATTAGGTGCCATGTACGCTTGTACCATACTGTACGCACCGAACAAGAAACCTACGGACATGCCCACCTTTGGCCCTTCCACAACACCACCTAAGATAGTTGGAATGTGCAAGATAGTAGCACTAATTGGTGGAATTGGCACAAAGCCCCACCCTGTCATACCAAGTACAATCGTAATCCCTGCCAATAAACCAATAATCGTTAATTGACGTACCGTAAATTTTTGCGATGGCTGTGTTTGCAACGCTGTTTCTTTTTCCATGTTTTCCTCCGTTCTTATTCCCTTAGGATATAAGTCGAACCAATAATAAAAAAATGGAACTCAGTTCTGCTCTTCCTGATACAGACTATACAGTTAGTTCCTCGTATAGAGTAGTACAAATCAGCGGTTCTGTCAATCATAAAATGTAATTTTTCTTACAGTTATAAAAAGGCTCTTTGTCAAATGTAGCGACTACTTGTCCCAACATGTATTAATAGATCCTATAAAAAACGAACACCTTATGAGACTCTCATAAAAGTGTTCGTTGTTAATTTACAAACCCAACAATTTTCTGCCTTCTTCCCAAGCAAAGATAGGTGTTAAGAATGTCATTAAATTTTCTTCTTCAAATGGATACGCACGCATGCCAATCGCTTCAGCAGCCTGTACATCAGAAGGTTTATCACCCACAAAGTAGATTAATCGTTTTTCCAATTCATGAGTATACTCCTCCTAACACATAAAAAAACAAGAAGTGATCAGTCTTTGCTAATTCACTTCTTGATTATATCCGATTTAAAAAATCCGTACTTGAATGCATAAGCAGTCTATACACTCAATTTCATTATCATTTAATTTTTTTGATGACAGCTAGTGCCACAGGTGTTACAACGGCTACTCCTAATAGTGCTTCTGGAATACCATGAGACCATGCAATACCCATCACCACATCAAATACAGCTTCTTGTGAAATGTGTGTTGCCTTTGCAAATTCTACACCATAGATTGTATAAATACCAGTCAATACAAGGATAGTACTTGTGACTTTTCCTAAGAAAGCGGCTATACCAATACGGATAGCTCTTACCTTAACTGGCAAGTACATATATACCAACGCTGCTACTAAACCAATCAACATTCTTGGTAATATAGAAATGATTGGATTCATAAACACGAAAGATAAAACATTCGGTGACATATACGCTCGTACCATACTGTAAGCACCAAATAAGAACCCTACTGACATCCCCACTTTAGGACCTTCTACGATACCACCTAAAAGGGTTGGAATATGCAAGATGGTCCCACTAATTGGTGGGATTGGCACAAAGCCCCATCCTGTCATGCCAAGTACAATCGTAATCCCTGCCAATAAGCCAATAATCGTTAATTGACGTACCGTAAATTTTTGCGATGGTTGTGTTTGCAACGCTGTTTCTTTTTCCATGTTTTCCTCCGTTCTTATTCCCTTAGGATATAAGTCGAACCAATACTAAAAAATGAAACTCAGTTCTGTTCTTCTTGATACAGACTATACAGTTAGTTCCTCGTATAGAGTAGTACAAATCAGCTATTCCGTCAATCATAAAATGTAACTTTTCTTACACTACAAGAAAACGAACACCTTATGAGGTGCCTCATACAAGTGTTCGTTCTACCATTACAGCCCCAATAGCTTTCTGCCTTCTTCCCAGGCAAAAATAGGCTCTAAGAATGTCATTAAGTTGTCTTCTTCAAATGGGTACGCACGCATGCCAATGGACTCAGCAGCCTGCGCATCAGATGGTTTATCACCGACTAGGAAGCTACCATCCACATCTACATTCCAGTCCTGAATTGCTTTCGTCAACATACCAGGATTTGGTTTGCGGCAATCACAGTCTTTCGTGTACTCTGCCACAGATCCTTCTGGATGATGTGGGCAGTAATAGTAGGCCAATACTTTCACACCTTCTGCCTCTAATCGGCGAGACATTTCTTCGTGTAACTGATGCACATCGTCTTCTGTGTAGTATCCGCGAGCCACTCCGCTTTGGTTTGTCACTACAATGATATCATACCCACGGCGTTGTGCCTCTTGCATAGCCTCAATAGCACCTGGAATAAATTCCAATTTCGCAGGATCACTTAAATATCCTACATCTACATTAATAACTCCATCACGATCTAAAAATAATACCTGTCTAGTTTCCATTATTTTACATATCCTTCATTAGTCGCTAATAACTCACAATATTCATGAACTGCTTGTTTTAATGGTGTAAATCCTTTGTCATAGCCAGTTGCCAACAACTTCGTTGTATCAGCTTGGGTGTAGCTTTGGTATTTACCTTTCAACACCTCTGGGAAGTCAATATAGCGAATAGAGCCTTTTCCCGCATAGGAAATAACTGCTTTCATAAATTCGTTGAACGTATGAGCATGACCCGTACCGCAGTTGAATACACCGCTAATTTCAGGATGTTCCCAGAAATAGAAGTTCACATTCACCACGTCATTCACATAGATGAAATCCCGGGTTTGCTCACCGTCACCATATCCATCGATGCCTTTAAAGAGTGTAATTTCACCAGTTTCCATCAATTTATAATACATTTGACGCACCAAAGATGCCATCTTATCTTTATGTGTTTCATTCGGTCCAAAGACATTAAAATAGCGCAAGCCTACACATTGAGATTGTAATTGGTTTCTAAATTTTGCTACATAGCGGTCAAATAGTAGTTTAGAATACGCATATGGATTTAAAGCTTGTTCGCAAGATGGGTCTTCGCGGAATCCATTAGTCCCATGTCCATAGGTGGATGCAGAAGAAGCATAGATGAAAGGAACTCGACGTTCTTGGCAATAATGAAAGAGATTTTTAGATCCTTCATAGTTATTTTTCATCATATATCTACCATCATAATTCATAGTGTCTGCACAAGCACCTTCGTGGAATACCACTTCGATAGGTCCACAATCGAAAGTATTTTGTTCTACCGCAATATCAAAATCTTCATAATCGATATAATCTGCAAAATCCAACATTTCAATATTGCGAATTTTACGGCCATCCGTCAAATCATCAACAATCAAAATGTCATTGCGACCTTTATTATTCAACTGTTTTACAATATTGGAGCCGATAAACCCAGCACCACCTGTAACAATAATCATAATTTCCCTTCCTTTACTAATCCTTGTATGCGTTCAATAATTCCTGTTGTGGAATATCCCTCTTGGAACGGCAAAATTTGTACTTCTTCTACAAACTCTTTACCAATGACGTCTTCTGGCTTGTAATCTCCACCTTTAACCAATATATTTGGTCGCAACTGTGAAAGTACCTCTGCTGGTGTATCTTCTTCAAATAGAACTACACCATCGACAAAACCTAAAGAGCTCATCAACAAGGCTCTATCTAGTTCATGGTTGATAGGACGACTATCCCCCTTTAAACGGCGTACAGAACTATCTGAATTCAGGGCCACCACCAAATGATCACCCAGTGTTGCTGCCTCTTTTAAATAGGTCAAATGACCACGATGTAAAATATCAAAGCAACCATTCGTAAAAACAACCACTTCGCCTCGATCTTGCCATAATCGGATTTTTTTGGCTAATGCTTCTACAGAATAGACACTCTCTTTATCTTCTTTTTTAGCTTTCATAGAAGACAATAAATCTAATAGTTCTTGACGATGAATTGGATAGGTACCAACTTTAGACACCACTACACCCGCTGCTGCATTGGCAGCTACTAAAGCTGCTCGGATAGATAAGCCTGCAATTAATGTAGTAAGCATCATAGCCACTACCGTATCCCCGGCACCACTCACGTCGAATACATCTTGCTGTTTCGTTTCTGCATTGTGCCATACATTACCATCTTTACGAACTAAGGTAATCCCCTTAGCCGAACGAGTAACAATGATGAAATCTAGTTTCATCTTATCCAAAATATGCTTCGCTGCTGTAACAACCCCTTCATCTGTGTTGGGCACTTCATAGCCTACAGCTTCACTGAGTTCCTTCACATTAGGCGTAATGCAAGTAGCACCGTTATATTTTGACCAATCAGAACCTTTCGGATCCACAATGGTCATAATGCCAGCTGCTCGAGTTTTACTGAATACTTGACTTAACAAGGATGGTTGGCAAATACCTTTACCATAGTCAGAAATCACAAGACCTTGCAATCCTTTGTGCAACAACTCATCTAGCCAAGTAAGGATAGCTGTTTCACTAGCACTAGATAACGGCTGATCCACTTCATAATCTAAGCGAATCATTTGCTGTTGTCCACCTAAAATACGAGTTTTCGTTGTGGTCGGAATAGAATCTTCAGTAAAGACGCCAGTACTTTGGATACCATTATCTGTTAATAATTGGCGTACTATCTTGCCATGAGCATCCTCGCCAATACGAGATGCCATATGCACTTGGCAATCTAATTGCGCTAAATTATTCGCCACATTGGCAGCACCGCCTAACACTTCCGTTTCACGTTGCACTAAATTCACAGGTACTGGAGACTCTGGAGAGATACGACTTACATCGCCAAAAATATAGCGATCTAACATGCAGTCACCAATAACCCCTACTTGTAATTGTGGTAGATCACGAAGCAAAAAGGATTGTAATGTACGATTAGGCATAATCTTCTTCCACCAATTCACATAAAATATGGCCCGCTAAAATATGCATTTCTTGAATGCGGGCTGTCACTTTAGATGGCACTGCAAAAGTTAAATCACATAATTCTGCCATCTTTCCACCACCTTCACCAGTAAAGGCAAAGGTATGCATACCAATATTACGGGCGGATTCTACGGCTTTCACCACGTTTTTACTATTCCCAGATGTGGAAATACCAATCAAAATATCTCCAGAACGGCCTAAGCCATCTACTTGTCGGGCAAATACTTCATCATACCCATAATCATTGCCTACCGCTGTCAAAATAGACGTATCTGTCGTCAATGCAATGGAAGCCAAAGAACGGCGTTCTTTTTGGAACCGTCCTACTAATTCTGCTGCTAAATGCTGAGAATCTGCAGCGGATCCACCATTACCGCAAAATAAAATTTTATTGCCTGCTGCCAGCGCTGCTTTACAACGCTCCGCCATAGCTTCAATAACACCCATTACTTCATAAGTAGCACTCAATGTGTCTACATGATCTGAAAAACGGGCACTAACAATTGGATGTAACTCACTCATGTGTTGTATCCTTTCCATGATTGTCCAATAATTCGTGTAATTCTTGTAAAAAACTTTCTACATTATTAAATTGTCGATACACAGAGGCAAATCGCACATACGCAACTTGATCTACATCTTTCAACAAGGATAATACAATTTCACCAATTCGTTCCGTAGTCACTTCTTGCTCTACTTCCATACGAATTTGTTTTTCAGTTTCATTCACAATCGATTCTAATTGATCCGTAGAAATCCCTCGTTTACTACAAGATCTCCACAAGCCATTCATCAATTTAGATCGATCAAATAATTCTTTTTTCTGATCTCGTTTAATCACCATAATCGGTAAATCTTCAATTACTTCGTAGGTCGTGAACCGCTTGCCACAGTTCATACATTCCCGACGGCGACGAATATTATTATCGTCCGTAGACCGTGAATCTGTCACTTTGATTTCATCATGATGACAATAAGGACATTTCATACCGTATCCTCCTATTGGTTGCGCAAGAAGGTCTTTCCTTGCTGTTGAATTTCTTCTATAAAAGTATCTAACATTTCATAGCGTTTGCGATACATATTTCGTTTATGTGTTTTCGCCGTTTCGTAGGTTTTACGCTCCTCCGCTAAAGGAATCACAAAGAACCTAGAATCTTTCTCCCATACGTGACCACCTAATTCTTTCCAGAAGTCATCAAATTTCACCAACTTATGACGATTGAAACGAATTAAATGTGTATTCGTATAGAACCCTTCATCAGACACTGCATACAAAGTTTCAATGCCTAAGTTGGTTGCTAATTGTCGTAATAAAAAGAACATAAAGTTTTTAGGACGATAGCCATGCATTTTTTTCGTTAGCTTTTTCGCCTTATCTAAGCCCTCTTTATATCCCTGAATAGTACCCACCCAAATACATGGTTGTCCCGATGGATTCACACCTAATCGGAAGTTAATATGATAGATTCCATCCCCTTCGTAGGTTAGGAGTAAACTAAGTAATCCTTCTTTACGTTGGCCAGGCATATATTGTAGAATAGCCTCTAAAGCTAATTCTTCAGAATGCCATACTCGAATGCCACTTTCAGAAGGACCGTACAAAGCACGAATCGCGCCATCCGTAAAATATTTTGGTAACGCATCAAAATGTTGCGTAATACACGTCAAGCGTTCTTGGGCTGTCGATTCTTTATACAAGAATACACGATTAATAATCTCCCAAATCCCTTCTTGGTCTTGTAACAAATTAGGATAGCTACGATAGTTTGCAAAATATGCTTCTAATTGTTTCAGCTGAGATTTATTTTTATAGGAACGGGCGGTGAACAAAAAGATACGTCGTTTTTCACGCCAGCTATGATATCCATAGATTCTTTTACCTAATTCCCATTGTTGTTTTGCATATGTAAACACGGTTCATCCTCCTTAGGATAGACTATATCAAACTATATTATACTCCATTTTAACAATGAAATTCAATGTGTACCCCTCATAGGTCATTGCATTTTCTATGAAAGTATAGTTTCATAAAAACTAGAGAGTCCTAAGACTACCGCTTAAAACTCTCTAGTGAAAGAAATGTCACTACATTCCCTAGTATATGTTGTTATTTACTTCCTGTACTACCGATACCACCCGTACGAATACCACGCGCATCGTCATCATTGGTCAGCAAGTATTTCGAGAAGATACCTTGCGCTACTCGTTCCCCTTTTTCCAAGGCAACAGGAGCGTCTGTGATGTTGTACACAGCAATCATAATATGACCTTCGTTATCTTCATTGTTATAGTAATCAGAGTCGATAATCCCTGTACTATTTGTGAGCATCAAACCTCGTTTAATGGCCATGCTCGAGCGAACGTGGATCGCCAAATATTCATCATAATGCATGAACGCTTTCAGTCCTGTCGGAATTAATACCGTTTCCTTAGGTCCTACCACAACAGATTCTGCACATTCAATGTCATAGCCTGCACTTTCAGAAGTCTTACGCTTCGGCAAATTGATGCCTTGCCCTTCAAAGGCAGACACTACTTCAAATCCACGAATATCCATAGTGCACCTCGATTATTTCAATAGCTCTTTTCGGGATAAATTGATACGACCTTTGTCATCAATTTCGATAACTTTGACCATAATTTCATCGCCTACATTCACTACATCTTCTACTTTTTCCACACGTTCTTTTGCTAATTGAGAAATATGAACCAAACCTTCTTTACCTGGCAATACTTCTACGAAAGCACCGAAGTTCATCAAACGAGTGACTTTACCCATGTACACTTCGCCTGCTTCCACTTCTTTTGTCAAGTTCGTAATGATTTGGATTGCTTTTTCAGCTGCTTCCCCTTCTACTGCAGCAATGGAGATAGTGCCATCATCTTCGATATCGATTTTAGCGCCAGTTTCTTCAATGATGCCACGGATAACTTTGCCGCCTGTACCGATAACGTCACGAATTTTATCTGGATCAATTTTCATCGTTACGATACGAGGAGCCCATTTAGACATTTCTTCACGTGGTGCTTGGATAGCTTCCATCATTTTACCCATGATGTGCATACGACCTTTGTGAGCTTGTGCTAATGCTTCTTCTAAGATTTCACGAGATAAACCGGAAATTTTAATATCCATTTGGATAGCTGTTACACCTTTTGTCGTGCCAGCTACTTTAAAGTCCATGTCGCCTAAAGCATCTTCCATACCTTGGATATCTGTTAAGATTGTGTAATGTTCATCTTGTGTTACAAGACCCATTGCCACACCTGCTACTGGAGCTTTAATTGGTACCCCTGCATCCATCAAGGATAATGTGGAACCACATACGCTGGCCATGGAACTAGAACCATTGGATTCTAATACTTCAGATACTAAACGCATCGCATATGGGAATTCTGCTTCTGTTGGAAGTACTGCTAATAAAGCTCTTTCAGCCAACGCACCATGACCAATTTCACGACGTCCAGGACCACGAGAAGAACGAGTTTCCCCTACGGAGAAAGATGGGAAATTGTAATGGTGAATGTATCGTTTTTCTGTATCTAAACCAATGCCATCGATGGTTTGTTTTTCAGACAATGGAGCCAAAGTACAAATATTTAATACTTGTGTTTGACCACGTGTAAACAGGCCAGAACCATGCGTACGTGGCAATGCACTTACGCGACAAGAAATAGGGCGCACTTCGTCTAATTGACGACCATCTGGACGGATTTTTTCTACCGTAATCATGTGGCGTACAATTTCTTTCACCATTTTTTCTAATGTAGCGTAGATATCGCTAGCTTGTTCTGGGAATTGTTCTACGAAATGAGCCAACACTTCTTCAAATACAGCTTGTTGTTGCTCTTCACGTTGCACTTTATCTGCACAGCGTACAGCTGCATCTAATTTTGCATGTGCGTAAGCACGAACTGCTTCTGCTACCACTGGGTCTACTTCTTTAATTGGGAACGCTCGTTTAGCATGACCAATTTCAGCTACCATAGTTTCTTGGAAAGCTACGATTTTTTTGATTTCTTCATGAGCTGTCATGATCACTTCTAAGATGATATCTTCAGGGATTTCATTCGCTTCCCCTTCTACCATCAAGATAGCGTCTTTCGTACCAGCAACTACCATATTTAATGTAGTTGCTTCTAATTGTTCTTTTGTTGGGTTTACTACAATGTTGCCCTCTACAAGACCCATGCGCACGCCGGCGATAGGACCTGCCCAAGGAATATCGGAAATGGATAATGCCGCAGAAGCACCAATCAATGCACAGATTTCAGGTGCATGGTCATGATCAACAGATAATACAGTAGCTACTACATGTACTTCATTACGGCTACCTTTATCGAATAAAGGACGGATTGGACGGTCAATCAAACGGCTATTCAAAATAGCAGATTCTGGTGGACGCGCTTCACGTTTAATAAAACCACCTGGGAATCTACCAACAGCATACATTTTTTCTTCATAATCCACTGTCAATGGGAAGAAGTCAATGTCTTTTGCCTCTTTAGATGCCGTTGCTGTAACCAATACAACCGTATCACCATATTGTACTAATGCAGAACCACTTGCTTGTTTTGCTAACTCGCCAGTTTCGATCGATAACGTGCGACCAGCAAGTTCCATTTGGAATCGATTCATTCCATGCCTCCTGTTTAATTCTTTATCCTTAAAAATCTTTATAGTTGTTATTATACACGAGAAGAGGGGGAAATACAATTTAAGTAGTGATACTGAGTCAGATACGATCTATAGTAGTCAAATATTTTACACTAATTGGGATTACCCTATTGTAAAGTATTTACAAACAAAATATTTTTCGACGTCTTTCCTTTTGTGCAATTTTATTGTATTATACACTTAAAAGCTTAAATTCATATATGGCAGTAGATTTTGTAAATGTCTTGCAGTGCTTTAATAGTACTTTATACCTAAAAATTATACTAGGAGGTGAGCTTAAAATGTTTTTCTTTTTTTCTGAGAAAGTTCATGGTGGTGTAGGTAATACTTATATATCTCCTTTTGAATCTATTAAACAGATAGATGAATCAGGAAATGCATTTTGGTATGCCCGAGATTTGCAAGAAATTCTCGAGTACTCAGAATGGAGAAACTTTTCAAAAGTAATTGAGAAAGCAAAAATTGCTTGTAAATCCAGTAATAATGCGGTTTCCTTGCATTTTGTTGACGTCAACAAAATGGTTCTAATCGGGAGCTCCACTGAACGATATGTACAAGATGTAAAGTTAACTAAATACGCTTGTTATTTAATCGCAATGAATGGAGATCCACGAAAGGAAGTTATAGCACTCGCTCAAACATACTTCGTAGTAAAAACTAATGAACGTGAAGATATAGAATGTTATGAAAAATACAAGAAAGATGTCAAGCGTGTAGAGGCTAGGGCTCAGCTAAAAGAATCAGAAAAAAGACTATCTCAAAATATCTATGAACGCGGTGTTGACAGCAATGGTTTTGCGCGAATACGTTCAAAAGGTGATACTGCATTATTTGGTGGACACTCTACACAAGTTATGAAAACTAAACTCGGTGTAAAGGGAAATCGTCCATTAGCTGATTTCCTCCCAACAGTAACTATTGCAGCAAAGAATTTAGCTACAGAAATGACGAATCATAATGTAGAACAAAATGATATGTACGGAGAATCTCCTATTACAGATGAGCACATCCAAAATAACTCAACCATTCGTAAAATGCTAGTAAATCGAGGCATTAAACCTGAAGAGTTGCCGCCTGAAAAAGATGTAAAAAAGGTTGAAAGAACTATTCATAAAAATTTAAATTCTAATAGTAAGGGTCTATCCAAATAGACTATACCATAATAAAAAAGGGATCCACATACCCTTTTACATATTGAAATATAAAAACAGAGAAAAGTTGATGTAATTTAATCAATTTTTCTCTATTTTTTATGGTTCTATAATATACCTTGGAGGGACAGCAAAAGCTACCCCCAAGGTATATTTTTTCTTTGAAAAATAGGCATATCATTCAGTTTACTTTACAATATAAGTAACAATACAAATAAGAAAGAGCTGAAAAATAGAAATAAGTCCATCATTTAGTAACTGCCAAAAGATAGGCAAGTACAAACAACGTAGATACCGCGGCTAAAATACAAGAAATAATTGACATTGCTCCCGATATAAACTTGATATATTGCAAGAAAAAAGAATACCCTAATGCAAGAGTATTCTTCTGCAAAATCTACTATGGACGAGCTTTATCAAATACGAAAAAACTATGGAAATTACATGGATAAGGAGATGGAGAGATAACTCCATCTCTCTATACCTTAAAAAGGGCATTCACTTTCTGGCAGATTGGAATCAATTTCATCACCGGTAGTTTCTTCTATATCTAATTTATTTACAATTTCAACTAGCAATTCATTAAAAAACTGTAAAACAGGAGCGTCATATTCTTTTTCATTTACTATCTCAAATGAAAAATTATCACCATTTGAATAACTTAAAAGTTCAAAAATTTCATTTGCTTGGATTTTTCGGTTCTCTTTTTTTATCGTAATTTTTTTATCATCATTAACGCTAATAACGATATCTTTATTTTTATTCATTTCAAGTTTTATTTTTTTATCCATATACTTTTAACCTCTTTTCAATAGAATCTTTTCCACCATCCATGTTTTCTGCAATAAGTTCTAACATATTAATGTTATGGTCTTCAAATTCCAAACAGCCTGAAGTTATATTTATTTTATTATTGTTTTTTTCAACATAGATTACTTGCTCAACATCCAGATTTACTACTAGTAACGGATTATGGGTGACAATAATTACTTGTTTCTTATTTCTAATTGAGTTTAAATACTTTATGAGCTTTTTACTAATATTATTATTTGAGATATGATCTTCTGGTTGATCCACTAAAAAAATACACTTTTCTTTTTCAAATTCCGTTATATATTTAAAATATGCCAAGGATTGTTCTCCTAAAGTACTTCCCAAAGATTTCTCTTCATTAGATATATCTACAATATAATTTTTACATTCACACATCTTACCCAAAAATTTATTTAAGTTATTACTATAATTGGTTTCTATCTGATCATAGGATGTACACCCAGTTATAGCCGATATCAAGGTTTCCATATCTTTTATTGTCTTTAATTTTTCTACATCAGCATAATTTTGGTTAAACATCTTCGATAAAAATTCGTCATACACATCTTTTCCATTATAGTTGGATTCCGAATTAAAACTGAATCCACAACTAGGTTTTTTACTACATCCAGCAAATATACTTGGCTTTTGAGGGAATTCTATATCTTCATTTTCTTTCTTTATTGCCTCAATAATATTTGCAATAAAATCAGCTCTCCTTAAACTAAAATCTCTTTGATCCCTTTCTTGAGTTGAAGCAGCTTCTTCTATTTTCAAATTATATGTTGAAAGCTCTGATGCTATAATATTCTTTAACTTTTCTTCCAATTCTATAATATTGTAATTTTTGTTTATCTCATCAAATATTGACTTTAATAGCTCAATAGCTTTATTAATTTTAGTTTCATATATTTTAAAATACTCTTTACTTAAAATTGTTTCTAATTTATCTATAACACTCGTTAAATCTTTTTTTGGTGTACTATGAATATTATCTATACTAGAAAAATCTTTATCACATTCAATTTGAATGAAGTATGTAGCCATATTGTTTAATTCACTATACTCTAAAGAATTTTTTCTTAATCCATTTATTGTTTCTTCTTTTTTTATATTTTTTTTGATGTATGATAATATATCTTCTGCATAATTAGAATAAGCCTCTCTAAAAAAATCATGAGAAACCTGTAGAAAGTTATCTTTTGGGAATAGTGTGCTATTATCAAACATCTCAACAATTTTTCCTTGTCCGATAAATAACTTCTTTGCTGAATATTTATTTTCACAATGTAATTGATTGATTTCAACTAGATTTTTTACATACTTTGGTGTGCTAACTGTATTATTCAAAAGTTTTAGCAATGTAGATTTTCCTGAACCATTTTCTCCGATTATTGCATTTATTCCATTTACAAGTTTAACTTTATCTTCTCCTATTTTGAATTCTTCAATGTAGTTTACATTTTTACTATTTTGTTGATTTATTCTTGTTTCAGGAGATGTAATAGCCATCAATAGTCCTTTAAATGTTGGTAAAATTTTAGCACGAGAATGAGTGAATTGGTTATTTCCATTTTTCTTATCGTGATTTGGATACTCATTCCAATCATGGCAATCACTACCCATTACTAAACCAAGTTTCACAGGAATATCTCTCAAATTATTTTTTAAAATACCTTCTACATTCGGTCTTTGAAACTCTAAAGCATTTATATATCCAGTCATAATTAAACGCTCTGAATCCTTAGTTGATTCGCTTAACGAATTATGTTTACCATCATGTTTATCTAAACTACTTCTTTGACAGGCAATCAATATCACATCAAGACCAATTTTTTTTAGAATAGACTCGAATTTATCTCGTGTATAATAATCTTCTTTCTTCTCTAGTTTATTTTCATCAATACATTCTTTTATTTTTTTGTAATTATCCTCTTTATTTTTTGCATCAAAAATTGTAATAATATGGCATTTCCCCATATCACTATCTATTTGAACATCAAATTCAACACCAGCAACTATACCTTTCACATTCTTATACTTTCCAGTTTTTATTTCACTGTCTAATTTATTATATAACTCAACATTAAATCTGTTGTGGTCTGTGATAGAAAATAATCCCACTTCATTTATATCTAACTTATTTAATAAAACTTCTGTATTATCTATGGTAGAATTATCCACAATGCCATCACTCTCTTTATATTTACTAGCAATGGAATGGATATGTAAATCAAATTTCATATATCTTTCCCTTCCTTAAATATAATCATTATTTTCTGTATCAAACTTACTTTGTATCTTAATGCACTCCACGATTTCCTCAATATCACAATCCAAAGCGTTACATATCCTAAGCAAAACATCTGTAGTTACATTCTGCCCATTCTTCATTTTGTAAAATGTACTTTTACTCACTTTTGCCTTTTCCATCAATTCATTATTTGTCATATCTAAATCAATGAGTTTTTTGAACAATCTTTTATAACTAAAAGCCCTCATTCTTATCCTCCGTTCAAGAAAACCGTATTTCTTAGATTATACCATAAAACGCACTTTTATCATAAATATATCCTCTTTAATCGAACTCGCATAAATAAAAAAAGCAGGTACAGCCCTATGACCACACCGACCATAAATTTAGTTTCTTTATCAAATGAGGGGGCAACTCATATAAAAAGTTCTTAGCACCAGCTATCTAAATAGCTAGTGCTATTCTTTTGGCTTAATAGAAGTATACCAACTCTGAATCGTTCAAAATGACTTAACCCATAACTCATTCTCTCTAACACTTTAATATTATTACATCCTTCTGTAAACCCATTGGAATAGGATAATACAAAGGCATTAATAATTTGAGGAAACCAACTAATAAAGAATACTTTAAAATTACTAAACTCTGGTAGATGACTGCTTTCTACTGCTTTTAACCATAACTGTATATACCTTTCTATGTTAGGTATGCTGTATATCTTAAATATCTTTCTAAAGGCTAACCTAAGTATATACGCCCGTCGTAGGTCATCGGATATACGCAATATTTCTAGCAACTTTATTCGCTCGCTTTCAGTTAATGTATCTGGATTCTTCATAAGAATCCTAACTCGGTTATATTTGAGCATCCTAAAGTGCGTTACTAATTATTTTTGCTCACGTTTGCATACTCGCTCGAGATCCCAATCTACTAAGCGACACACATAGTAACAATCTGCTACAATATGTACATGAGGGAACATAGTTTGCATCACTAACTTAAATAGTGGAGGCAGAAATATTACTACGTTTAGCCATCTCAGCGAAGGATCCTTTTTCACTAAGTTCTCTAAATAGATATTTCATATTAGTTTTACTAAGTTGCAAATAACGACTAACAAAAGGGCTCTTTTCTATGAAAGTGTGATTACATTCGTGGCATTTGTAACGTTTTTGCAGGTAGGTTGCAGTCACTGTATGATGCTGTATAGCGCCAAATTTGACATCTCTAGGTCGTTTACCTTTAGACTTTCTAGTACTCGCTCCAGAGTATGGACATATTTGTATATGTCTATTTTATTGCAACAAAAAATGTTGGTGACTACTCTTATATGAGTAGCCCCAACATTTATTATAGTGCCCTTATAAAGTCTGCTAGACTTCATGCTTTATCTTACTTTTTTATAATTATACCTATCAATTAATTGTTTCATAACATATTCCCAACGACTCCATACCTCCCCATTTGACAAATTCTCCACTGATTTATGTGATTGTAATGCCATTTTATTTCGTATATCATAATTTGCCGTCAAGAGATCCAACTTTTCTGTATATTCTTTTATTGAACCTACAAGAAATCCATTATAATTATCAATTATCATTTCATTAACTCCTGGAGAGTTTTTAAATCCTAATACTGGTAGACCAGCTTCCATAGCTTCTGTTACAACCATACTAAACCCCTCATATTTAGAAGGAAACCCCAAAATATCAGCATTTTCATAAATTATTTGATAGACCTTTGTACCTTATGCGATTCTCTAAATTATGCTTCTTAATAAACATCTGAATTTCTTGCATATAAGCTTCATCTGTTACTGGACCATAAAAATCTAAAAACCAATTAGGATATTTATGGCAAATTTCAGCAAAACTTTGTATCGTAATAAAAGGGCGTTTATTCTCCCCTTCAATTCTCCCAACAGATAATAGAGTATAACTAGACTTTACTCCTCTTTCTATTTTTGACAACTTTGTCGGTTCTACAGCATTAGGAATCACTACTACTGGAATCCCCAAAACTATCTCTAAGTCTTTTTTTAAGGACGGTGTTAAAACTTGATATAAATCTAATTTAGATAATGATTTTTTTTGGTCTATAGATATTCTATGAAACTCTCTTTCAACATTTCCGTGAACCATTCCTATAATGGGCTTACATCCATTAGTTAAATGTTGAGCAACAAAAACACTATTTAACTCATGACAAATAAATATATCTATTTCATCGATATTAATAACCTTGGTAATTGCTGAACTTATTTGCTCATATTTATATTGATCAACTTTATTAATAACCGAAAGCCTTAAAAATCTAGTAATTTCTCTTTCGATCTTATATATATGGAACCTTAATATTTCCTAAGCCTAGATTATATTTACGAACAGATTGATCAAATTTATAAAATGGTTCTTCTCCCTCATCACCATTCCAGATCGTATACACTGTATGACCGCGCCTAGACATTTCATTTGACATATTTACAAAAACTCGTTCCATACCTGAAATGTTACTTATACTATTGATTCCAAATGCCATAATTGCAATCTTCATAATATACCTTATTTTTCAAATTTAGGAACGTAGGTATCTCCCCAAGATCCTGTAATATGATGAATCGCATACGTTTCTTTTGTTGGATAAAAAGTATCTGTTATATTAGGTGTGCAAACCAATCCAACATCCTTTAAAACTTTAGTATTAAATGGCAGCATAAAACCCTTGCTTATTTACTTTGATACCATATATGATTCGGATAATTTTAGTACCAATACGAGTATTAGTCATTCTTATATAAGCTGTTTTATAAGAAATAACATCATACCATTTTAATAAAAGGCCAATTAAAGGATTGCCTTTTTTCCTTCCCATAATTGCATTACTAATCATTCTAGAATCTTCTATCCAAAAAAATCCATCATATTTCAATAAATCATCAAAATCCTTTAGCACTTCTATATCAGAATCAAGGTAAATCCCTCCCTCTATATATACCGCATGTAATCGTGCTACATCTGAAACAAATGCCCACTTTTTATTTTCATAAGCTTTTTTTGCAAACGGATATTGTTCAAACGGAAAGTTTGATTCATCCCATTTTTTTAGAGTATAACCTTCTAATTTTTCCCAGGATTTCATACATTCTTCTATTTTAGTAGGATATGGATTATTACCAAACCAAACAAAATATTTTACTTTTGGAATAGACCCTTCCTTATTTTGTTCATATTCTTTCTCATTACTTTTAGTACTAAACTAATACAAAATTGCTAGCCTAATAATATCAATATACATCGTTAAATTGACAAACATAAACTCCTATACAAAGCTAATGTTGTACAGAAAAACTATCTATAACTCTAAAATTTCCTCTACTAAGCGACTTTGACTATATACGTCGTTAGCTTTTTTTAATCCCATCTCAAATACCTCTGGTCGGCAACTCATCACATGTACAAACTCCTCTAGCCCTTTCACAATTGTTTCGTTAGATGTCAAATCTAACGTATGCCCAATATGATAATTTTCTAACACTTCAGGGTTAATTTCTTCCGACACTAGCACTGGTTTATTAAATCCTATAGCTGTAAATAAAATGGCACTACATTGATAGCGATATCGTTCTGCTCCATATGGCAATAATAATGCATCTACATTAATCAACTGTTCATCCCATTCTTTACCATTTAAGTTTTTATGTAAGAACCGAATATTATCATATGTACTATATTTTTTCATCATAGACTCAAATAGTTCTGAATCACTAGGGGTAACCGTTGCTCCTTGCACTAGTAAACTCACTGGACAATCAAATTTAGCCTCTATAAAGGCATCTAAAAATTGATTTAGTTGTTTTTCTTTTCTAAACTGTCCAAAGAACCCTATTGTCAATGGCTCATCACTACTACTTCTTACTACTCCTTCTTTTGGAGTATACACTGGAGGGACTACAGATGTAATATTTTTCTTATTTCCATCATTATACTCATCTCTAAAAGTCAATACTTTCAAGTATATGTTTTCATAAGGTTCACATTTTTTAGCATGTGCCTCAAATCGCTCTCGTTCCTTTTCCATAATTCCATGAAATAGCATAATAATAGGAACTGGAGAATGTTTCAATTCAGTACGAACAATAGACCTAGCAAACCTAAAGCTTGCAGTAGGAATAATTAAAGCATCACATTTTCCATCGAGTATTTTTTTATATGCAGAATTAAACCAAGCTTTTCGTCTTTTTTCTCGAAGTAAGGAAAGCCAGATCCGTTTCCAACGACTGACACCTGCATAAGAAATCGCTTCGCCACCCTCTAGATATTCTATGTCTACTCCATAATCAACTTTAAAGGGAAAGTTTTCTGGAACAAAGAACACTGGTTCATGCCCTTGCTTTTTCAACTCCTCAACTAAAATTCTATCAAATTCTACTTCATGCCCTGCGGGCATAACTATACTTTCTAATATAGCTACTCTCATTCGTATCTCCAGTATTTTATAATTTCTTACAACTTACCATTAGATTTAAGTAAATAATATAATTTTACATATTTTGTCATCGTGTAAAAATAATGATTAATAGATAAGATAAATCCTATTTTTCCATCTAAAAATCCACGATCCAATATATACATTTTAAAGAATGCCCACATTGGTCGTAATATAATATCTCTTAAAAAAGAGCACGATTTTCCTTCATCTTTATAACGATTAGCTGCTAATGTCGTATAGTTATTAAACTTATTAAAATATTGTTGCCAATTATCATAGGTATAATGGTACATTGGTGATTCTAGACGCTTATTTTCATAAGGTGTAATAATTTGTGGATGTACATATCCTTTAACCCAAGATCCCTTAGCGGGCATCAACCGACATACATAATCTGGACGTAATACTCCATGCGTTGCTACATTATGATGAAAGCGATTATGTCGCTGTATCCAATACGCTAAATCTTCTCCTTGTATAGCTAGCTTAATTTCTGCACATAATTCTGGGCTGCATCGTTCATCCGCATCAATAAAGAATATCCAATGACTGCTAGCTTGTTCTATCGCAAATGTTTGTTGTGCTCCCCAATCTCCATTCATTGATCGTTGCAAGACTTTTGCTCCTAACGATTCCGCAATAGATACTGTATTATCTTCACTGCCATCATCGATGACAAGAATTTCATCAGCAAAAGCTTGACAACTTTCTATACAATCTTTGATGTTTTGTTCTTCATTTCTTGTTAAAATTAACACACCAACCGTATTCATATACTTCCTCTTATCTATCCACATATAACAAAGACTATCATCTTGCGTGATAGTCTTTTATTCATTTTCTATTGTATCAATTTTACACCATGCATTCAATGATAGATTATAACATAAATTTTAGCAATCCATTATAAGTGTCGCTATTTATTTTACTAATCTTTTTTATACAACATCAACAATCGATTTAATTCAGCACCAATAGTTTTATAATCGAATGTATCTCTTGCATAGCTTATCGCTTTTTCTATTTCAGATTTTATAAGATGTTCATCATTCATATATTCTACCATTGCATTTGCAAAACCATTAGATGTATAGTCATCCACTACCTTACCAATAGTTTCATTATTTGTTGTATCTCTTACAAAAGAGCTATACCGGCTAATAATAGGTACACAACCAAAATACATACCTTCTAAAGTTGCAATACACGCCCCTTCTGTTCTACTAGGCATACAAATTATTTTTGATTGTTTTAATAGGTCAGCTAATTCATTTCTATCTGTTATATTTCCTAATTGAATTATATTAGATACAAGCCTTGGATTCTCTTCTAAAAATTTCGTGATATACTGTGAAAATTCCTTTGTTTGTGGTCCCACAAAGTAGAATTTCCATTGACTACGTATTTTATCAGGAATTTCTAATATACTATTCAAAAATAATTCAGTATTTTTCTCATAAATGCCAAGTCTACCAACAGTAATCACAATATTTTCTTTTTGATCTATATTTACTGTGGCATCATCGATCCCTAATGTAGATACACCGTTTGGTAAGTAATATAACCTATCTTTAAACATTGGGCTATTTTTTTAAAGTATTATAATACTCTTTTGTTTCTACAGTAAAAAAATCAATATACCTACTTTTAAAAACCTCAAGACGACTGCGTAAATTCGAGAAGTTTCGCTTTGGAGAAAAGTGGGAAAATCCACCTTGTCCCATATCTAGCTTAGAATATACAGTGATATTAGGATTAATTTTCTTACAAAGTTTAGCTAATTTATATACAGTACTTCCATAATTAAAAAATATAATTACGTCATAATTTTTTATATGGTCTACTATATATTTTTTTATGTCTAATACCTGTTTCCTGAATTCTAAGCTTTCTGAAACTTTATTAACACACACAGATCTTAAAAATTGAGGATTCCACTCTGCTTCATACTCACTACTATTACATCCACAATAATTAGCTGTGTAATTAAAAGATTTATTCAATTCATACAATAACATCCCCGCATCTTTATAGGCAATGACCGAATCGTATGATGGACCTGATAATATTTCTAGTATTCTCATATTTTACTCTACTTTAAATAATACGCATCTACAAAAGCAACAGGATCTTCAAATAACTTGTAAGAGGAACGTATTTTTTCATCTTCCCATTCCCACCATTTCATGATAAGCAATTTTTGGATTATCTCTTCTGGGAAACGATATCTAATAATTTTATTAGCACCTACTACAATGGCATATGGTGGTACATCTTTTGTTATCACACTACCTGCACCAATAACAGCTCCATCACCAATTGTAAGGTTATTTAAAATTGTACACCGTGCACCAATCCAAACATCATTACCAATGACTGTACTTTTGTTAATAGGTAATTCATTCCGATATTCCAATTCTGACTGCCACGTAGTAACATAATCAGTTTTATGTCCATTCGGAACTACTAATTGGTCAATCGCAATAGAACAATATGCTCCAATAGACTTGATAATATCATCCCGTATATATTTATATCCCCAAGTGAATTTGCCAACAGGAATTCCTGAATATTTTTCTGTATAATATCTTCCCAAATTATCTTTAAATCCATATTTTTTTAATGATAATTTATAGACATATTCTGGGCAAATTCTGCTACCCTTGATTCTATAAACCATTTCTGCTAAATACGCATCCATTTTAGAAATATCATATTTCTCAATTAAATCATTATCCATCATTTTCTCCAGTTATTAATCGATATTCTCCCAAAGGTTTTCCTTCATCATAGCATCTTTGAATTTCTGTGATAACTCTTTTTACAGAGATCTGCTTCATGCATATTGGATTCTCACACCAACCAGGTCCTTTAAACATATAATCACACGGTGAACAATCCATTTCAGCACATATACTAGCAAATATACGTTGTGGTCTACATCGCCAATCAGGCTCTGAGCCATATAGACCAATGACTGGAGTATTAACAGCATTTGCTACATGGATAGGAAAACTACATCCATTAACAACCATATCTGCTAATCGTATAACTTCTCCTGTTTCAAGGAGGTTTGTTCTTCCTCTTAAATCAAGAACATTATCAGGAAATTCTATATCATTATATTTTTTTGACGGAACGCCAATAATAACCACACTCTTTTCTATTTTTTCTAATTCTCTAAATAGTTCCAACCAGTGTTCAATAGGCCAATCTTTAGGATATCCACCTGTTTCTAAACTACAAACAATAAAATCTTTATAACGTCTATGTTGTAATAATTCAATTACATTCTTCTTCTCTAATTCACTTCCCTCTGGATAGAAAAGACTATCCCATTCTGGTATTTGTGTAATATCAATTTGTAGTATATCTTTTACAAAGTCCGCATACACTACTGGTTCATAGGCATAATTCATCCATGATTTAGCAGAAATAAGATCCGTTAAAAAAAACTTTCTTTTGTGAGGAAAACCAATTCTTTTCTTTACTCTCGCTAACCAATAAATTATAGAGATACGATACAACGTATCCATCAAATATACAATATCAGCTCTCCATAGTTTTTTTATAATATTCCAAGAACTTTTATAGCTTTTATCAAATCCTAGATATTCGTCTACAAATGGACATCCCTCCATTAGGGCTCTAGCATTTTCTTCCCCTACTACTATTAGTTTAGTTTCTGGCAAGAGCGTTTTTATTCCTCTCAATATAGGGGTAAGCATCACCATATCCCCTAAACCACCAAATCGACTCATTACAACTTTTTTGTACATATTATTACCTTAGCAATTCCTATTTTATATTAATGTTATTTAATAACCGTTCCCACTCATCCCATATTTTATCCGGTGCATACGCTTTCATACTTGTATTGGCATTTGCTCCATATTCTACACGTAATGCCTGATTCCCCATTAATTTCTTTAATCCTCTAGCTAACCCCTCAGCACTATCTTCACATAGTATTCCATTATAGCCATCAATGATTAATTCATTAACAGCACTACAAGATGCAAAGCCAACTGCTGGTAAGCCTTTACTCATAGCTTCCCCTAAGGATAGTCCAAATCCTTCATATGCACTTGGAAAAGCAAAAATATCACAACTTGCTAATGCACCTTCTACGTCATTTGTAGTGCCTGCAAAACGAATCCGTTCTTGTAATCCATGTGCAGCTATCATTAATTCCATTTGCTTAAAAAAGGACTCGCCTTCTTTTGCCCCCCATAAAACTAGCTCCCAGTTTGGAAAATCATTTGCCAATTTACAAAATGCTTCAATTAACAAGTGTGGTTGTTTATGATTTTTTGATAATCTCGCTAAAAAACCAATTCTATAAAATTCTTTTAGTCTAGTTAAATCTACTTGTTCCTTGTATTGTGGAATCGCATTACCAATTACAGTCACCTTAGCATTCGGTAAATGATATAACAGATGTTCCTTAAAGGATGGTAAAAGAACTTGATTCATTGCACACTTCTCTACAGCTGGTATTTCTGCTTTTGGATAAAAGTGAAAATAATCTTCTGGATCACCATGACTCATTGTTACAACTGGTATGGAAGTCTCTAAATCCATAACCAACAGTTTTGTGGCTGCTGGTTGAAAGCTTACAATAACATCTGGTTGTGTCTTTTCCAATATACTTTGCAATGGTCTTAATAAATACGATTCAGCAAAATCATTATTAACAGTTCTCGCTTTTTGCTTATTAAACATACGATACCATTCACGTTTGAGACGTAATATGAGCGGATAGGTCACCCTTTTTCCATCCATATTCCGTAAATCATATTGCAAGATATCTCCATTAATCGGATAATAAAATTCTCCAGATTGTTCATCGCTGTATACTAATACAACCTCATGACCTCGTCGGTTCATTTCATTAGCAAACGCACAAGTTACCTTGGCTAATCCACCACTATCTGCAACCATTTTGGTAAAATTGGCTAACAAAATTTTCATATTACCGCCCTCTTAAAACCTCTCGAATTAGTGCCTCATGGCTATATGCCTCATTTGCCTGTTTTAATGCCACTTCTGTTTGTGCTTTTTTTGTACTTAATAAATCTACTAACTCTTGCAAGGCATGAATAATATCTGATTCTTTTAATGATTGTATCACACAACCGATAGGAAACTGCGCTAGTACTTCAGGATTTAATTCTGGTGATACTAATACCGGTTTGTTATATCCAATTGCAGTAAATAGCATCGCTCCCCAATGGTATCTATATCGCTCTGCCGCATACGGCATTGCAATAGCATCCACAGATAGCAAAGCCTCTTCCCAATCTTTACCAATTAGATTTTCATGTCTAAATACAATATTGGTAATATGTTTATACTTTTCTATAAGCGAATTAAATAATGTTGTATCCTCAGGCTTTGCAGTTGCACCTTGTACTACTAATTCAACAGGTACTGAAAACTTTGCATGGATAAAAGCTTGTATAAATGGTTCTAGATTTTTTTCTTTACGGAATTGTCCAAAAAAACCAATACGTAGTGGTTCTTCTTTATCTTTTATAATATAACTTTCATTATATACTGGCTTAAACACAGGTGGAGCCACTAATTGAACATTGGTTAACCCGCTATTAGCAAAATCATTTCGCAATGTAATGACATGCAACTTAACATTCTTATACGCTTGTATTCGTTTAGCTTGTTTTTCAAACTTAGGCTGTTCCTTAGGATTAATCCCATGAAATATAATATGTACAGGAACTGGTGAATATTTTAATTTACTTCTTAACAAAGATTTAATATACCGATAGGTTGCTGTAGGAATAATTATGGCATCACAAGCTCCTTGTTTTGCTAATTCATAAGCACTATTAAACCAAGCTATACGTCGTTTCTCACGTTGTATGGATCGCCACAGTTTTTGATACCAAGTAGCTCCTGCATACGTCACAACTTCGCCACCTTGTAACTCATGAACAGGAACTCCATAATCAACTTTAAAAGGAAACTTTTCTGGCACAAAAAACATAGGTTCATGTCCTTGTTGCTTCATTTCATTCACAAGGATTCTATCAAATTCTACTTCATGACCAGCTGGCATGATAATACTTTCTAATATGGCAACTCGCATAGAAACTCCTTACTGCAACCTTATAATACTTTAATTACAACTTACCATTGGATTTATATAAATAATACAACTTTACGTATTTTGTCATGGTGTAAAAATAATGGTTCACAGACAATACCCATCCCATTTTCCCATCTAATATACCACCTTGTAAAAGATACATTTTAATAAATGCCCAGAATGGTCGAAATACAATATCTTTCAAAAAGGAGACCGATTTATTAGCCTTTTTATATTTTTCTGCTGATAAGGTTGTATATTTGTTGAATTTATTAAAATATTGCTCCCAATTATCGTAGGTGTAATGATACATAGGTGCTGTTAATTCTTTCTTATCATAAGGTGTAATAATCGCAGGATGAACATATCCTTCTACATACGAACCTTCTTTGGGCATCAAACGGCATACATAATCTGGACGTAGTACTCCATGAGTGGCTACATTATGATGAAAGCGATTATATCGTTGTATCCAGTATGCTAAATCCTCTCCTTGTATAGCTAATTTAATTTCTTTACATAACTCTGAACTACATCGTTCATCTGCATCAATAAAGAATATCCAATGACTGCAGGCTTGTTCTATAGCAAATGTTTGTTGAGCTCCCCAATCACCATTCATTGAACGATTCACGACTTTTGCACCTAGTGACTCTGCAATGGATACTGTATTATCTTCACTACCATCATCGATAACAATCACTTCATCTGCAAAGGGTTGACAACTTTCTATACAATCCTTAATATTCTGTTCTTCATTTCTTGTTAAAATTAGCACACTAACTGTATTCATAAACTTCCTCTTATTTATCCACATATGACAAAGACTATCACCTTACGTGATAGTCTTTTATTCATTCTTTATTGTATCAAGTTTACGCCTTGTATTCAACAGTAGGTTATAGTTGATGTCGTACAATAGCCCCCGTTACTTCCATATAGGCTCGTTGTAAAGCAACTACATCTTTTAAATTATAATCATATACAGGAGTTCCATCTAAAGTCTCTACATGTTGATCTTTGAAGAACCCAATATGACTATTACTGAGCCAATGATATGGGGTTACAATAAGCTCTTGTGGTACAAATAACGATGGAAATAAGCTTGTATATTCGTGGTTTTTAGGCGCTACTAATTCCATAATAGTTGGCAGAATGTTCATATGCGTTCCTATCCTTACACCATTTAATAAATCTTTGTCAAAATCCTTATGTAACATATAAAATGCTGTACTTATATCTTCGCGTAAGCTATGTATTCTGTTACTATCTTGACTTGGCATAGGTAATCTTCTTGTATGGTCACCCGTTACGATAACTAAACTATCTTCATAGGTTTCTTGGATATAACGAATAAACTGACTTAAATAATAATCACAATATGCATAGGTGCCAATATCCTCAGTATGCTTATGTAAATAATCTGGCAGTTCTTTTAACAACGCTTCTTTTTCAAAGCCATACTTTTCAATTGGAATCGTGTATGGTCCATGATTTGAGGTAGTGTAAATAAAATGAAACTCATAGTTATCTGTATTGTTCTCATCTAACTTTTGTTGTATCCCCTCTAAAAATAAATGGTCATATACACCCAACCAAGTATGTGGTGTATCATTAGATGTAATATCAAAACCAGAATATATATTATGAAACCCATTTCCTTTAGCAAATAGACCTAAGCTAGACCAGGATAAGGATCCCCCATACCACAGCGAACATGTATACCCTAACTCTGAAATTTGTTTTCCCAATGATGTCGGTAGTTGGTGATTCCAAAAATATGCTTTTTCATTTAATTCTAAATTAACATCGTAAATACCATTCAACATGGAGCTAATAGATGGTTGAGATATTAAGCCACCTGCCAAAAAATTGTCAATAGAAATTGTACTACTTTGTTCACGAATTAATCGGCCTGCATTAGCAATGGGTATATCTTTATATATATCATCAAATGCGAACTGACTATAACTTTCTTCTACGATTAAAAATATCTTTTTAGGCTTTTTGATTCGAGGTCCTGCTGCTTTTTTTCGCATAGAGTTCCAGATTGTACCTACTAAATCCTGTTCAACCTTAATTAAAGGCGTTAAAATTTGGATAGTTTCCGCATCACTATGCGCTAGTATTTCTTGCGGTTTTGTTCGAATAGCTAATTCAAAAGCAATCAAATCATCGATACAAGCTTTAGCAAAAAACATATCTCGTTTAACCACTTCAGGTACGGTATCCCATTCAGGCTTATTACGATGCTTAAATGTGCCACCATAACGGAACCAATAATATACAACCACTGTAGCTATAACAATTACAGTATTATATGTATAATACATATACCCTGAATAAACGGTCGGTACAGCAATAGTTCCTAAAGCTAATAGCCAACTAAGGAAGTAATATATCCCTACTGTATAGATTGGCAAGGATAACAAAATCCACCATCCATGATTTTGATTAAAGAAAATATCTAATAAATTTCTTTTATCTGCATTTCTTCCTAATCGCAAATTTGAATTATATGTATCTTTGTAATGATAATAAAAAATTAACTTTCCCAAAAAAGCTACATATACTACAAAGAAATATAAAGTTCCCAAAATCGCTCTAATAGAATCACTATGCACGTAAATAGATTCAAGCCCCAATGAAGGCAATGTTACTAGCAAAAATAAAAATAGTAGCACATAAGCATTAAAGTCCATGCCCCACCAAAATCCATAGTTAAAGCATGTATGCCATTTTTGTTCTTGACCTTTATACTTTCGATTCGGTGCAAAATAGTAGATAAATAAAAATCTAAAAATAGCACATAGTATAGGACTTAACAGAAAAATTTTTATATCTTGTTGTAAGCCTTGTAAAATTAAAAGTTCCATAATTCACCATAATATATTAAAAAAAGTAATGTATAACTACCGACAATAAAGGTTCTGCCATACATCCTCCCTATGTCCTAGATCTACATTATCTAATATCCCCTGAAAATCTATCACGAATATAGATTTAACTTTACAACAGTTTCCTATACCACTCCACAATTCCAGTTAAAGTATCCTCCATGGTATACTCTTGCCTCCATCCCATTGTTTCTAGCTTACTACTATCAATAGCATATCGCAAATCATGGCCCAATCGGTCTGGCACATAAGTAATAAGTCCATGAGGTTTTCCTAATACATTTAACATTAGTTTCACCATGTCAATATTGGAAATTTCTTCACGAGCCCCTATATTATACACTTCTCCCACTGTACCTTTTTGTAGGATATAATCAATGGCCCTACAATGATCCACAACATGAATCCAATCTCGTACATTCAATCCATCCCCATAGACTGGCAATGGTTTCCCTTGTAGCGCCTTTTGTATCATAAGAGGAATTAATTTTTCCGGATACTGATGAGTTCCATAATTATTAGAACATCTAGATATTGTTACTGGCAATCCATAGGTTTTATAATAACTCAATACTAATAGGTCTGAAGACGCCTTTGAAGCTGCATAGGGACTAGTAGGTTTTAATGGGCTTTGTTCCGTAAATGGACTTCCTCCTTGCAAGGGTAATGTGCCATATACTTCATCAGTAGATACATGATGAAATCGTTCTATGCCATGTCGTAAACAAGCATCTAATAAAATTCCCGTTCCAATAACATTCGTCTCTAAGAATACTTGTGGCCCTGTAATACTCCGATCTACATGGGTCTCCGCCGCAAAATGTACTACTATATCTGGCTTATAGGTAGCAAACAAAGCATCTACAAAAATAGCATCTCTAATGTTTCCTTCCGCCATAGTAAGCTGTGAACGATGTAAGAAATCTGCTATATTGTTCTTATTCCCTGCATAGGTTAAGGCATCTAAACAGATAAAAGAATCATCTGGATAGGCCTTCATCATATATCGTAAGAAATGGCTACCTATAAAGCCACAACCGCCTGTAACTAGGATTTTCATATACTCTCCTATACAAAAGAAACCCGCTACATAAGTAGCGGGCATGGTGGTATGCTCTATGACGATACCTTTTTACTACTTATTTTATAGCACAAGCATATTACTATTATCAATGCAATTAAAATATTCAAGGGTTTATTTTATCCAAATTATTCTCAATATAAATTAATAAATCAATTGCATTATTTATAATTTTTTCAAATACTTCTATTTTTGATATTTCCCCTATTTGAAAAATTTTAGCAATTTTATTATAATTTTTACCTTTTTTATGTGCAGCACTTGAGGACCTTAATTCTTGTAAGTTCCTCAAGAATTTTATTTTATCGTCATATTCTGTCAGTTTGTACTGACTAAATAGTGCCTTTAATTTTGAAATACTACCAGATAATTTTTCGGTTTCTGATGATAGCAATAGTTCAACGCCTCTTTCATTCACCGAATCTATAATCAATTTTACAAGAGCTAATATTTGTTGATCAAATTCAGCTTGCGATTCCAAGAATGGAATTCTAAGTGTTTTAAGTATATATTTATCATCGTTATGCAGTGTTAAAAATAATGGATAACCAAATTTTTCTTTAAATATTTGATTTAACTTTTTATATTCATTTTGAAAAATAAAAACAGGAGATTGCGATGAACTAAACCTACTTAAAAAATCCAACCTAGACTTTAATTCGCTAAGTTTTCCATCAACCGTAACATTGTAATTTTTCCAGTGCATCTGCTCTTTTTTCGAAAGATTTCTTCCTAAATCACCAAGATAAGCTGAAACGTATTCATTGCTTTCGTTGTCAATATATATTGACCATAATGTTCCACAGCATAATAACCCTGATTCAATAGAATACTTATCTGGATTATCATAATATTTTTTTAGTACCTCTCGTTTAAAAAATACTAGCGTAAGATAATTCGGTGATTCATTATGGTCTTCAAAACAGTTTGACAGCATTGAAGGATCAGATGTACAGAATATTTCATTTCCTTCTTCGTCAACACCAATAGCGTAGTCTTCATACTCCTTACTTTCAGTATACGGCCAATATTCACATTCTTGAATAGGACAGCCATTAATTACTGTTTTTGCATAAAGTATTGAGAACGGATTACCGCAGTTCTCGCAAAATGATAGCGTGTATATTTTATTATCCATCACTTCAGTATTAGACTCTTTAGACAAACTTTGATCAACCTTAGTTGTAAAATATCTGCTATCACAATGAACAAGCATAACCATATCTTTCACAGAAAGATATCTCTTTAAATATTTTCTGTCTACAGTTACAAGACCCTCTTCTATTCTTATTACAGTTTTTTCTTTTATCAAATCAACATATTCATTTTTTGCTCTATCAAAAAATAAGTTATTAAGCAATCTAAACTCTTCAACAATTTCAAGTTCATCTTGTTTCTCAAGACCATGATAATTCCTTTCTATAACAAAAGGCTCCATATTAACTTGATTATTAAACCTCGAATAAATAGCTTCATCATCTCGAAATCCAATTTGAGTAAAGCCTGGAGAGGTACCCTCCCAATTATTTGTATCAACTGTCTCTAATTCCCTGTTAGCAGACTCTAACGAGAACAATCTGCATTGAAAATATGCATCCGTACCATATTTTTTTGTTCGACCATGAATTGGAATCATTACATTTCCATTGTTTGGAAATTTTTTTATGAAGTCCATCATTTCACTTTGATAAATTGAATTATCCATTAAATCACCTCATTCATTTATTATTTTATATTATGTAGGTGTCGAATTGACTGCTCAATATATCCTTCAACGATCTCTGTAGATTCTTTTAATTTTCTCTATAGTAGAGCCTTATCAATAAGCTTTAATGTATATTTCCACATTATTGTAGTTGAAGGTCTTCCACTAAGTGCAAATTCTACAAAGTCATCATCGTCTATTATACAAAAAATAATGCAGACACACCAAAGATATATGACACCCTACTCCACCGCATTCCCTCTCACAATCCGCCACACGCTTATAGTCCGCAATGCCTTAATATACTTCGCATATTCTTCTGGCATAGTTTGACCTTGTTCATGGATACCGCTAGCATCTACATACAAGCGATGATTAAAGCCCATTTTTGGTTGTGTAAATAGACTTGGCATTAAGCTCATATAGGTATCACCTTTTCTGCCTATTAGTTCTGCCAAGGTAGGATTAATTTGTAAGGCACTACCAAAGCTACTTTCACTCAGCCAACTAGGGTTGATACCTTGTCCATAGACAATGAATGGTATCGCCGAGAAGGTTGGAATATCTACTTGTGTAGCAAAGCTAAACCGTTCAGAGTGGTCCCCTGTAATCAAGGTCAGCATAGTAGGGTCCAATTTCTCTACGTCATGAATCATTTTCCCCATTGTCATATCTGCGTACCAGAAATGGCCGATTTCGTTTACCGTTTTATCATCTTTTTTGATAGAGTCATCGCCTTTACCGATTACCTTTGACGCATCAAAACCAGCTTTTGCTAAATCTACAGAATACGGTGGATGATTCGAAGATGTCATGATAAAGTGGAACACTTTTTCGCCTGGTTGTTCCCCTTTTACATAATTGGTAATCGCCTTAAACAAATCTCCATCAGGAGCGCCCCAAGCATTGCCTCCTTCATAAGGGAAACTAGTCGCACCATGGAATTCATCAAAACCTTGTGCCAGTGCAAATCGTTCCACATCCTGCCAAGTTCCAAATCCACCATACCAAAACACTGTTTTATATCCAAAATGTTTCATCATTTGCACAATACCAGTACCATATTTCGCTTTATAGGACTGCCCTTCATAATTTGGATATAAACCCGCATCGGCTAAGCCTGTGACAAATCCATTGATAGCTGGCATAGTGCCTGTGCCATGGGCTAGCATATATTTCGTGTGCATCGCTTTTGGCGAATTTTGAATTGCCTTACCTTCTTGTACAATGTAAGTACCTAATTCTTCATAGTTTGGTAAGAACGGCCATAAGCCGTAGCTTTCACCTAATACAAAGATAACATTATTCGGCTGTGTAGGTAATTTTTCTTCTGTAATGGTCCGTGTGAACGCTTCATCAATGGTGTTTGCCTCTGGATTACCTCCCACAGATTGGATGATATCTTTCAGCTCAGCACCAGTAATGGTAATTTTCTTCGCTTGTTTGGACCGTTCATAAATAGTGGATACTCGTTTCAATGCTTGTCCATCATCTAAAATTGCTTCATTTAATAAATTGGATTTCGTCCGTGCTGCATTTTCCCAATGGATGGAACCATTATAGATGAAAGCCCCTCCAAATCGCAATCCAATACCCACGGCTACAACCAGCAATATGGATCCTAGTGCTACCGCAATTTGTTTTCCTTTACCATGTATCTGTATCGTCCACGTACGGTTGGTGTAAACTTTCATAAAGATATAGACCATCACTGCACAGAACACAATAGCTAAGGGCACACGCCATAGCAATCCATATTCAGAAACCCCTGTTTGCAAGGTGGCACCAATGTCGTCATGAGCCCCGTTGATAATCATCGCATTGAAAGTGGCATGGAAAATCGTAAAATAAGGTATACGCAAGCAAAACAAGAATGTAAACACTGCCGTGCTAATACCGTAAATCCAGCGACGAATTTTCCAAGGACAATACCATGTAAAGCTGCCAAATATCCCAGGTATCGTAGAGAATACAAAACTAAGTAATACAATAGCTCCCGCAGTTTTTAAACTAATCCGAAATCCTAGCCATAAAGCTTCGAAGATATCACCGGCACCCACTTCTCCTAGTTGATCTTGAAAGAGCCCGATAAAGGCAATCCGAAACACCATGAATAGTGCGGAGAACCAAAGTAATCCTTTTACATCTAACTGTAGTCCACGTATCCAGTTAGCTAGCTTTGTATGTCCCATGAGTCTACTCCCCTTATTACAAATTGTATCGGTATCTGTTATGACAGAATACCGTCATCGTTCGTCATCATTACCTTTCATTATACTCCAAATTCCCGTAACAATCAAAAAATCGCATACCATGACGTATCATGATATGCGATAGTTTACATTCTCTTATGCTGTTCTGAAAGCCCCATGTTTCACAACTGGTTTGCCTTCTCCTGTTTCACGTTGACGCAAGGTGCGACGCTCTGCACTGCGAATGACTTGAGACAAGTGTTTCACAAATAATTCTTGGATATACGGATTTTCTCCTAACCCTTCGTTCCAGATAGATACGCCATAGCCTTGTTGCCCTAACAAGGTAGCGATGGAGTCTGAACGTTCACCACCTAAGTAATCCATCAAATGAGCTGATCCAATCAACGCCAATGGCACCACCAATACTTCTTGATGGTCCAATCGTTCCAACAACGTCAAAGCTTGCTTGAAATTAGGGAATCCATTGGCAGTAAATACTACCACATTTTGACCTGCGCCGTACAAGCATTTCAATTGTAACGCACTGTATTCTAATTGGTTTTGTCCATTTGCCATTAATAACACAGTTTTATTTAAAGCACGAATATTAATATGCTTAATGATAGCTTCAATCGTATCAGAGTAATCATCAGCATAGTTCTTCACGCCTAATGAGTTCAACAATGGTTTACCCACCGTAGCACGCAAGCCACGATCATGAGCTTCTTTCATCACTTCTTTACGCATTTGTACATAACATTGGTCCCACACTAAGGCAAATGGTTGTACAAAGATATCTGTTACACCTGCATTCGCCAAGCTTTCAATCGCACCAATTAATGTATAGACTTGCGCATCATATTTTTCATTCCATTTATCTACTAATGCATCCGATAAAAACACACGACGTACTTCCACGCCAGGATACATTTCCGTAATCCGTCGTTCCATAGCTCCTACTGATGCTTCCACCGCATCTCCGTAGATGGAACCGAATGTTGCTAACACAATACCACGTTGATTCATATATGCCTCCATATTAATTCCTTGTTTGTTGGGTTACATAAACACACTTCTTAATACTTATGATACGTCACGTTTTGCATTATGTCAATGATAATTTTTCTCAGTTATTAAATTATTGAAAGAAGTTTATAGCAAGCATATACGACTCCATATTAACTCTTAAATTTACCTATACATGGCTAGCCTTCGCATTTGATAAAGATGTATTTTTCATCCTTAAATCGTATACTATACATACTAAAAAGGTCTGACAATAGAGGCTGTTATCTATTATCAGACCTTAACTAGTTAACGTATACTTATGGTTGCGAAATAATCCGTGGCGCTGCGACCTTGAATACTTCACGCAACAGTGGTAAGAATCGACCTTCAATTAATGTACGATTTCGTTCACTTTTCGTAATCAACCACAAGGCTGTCCCATTGTATTTGATAGAAATTAAACTGTTGATATATTGATCAAAATCGGACTGCCCCATTTTCTCACGTAATTCTAACAGTAAAGAATGCAATGGCTCTCCTTGATACTCTGGACGCTCTAACACTGGTGTAAATACTACTTCATAGACAGAATCACTATATTGATTCGGACCTGCAGAACTTTGAAAATCCATGATAACCTCCTATGCACTATATGTGGCAATATATGTATTAAACTGATTATACCCTATAATCTTATCTTTTTGTAGCCTTCCTATTACTAACGATACCCCTATCTCTTGAGTATCCGCAAATGCCTGAATCGTATCAATATTAATTGGTGTCTTGTCAATAAAATTCTTATAGGCAACTCCATCGATTAAACAAGAACTAGCTAATGAATCTGCTTTTTTTTCATCAGCATTACATGCACCATCAACTTTATAAATATCCCCCTCTATAATATGGATTAGCTCATGAAACAATGTAAACCAAAATATATCTGCTCTTTTTTGTCGTAAACTAATACCTACTATAATTTTCCGACTTGCATCATCTATAAAAGATAATCCTTGTAAGAATGAGCTAGGAATATGAGGTACTAATACCAACGCTATACCACATTCTGAAAGAGCCATTCTAACCTCTTCAAAAAAACTAAATGTTTCACATTTAGTAAATTTCTTTAAAAAAGCAATACATGCTAATAACTTTTCTTTTGAATAGCGACACAAACTTACATCTCTTGCTTGTAATTTTGCATATTGAGCTATCACTAATTTTGCACGCATAGCCTTATCTGTATCTCCTAATTGACGACAAACAATTGGTAAAATACGCGTATCATCCAATAAGCTCAAATTAGCAACTTCAAAGAACTGACACAAATTAATATGCCTATCCACATGATTACTAGCCTTATCAACCATATGAGCTTTTACCATATCCTTATATGGAAAACTATTAATAAAATTAATCTCTTTATCTGCTAGGTTTTCAGTCTCAACCTTAGCCAGGTCCTCCCTATATAAGGACTCTAAACGATTCCAAAATCGCGCTGGCACCCCCAATACTCGTTCTAATCTATTGGCTACATCATTTGTCAGGCTGACCTTTCCATTTAATAAATTACTTACATGCTTCTCGGACATATTCATACGCAATGCAAATTCCTTTTGATTCATATTACGTATATCTAATTGTTCTCGTATCGATTCCCCCGGCGGAACCGCTATATATGATTTGCTTTCCATAATTTCTTTCTCTCCTTAATAATTTCAATGATAATCTATTATCTCTATAATTTTTACAATTTTGAGCGCTCCCGTATCCTTATCTTTTTCAAAAATCAATCTAAATGGCTGGACAAGATCAACTGCATACTCACCCAATCTATTGCCTAATAAAGCATGACACCTTCCAATCTGAAATTGAATCATCTCTTCTATGGAATCAGAAGATCTAATCTCATTAATTCTAATTTTAATTTTTCTTGCCATATCTGGACCATAGGTTTTTACTGCTGTTTTTTTGTCTTCACATACTTTCTCTAATTTTTTAGATTTATATGTAATCTCCAATGCATCACCACCTAATAGATTAAAAATTAACCTTATAGGTTAATTTTATCATTACTGTTATAATATAGCAATATAGATTAAATCTAATTAATTCCCCCAATATTATGTTATCCTTAAAATTCAAAAAGGCTTTCACTTTTGTGAAAGCCTTATAGATAGAACCCTTAATCTTTATTTAGTTAGTCAACTAAGTAGATTCTCTCTACACATCTCTTCTACTTTGAAATCGTCTTACATACTCTCTCATAAGTCGTGCATCTAACCCTCTATACATTCGCACCACGCCACGACGTATAGTTTTATTGTAGATAGCAGTCAAAATCCACACAAGGATGAAAGCCCCTAGTATATCCCCAGGGTAATGGTTCCCCACAAACACACGAGAAAGGCCCACTAAGATAGACCCATATACCATCCATGTACCTTGATTCCAACGATAAAATAAAATTCCGCAAGCGATGGCCATAGTTCCTACTGCATGGTCACTTGGGAAACTAGCATCCGCAGCATGATTTAAGATTAAGATGGCATCTGGATGATCCACAAAAGGACGATTTTCATAGAACATGGAGCCTAAGATGAAACTACCAATCAGACAGATGACTAACAGCACACCTGTTGCGAAGCTTTCACCACGAAGCTTAAAGCTGCCTGTACGGAAACCTTTCACATATAACCAAGCCAATATGAGTATATATAGGTACGGCACCAGTTTAGAAATCGATATCATCAATGCATCCACTATCACACTGTGGTTGGCCATACCATTGATAAGGGAGAACAACCAATCATTCATTATAACACCTTCCATTTCCTAACAAAGAGATAAATTATTTTCTATTATATCATGGTTCCTGTAGATTGTAATGCAGAGATTGTGAAAGCTTTTGATTCCTATTAAAATCAGTGACAATGTATTATTCTATCAATCGTTTATAGCACATATAACTACATAAAAAAAGAACTCCCGAAGGAGTTCTTTTCATATGTGTAACTATCAAATTAGAATTTGTAGTTAAGTTCTGCACGGTAGGATTCTGGAGCCGCTTTGTATTCGTTTTTGTCTTTATCAAAAGATTTAGTATCAATAGTTGCGTATGCAGAAAGACCTACGTTTTTAGCTACAGTGTAATCAACAGTTGCTAATACACCTTTTTGTCCATTGTTAACAAAGTTCCAAGTAGAGGACAATACAGGAGCAGCATTTTTCACATCAAAGTATTGAGCTTTCACACCCCAAGTACCTGCTTTAGCCATATCAGCTTCGCCATAACCTAAACCTGCAGTCCAAGCTTCACCAGCTGCCCCACGTTGCTCTGCACGAACATATTCGCCACCAGCCCAAACTTTAGAGCCAAGTTTAACATCTAAAGATGCACCATGGAAGTCTTCTACAGGAGTTATAGTTTTTTCATTTTTGTGGAAATCAACATAATAACCTTTTACCGCTACTTTTTCAGTTGGCATATAGTTCAATTGGTATACATTCACTTCATGGTTTTCTTTAGCTGTTTTAGCTTTTTTGAATGCAGAATTCTCGTCACCTTCTAAAATGTAACCATAAGATACTGTAGCATTCAATTTATCTTTACCAACTGTTGCCACCGCACCTTCAAATGTATCATCATATGCAAGGCCATTACCAATTGCTAAATCTTGACGACCTACTGTAGTTGTCGCATATTTACCAAAGTTATGTTGTACATATACACGGTCAATGCTAGTTTTTGGATTACCAGCTGCACCAAATTCTTTATCATCAGTTGCTAAACGAACAACTGCTTTTGTATTATCATTTACAGTTGCTTCGAATTGCACGCGGCCACGATAATCAAACTTAGAGTGGCGACCATCATTTTCTTTTGCTTCATAACGAAGACGAGCATCACCAGTGAAGGAGAAGTTGCCTACTTTGTTTTCCAATGTAGATACACGAACACCCAAGTTGTTCAACTCAGTTGCGAATTCGTTAGCCAAACGGTTGATGATAGCGTTTTGTTCAGCGTCAACACGATCTTGACGAGCCATAGCTTTTGCTACCATTTGAGCCATTTCGAAACGAGTGATGTTGTGTTGGCCTTTGAAAGTGCCATCTGGGTAACCGTTAACGATACCTTGGGAAGCTAATTGGGATACTGCTTGGTATGCCCAATCTTGTGGAGTTACGTCTGCAAATGGGTTTGCTGCGAATGCGGAAGTTACACCCAATACTGCTGTTGCAGCTAATACTGCTAAATGTTTTTTCATGATAATTACCTCTCAATGAAAAATAAAATAATATAAACCGTCTCCTATAGTGAGTCAGATTGGATTATATCATTGCATTACTTTTCAATGGAGTGTCCACGTTTCCTCACATATAAGCAATACATTTCTGTAATCGAGTCTAACTCTTCTATATTTGACTTGAGACCATCATAACACAAGAAATAATAAAACTCAACAATATTTTTCCGTTTTTTACTCAATTCGTTTAATTTCAAACAAAAAAAAGAACTCCCGAAGGAGTTCTTTTTGCATGTGTAACTAGCAAATTAGAATTTGTAGTTAAGTTCTGCACGATAGAAGTTAGATACTTTATTGTTATCTTGATCTTTTGCATCGATTGTAGTATACGCCGCTAAACCAACATTATTAGCTACTGCATATTTACCTTGTACAGACCAAGCTTTGTAATTTTGGTTAGCTGGAGCCCAGAATGTAGAAGAGAATACAGGTGCAAATACATCTAAGTCAGTGTATTGTGCTCTTAAAGACCAAGTGCCTTGTTTTTTCATATTATAGTTACCAAATGTAAGGCCTGCTGTCCATGCATGAGAATTTGATACGTCTTTAAATTTTGCAAATTCACCATCTACAGCTACTTTGGAGCCTAATTTTACATTTGCATTAAATCCATAGAAATCTAATTTTTTGTCTTCTAACGCAGCTTCTTTCACAGCATCTGCAAAAATTGTTTTGTTAGACAATTCACCAAATGTACCAGCATTAACCTTAGTATAGAATGCACCTACTTTTACATCCTTACCAAGCTTACTATTCACTTGGAATACAGCCAATTGTGCATTATCTTTTTGATCAGCTTTATATAAGGAACCTTTTAATACAGAGCTAGATGGAACTAATTCATTCTCACCCACAGCATATTTTAAACCTAATTCCTCTGCATAGCCATAGGAAACAGATGCATTTAATGTATCTTTGCCTACCATTGCTGTAGCACCTTCTAATACATCATCATAAGTTAAACCGCCACCAATGAATAAGTCATGACGACCAGCTGTTGCAGTTAATTGTTTACCAAAATTATGTTGTACATATACACGATCGATTTTAGCTTCTGGAGTACCTGCTGCACCAAATTCTTTAGATCCAACTAAACGTACTACAGCCTTTGTATTCTCATTTACAGTCGCTGCAAATTGTACACGTCCACGATAATCAAAATTAGATTTTTTACTTTGATCTAATTTTGGATTACCGTCTTTATCTAAGCTAACTGTATTCACAACTTTTTCATTACCAGTATATTTCAAACGAGCATCACCAGTGAATTTGAAGTTGCCCACTTTGTTTTCTAATGTGGAAACACGAACGCCTAAGTTATTCAATTCAGCGGAGAATTCGTTAGCTAAACGGTTGATGATAGCGTTTTGTTCAGCGTCAACGCGATCTTGACGAACTAAAGCTTTTGCTACCATTTGAGCCATTTCATAACGAGTGATGTTTTGTTGGCCTTTGAATGTGCCATCTGGGTAACCGTTAACGATACCTTGGGAAGCCAATTGAGCTACTGCTTGGTATGCCCAATCTTGTGGAGTTACGTCGGAGAATGGGTTTGCTGCGAATGCGGAAGTTACACCCAATACTGCTGTTGCAGCTAATACTGCTAAATGTTTTTTCATGATAATTACCTCTCAATGAAAAATAAAAAATACACGCCACCAAGTGCTATTTAGGAAGTGTATCTATCATATTCCAATGGAGTATCCATGTTTCCTCACATTTTGAATCAATTTTCTATACCGTCCCTATATATCTACTTGGATTACCTTTATACTATCACAAGTTAAAAAATAATGCAAATTTTGTATTATTATCATTCTTTATAGTTATACTTTATAGTTATACTTTATATCTTGAATAAATCTATATAATTCGAAATACTAAAAAAAAGAACTCCCGAAGGAGCTCTTTTTTTATAGTTAACTTTCAAATTAGAATTTGTAGTTAAGTTCTGCACGGTAGTAGTCAGGTAATTCATAACCATCAAGATGTTTACCACGCAATTGTGCATATGCTGTTAAACCAACATTTTTAGCTACTGTATAGTTAACAGTTCCTAACCAACCTTTGAAGTCATCTGTAGAAGCTTTAGGTAATTTAGAGGATGGAATAGTTACAGGGCTCATTTCGCCATTACGGAAATATTGAGCTTTTACATTCCAAGAACCAGCTTTGGAGATATCGTATGCACCATAACCGATACCTGCAGTCCAAGCATTTCCTTCTTTACCGAAGGATTCAAATTTAGCGAATTCGCCGCCAGCCCAAATTTTATTATGAGCACCGAAACGTGTATCTACAGCACCACCAAAGTAGTTTTCAGAGTTTTGACCATGGTCTTGTACATAGTAACCTTTTGCATCAACATGTTTACCTAATTTTGTATTTACTTGGTAAACTGTTGTTTGGTAACGATCTTCACGGGAAAGGTTTTTGAAGTCACCACCAACCATGTAACCATGTGCTACTGTTGCATTTAATTTATCTTTACCTACAGTTGCTTTTGCACCTTCAAATGCGCTGTCATAAGTTAAACCGCTACCGATTAAGATATCTTGACGACCTACGGAAGCAGTCGCGTATTTACCGAAGTTATGTTGTACATAGATACGATCTAAGGAAGCACCTACGCTGTCGTTAGAACCGAATTCTTTATCGCCTGTTGCTAAACGAACTACTGCTTTAGTGTTGTCGTTTACAGTAGCTTCGAATTGTACACGTGCACGGTAGTCAATTTTAGAACGTTTTTTTGTAACTGCTTTTACATTATCTTCATCTACTGCTAAAGATTCATCGTTTACATCTACATCAGCTGCATCAACATCTGCTTCTTCAGCATCAACATCTGCTTCTTCAGCATCACCAAATGTAATGTCATTTACATATGCATTTTCTACAGTATTGGAACCTTGGTAACGAACACGTGCATCACCAGTGAATTTGAAGTTGCCCACTTTGTTTTCTAATGTGGAAACACGAACGCCTAAGTTATTCAATTCAGCGGAGAATTCGTTAGCTAAACGGTTGATGATAGCGTTTTGTTCAGCGTCAACGCGATCTTGACGAACTAAAGCTTTTGCTACCATTTGAGCCATTTCATAACGAGTGATGTTTTGTTGGCCTTTGAATGTGCCATCTGGGTAACCGTTAACGATACCTTGGGAAGCCAATTGAGCTACTGCTTGGTATGCCCAATCTTGTGGAGTTACGTCGGAGAATGGGTTTGCTGCGAATGCAGAAGTTACACCCAATACTGCTGTTGCAGCTAATACTGCTAAATGTTTTTTCATTGTTAGTACCTCTTACTAAAAACATAAAATTACTTAATCTTTTCTGAATCATATAACAAAATTTATTCCACATATACAATTCATCTTTATATTTTTAATAGAGTATCCATGTTCCCTCTAGTAATTTATATCTATGATTTATATATGTATTCTATAAAGTTTTGTCATATCCATTTACTTAAATGTATTGAAAAGACTTTTGTATAATAACATAAATTTTAAAAAAGTACAACTATTTTTTTCGATATCCCTCTATAATGTCAAACAAATTTTGTTTAAAACACTGATAATAAGCCATTTTGTCTATAAATTATAAACTTGTAGAAATAACAAAAAGGAACCCCCTAAGGGGTTCTTTTTCATAGGTAACTAACAAATTAGAATCTGTAGTTTAGCTTTTCTTATTTTCTCTCCTCTAATTCCAACCATCGTAAAGTACTCATATCCAACTCTTCTACCACATGTTCTCGTTCTTTGATGGTACTTTCAATGGCTTCATAGTCACTACCCCCTTGAGCAATCATAGCATCATAGGCTTTCACTAGACCTTCTAATTCCGCAATGCGGAGTTCTAGTTGCTCTAGTTCCTTCGTTTCCCCTAGGGTTAATTTCTTCTTCGATATGACCGGATTGCTTATATTAGTATCGATTGACCCCTGTGCTCCACTATCCGTCCCCTGCATGACAACACTGTCATCGCTTATACTTTCAGTAGGAGAGGTAGAACTTTCATGCGTAAATTCACCAGTAGATTTTCCTTGCACCTCCACAGCATGGCGTAATACACCACGTTTCGTATCACCACCTATGCTACTCGTTAGGTTTGTATCCGCTTCATAATCAGAGTAACCACCATGATACACCTCAATATGACCAGCTCCTGTGAATACAAAGAGCTTATCTACTACACGATCTAGGAAGTATCGATCATGACACACGGTGATCACAATGCCACTATAAGAGTCTAAGAAATCCTCCAACACTTCTAGAGTCGGAATGTCTAAGTCATTAGTTGGCTCATCTAGGAGCAACACATTCGGTGCATCCATTAAGATGCGCAATAAAAAGAGGCGTCGTTTTTCGCCACCAGATAGTTTACGGATGGGCAATCCATGATGGGAGGGCGGAAATAAAAAGCGTTCCAATAATTGACCTGCACTCAAAGAGCTACCATCGGGCAAGTGCAAGTACGAGCGATTCTCTCGAATATAGTCCAACACCCGCTGATCTTCTTTAAAGGTTGGTAATTGTTGTGAGAAATAGCCAATGCGAACTGTTTCTCCACGCCCCATAGTACCCACGGTCGGTTCTAATGCACCTTGGAATAACTTCATCAAGGTCGTCTTGCCAATTCCATTAGGTCCCACCACACCGATACGATCATGGCGTACCATATGATAGGTGAAATCTTTAATCACCTCTCGTCCTGTATCATAGGAAAAGGATAGATGCTCTATGTCGAAGATTGTATTCCCCAAACGAGAGGCTAACACGATAGGATCCACAGTGCCTACTTTTTGTCGTTTTTCCATAGCTTTTAATTGTTCAAATCGTTGTAACCTTGCCTTTTGTTTCGTGGTCCGTGCCTTCGCGCCACGGCGTACCCATTGTAATTCACTGGCAATCAGTTTTCTCCGTTTTTCCTCGATGGCATCTAACTGTGCTTCTCGTTCTTCTTTCAAGGATACATAGGTTTCGTAGGTCTCTTGAAATTCATATATGGTCTGATTCGACAATTCCCATATGGTATTACATACGGCATCTAGGAAATATCTATCATGGGTGCTCAATAATACGGCACCTTTTCTATCTTTTAAATATAGCTCTAGCCATTCAATGGTGGCCTCGTCCAAATGGTTCGTCGGCTCATCCAACAATAATAGGTCGCACGGATAGACTAAGGCTCTGGCTAATGCTAATCTTCTCCGCTGTCCCCCAGATAAAGATTTCGCTGATCCATGTACATCCTGAAAGCCAAGGCGAGTCAGTATCATCTTCGCTTCTTGCTCTACAATCCACCCATCTTCTTCATCCATGCGCGCTAATAATTTCATATACTGTGGTGATTCTGGATCTTGTAAGGCTCTTTCAAACTCTCGCACCAGTGAAAGTTTAGGATGGTCTCCTAATAATACATTGTCTAGCAATGTACTTGTTTCATCAATATACGGATCTTGTTCCAATCGATGGATAGTAGCCTTCCCATTTCGTTCTATACTGCCCTTATCTGGTTCTTGCGTTCCTTCTAAGACCTGTAATAAAGTTGTTTTTCCTGTCCCATTGACACCAATTAAACCAATGCGATGATGCGAGGCTATGGTTACATTTACATCTTTAAATAATAACCGTGTGCCATAAGATTTTCCTATGTTTTGTAATGTTAAAATGTTCATATGTTTCCTTTCAATTATCATACTTGTGATAATAACTTATATATTTACAGATTAAAAAATGGTACCAATTAATAATAATTGGTACCTAAAACTAAAAATTTATATATCAATATAGCAAAGTGTTAGCTTCTTGCTTCGATTATATTTCTTTTATACTTCTCTTCAACTTTATCTATTACCCTAGTATATAAGGCAGGATACATTTTCTTTACATTAATAATTACCTTCGTAATCGATGCACGATGCGTAACGGTTTGTTTATGTGTTCTTATATAAGAAACGCATGCCAAGTTCATTAACGGATAGTTTATAGGTTCTATTTTGATATCATATTCTAAATCAATACATTCTTTATGAGAAATCTTAGATACTGGTAATGTTACCCAATCATTTTGTCCAGCTTCTGCAATGACAAGAATAGGACGATATTTAAATTTATTTTTTTTGACTCTCACATCATAATATGGAAATATTGCTAAACAAAAATCTCCAACCATCACATGCCCTCCGCATCCTCAAATTCATCATAATACATATCATATACTGAGTCATAAGGTCTAATTTTTTGAGCATCCTTGCAAATATCTTCAATTTTTATAATATGATTTCCATTTTCTAATGGTGCTACTCCTATACGGGCCTGTTTCCAAGAATACTCTTGATGTGATAAATCACTCAATTTCCAGGATTCAAAACCACCATATTGATGAATGATATTATTAACAATGTATTTATTTTCTTCTTGTATTTCTTTTTCATCTATAAAAGATAAGCCATCATCCGTAAAATAATTTCTAACTACTGGGCTTACTGGACCATACTTCCATCCTTCTAAGTCTTCTTTAAACATAGGATTACCTGTAATGGCTATTGCTTCTCTTTGCACAAAATAAAGAAGTTTATGTAATTTTAACTCATCAATAGTGACTCCTGCCACTTCTTCATATCGATTAATAATATATTTAGCAACATCTAATACCTTTTCCATAGTAATCCCTCCTTTTTTATTATCATATCTAAAATCTATCACTTTGTAAACACACATTCCTCCATTGACACACCTACTTTCATGGATTAGAATGAAAGTAATCTATTCATTATTTTATAAGGAGGTTGTCATGGACACTGACACGGTTCAGCAAGAGTTTGAACATATTGGTTTTGAAATTGTAGAAGTTGATGAACGGGACGTTCTATTGTACGAGTTATCTGATGGTAGCGAGGAAGAAGACGGTCAATATGCCATTGTTTCCGATGAGGATGGACGTATTCCTGTTTCAATGGATACGCCAGTTATTGTTTCTGTGTATGATGATAATGATACATTTCAATGGAGCGTAACACTTCCGAATGGCGAAGAATTGAAAGAATTATTCCTGCGCGTGGAAAGTGCAGAAGAACTGCTAGATACGTTGCAAGATATTCGCAATGAAAACATCGAGCGTTACGATTCTGAAATGGACTCCTATAGCGAGTAATACAGCAAAAGGCTGTCATCCCATGTACTGTGTACATGGTGTGACAGCCTTTCTTATTCATCTTATATAAATAAGGGAATATTGCTACTCTAGCCTCAACAGTTTCCTATTGTATTTAATTTTTCTCTGTCTTATGTGCAATCATTTCTTCACAAGCAGCTACGATTTCCGCTGCCCCATCGACTTTCCAAGCTTTGGCCGCTTCATGCATGGCCTGCAACCGTTCCTCATTTTGTAACAAAGCGCCGACTACATCATCCAAGTTTTCAATGTGTCGTGCCCACTTACCACAGCCCTTTTGTTCTAATAGTTCTGCGTTGGCTTCTTCTTGCCCAGGGATGGCATTAAAGAATACCATTGGCACCCCGATGGTGACCCCTTCCATACAAGTCAGGGCCCCTGGCTTTGTCACGAGCAAGGTCGCTTTGCGCATCAACTGCGGAATCTCATTGGTATATCCATAAATAGAAATCGGTGTGCGCAGGGAATCTTTCATATGGTGTAACGAGTTGTACAATCCATCATTCAAGCCAGCCACTACATGAATTTCATCGATACCTGGTACATGGTCCAACCTTTGTAGTGCTTCTTCTACACAGCCTAAGCCAAGGCCACCTCCCATGAGCAATACACGCTTACACTGATCGCTACCATAGGGTTCCTCTAAGGGTTCAAAGAAATGGCGCATAATAGGAATACCCGTCACATGGATTTTTTCCAAGGGCACCCCCATATTTAGCACTTCGTACACCATGGATGGCGTTGCCACATGGTACGCATCGATTTCATCATAGCGCCAGAATTGATGAGCTGCAAAATCTGTGAGTACTGCTGCAATAGGAATATCGATTTTCCGATGCCGTTTCAACACACTGGCAGCCCCGCAGGGAAAGGGATGGGTACAAACGATTAAATCTGGGGATTCCTTTTCAATGAGCTTTTCCATTCGATTTTTCAGCATCCAAGACACTACGGTCTGTGCTACACTACCTTTCCATTCAGCCCCCGACCATCGATACACGATGTCATAGAGGAAGGGAAAAAAGTCGAGCATTTTGAAATACGTTTCTTTCAACAGATTATCAAAAGAGAACGTATCTGTTCCAAGGAAGTCCACATGATGCACCACAGCAGTCGGATCCTTCTGCTGCCAATATTCCTGTATGGCTAGCGCTGCTTGCGTATGGCCCGTACCAATTGAGGCAGATACGATTAAAATACGTTGTCCCATGAGACCTCCTTTCTTTAGATGCGTCGTAACGATGTACCTGGTCCTAATGAGTTCATTAGAACACTACATTATGTCTATTCTATCACAAATTAAAAGAGATACAAAACAACGCCACTATTCCAAACCATATAGGCATGGAACCGTGGCGTTATTTACATCTCTTAGGAATGACCTGAATTATTTTTTGCGAACTGGCGCAGCTGGTCCATTAACAAGATCTTTTAATTGTTTACCTGCTTTGAAAGCTGGGGATTTGGATGCTGGAATGATCATTTCTTCTTTTGTACGAGGGTTGCGACCAGTACGTTCAGCACGAGTACGAACTTCGAAAGTACCGAAACCGATTACTTGTACTTTTTCTTCTTTCGCCAATGCTTCGCCAATTGTGTCGAATAAAGCTTTTACTGCTTTTTCAGCATCTTTTTTTGTCAATTCAGCTTTTGCTGCAACGCTTGCAATTAATTCAGTTTTGTTCATGATTGAACCTCCCTTAAAAATAGTATCCTCTAACTTAATCATTCGAGTTAAGTTTCACCTTAGCCGCTTCCCAAAATGTATCTAGCTCTTCGAGAGTAAAATCCTCCCATTGTTTTCCACTCCGTTGAACCTCTTGTTCCACGTATGAAAAACGCCGTATAAACTTTGTGTTTGTGCGGTGTAGTGCGTTTTCTCCGACTATTTTATACCATTTAAACAGATTTATCAAGGAAAAAAGTACATCTCCTCCCTCTTCTTCTGCTTTTTCTGCATCTTTTTTGAATATTTCTTGTTTAAATTCATCTATTTCTTCATAAAACTTAGCCCATACTCCTTCTTCCGTAGGCCAATCAAAGCCTACTTTACTTGCTTTTTCTTGCAATTTTTGGGCTCGCAACAGAGCTGGTAAGCCAGGAGAAATTCCATCCAAAATAGATGTGCGTTCGTGCCCTTTTTCTTTTGCCTTCAATTCTTCCCAAGTGGCTAATGTATCCCCCACGGTTTCTCGGTCTGCCCTTTGGAACACATGAGGATGGCGCCGCACCATTTTTGCCGTTATATCATCCACCACATCTTGCATAGTGAAATGTCCATTTTCTTCCGCCACTCGTGCATGAAATACAATTTGTAACAACAAATCGCCTAACTCTTCTCGCAAATGATCTATATTCTTTTCGTCGATAGCCTCTAAGGTTTCATAGACTTCTTCTAATAAATATCTCCGTAAGGAACTATGTGTTTGCAATTTGTCCCAGGAACATCCATTAGGCCCCCGCAATTCAGCTAATACCTCCACTAAGGGATCCAATGTAAAAGGACTCATTTCTTTTTCACTCATTTAGATCCTCCTTTCTTCATGGCCTGTTTTGCCAAACTTTTAAATTCTTTCAACTCCATCGTTTTCGTAATACCTAATGCCACCACATAAAATAGAATTCCCAAAACGATGGAAAGTGCCACGCTCATCGTATTCGATAGGATAGTGCTTATAAAATTATAAACCATCACTGTACCTCCCCCCATGGCTAGGGACGAGAATAGTATTTTTCCAATTTCTATGAAAGAAACCTGAAACGATGTACTGCGATACAGTATATATACATTCGCTATTGCCGCGATGCCAAAGTCTACGTTGGTAGCCCACGCAGCTCCTTCAATACCCCATTGTGGCGTTAAATAGAGATTTAGTAAGATTTTCAGTACAGCCCCTAAGATCAATGTAAACATAGGGATTGCCGTATGTCCTAAGCCTTGTAAGGCCCCTGTAGTAACCTGTTGTACTCCTAATAGCCAAATACTAGCGCTAAGGACCGCAATAGCACCACCTGCATTAGGCGTGTTGAACATCATCTGAGAGATGGGTGTAGCCAATACACATAATCCTACAAAGGCAGGGATAGTTACAATATTTGTCATTCGTAGAGCCGTTCGCATACGATGGTGAATTTCTTCTTGATCTCGTTCTCTATGCAGTCTTGATATAGCAGGTACCAAGCTTGTAGCTAAAGACATGGTCACAATGACAGGTAAACTGATCAAGGAAGTAGCCATCCCCGTCAAATACCCAAAGGCTGTAGTCGCCTCTTCCTTGCCATATCCCGATAGCATCAGCTGTTGTGGTACTAACCACAAATCGATAGCTCCTATGAGAGGTATCATAATATTGGCTAGTGCCACTGGAAGAGCCAATACGATTAGTTCTTGTATGATTTTGCTCGGTGATTCTAAGGGGTATACCTGTCCTTCTAACCTAGACTCTCGTCCATAATAATACAGCAACACCACAAGCCCTAAACCGACACCGATGACAGAAGATAAAGCGGCACGACTGGATGCTAGCTCAATGCCTTGTGGCAAGAAATAAATAGCTGCTCCTACCATCACAAGTACACGTCCTAACTGTTCGCACACCTGAGATATACCGGTAGGTAACATATTTTGAAATCCCTGAAAGTAGCCACGAAAACAGGCCAATAATGATACAATTCCAATAGCAGGGGCTACCGCTAATAAAGCACCTTCTGCTCGACTATCTGTAATGAGGCCCACATCTATGACATAAGGAATAGCTAGGTAAAACCCTATACTCAGCAATACACCTATAATCCCCATAGTGGTCAAGGCGACCTTAAAGATATGCCGTGCCCCTCGAAAGTCTTCTCGTCCTACTTTACGAGCAATCATAATAGATATAGCCACTGGCAAACCCGCTGCGCCAATGCTAATGATAAGCTGGTACAGGGAATAGGCCATTTGGTACAGCCCTACCCCTTCACCGCCCAAAATACGGGCTACAATGACCTTACTGATGGCGCCTATGACCTTCACCAGTAGCCCTGCTACGGTTAAGATCATAGCTCCTTTCATAAATCCTGTCATATTAACCCTCCTTTGGAAGTTTTCGTTCAAACTCACTCATTACTTGTTCTACTTGGCGAATTACATCACCAGTTTGCAGAGTGTATGCCCATACTGTTGGATTCGACCCACGATGTTTCATATGTTTCCAAATAGTTTCACTGATGGCGCCCATATCCCAATCTTCCATTTTAGATTCATCTTGCCACGTGAATAGAATGTTTCCCTCTTTACGAATGACACTCTTCATACCTAAAGCACGAGCACGTTCTTTAATACTTGCTAACTTGATGAGGCGTTCCACTGGTTTCGTAGGGGATCCAAAACGGTCGATCAATTCATCTACAAAATCGTCTAAACCAGCTTTTGTATCAATTTGTAACAATCGTTGGTACACAGAAATTTTGCGAGCTTCATCATGAATGTAAGCACTGTCAATGAAAGCATCGATGCCCACATCCACCACTGGTGCTGGTAATGGCCGTTCTGGCATATCTTTTTTCTGTGCTTTAGCGATGGCTTCTTCTAACATGGCAGCATACATAGCAAAACCCACCGCTGCAATATTACCATGTTGTTGAGCCCCTAATAAATTGCCAGCTCCACGTATTTCCATATCTCGCATGGCTAGCTTAAATCCTGCCCCCAATTCAGTAAACTCTTGGATGGCTTTCAACCGTTTTTCGGCACTTTCATTTAACACCTTATCGGGACGATACATGAAATAGGCATAGGCCCGCTGACTAGAACGTCCCACACGTCCCCGCATTTGGTACAACTGTGAAAGACCCAAGTGGTCTGCATCGTAGATAATAATGGTATTCGCATTCGGAATATCTAAACCCGTTTCGATAATGCTGGTACATAAGAGCACATCATATTGCCCCTCTGTAAAGTCTTGCATCACATGTTCCATCATAGCCCCTGCCATTTGTCCATGGGCCACCGCAATGCGTAAGTCCGGCATGGCACGTTGTAATTGCTCTTCCATATGCGTAATGGACTGTACCTTGTTATATACAAAATACACCTGTCCACCTCGTTGTATCTCACGACGAATCGCTTCCGTCACCACTTGCATATCAAACTCTACCACGTAGGTTTGTACTGGTAACCGTTCCATTGGCGGTGTATGAATAACACTCATTTCCCGAACCCCAACTAAAGACATATGCAAGGTCCGCGGAATCGGTGTGGCACTGAGGGTTAAAATATCAATATTCGTAGCCCACTGTTTCCATTTTTCTTTTTGCGCTACCCCAAATCGCTGTTCTTCATCCACCACTAATAGTCCTAGCTTTTTGAACTGTATTTGCTTACTCAATAGAGCATGGGTGCCGATTAAGATATCTACTTGACCATCTTGTACGGCTTTGATGATATCCTTCTTTTCTTTGGCAGAACGGAATCGGTTTAATACTTCTACACGAACTCCAAATTGTGAGAATCGATACATGAATGTTTTAAAATGTTGCTCTGAAAGCACCGTTGTGGGCACTAGCATAGCCACTTGCTTTCCACTCATGACAGCCTTGAACATGGCCCGCATAGCCACTTCTGTTTTGCCAAACCCTACGTCACCGCATAACAATCTGTCCATTGGACGTGGAGATTCCATAGATTCTTTAATTTCTTGAATAGCCTGCAACTGGTCATCTGTTTCTTCATAAGGGAATTGATCTTCAAACTCTCGTTGCCAAGGTTGGTCTGGTAAGAATGCATAGCCCTCAATAAGCTCACGTTTTGCATAAAGTTCCACCAAGGTATCCGCTAAATCATCAATGGATTTTTGAGCTTTCGTTTTTGTTTTAATCCATTCCTTACCGCCCATTTTGTGTAATTTCGGTGTAACTCCTTCATTACCAATATATTTTTGCAATTGGTCCAAATGGTCCGCTGGCAAGAAGAGCCGATCTGTACCAGCATAGTCGATTTCAATATAGTCTCGATGAATGCCTTCCGTTTCAATGGTCTTGAGTCCTCGATATTTACCAATACCATGTATGCTATGCACTACATAATCGCCTACACTAATATCGGTAAAATATTTAATTTCTTGCCCCTTTTCCACTTTCTTCCGAATTTTTTTCTTCTGAAAGCCGAATATATTTCCTTCTGTGATAACAGTCAGGTTAGAATGAGGTAATTCAAATCCCTCTGAAAGGATACCGTCCACAATAAGCACAGCCGGTGCTGTCCATTCCCATCGCTCACGATGCACATAAGAAATCTTATTCTCTAATAAGGCATTTTCTATGGCTTCACGGCGTTGCTGATTGTGCAATACCAACACAATTTGTCGTTCTAAAGAAGCATTAAACTTAATATCATCCATGAGCATAGGAATCTGCCGTTCATAAGAGGCGATGGATTTCCCCATCATACCGATAGTGTGCACCTTCCCCCATCCAGCAGAACGTTGCATCATACTGAATAAAATAGTTGTATGTGCCTTAGACGATGCTTTCCAATCTTTCCACAGCATATATAACTCTTCATTCGTCGAATCTTCTTTATGCACTTTTCCTAAGGCTTCTTCTAACCGTTTTGGCTCATCTAAAATTAGTAAACTTTTATCTAAATAGGAAAGGATAGAATAGGTCTCCTCATCACTATCTGCATGGATAGGCAAGATCATACATTCCTCAGTTTCCCCTATAGACCGCTGTGTATCCACATTGAATTGGCGCATCGTGTCGATAGTATCGCCAAAAAACTCTAGACGATAAGGGAATTCACTTTGGATAGGGAATATATCTACAATATCTCCACGCACACTAAAATGACCACGATATTCCACCTGGTCCACTCGTTCATATCCAATTTGTACTAATTGTTCCAATAGATGTTGTTGATCTATATCTTGTTCTATCTGCAGAGGTATCATACGATCTAATACAGTAGATGGTGCACCTACAAACTGACTTGCCTCTTCCACAGTAGCTAATACAATCACTGGTTTACCTAACGCTAAGTTTCCTAAGGCTTCCATACGTTTAGCCTGTGTATCTAAACTCTTTGCAGTCCACTGTGAAAGCGCTCGATCCACTATGGGATACGATAATACCTTAACCTCTGGTAACAGACATTGTATATCTCGCTCCCACATGTCCTTATGTACTTTATCATGAGTCACAATCAAAGTAGGTCGCTGTGTATCTTGTAGCATAGCTTGGCTATACATAAACGATTTCTGCGAAGCTCCTAACCCATAGATTTGCGTAGCCCCTTTTTTATAAAAGGCATCTATGGTATCTTTCATTGTGCCTTCTATATCTAATACAGGTTTATATGTCATCGACATATACCATTTCCTTTCCGATTAATTATAATACTGTAGCCCTTGCTACACTAGTAAACTTATTTAGTTCTTAACCACAATACAAAGCTTATTTCATTTGAATTCTATCTACTTTGGCAGGATTATATAAGTCTAAAAATTAATTTTTCAATACTATCTAAATATAGTTCGAAAACTATACTGTGAACAAAAGAATCCAGTAATATAGATATATCAAAAATATAAGAAAAGGGCTATAGATAACTATAGCCCTTATGATTATTCTAAGTTTTCTTTAATCGCCGTATTTGTGGATTCTTCAATATAATGAAGGGCTGCATATATTAAATACGCACCTACTGTAAGACCGAAGAAAAAGGCTTTGAATATTTCTTTGTTCCAACGAGTTTCACGTAAACCAGAAACCGCAGATGCTAAAAAGCTTAAATCTGTAACTTTCATAGCAACCTCCTTGTACCAACACTTGTACTTGCCATATTTACAATACATATACAAAAAAAGCGAATATAACTATTCGCTTATCTTCTAAATTGGTGCGGGAGAAGGGACTTGAACCCCCACGCCAATGGCGCCAGATCCTAA
>CAUREE010000002.1:0-101923 GCA_963523985.1 uncultured Veillonella sp.
TGTGAAAGAAACTGAACAGATTAATTGCTGTCCCCAAAAATTGACATAGAACCTAAAATTACTCAATCCTTTCTAATAAAAAACACTTGCCGTAATCATTATACGGCAAGTGGCTCAATAAAAACAGTGATAAACCGCTTCTATAGGATATATTTTACATGAAAGTTGGTTATGGTTTACAGCGATAAAAAGCTTAATACACTTTTCTACATTAACTAAATCATCAACAATTCGGAATTTTTACTTTTTCTTTCCAAAGAAAAAGGATACCACAGCAATAACAATCACTGCGCCAATGACTGAAGGAATTAAGGCCATTCCAGCTAAACTTGGTCCCCAAGTGCCAAAAATTGCCTGCCCTACTGAGGATCCTAATAAACCTGCTACAACCTTAGCAATAATGCCCATAGAGCCTCTTTTTTAGTGATGATTCCTGCTAAAAATCCTATAAATCCACCAATGATACATGACCAAATCATACTACCCCTCCTTTATAAATTGTATATATATATTATAGAAGCTATATTTAGTAGCTTCTATAACGAAAATCTTAATTGTATTCTACATCAACTGTTATGATTAATCAAATTTCCTTCTCATCTAGTAAGCAAAGATACAGCCTCAGTCGTAGGCTGTTTCCAATCCTTCTTCGCTTCGCTCGAATTCTTGGACATCCCTGACATGGGCCGATCTAATGCTTACTGCGTCGCTTCGCTCCTAGTAAGCAAAGATACGGCCTCAGTATGATATGTCTGCGGGAACATATCTACTGGTTGGACTTTCACTAATTTGTAGCCATACTTCGTAAGGATTTCTATATCTCGTGCCATAGAGGATGGGTTGCACGACACGTAGACGATACGCTGTGGTGCCATACCGATAGCTGCGTGCAGCACGTCTTCTTTACAACCTGCACGGATAGGGTCGAATACGATGACGTCAGGTTCGATACCTTGTTTATACAAGCGAGGCATTTCAACGGCTGCGTCGCCTACGATAAATTCTGTATTCTCGTATCCATTGCGAAGTGCATTCTTCTTCGCATCTTCGATGGCTGGTGCCACGATTTCAATGCCAATGACGTGCTTTGCTTTGTGTGCCAAGAACAAAGAGATCGTTCCTGTTCCGCAGTAGGCATCAATGACCGTTTCATCACCTTTCAGATCTGCAAATTCCAAGGCGGTGTCATACAACACGGTGGTTTGTTCTGGGTTTACTTGAAAGAAGGAATGCGGAGACAACTGGAATGATAAATCTTTAATGTAATCTGTAATCTGATCTTTCCCATAAAGTGTACGATTCGTAGGTCCTAAAATCACATTCGTTTGTTTTGGGTTGTGATTCACTACGATAGATGTTACTTTTGGCAACCCTTTTACGATGTGTTCAACCAACTCCGATTCACGAGGAATACTAGCGGTGCGACTCACAAGGATAACCATCCATTCGTCTTTCCCAATACGTCCAACGATATGGCGTATGATGCCTCTTTCAGAGTGCTCATCATAGGGCTCGATACCTAATTCGTTCATGGCTTCATAGCAAACTTTTCGAATCTCATCATTGCCCGCATCTTGGATAGGACAATGCTCGTGATTGATAATGCTATGGGAACCTTTTTGATAAAAGCCCATGCGGATGTTGCCGATGGTGCCACTTACAGGCATTTGCATTTTATTACGATATCGCCAAGGAGCCTTGGGGCCTATGCAAGGTAATACTAACTCTGGATCACATTTAGCAATACGTTCAATGACAGCTTTTACAGATTCTGTTTTTAGTCGCAATTGTTCTGTATAGGATGCATGTTGTAATTGGCAGCCTCCACAATTGCCATATACTTCACATTGCGGATATACTCGCTCTGCAGACGGTGTCATAACCGATACGATGTCACCTACGGCATAATTTTTCTTAACTACATTAATTTTTACTTGTACCGTTTCATTGGGCAATGCATAGGGCACAAATACGGTAAATCCTTCGTATCTGCCTACTCCTTCGCCACTACTACCCGTGCCGTGAATAGTAATGGTATATGTATTTCCAACGCACACTGGTGCTTTCAGTTGTTTCTTCTTCTCACTCATCTATATATCCTTATACACAATGTAATCGTTTTATCCATATATTTCTTTTTATTATATCATTTTTTATATGTTCTTTACACGACTCTAACATCATTACTAGTGAAAGCAACTCATTTTGTCCTATAACCCAATAACAAAAAGCATATAGCCCCACTACGGAGACTATATGCCTATGTATTACACTTCTTTTTCTGAACTAGTCCGTCTTATGTTCTAGTGCATTGAGCTGTTACTTTCACTAATATCAGTTTATTTTACCAAACGATTGCGGATGATTGCTGCGCCTAATACCAATACAACACAGCCGATATGGAATGGCAAGCTATATGGTTCAATGTATGGTGTTGCCATCGGATCATGCTGAATCATGCTAGCAGATACCCAGCCTAAGATACCGCCACCTACATATAAGATCACAGGGAATTTATCGATTAGTTTGACAAAGATTGTACTGCCCCAAACAATAATTGGTACTGTCACGAGCATACCTGCCACAACAAGACCAAAATGACCTTCTGCTGCTGCCACAACGCCTAGCACATTATCGATACCCATAACACCATCAGCAATGATAATCGTAGCAATAGCGCCCCAGATATTATCTTTTGCTTCAATATTGTGTTCATTATCGCCATCTTTCAATAAGGAATAGCCAATCCAAAGCAACATAATCCCACCAACAATGCGTAATGCAGGAATATTATCTAAAGCTTCAATGAATAAAATAGCCATAACAAGACGTAAAACAATCGCCCCTGCTGTGCCCCAGAAAATAGCACGTTTACGCAAATGTTCCGGCAAGTTTTTAGCTGCCATACCAATAACGATAGCATTATCGCCAGCCAATAATATATCAATAATAATAATTTGTAAAATTGCTAATAACCCTTGTGTTGATGTAATATCCACCATATCCTCCTATATTTACTACTTAGAATACATTTTATTATAGCATAGGGAACCTATAAAACAAAGGATAGCTAATTCTCTGAATCAGCTATCCTCTATATTAATAACAACTAAATCACTCTAGTTCCTACCTCTTTATTTTTGTGTAATAACACGTTTGCAATTAGATGTTCTTTCTGTTTTACAACAAATCAATGACTTCTCTAATCTAAAATATATACTTTTACTGTTCGACGACCAAATTGGATGGCCTCATTATAGCTATCCATAGCCAAATCAATGCGATGACCTATAATAGCACCACCTGTATCATCCGCTACAGCATAACCATATCCTTCCACATACACTTCTGTTCCTAATGGAATTACATTAGGATCTACCGAAACATACCCACGGCGAAGTGCGTTGCCTCTAGCTGTATGTGTACCAGATTCATAACTTGAATAGGCACTAGCTTCCATTTCTAATGTTTTTTTATAGCTTGTTGGTTTGCCTCGTTTGATAGATAATTTTGACCATGTAGCACTATCAACAGTTCCTGTCACTGGTAATCCATAATGACGCTGGAAACGAATCAAAGCTTCTTTAGTTCCATCCCCAAAGACACCATCAACAGCTCCAGGAGAAAATCCACTATCTACTAATTTAAGTTGTACTTCTTCTATGTTTCGACCACGGTCACCAAACCGTGATACCTCCACACTACGGGTATTTCGAGACGCTTGCTGCCCCTCAAATTGTTTTTGATTCTCTAGTAGCGCACGCATTGTTTCTGTACCTACTCTACCATCTGGAGTTAACCCGTGTTCTTTCTGAAAGACGAGTACCGCGTATTCTGTATTATTCCCAAACACTCCATCTGCTGTATCAAGCAAATAGCCTTGGGCTACTAACAACGCTTGTAACTCCTCTACCTCTTTACCGCGATCACCACGTCCAGATGTTGCAAAAGCTGTAGCCATACAACAAACTAAGAGTAAAATCGCTATGAGAGTTATTTTTTTCACGATGTTCACCTCATATCTAAATGCTTATACATTTTACCATTTTTTGGGAGATACGTCAAAAAAACAGGGATTTTTTAACACTTCAACACCACTTAGCGCCCATTTTTATCACATTTTTCCCACATATGGTATAAATTAATCCCCATAGGAAACACCACCTACTACATATGTACCCTAAAAATGTTAATTTTCCTCAATTTCTATAGTAAATATGCATAAAAATAGAGTTTCTATACTAAATTGGTATAATAGATCATTTCAATATGATGTGATACAAAAGTTTTACATATTAAAATAATCATAATAAATAGTATTTAAAATTGAAGAAGTTAGAATTATACCTTGAAAAATAATTATAACAAAAAAGCTCACTAAAATGACTAATCATCATTCAAATGAGCTTTTCACAATACATCTTTAAAATGAGATTATTTAAAATGCCGTAATGGTTGCAAGCAATCCAAAGATAATTCCCGGCAAGTTTGCTACTGCCAAAGGATAGTCCTTTTTTTCTTTTAAAAGTCCGTAACTTGCCCATATGATACAGTTAATCGTCGCTGCCAAGGGCTGCAGAAAAAATGTTTTATTCCCATCCAAGTTTCCCATGATTTGCGGAACATAAGACACATACATCATTACTGAAAGGAATGTTCCAAGCCATCCTAACATTTTTAAATTTTTTCACTCATTCTATTATCTTCCCTCTTATAAGATCAATTAACTTAAATATTTTAGTAGTATATCACAAAATGTTAGGAAATCAATACTTAAATTTAAGTTTTTATATAATATCTATGAAGTAGTCAAACATTTGTGACACAACCCTAAACTTTCTGGTATAGAATCTCTCCCCATCAATCTTATGACTTCGCTCTATCTTTCCATTTTGCCACGGTGAAAATAAACCTAATAAAACCGTAGTAAAAGTGTCCTTTTACTACGGTTTTAATATAGAGTCAACCGGAACTATTTGCTACTATTGCCACTATTGTGGACCTTCTCCAGCAATAATACGCTCTGCCTCTACGTTAGATAAATCATAATGCATAAAGTTTTTATAGAAATCTTGTGTTTCTTTCACTAGGTTAATATCCGCAAATAATTGTGGTTGGATGATTTGACCTGCCCATAAGATTTGTAATGCTGATTCAGCACTATATCGATCCCATTTAAATGTTCCTACAGGATTACTATATACACGACCCATTTGAACCGCTTTAATGCCACTCCATTGTGGATCATTCATAATTTTTTCAATAGCTGCTTTAGAGTTCACATCACCCACTATAATAATATCTGGGTTCGCTTTGATGATTTCTTCCATGGTTAGTGTAAGCCCACGACCTTTTTGTTCGATCGCATTAATACCCCCAGCATAGTGAATCCATTCATCAATAATTGTTTTAGTACCATCTACTTTTAGTAAATTTTCACCTGTCGCAATATGCATCACTCTTGGACGTTCCGCATCAGTTAAAGCTTTCGTTTTTTCTTCTGCTAAAGCGATATTTTTATCTAAATACGCATTGTAACTCTTAGCAATCTCTACCGCATTGCCACCAAGAATATCGGCAGTCATGGATACTACATTGCGAAGTCCTTTATAATCAGTAAACTCCATATGCACTGCTGTAAAGCCACCTTGACGGACTTGTTCTGCTTGTTTTTTACTATTTACAATAATCACTTGTGGTGATACTTTTTGTAGTTCTTCTAATTGTAAATCAAAGCCAAAACGATCTGGTGCAGCAATATTTTTAATATTTGGATAAATATGTGAGAACCAAGGTAATGTTTGTACATATTGTGTAGTAGCAACTAACTTATCTGCTCCACCTAGCATCAACATAACTTGATTATTCGCTGGCCATAAGTCAGCAATCCGCTCCACATGTGTTGGTAATTGAACTTGGGTGCCACCAATATCGGTGATAGTATGTACTTCTTGCGTTGCTCCTTTTGATGCATTTTCTGTACCACAACCGGCTAACAAGCCAATGGAAATCAACAATGCAAAGAGCATAGTAATAATTCGTTTCATAACGTCTCCTAACTAGCTTCCATACACAAACTAACTACTTCAAAATCACGTGTCTATACATTTAATTTGCAGGACTTTCACCATGGATAATACGTTCTGCATCATCACTAGATAAATCAAAATGTAAGAAATCTTTATAGAACTTTTGTGTTTCTTTCACTAGGTTAATATCCGCAAATAATTGTGGTTGAATGATTTGACCTGCCCATAAAATTTGCAATGCCGCTTCTGCACTATAACGATCCCAGTTGAACGTTCCTACAGGATTGCGGTATACTCGATGATTCCTAACAGCTTTTAAACTTGCCCATTGTGGATCACTCATGAGTTGGTCTATACCTTTTTGAGCTTGTGTGCCACCAATGATGATAATATCTGGGTCAGCTTTAATAATTTCTTCCAAAGTTACTACGATTTGTGGACCTGCTGCTGTAATGGCATTCTTACCGCCTGCATAACGAATCCATTCATTGATAATCGTTTTGTCTCCATCTACTTTTAATAGATTATCTCCACCTACGATATGCAACACGGTTGGACGTTCTGCATCGCTAAGATGTTTAGTTTTTTCTTCCGCTAATTTTACATTACCATCTAAATAAGCTAGATATTGTTTACTAATGTCGATGGCTTTACCACCTAATACATCGGCTGTAATAGCCACGGTTTTGCGCAATCCTTCATAGTCAGTAAAATTCACACGTACTGCTGGAAGACCTGCTTTGCGAGCCATTTCAATTTGGTTCTTATTGCTAGCCAATACCACTTGTGGATTTAATTTTTGAATTTCCTCCATTTGCACATCTGTTCCTTTTACCGGAGCTGGAATCTCTTTAATTCTAGGATATACTTTTACAAACCAAGGCAATCCTTGCACATTTTTTGTAGTAGATACTAATGTATCTGCGCCCCCTAACATCAATACCACTTGGTTATTAGCATGCCATAAATCTGCTACTTGTTTGATATCTTTTGAAATCGTCACTTCCGTTCCATCAATATCTGTGACAACCCTCGTAGAAGATGTATTCCCTTGGGATGCATTTTCTGTACCACAACCAGCCAGCATACAAATGGCGGTAAATAAGGCTAACAACAATACTACAATACGATTCATAAAATCTCCCCTTTCTGACCTAACTGTGGGATTACGCAAACTGTGCGATGTACCGTTTCGCTGTAAAACAAACTAAGCTTCGTCCGGTAAATTCTCTCCAATACTTCCACAGTCAGATCACTGACAGAATCATAAAAATCTATTGTTCCACCACGACATAAACCGACACGGCTATTCAGTAATAAAGCCTGTTCCGGCACATGTGTAGTAAAAATAATAGCATATCCTTGTGTTCGCAACTGTTCTATCGTTTCTAGAACAATCACTTGATTACGTATATCCAATGCAGATGTTGGTTCATCCATCAATAATAATCTTGTATCTTGCAATAAAGCGCGTCCAATGGCCACTAATTGACGTTGTCCACCACTTAAATCGCGACACGGTTTATCTCGTAATTCTGTAATCCCTAGCATCTCTAATATATCATCTGTTTTTTGAAATTCTTCTTTTCCTGGCGAAGAAAACATCCCCGTTCGCAACGTCGCTCCAAAGGATATATAATCTCGTACCGTATAGGGTATATCTGCCCCTATAATCTGTGGTACAAAAGCAATTAACTTCGCTCGTTCTTGAATAGACACACTCCCTAAATCTACACCATTGCAGTATATATGTCCCGATTGCACCGGCTGAAAACACATCAAACAACTAAGCAATGTAGATTTTCCAACCCCATTACGCCCTAATAGAGCTAAGGTATCGCTAGCTTTCACAGAGAATGATAAATCCGTAAAAATATTAGGCTCTCCCTTGCCATACGAAAAAGAGATAGAATCTACTGAAAGTTCAAAGGAATCCATTAGATATACCTCCGTTGTTTATACAATACCCACGCAAAGAATGGCGTTCCAATGAATCCACAGAGTATTCCTAGTGGAATCTCTGCTGTTGTTAACGCTCTAGCAAATAAATCTGCCACCATCAAAAAGGAGGCACTGACTACTATCGTAGCGGGAATCAATTTTTTATGATCATGACCTACTAACATACGTGATAAATGTGGTATCACAAGACCTACCCAACCAATGGTACCACTCAAACATACAGCCGCTGCCGTCAATAACGTAGAAATACCTATTATGACAATCCGTTCTCGCTGTACATTGACACCTAAACTTTGTGCTTCCTGATCAGACAAGGACAAAATATTTAAGCGCCACCGCAAGGCTACTATTGCTATTGTTCCTACCACAATAATCGGCAACACATAATACAAATTATCCCATGTAACTTTCGCCAAGCTACCTAATTGCCAATACACAATATCTTGAAGCTCTGTATCTGGATCTGCAATGTATTTCAGCAGTCCAATGATGGCTGACATAAATCCAGACACAATGATGCCACATAAGACAAGAACAATCCTAGATTGGTTTTGAATCAATCTAGGTAATAATAATGTAAGGCATACCGCTACAATCCCACCAATAAAAGCACACACTGCTACCCCATATAATGACAAATGCAATAAGATACCTAAGCAGGCTCCTACACTAGCACCGTGTGAGACACCTAGTAAATCTGGTGATACTAAATCATTGCGGAAAACTCCTTGATAGGCTGTTCCTGATACAGCTAACGCAACGCCTACCAAAATAGCACCCAGTACACGAGGCAATCGAATCTCCATAACTACATTATACATCGACGCATCCCAAGTGATGGGTATTACTAAAAATCTTGATAGTAATATGTTCCACACTTCTTGAACAGGAATAAAGAATCGTCCCATCACCAAAGACAACAAAAAAATTCCTGCACACACAAGGATGGCTATCATCATAGTCCGTTTATAATGATACATAATAATCCCCCTATTCTCAGTTACACGTATACACTTACTATAGATAGTTATTTCAAAATTTGCAAGGAGTTTTTTTACGTATTGAAAACATTCATAATTAAAAAAGCTGTAATGAAAGTTTCCTTTCACTACAGCTTATATAGAGCCTCTACTCTCTATGAAGTATGCAATTAAATATGTTGTCCTTTGATCATATCGTATTCAGACACACTCACTTGTTGTTTTCGTCCAGCAATTCGTAATACTGTATATCCCAAGATACCAGATACGATGGAACCTACGAAGATGCCAACCTTTGCCATTTCTTGTGCTTCTCCTGGAGGGAAGGCTAATAAGGATACGAACAAGCTCATGGTAAATCCAATACCACAACAAAGAGCAATACCATACACATGCGTCCAATTAGTTTGAGCTGGCATTTCTACTAGTTTAGATTTTACTAGCAAAAATAAGGTACCAAATACACCTACTTGTTTACCTAATACTAAGCCTACTGCTACGCCTAATACAACTGGATGAGCAAAGCTTTCTAAGGTAAATCCATGGAAGGATACCCCTGCATTGGCAAATCCAAAAATTGGAATAATCAAGTATGTAACCCAGTTACTTAATGTGTGCTCCCATTCCGATAAAGGAGATACATGACGTCCATCACGTATACCATGGTATGGAATGAAAGCCGCTAGAATAACGCCTGCTAAGGTAGCATGTAGTCCAGACTTAAACACACAGAACCAAAGGCCAAATCCTAAGGCTAAATACGGGATTGGTCGTGTATAGTTCATACGGTTTACGTATTGCAACATAAACACGATGATCGCTGCTACGAATAAGTAAAAGAAATTTAACTCCGCTGTATAGAAAAAAGCAATGATAACAATAGCCATCAAATCATCCATAACAGCCAAGGTAGTTAAAAATACTTTCATTGCGATCGGTACTCGATCACCTAAGAGTGAAACAATACCAATGGCAAAGGCAATGTCTGTAGCTGTTGGTATCCCCCAACCATGAATATAGTCTGGATGGTAACCAACGATGAAATAATAAATTAAGGCTGGCATTAAAAGACCAAAGAATGCAGCAATACCTGGTAAAAATCGTTTTGCATTGGTATTCAATTCCCCTGCAATCATTTCCCGTTTTACTTCTAGGCCTACAAATAAAAAGAAGACCGCCATGGCCACATCATTAATCCATAATTCAATGGATAATGGTCCCAATTTAGCATGAAGTAAAGAGTGATACAAACTTTCTACTGGAGAGTTTGCCAATAGCACCCCTACCACAGCAGCTACGAAGAGTAGTACGCCCCCTGCTGATGGTGATGTAAAAAAAGATACAATTCGATTCATATAATTACCCCTCTACTATGTAATATATATCATTGAATAAGTAAACTACGTCTTTTGTTATTATAGCACTAAATATATTCTTTATCTATCGAATTTTTTCTATATTATGCATGTATACAAAATCCAAACTCAATTCCCCGATGTCCTTACGGTATTGTCGTCCTTCAAAATGAATTGTCCTCACTCTTGTGTAGGCAATATCCAAAGATTCTTGTAAGGTATCTCCCAATCCTACGACACCTAGAACACGGCCTCCTTGTGTTACATAGTGATCGCTTTCAAATACTGTTCCAGAGTGAAATACCATTGACCTAATATCCACAGCCTGTATATCACCGGTGATGCTTCGACCTATCAATGGCTGATGTGGATATCCTTCGGATGCTAAGATCACACAAGAAGCATATTGTTTGGACCACTCCAAGGTCATCCCCTCTAACTGACCCGTAGCCGTAGCATACATGATTTCTCCTAAATCACTCTCTAATAATGGTAATACCACTTGTGCTTCTGGGTCTCCAAAACGGGCATTGAACTCTACCACTTTCGGCCCTTCCTCAGTAAGCATAAGACCCGTATACAAACAACCCACATAAGGATGCCCTGCTTCTGCCATAGCTTTCACGATAGGTTTTACTATGGTATCTACCACGTCTTGTTCCAAAGTCTCATTCAGTTCTGGCACTGGTGCATAGGCTCCCATACCACCCGTATTAGGACCTTCATCATGGTCTAACAATCGTTTATGATCTCTTGCTCCTATCATAGGCAATACGTGAGTGCCGTCCACAAAGGACAACAAGGATAGCTCCTGTCCTCGCATATATTCCTCAATTATAATGCTTTCTTCGGAACTACTCAGCATCTCTTCCAACACTCGTTCTGCTTCTGTGAAAGTCTTACAAATGGTAACACCTTTACCACCACAGAGGCCATCCCTTTTTAATACAATGGGCACGCCCCATTGATGGATGATGCGTTTTCCTGTTTCTACATCTTGGCAGACCTCATACTTAGCCGTAGGAATCTCATAACGATGCATCATCTCTTTCGCAAAAGACTTAGACCCTTCTATCCGTGATGCCCCTTGGGATGGTCCAAATACTGGAATCCCCACGGCTCGAATTGCATCGCTAAGTCCCTCGACAAGAGGCAATTCAGACCCTATAACAACCAAATCAATCTTATAGTCTAATAACCAAGCTAGTAAGGTGTCTCGGTTCTTCCAATCTAGGTTGACTACAGTGGCTATCGAAGTCATTCCTGCATTGCCTGGCACTACATAGACATCTGTTACAGATGGGCTATGATGTAACTTCCAAGCTAATGCGTGTTCACGACCACCATTGCCAATAATACATACTTTCATAGATACCTCTCAATATAGACTATTTTCTAACAGCTTACTTCCTAATGAAAACTCGAAATTCCACTATCTCCAAGGCATCCTCGCAAAATAAGCGCACCGCCTCTGGGTAGATGCGATGCTCTTCATGTAAGATTCGTTTCGATAGCGTATCCACCGTATCATCTTCATAGACAGGTACCACCGCCTGCGCAATGATAGGACCCGTATCCATGCCTTCATCCACAAAATGAACGGTACATCCTGTATACTTTACACCGTGTAACAAGGCTTGTTTCTGTGCCTGCATACCTTTGAATGCTGGCAACAAGGAAGGGTGAACATTCAAAATCTTTCCTCTGTAGGCTTGCACAAATCTAGGAAGTAATATACGCATATACCCAGCTAGCAAAATGCCGTCTACTTCATATTCCTGCAATATATCTAGCATAGCCTGTGTCCACGCTTCTCCATTACCATAGTTAGTAGGATCTACTACGTGTACAGGAATGTGCCAAGCACATCCCTTCTCCACAATACCCACATTGGATCTATCACTAATGATAAGAACTATTTCACCCTCTATATGCCCCGCTTCTATGGCCTTATAGATGGCTTCTCCATTAGACCCTCTGCCACTGCCAAATAGAGCCAATCGTTTACGCATGGAATGCCTCACCAAGAATCCTCACATCTCCCTGCCCTTCTGTAACAAGTCCAATGGAGTACACCACTTCTCCTTGCTCTTGTAACACTTCTACCACACGTTCTACTAACTCTGGCTTCACTACTAGCACCATACCTATGCCCATATTGAAAGTATGATACATTTCTCTCGTTTCCACATGTCCCCATTCTTGTAATAATTTAAAAATAGGTGGCACTGGCCAAGCATCACTATGAATCGTGACAGACAATCCTTTCGGTAATATACGAGGAATATTGTCGTAGAAAGATCCTCCTGTAATATGAGCCATCCCCTTCACTAACTGTTCTTTCAGTAGTGGTAGAATCGGTTTTACATACAATTTCGTTGGTCGTAGTACTTCTTCTCCTATCGTGCATCCTAACTCATCTATATACGTGTCCAATGGCATTTGCTTTTTGTCTAAAATAATATGACGCACTAAGGAAAATCCATTGGAGTGCAAGCCTGAAGAAGGTAAACCTAGGACCATATCCCCTGCCTCGATAGAGGCTCCCGTAATGCATTGTTCCTTGTCTACAATCCCCACTGCAAAGCCGGCTAAATCATAATTGCCATCGCCGTAGAAACTTGACATTTCCGATGTTTCTCCACCAATTAAGGCACAACCACATGTTTCACAGGCCTCGCCAATACCATCGATGATACTTTCAATATGATCATGTTCCAATTTACCGACTGCAATGTAGTCTAGGAAAAATAAAGGTGTTGCTCCCTGTGCTACTACATCGTTCACACTCATAGCCACACAATCTTGACCAATCTGGCGGTGTTCATTCATAAGGACGGCAAACCGAATTTTCGTACCTACTCCATCCGTACTAGATACAAGAATAGGTTCTTTCATAGTATGTTGTGCCAAAGAATAGAGTCCACTAAAACCGCCTAAGGACCCTAACACAGATGGTGTATAGGTGCGTTCCACACGGTCTTTAATCTTTTGAATGAGCTGGTTCCCCGATTCCACATCTACGCCAGCATCTAAATAGGTCACAGGTGTATTATCCACAGACATAAGTACCTCCCTTGGTATACTCATCCCCTATAGGGCTTGGATAGTATCCAGTAAAACAAGCCGCACACAAATGTTGTGCTTTTAATTGTTTCATAGACTGCATCAATCCTTCATGAGACAAATAATATAAACGATCAACGCCAATGTATTGGCGGATTTCTTCTATGGAATATCGATGAGCTAGCAACTCTTCTCCATCGGATGTATCGATACCAAAATAGCAAGGATACCGAACAGGTTCAGAAGTTAAGCACAAATATATTTCTTTCGCTCCCGCTTGTCGTAACATGGAAACGATATATCGACTTGTGGTACCTCGTACAATGGAGTCATCAATGAGAACAATGCGTTTACCTTGTACCACATCAGAAATAACACTAAACTTGTTACGTACCGCTTCTTCTCGACTCAATTGGTTAGGCTCTATGAAAGTCCGCAATACCTTCGGATTACGTATTAATCCTTCCCTATAAGGTATACTAGCTTCCTCTGCATATCCCTGAGCCGATAAAGTCCCTGAGTTAGGTATGGGCATAACAATATCCGCTTCATATTGGGTTTCTTTTGCCAACTGACGACCCATAGCCACCCTTGCTTCTGATATACTTTGACCATCTATAACGCTAGTAGGGTGCGCAAAATAAATATATTCAAACACGCAAGTATGCTGTGTATTCTCTTTAGGATGATAAGGTACACTACAGATTCCTTTTTTATCAATGATGACTATCTCACCGGGTCTTACATCACGAATGAAAGTCCCCTTTATAGCGTCTATAGCGCAACTTTCAGAGGCAAGTACATACCCATGCGGGATGCGCCCTATACAAAGAGGACGATACCCCTGAAAATCTCGTACACCGATAAGCATCGTATCCGTAACAATTGTTAAAGAAAAAGCCCCTTCTAATCTCCTACAAGCTTGCTGAATAGCGCCTAGAATCGTCGATTCATTGGACCGTTGGATCAAATGGACGATTACTTCTGAATCCATCGTCGTCGTAAACTTAGAGCCTTGCAATTCCAATTCGCGGCGTAACACTGGAGCATTTGTCAAGTTCCCATTATGGGCTACTGCGAAGGTCCCCCACGACGATGTTCCTACAAGAGGTTGTACATCATCAGGATTCTCTATACCTGTCGTGGAATACCGCACATGTCCAATCCCTATATGACCTGCTAAGGTAGAAACATCCTGTAAGGCCTCTTTCACCAATCCAGTCCCTTTCACCACACCTATTTGTGATTCATGTACCACAGCGATACCCGCGCCCTCTTGCCCTCGGTGCTGTAACGCCACAAGCCCTTCATATATAGTTGTTCCGATGGTAGAGGTCCTGTCATAGAGTCCAAAGACCCCACACTCCTCATGCCATGTATCTAACACGCCATCATATTTCATTATGCCCCCTAGAGTTATACCCTACTCATATCGTGCAATCGGACAGATTATCAAATGTCAAACTATCTCTATTATAACTTGCTACACCGCTATCTTCAATATAAACTCAGGGAATCAACAAAAAAACGTGGTATACTTAAGATACAACAATCACGTATGGAACGCTAACAAACACACGATAGGATGTATGGAAAATCCCAGTATCGTCCTATCCACCTAAAGGAGGCTATGTATGCATATATTTCGTTTATTCGTCGCTCCTCGCACAACTACTTCACAAGAATCAGAACAATTACGTATGACCTTTGAACAAGATTTACAAATTCCTCTTACCAAGCTCACAATCTACGAACGATACGATATCTTTGGAATTACAGAATCAGAGTTTGAACGTGCCAAAACTCTCATCTTTTCTGAGCCTCCCCTAGAGGCTACCTATACCACATTGCCTCTGACCTCTCAAGACCATCCTATTGCCATTGCACCTATGCCAGGACAATATGACCAACGCGCTGATTCTGCCGAGCAATGCCTATCCATCCTTACCGGTCGTGATCAAAATACAGTCCGTACTGCACGAGTGTATATTTTAACAGGACCTCTCTCTATGGTGCATATAGATATGGCTCGCCAATATCTTTTACAATCTATTGATTCCTGTGAAAGCTCCATGAAACTTCCTACAACCCTAGACATAGTAACACCGGTGGTGCTAAAAACTTCGCACATAGAGGGGTTCATCACTCAGTCAGAATCGGAACTAGAAGAACTCCTAGACTCCATGCAATTAGCTATGACCTTAGAAGACCTACTATGCATTCAAAAGTATTTCCAAAAGGAGCACCGAAATCCAACTATCACCGAAGTTCGTGTATTAGATACCTATTGGTCAGACCATTGTCGCCACACTACATTCAACACGGAACTAACAGAGATTACCTTTGATGAATCTCCCCTTACCAAGCCGATTCGAGACACTTACCAAGCCTATCTTGAAACAAAACAACAATTAAATTCATCAGCCAATGTAGCACCCACATTAATGGACATAGCCACAATGGCAATGCAAGAACTCCGTCATCAAGGTAAACTACATCAATTAGATGTATCGGACGAAATTAATGCTTGCACCATTATTGTTCCAGTGCAGGTAGATGATACAGAGGAAGAATGGTTATTATTGTTCAAAAACGAAACCCATAATCACCCTACTGAAATCGAACCTTTCGGTGGTGCTGCTACTTGTTTAGGTGGGTGTATTCGAGATCCTCTGAGTGGTCGTGCCTATGTATACCAAGCCATGCGCATTACTGGGTCTGGGAGCCCTCTAGTCTCAAAAGAACATACCTTACCTGGTAAATTACCACAATCCTATATCACCACAACCGCTGCCAAAGGTTTTTCCTCCTACGGTAACCAAATCGGTGTTCCCACAGGGGAAGTACGGGAATATTACCATGAGTCCTATAGAGCAAAACGATTAGAAATAGGTGCCGTCATTGGTGCTGTACCACGTTCTCATGTACGTCGTGAAAGTCCTGTCCAAGGAGACCTTATTATATTATTAGGTGGTAAGACCGGCCGTGATGGCTGTGGCGGGGCTACGGGTTCTTCTAAAACGCATACGAAAGACTCCCTCTATACATGTGGTGCAGAAGTACAAAAAGGAAATCCTGTAACAGAACGAAAGTTACAACGTTTATTCCGTATCCCAGAGGTGACACAATGCATCAAAAGATGCAACGATTTTGGAGCAGGCGGTATAGCTGTTGCTATTGGAGAGCTCGCAGATAGTATTCACATTCACCTAGATGTGGTACCTACCAAATACACTGGGCTCACTGGTACAGAGCTAGCCATCTCAGAATCCCAAGAACGAATGGCTTGCATCATAGACCCTATTCATTGGGAATGCTTGCAGTCCTATTGTACCGAGGAAAATCTGGATGCTACTATCGTAGGGGAAGTGACCAATACTGGGCGCCTCGTGATGGAGTTCCAAGGAGAACTTATCGTTAACCTGCAGCGTCAATTTTTAGCTACTAATGGGGCTACACAACGTGCTAATGCTCATATTGTATCTCCAAGAGCAAACCATTCTCCTTCGTTTGTTACGAATCTATCCTCTATCTCTACAACAACCAAAGCTTCCATTGAAACACGCTTTCATCAAGCCTTGAAAGATTTGAACAGTACCTCGCAAGAGGGATTACGAGCTATGTTTGACTCTACCGTAGGTGGGAATACTGTACTCTTTCCTTTCAGTGGAAACTATCTGAAAACTCCTGTCCAAGGGATGGTGGCAAAACTTCCAGTTCTACAGGGAACTACTACGACTACAAGTATCATGACTCACGGGTTTGATCCGTATCTATCGGAATGGAGTCCATACCACGGCGCTCAATATGCGGTGCTCCTTAGCTTAGCAAAATTAGCTGCCCTAGGTGGAGATATCTCTAAGGCCTATCTAAGTTTTCAAGAATATTTTGAAAAGCTCAATAGTTCCATCTCCTGGGGCAAAGTCGTATCTGCCCTTTTAGGGACCTATGAGGCACAACGTCAATTAGGTGTGGCAGCCATTGGAGGCAAAGATTCTATGAGCGGTACATTCCAAAATCTCCATGTCCCACCTAGTCTCATTTCTTTCGCTGTCACCACCGAGGATATTCATCGCATACTATCACCACACTTTCATGAGGCACAACATCATATCCTATTTCTGCATGTACCAGAGCACTCTGATGGCACACCTGATTGGGCAACCTTTAAAACACATTGTAAAACCTTGCGTTCCTACAATATCGCACAACAAGTGTATAGCGCTTATGTAGTAGAACAGGATGGCATCGGCCCCGCTACGGTGAAAGCTTGTCTAGGCAACGCCATTGGCTGTGTCTACCATAAAGACGAACTGCAAAGACTAGTTATGGCTGTATCTTCTATGCATAAAAAACGAGAACTAGACCAAACAAGCATAACTCAATTCTGTGCCAATACATTAGAGAATCATAGTACTGATACCTATCTCACTGTAGAAGACATGTTGTTCTCCCCCTTCCGTGGTTCCTTCCTCATAGAGGTTGATACTGTGACAGCTCAAGCATTACAGACAGTTCCTCACATCTACCACATTGGTACTACACAAGAAGACCCCACTATTGTGATAGGGGATACCACTATCTCATTAGATGACTTAACCAATTCCTATGAAAGCACCTTGGCATCTATCTTTCCTATCTACACAAAAGAAAAAGTCCTCCCTACAGGACATATATCAAATCAAAATAAGAAAACAAATTTCATAGAACTTCATGCAACAAATGCACTACAGAATACAGAATCTAGTAAATTGTGTAAACAACTTGATGTATCAAATATATTCGGCGATACCAGTACCTCTACTGACAGCAAACTACTACACACTACACAAAGCAAACCATGTAGTAAGTATACCTCTCTAACTCATCCTAAAGTGCTGATTCCTGTATTCCCTGGTACCAATTGTGAATACGAATCTGCACGGGCTTTCACGGAGCAAGGTGCTAAAGTAGAAACTCTTGTCATTCGCAATCAAAGTAGCCAAGAGTTACAAGAATCCATACAAGCCTTAAAACGCAGTATAGACAGTGCTCAAATTGTATGTTTCCCTGGAGGTTTCAGTGGCGGTGATGAGCCAGCAGGGTCTGGTAAATTTATAGCTACCCTGTTTCACAATCCCTATCTGCAAGAGTCCCTTGAAAATTTGTTGTACCACCGTGATGGATTAATCCTTGGTATATGTAATGGATTTCAGGCGCTCATTAAATTAGGTCTTCTACCTACAGGACATATACAAACATTGACTGAAAACAGTCCTACCTTGACGTACAATACCATCAGCCGTCATATAGCTAGCATGGTTCATACTAAAGTTGTATCCACCGCTTCACCATGGCTGAGTGCCTGTGATATAAACAGTATCTATACCGTACCTATTTCTCACGGAGAAGGTCATTTCCTTGCATCCCAAGAGCAACTACGCGAACTATATACCAATGGTCAAATAGCTACCCAATACGTAGACCCTTTAGGTAATACCACTACGAGTCCACAATGGAATCCTAATCAATCCATGGGCGCTGTAGAAGGCTTGCTCAGCCCTGATGGTCGTGTGTTCGGAAAAATGGCACATGTAGAGCGCATCGGATACGGCGTTCATAAAAATATAGAAGGACAACTTGTGATGCCTATCTTTGCATCGGGAGTTAAATACTTTACAGAGTAAACATATGCAAACCAAACTAAACTTATAACAAACTGAATTAGAGGGCACATACATATTAGCCGCTAATCACTAGCCCTCTACTCATTTCTATGTTCACATAACAAAAGAGCTGTAACCCTATGCAATCTGCATGTTGTTACAGCTCTTTATTCTAATCGTATAAACTGATTAACCTACTTCTGGTTCTAATAAACCATATTTGCCATCATGACGACGGTATACGACATTCATAATTTCAGTATCTTCATTGAAGAACATAAAGAAGTCATGTTCCAATAGATTCATTTGTAAGATTGCTTCTTCCACGCTCATAGGACGTACGGTGAAGTTTTTACGACGTACTACTTCTAACTCTTTTTCTTCTGGAATCGCTTCCACAGGTGTTACATCTACATGGAATCCAGTTTCTTTACGGAATCGTTTCGCTAACCGTGTTTTATGTTTATGGATTTGACGAACAATTTTATCCACTACTAAATCAATGGCAGCATACATATCTAAATGGCTTTCTACACCACGCAATACTACACTTTCTACAAAGCATGTCACTTCTACTTTGCGTTCTTCTTTTTCAACGGATAATACAACTTGCACTGTCACTGGAGTTTCAAAATAACGAGCTAACTTTTCTACTCGCTTTTCAATATATTCACGTAACGCTGCTGTCACTTCAAGATTTTTGCCTCGTACTGTTAATTTCATAGTGCTCATCCTTTCTGTATTACCTATAAACAAGTACCATATTTATATAGTTCTACAGAAATCCTTAAAATCCTTTTTATTTTTCAAAATTTTTTAGTCTAATCGTTCTTTGTTCTTCTACGCTTTCATTGTCAGCATATCTACAATCAATAGTTTTATTACAGATTTCACTATACTAATTACCAATAAAAAAGCTTAGGATCTCCTACTAGGAACATCCTAAGCCTTTTTGTTTTGAACTAAGCTTTATATACGTTAGCCGCTTGAAGACCGCGGTTGCCATCTACGATTTCAAATTCAACTTGTTGTCCTTCGGATAAAGACTTAAAGCCATCTTCTTGGATTGCAGAAAAATGAACGAATACATCGCTGCCATCTTCTCTTTCAATAAAGCCATAACCTTTTTCTGCGCTGAACCATTTTACTTTCCCAAGCATGATAATTCCTCCTACCTTTAATACTGCAAGCGATTTAGAGTATCTAAATCTTGCTTTCATGTTATCACTATATATGTATGGTGTCAATCAAAATATCATTTAATTTTCAAGTGTATTCTACATTGATATAATTCAACGCCATTATTAATCAATAATTCCAATTATTACTCATAATATACACATTTAGGATATATATCACATTTTATATATTTATTATCTAATTCAATTTATATTCATAATATTTTTTATTTTTATAAATTTATGAAATCTATCAATTATCAAGATTGCATCCAATAATTTTATTCATATCGTTGCGTTTATTCTGTATGTATATCATTTCAATAATTATTTTTCTTTACTATCTACTATGAAATACTATAATATTTATTCTTTTTGCCTATTTTATTCAGAACAAATTATACAAATGTACATACATTAGCACTCAAAAATTTTATCTCTTATGGCGACTATAATGTGATAGCTCTTATAGAGCTATATATCACGTTAAACCATACAAGCATATATATAGCCATATACGTCAATGCACTGAAATACACTGGAATGCATTCGAAATCATTTAGAAGAATAAAAGCCTCAAAAAAACTACCCTACATCGGAAACTCCGTATATAGGGTAGTTGTTTTTTATATACATATTCGTAGTAACGATTCTTATAGAAAAGAACCTGAATTTGCTATATAAAGCGTAACAAATAACCGGCCCTTACCGAATCACTTTTGATAAGAATGATTTTGTCCGTTCATGTTTTGGTGTATCAAACACTTCTGTTGGTGTTCCTTCTTCCAAAATTTCACCACCATCTACAAATAGTACGCGAGTGGCTACTTCTTTAGCGAAACTCATTTCATGAGTAACGATGACCATTGTCATACCTTCTTTCGCCAAGTCTTTCATAACGTCTAACACTTCGCTAACCATCTCTGGATCTAGAGCAGATGTAGGTTCGTCAAAGAGCATTACTTTCGGTTTCATTGCTAAGGCACGAGCAATGGCTACACGTTGTTGCTGGCCTCCGGATAATTGTTCTGGGTACGCCGCTGCTTTGTCGGATAAACCTACTTTTCCCAATAAATCATGAGCGATGCTTTCCGCTTCAGATTTTGAAAGCCCTCTAATTTTTTGCGGCGCTAGGGTAATGTTATCTAGTACGGTCATATGAGGGAATAAATTAAATCGTTGAAATACCATGCCCACTTCAGCACGTACATTGTTGATATTTTCTTTCACATTTAAGTTTTTACCATCTACAATTACGTCGCCTTGTGTGGGTTCTTCTAAATAGTTCATGCAACGCAATACTGTACTTTTACCAGAACCAGATGGTCCAATAATAACTACTACCTCACCAGCATCAATTTCTATAGAAACGCCTTTTAAGACATGCAACTGTCCAAAGTATTTATGTACATTCTGTAATTGAATCATTTGATATTATATTTCCTTTCTAAGTACGCTACGAGTCGGGAAATGGTTAATGTCATAATCAAGTAAATCACCGCTACAGCTGTCCAGATTTCAAAGGAACCATAGGTACGAGCGATGATTAATTGTCCTCGACGTGTCAATTCTTCAAAACCGATAACTGCCACTAAAGATGTATCTTTCAACATGGCAATAAATTCATTGCCCAATGGTGGAATGATCGCTTTGAAAGCTTGTGGCATGATTACATAGCGCATCGTTTGGAACCAAGTTAATCCTAAAGAACGACCTGCTTCCATCTGCCCTTTATTAATGGATTGGATGCCGGCACGGAAAATTTCAGATACATAGGCACCAGAGTTAATAGAACATGCCAATACAGCTGCTAAATACGGTCCAATTGGTTCTGGCGCACCATTGGCATTAACGATAGCTCCCAACAATTTAGGACCACCGAAATAAATCATAAAGATTTGTACTAATAATGGTGTACCACGGAATAATTCTACATAACATTTTGCAATTAACCGAATCACTTTAAATCGTGATAAGTTCATCAGCGCCACTACAAGGCCAATAAAGAAACCAAACCCTACACTCATGAGGGTAATTTGAATCGTAATTCCAGCCCCTCCAATTAACAGGGGTAAAGAGTCGACAATTAACTGCCAATTAAAATCCATCGTTACCTATCCATCCTTTCATTTAACACAGATAAGGAGGCACAAAGCCTCCTTATATAGTACATTATTTTCCTTCATATGTCACGGGAATATCCTTAGGCATGTCAGTTTTAAACCATGTTTGGTAAATCTTATTTAAAGTACCATCTTGTTTCATCTCTGTCAATGCTTTATTTACACTATCAATTAGTTCCTTATTCTTTTTATTCATAGCTAAACCAAAGTATTCTTTCGTATTTGGATATTCGATTACCGTTAAGTGTTGATCCCCATGTTTAGCTACGTAATACTGTGCCACAGGTAAATCGATCAACGCCCCTTCTACACCACCATTTTGTAACTCTAATAAGGCATCACTAGTATGGTCAAAGTTTTTTACCATAGCCCCATTGATTTTGCTCGCTAAATCTGCTCCTGTAGTCCCCATTTGTACGGCAATCGTTTTGCCTGTCAAATCATCTAACCCTTTAATCGCAGAATTTTCTTTTACCACTACAGCCATACCAGATTCATAATAAGGCATACTAAAACCAACTTTTTCCATCCGAGCTTTTGTGATAGTCATACCTGATGCCGCTAAATCAATCTCACCATTATCTAAGGCTGGTACTAGTCCATCAAAGGGAACATTTTTAAATTCAATAGTTTTACCAGTCCGTTTTGCAATTTCTTTAGCTATATCGATGTCAAAGCCTTGTAATTCTTCTGAACCTTCTTGCTTAAACTCGAATGGTACAAATGTTGCATTAGTACCTATTTTTAATACATTACTTTTTTGTGCTTGTTCTCCTCCTTGAGAACCACATCCCCCTAGCAGTGCTACTACACCTAAGGCTAATAATCCAGTACATATTAGTTTTTTTACATTTGTTTTCATGATGTTTCTCCTTTACTAAATCACTCATGTTGTATCTTATGCAATGATTATACATCTATATGAATATTTAGTCAACATATTTTTGCAGATTTTATGTATTTTTATTAATCATTGTTACATGTACTAAATTGCATAAACTAGTTCCAAAGACTGTTATACCGAAAAAGCATAAAAAAATACACAGCAGAACAATTTCTGCTGTGTTTCATACGGCTGACCTGGTCTTTGCCCCCACACTCGCCTGCTGGAAGGTTCGCTCATAAGCCATGCTCCCCACTACTACTCCTCTCGACATAGTTTGTCGGCAGGTCTTACATCTAAGCCGCACCATGCTCACAATTTCTCATTGCTTATGTGGATCGTTTTGCCTGCGACTGGCCTCGACTTTCAACCACAGACCCGTTATGTACTCTTATTATATCTATATTTCTTACTTTTGTCACTTAGGAACCATCATGATTTTTTTCATTCTACTTATATCATTTTTGTATAGTACATTCAGAAAAAAGACTTGCTTTTTTTTACCAAATATACATCAACTTTAGTATACCCCATGCTTATCACATTCTCACTTTTTCAATGAATGATGAGAACTTTTCAGTACATTTTTGTCCACTCCATAGGGTATATTCAAGGATAAAATTTTATTGTATAATGTGTGTACTTAAGTAAACGAAGAATATAAAAACGGTGGTTTTCCAGAAGAGAGTACACCGTTTCTATTTGTTAGGAAGGGTTTGCGCATGTTTATGTTATCACTAATTCAGGAATCAGGAGCTTACGAGCAAGATAAGAGCACCTTAGAGTTAGTCACTTTACAGCTCTTACAAATGATTCAAATGAAAAGCCAAACTTTATATGTGCATTCGGTGCAGGTTGCCAATTATGCTGTAGCCATTGCTGCTAAAATGGGATTGCCAAAAGGTGAAATTGAATTGATTCGCCACGCAGCATGTTTACACGATTTAGGCTTAATTTGCTTACCTTCCACTGTGTTAATGAAGTTTCCTTACTTCAACCGCCAGGAATTGTCTAAATACAAGCAGCATCCTGTATTTGGGGCTAGCATGATTGAAAACTATCCATGTTGCCAGCCTATCATTCCTTACATTAAATACCATCATGAGCGTTGGGATGGTACAGGGTTTCCGAAACATCTAAGAGGTGCCAACATTCCATTAGGTGCTCGCATCATCGGCATTGCTGATTACTATGTAACAGCTATCGACCCTGCATCAGATACAACATTACAACCTCGCAGCGAAATCAAACAAGAGCTATTTAGACACTCGGGTACACAATTTGATCCAGATGTGGTAAAAGCATTTATAGAAATATTAGGATAATCATTAGGCTCCACTTGCTAAAGTGAGAGCCTTTATCTTTGCCCTGGGCAAAACAGCGTGGATTGTGTCCGCCGCTTCTAGCAAGGTAGCCCCTGTTGTATAGATGTCATCTACTAATAATATACTAATGTTCTTATCTGCATAGGCATTCACCATATCAGAACGAACTAAAAAATGACCCTTCATATTTTTCCGTCGTTCTTCTTTCGTTAAAGTCCACATCGGTTTAGAGCCATCTAATTTCACCAATAAATCTACCCACTTCCAATTTTGTTGGTTAACCCAATTTTTAAACAACATATCTACTTGATTATATCCCCGTTGTTTCCGTTTGCTGTCGCTAATGGGAATAGGTACAACAATGGTTGGCATGTAATTCATATCCAAGCAAGTAACTGTAAAACGTTGCAAAAAAGGAGCGGCTCCTAGAGCTCGCTCCTTTTTTCCATTAAATTTTATATCGTGTAGCATGGTTTTCATACCACCTACATAATCCGCTAGAATATATATACATTCTAAAGAAGAATATTTTGGACCCATTATACAACGTTCATGCATAACTACTTGCAAGCATGTATCACACCACTCACCTTGGGTATATACATCTTTACCACAATGAATACACGTAGGTGGACACAATAAGTCCCATAACCTCATTAGATCCCCCCCTCTAAGCGTTCCTTAAATAATGTATACCGATAATTTGTATCTATTCGATTCACCGCTGTCTCTACAGCCGTTTCACTACCGACGAGGATCACTTTATCTTTGGCACGAGTGATTGCCGTATAGAGTAGATTCCGCTGCAACATCACATTATAGGCAGAAATAAATGGTAAAATAATCCGTTCATATTCACTACCCTGTGCTTTATGCACCGTAATGGCATAGGCAAGTGCCATCGTCATCATATCTTCTTCGTCAAGAGTCATCGATTTATCTGGAAATTTCACATGCACTTGTTTCCCAAGAATATCTGTGATAACACCAATTTCTCCATTATACACATCTTGGTCGTAGTTATTCTCCATTTGAATGACTTTATCGCCAATGCGATACACGGTTCCATCTACTTTCAGCTCTTCTTTGCCACTTCGTTTCGGATTCAATTCCTCTTGCAAATATTTAGAAATTGCTGCACTTCCTATAGAACCTTTACGCATAGGACAAACAATTTGAATATCCAAATCAGACTCTACGTGTTGCAACTCTTCTTTATAGTGCTTAGTAATTACTGAAAGAACACTTTCCACATCATGAGCACTTTCAAATTGAAATTCATCACAACTGGACAAATCGGGTATCTCACCATGGTTGATAGCATACGCATTATCGATGATACGATTTCCTTCTTGTTGACGATAAATTTGTGTCAATCCTTGGTACGGAACTACGGAACTAGTCAACATATCCCGTAGGATAAAGCCTGCACCAATCGGTGGCAATTGATCCACATCTCCCACAAGCACCACATATGCACTAGGTGGAATCGCCTGTATCAGGGCATAATAGAGCTCCAAATTAAGCATAGATGATTCATCGACGATAACTACATCCACCTCTAATGGTTCATCCTGATTACGGGCAAAGGTATACATATTATTCTCTAACTCCGGTTCTAACAAACGATGAATGGTGAAAGCCTCCATTCCTGTCGCTTCCGACAATCGTTTCGTAGCACGCCCCGTAGGTGCACAGAGGACAATACGCTTTAAGTTTCCTTGCTGGAATCCTTCTACTAAGGCTTTAATAATAGTAGTCTTTCCCGTACCTGGGCCACCAGTGATAATAGAGAAGCGATGACTAAGCGCCATATTTATCGCTTTCTTTTGTTCTTTGCCTAACTCCATGGAATGCTTAATTTCGTAACTTTTACAGAAATCATCACCATCCAACAAAGGTAGCACACCCTCATCTAAAAAGGCTTCTGTGAACTCTACGCTATCAACTTCTGCTCGATATACAGTAGGATGATAGATATACAAAACATCATCGTGATCCACCTGTACATAGCGCTTTGTTTCAATTAAGGTTTCTAAACGATCTACGGTTACATCGATATAATCATCACCTAATAGATTCGACAACTGCACCATCAATTCCTCTATGGGCATACAAGAATGTCCAGAAGAACCTATCTGTTCCATGGTAAAGCGAATACCTGCATCGATGCGCTTAGGGTTATCAAAGGGAAATCCTAATTCCTCTGCAAAATGGTCCACTACATGAAAAGGTAAATTGGTATCTACGGTCAACAAATAATACGGATTATCCTGTAACATTTCAATCGCTTTGGCCCCATATATTTCATAGAGTTGGCGACTCCAACGATTACTCATATTGTACTTAGCAAAGAAGTCATTAATTTCCTGTAGAACACCTTCGCCCAGCAGTACTTTATACAGTTCTTGCTTAGTTTTACGAGAAGAAATCGGTGCCTCGAGTATTTCTATAGGATTCTCTTTTTTTAGAATTTCTAAGATAGAGATGCCAAAATAATCCAATAATTTATCTAATGACTTTGGGCCTAAGCCTTTCACTCCAAGGCTTTCTAAATACCGTCTTGCACCAGCCAAGGTATCGGGCATCACACGTTGTATGCTTTGAACTGAAATCTGCTTGCCATATTTTTTATGGATAATATACTTACCTTTTATTTCTACCTCTTCCCCTACCTTTGGGGGCGTAATATTGCCTGTACAGATATGGGTATCTTCTTGGTAATCCCGTAGTACAAATACACAAAAATTCTCTTGAGGAGACTTATAGATCACACGGTATACCGTTCCTAATAGCGTTATCATAAGGATGCATTAGGCAATGCAGAAATGACAGCTTGTACCACATCTGCTACATTGCTTATATTTTCAATTTTAATGTGACTCACACGTTCATAAATCGGTTGGCGTTCTTCGTATAAGCGGAAAATATATTCAATACTTTCTTTCAATAATGGACGAATTTCCATATCTAAATCATCAAGAATTTGTTTTACATCTCGTTGAATCAATACTACATACCCAGATTCACGCATCAGTTCAGCCGTGGCATCACACAACACCGTACCACCACCGGTAGCAATGACACTAGCATTCTTTTTGCTCACTAAATCTTGAATAACATTAAGTTCTAATTGATGGAATTCATCTTCTCCATCATGAATAATAATATTTTGAATGGATTTTCCAGTACGCTCTTGAATTTCTGTATCCACATCAAAGAACTCTAATCCCAATGCTTGCGCTAAGGCCTTACCGATGGTTGTTTTACCCGCTCCTGGCATACCAATTAGGAAAATATGTTGATGAATGTGGTTCTTTTCATAATCTTTAGAAATACGGATTATCTCATTCATAAATTCTTTTGCATAATCTGCTAGCTCAGGATTTTCCAATGCTTGTACAGCGGATGCAAGAATTTCCTGTTCTCTCTGTACATCATGAATTTTCATCTGATGCTCTTCTTTATACTTCGCAATATCTACCACGATGCGTAAACGCTCTTCAAACAAGTGAATTAACTCTTTATTAATAGCATCAATTTTTTTGCGACTTTCTTGTAATTTCATGAACATACTCCTTAGAATTTTTTATAGATCGTACTATGTAAATGGTCTAATGCAAAGGCCTTATCATCTTCCATTTGAGCGATGAGAGCTTGCAGGGAATCAAACTTTACTTCTCCACGGATGAAAGCAAGAAATTCTACCGTGGCCACTTCTCCATACACATCATCGGAAAAGTCAAACAAATGCGTTTCAAAGCGATGGTATTGGTTGCTAAACGTTGGATTATCTCCCATATTCCCTACTGCACCATACCATTTGCCACCGATGTATACTTGATTTACATAAACACCATCCGCTGGCGCTGCCATCGTATCGGGGAAATGAAAGTTTAATGTAGGAAATCCCAAGGTGCGTCCCCGTTGATCCCCTTTCACTACGGTCCCCGTAAAACGGTACGGTCTGCCTAACATTGTATTTGCTAGCTCAATATCACCCCGTACAATGCTACTGCGTATAGCCGTACTAGATATAGGTGCATCAATCCAATCATAGCGCACTAATTCTTGGTCATGGACCTCAATGGATGGATAGAGTTGTCGAATCAATTTTGAATTGCCTAATCCTTTATATCCAAAGTTAAAGTTGGCACCGACTACTATTTTTAGTACCTTACGATGGGCACATAAACCGTGAATAAACTCTTCCCCTGACTGTGCGACTAATTCTTGTGTCATAGGTAGTTCTAGCACATAATCAACACCCATAGCCTCTAGCATGGCATATCGTTCTTCTCGTTGTAATAAACGAGGTGGAATTTGTTTCGGTTGTAATATCGTAAATGGATGGGCATCGAAAGTAACAATCACAGAAACTCCATTACATGCTTTCGCACTGTCACAGACTTCTTTAATAATCGATTGATGACCTAAATGCAATCCATCAAAGGTTCCCATGCCATACACAATGGGTTCCTGTATCGTATCTAACTCTGATATCGTATATAAAATATTCATACTAATCCTTATCTTTTGAACTATGAAATAGAACTTTTATTTCAGTGTACTCTTTATTATAACACAACCACAGACTATAGAAAGTGTATACATAAGAAAATGACCAGGATCCATAAGGTTCCTGACCATTTCTTATACGTATGTTATATGTATATATTTTTTTCCACTTTCAAAGTGCTATCCAACCGTCGCAAGATACTCATAAATCCATTTGCATCATAGGCTCTGACTAATGTATCTACAGGGATTTCATCTGGTGACACACAGAACGTTCCGTTCGGCTTCACTGTTTGTACTGGCACTTGCTTACCCTGTACGAGTCGGGTTCGATTGATATCATTGATATACACTGCTGGCAAGTGGGTCAGCAAAGTATCTACTGGTTGTACAGCCTGTTCTCCTAATGTCTCTAATTCTTCGATAGTCACAGACTGTTCAATATCACATTGTCCTACATCAGTACGGCATAATTGTGTCATCATACCACACAAGTCTAGTCGCTGGCATACATCTCGTAACAAAGCGCGCACGTAGGTGCCAGCAGAGCATCGCACACGAATGGTAAAGAATGGAAACGCATAGGCCAATAGCTCGATATCATAAATATGAATCAAACGAGATGGTAGTGTAAACTCCACTCCTGCACGGGCTAAATCATAAGCCCTTTGTCCATTAATTTTAATGGCTGAATACTTGGATGGTCGTTGCTCAATAGACCCTTGAAAGGCCTGCACTGCCTGCTCTAACACATCCCAGCTAGGCGCCTTAGAGATATCCATTGCCCACAGTACATTCCCTGTACTATCTTCTGTATCTGTTTCTATACCTAATTTACATTCCGCCACATAGGTTTTACCAATGGACTCCGTATATTCAATGGCACGAGTAGCTTTGCCCACAAAGATAGGCAACACGCCGTACGCTAAGGGATCTAAAGTCCCACTATGACCAATACGGCGTTCTTTCAGAATACGTCGACAAATACCGATCGCATCATGGCTGGTAATGCCTGGTGGCTTAATTAAAGAAATAACTCCATCCATTAATCAATCACCGCTAAGATCTGTTCCAATGCTTCATGAATAGGACGATCGATAGAGCACCCGGCTGCACGAATATGTCCACCGCCGCCAAAATGACTAGCAATTTGGTTTGCATCACGTATTTTAGAGCGAATGCTAGCACGAGTTAAGGTCTCTGTTTTAGACTTCAACACGATAGCCACGTCCACTCCCTTGATATTTCGGATCATGTCCACAAATCCATCTGTATCATCCCCAATGCGCTCCATCAAGGGTAAGGTCAAACACATAGATACCACTTGCCCTTCATGGTGAAAGGATACATTATCTAAGACTTCTTTCATCACTTCAATACGACCTGGTTCTACCATTTCTATGGCTTCGGAAATCACATGGGGCTCTGCTCCTGCTTGTAAACATACCCCTGCCATCTCCATCGTGTGAGCCGTAGTATTAGAGAATTTAAAGAACCCTGTATCAGTAGCCATAGCCATGTATAAGGCTTGTCCCATCGATTGGGTCATCTCCCAATTCCACATCTTACATAGGTACGCTACTGTCTCTCCTGTAGAAGAAAAATCAGATCGCAAATATAAGCCATCCGCAAATTCTGTATTCGAAATATGATGGTCTATATTAAAAGTAGGTGCACTCACTCGTACACCTACTTCTCCAATTCGTTCAAATGTGCTCGCGTCCAAAATGAGTAGCATATCGGATGTATAGCCCTTTTCTAGACTTTCTATAGGCTCAATCTTAGAGCACAAGGAAAGAAAAGAAAACTTTTCAGGAATTACATCATCTACTACCATACGGACTACTTTCCCTTGAGTTACCAAAGCTTCATACATAGCAAGCATGGAGCCAATAGCATCCCCATCGGGACTGACATGAACGGTAAGAAGAATAGAATGGGCTGTATCAATCGATGCTTTCAGTTGATCAATACTAATTTTCGCCATTATTGTTCCTCTTGTTTAATAGAATTTAATAATCCTTCGATGTGCATGCTGTAATCTAAGGATGTATCTGCATCAAAGGCAATGCTAGGAATGTGGCGCAATTGAAGCACCTTTCCTAGTTCAGAACGAAAATAGCCAGCACTTCTACGCAAAGTGTCTAAAGACTGCTTTTTCTCCGCTTCACTGCCGAATAAGCTCACATAGATAGTCGCTTCTCGCAAATCACCTGTCACACGCACATCGGTAACAGTGACAAATCCGATGCGAGGGTCTTTCAACCCACGCAATAAGATTTGACTTGCTTCTTGTTTAATAAACTCTTGTAATTTTCGTACACGAACTTCGCTCATGGATACCTCCTATAATTCTGGGGCAATTTCTTCCATTTTGTACGCTTCGATTACGTCGCCTTCTTTCACGTCACGGTAGCGTTCCAAGGAAATACCACATTCAAAGCTTGTAGCTACTTCTTTCACTTCATCTTTGAAACGGCGCAAGGAGTCGATATGACCTTCATGGATAACGATACCATCACGGATTAAGCGAATCTCAGAGTTATTAGTGATTTTACCTTCTGTTACGTAGGAACCAGCTACGATAGCTTTCGGTGTAGAAATCACTTGACGAACTTCTGCACGGCCTAAGATAACTTCTTTAAATTCAGGAGTTAACATACCACGCATAGCGGCCTCGATTTCATTGATAGCATCATAGATGACACGGTATGTACGAAGATCAACACTTTCTTTTTCTGCTTCTTTACGTACATTTGCATCTGGACGTACGTTAAAGCCGATAATAATCGCACCCGATGCAGAGGCTAACATCACGTCAGATTCGTTGATAGCACCTACTGCACTGTGGATAATATTGATGCGTACTTCTGGGTTTTTAATGCCCTCTAAAGATTGACGTAATGCTTCTACAGAGCCTTGTACGTCACCTTTGATAATAATATTTAAGTCTTTCAATTCCCCTTGTTGCATTTGGTTGAACAAATCATCAAGAGTGACTTTTGTTTTCGCATTCATTTCAGTAATGCGTTGTTTTTCGATACGTTTTTCCGCAATGGAACGTGCTTCGTTGTCATCAACAGCGAACATCACTTCCCCTGCCAATGGCACGTCGGACAAGCCCAAGATTTCCACCGGCATAGATGGGCGAGCTACTTTCACTTTTTCACCACGTTCATTGGTCATAGCACGTACTTTACCATATGCTACACCAGCAAGGATGGTTTCGCCTACGCGCAAGGAACCTTTTTGTACCAATACAGTACATACAGGGCCACGGCCTTTATCCAATTGGGCCTCGATAACGATACCTTGTGCCTTACGGTTAGGGTTCGCTTTCAATTCTTGTACTTCTGCTACAAGCAAGATTGTTTCCAATAAGTCTTCAATACCTTGACGTTGTTTCGCAGATACAGGAACCATGATCGTATCGCCGCCCCACTCTTCTGGTAATAAGCCATGCTCAGATAACTGTTGTTTTACATGATCAGGGTTAGCACCTGGTTTATCCATTTTATTAATAGCCACGATGATTGGCACTTCTGCAGATTTCGCATGGTTGATGGCTTCGATGGTTTGTGGCATAACACCGTCATCTGCAGCTACCACAAGAACGGCAATATCTGTAGATTGAGCACCACGTAAACGCATCGCTGTGAAAGCTTCATGGCCTGGTGTATCTAAGAATGTAATTTTATTACCTTCATAGCGAACTTGGTATGCACCGATATGTTGCGTAATACCGCCTGCTTCGGAAGCTGTCACATTCGTAGAACGAATCACATCCAATAAAGATGTTTTACCATGGTCAACGTGACCCATAATAGTAACAACTGGTGGACGAGGTTGTAAGCTTTCCGGGCTATCTTCAATTTCGATGATTTCTGTAGGATCTTGTTCAGGCTCAACTTCTACCACTTCTACGCCGAAGTCTTCTGCCAACACCATAGCTGTTTCTACATCGATTTCTTGGTTGATCGTAGCCATTACACCTAACATCATCAATTTTTTGATAATTTCGGACACTTCACGGCCCATTTTTTCAGCCAATTCTTTTACTGTTAACGGACCAGACAATTCGATAGAAGTAGCAATCGCAGCTTCTGCTTTACGGCGCTCTTCCTCTTTTTGTTTGATGTGTTGTTCATTACGTTGTTTAACTTTATTTTTATTTTTTTGCAATGCAGAAGATACTAAGGATTGTGTACGTTCGCCTTTTTTGCCTTTTTTATCTTTTTTATTGCGACGCTCGTTACGATTTTCATTGCGATGTTCAGATTCATAACGGCGATTTTCTTTTTGACGATCTGCTTCACGGCTAGCTTGACGATCACGACCTTCTGGTTTTGCTGTCATCGCTGGATCCACTTGTGGAATCTCTAAGCGACGTTCACGACGTTGTCCATCATTACGACGATCATGGTTACGGTCGTTATTACGATCATTGTTGCGGTCGAATCTGCCACCATTGTTAGGGCGATTACCACCATTGCGATTATCTTGACGTTGATCATTGCGACCTTCTGGACGACGGCCATCACGGTTTTGACCATTACGTTGATTAGAGCGATTATCGCCGCGGTCATTTCTGTCATTGCGATGATCTCGTTGACCATTGTTTTTACCATCACGATTGAATGAGCGGTCACGCTTTTCACCACGGTCATTGCGATCATTGCGATGATTTCTATCTTGTTTTGGTCCACGTCTTTCACCTTGCTCATTGCTATGGTATTCGTGAACTTTCTTTTGCGGTGCTTGTTGCGTTGCTTTTGGTGCCTCACTGTGTGCTTGTTTAGTGCCACCTGCTAACGATTGTTTAATCATAGATACTTGTGAATCCTCCACTGTACTCATATGGCTTTTCACTTCTACATTGTGTTTTTTTAAAGCATCAATAACGACTTTATTTTCTACACCTAGATCTTTTGCTACTTCATATACTCTTTTTTTGGACATCTACATTCCCCCTCTACTGATTCTTATCTATTTCAGCTAGCAAGGATTTAGCAAATCCAGCATCATTTACTAATATAACTGCTCGCATTTCTTTTCCCAATGCTCTGCCTAATTCCTCTTTGGTCCCTACCAAACGAAGAGGTACCTGATGAGACTCGGCTAAGTGCCTATATTTGTTAGCATTATTTTGCGCACAATCTTCCGCCATAATCAACAGTGGATAGGCTTGTCGTTTCATGGATCGTTCCACTACAAAATCGCCAGATAATAAGCGACCTGCTCGCTGTGCTAATCCTAATATATTCAACACTTTTTCTTTATTCATGGGATATTTGTTCCTTTAAAGATTCATAAATTTCTTGTGAAACTTTATGTTTCAACGAACGCTCTAATCGTTTAGCTTTATACGCCATATCTAAGCATTCCACTTTCATTTCCATATACGCTCCCCGTCCAGGGGCTTTACCTGTAGTGTCAATAGAAATCTCTCCCGTTGGACTCAACACAACACGTGTCAATTCTTTCTTGGGAAGAAGTTCTCCACATCCCACACAGACTCGCATAGGCTGAGACTTCTGTTTCATATTAGTCTTCATCTCCAAAAGCATCTAAGGAAATCATATCATCGGATTCAGCGGCTTGTGTTTCACTTTTAATATCGATTTTCCAGTTGGTTAGTTTCGCTGCTAAACGGGCATTTTGACCTGCTTTACCGATAGCTAGTGAAAGTTGGTAATCTGGCACCACCACAGAAGATGTTTTTTCTTCATCGCGAGCCACTACGCTTACTACCTTCGCTGGGCTTAAGGAATTCGCAATGTATACCGCTGGATCTTCATCCCATTTCACAATATCGATTTTTTCGCCATTGAGCTCATCCACGATATTTTGTACACGTTGTCCTTTAGGACCTACACAAGCGCCTACTGCATCCACTTCTTCCTCGCGAGATACAACAGCAATTTTAGAACGCATACCTGGTTCACGAGCTACAGATTTCAACTCCACTGTGCCTTCTGCAATTTCTGGTACTTCTAATTCAAATAAGCGTTTTAATAAACCAGGATGTGTGCGGGAAATCATGATTTGAGGACCTTTTGTGGTCTTTTTCACTTCCACAATGTAGCATTTAATGCGATTTCCCACTGCGTAGCTTTCACTAGGAATTTGCTCAGATACAGGCAAAATTGCCTCAGTTTTTCCTAAATTAATGAATACATTTCGACCTTCAATACGTTCCACCAAACCAGTCAAAATATCGCCTTCACGGCTGGAGTATTCATCATAGACTATATTACGTTCTGCTTCTTTCAAGCGTTGAATCAATAATTGTTTTGCCGTATGAGCCGCACTGCGACCGAAGTTTTTAGGCGTTACATCCACTTCGATAATATCGCCGATTTCCATACGCTTATCTAATTGACGAGCATCTGCTAAGGCAATCTCTGTTTCTTCGTTTTCAGGAGTGTCCACTACGGTTTTCTTAGCCAACACCTTGTAATCTCCTGTTTCACGATTGAAATAAATATATGCCTCTTGATTTGCTCCTACTTCTTTGCGATAGGCTTGTAATAATGCCACTTCAAGAGAATCAAAAATAATCTCTGGTGCCACACCTTTTTGTTTAGTAACTGCTAATACCGCTTGTACTAATTCTTGACTCACTGGTTTCCTCCCTTAAAAATCTAAATGCAAACGAATTTGTGCAATTGCTGCGCGTTCTAGTTCAATACTTTCCTCTTGCACCTGAATCGTAATGACTTCATCAGAATATCCTTGTAAGGATCCTGTATATTGTTTTTTTCCATCTATGGGTTTAAACAATTGAATGTCCACATCACGTCCATGGTAACGGATGAAATCTTTTTCTTTCTTCAACACACGATCCAGTCCTGGAGACGATACTTCTAACAAGTAATTCTCTTTGATTGGGTCCTTTGCATCCAATACTTCGCTTAATTTTTCACTCACCATTTGGCAGTCATCTAAATCGATGCCACCCTCTTTGTCTAAAAATACGCGCAAGTACCATTCTCGCTCATGCACGTATTCTACGTCCACAAGCTCTAACTCCGTAGACTCTATAATCGTTTCTACTACACCGGACACAAATTCCTCTACGGCGTCACGTTTCATCTTATCCCCTCCTTGCCACAGTATAAGAGAAAGAGTGAGCCGCAGCTCACTCTTTTAATAGATTCTATAAAAGTTACTTTTAGTATACCACAACTCTCTAAAAATAGCTACAGTAAACCATTGCGTTTTAACGCTTCTTCCCACTCTGCTTCTTTGAATCCCACAAGCACTGTATCTTCTAAAACTAAAATAGGACGTTTCACCAACATACCATTGGTTGCCAATAAGGCTAATTTTTCATCTTCTGTCATAGTTGGCAATTTATCTTTAATGCCTTCCCCACGATAAATTTGACCAGATGTATTAAAGAAGGCTTTAATATCTGCTTTTTTACTCTTAGGATACCATACGCCTAATTCTTCCGCTGTTGGATTCTCTTCTTTGATGTCGCGGTGCGTATAGCTAATACCATGATCATCTAAATATTTTTTTGCTCGTTTACAAGTCGTACATTTTGGATATTCAATATATAACATATGTCTGTCCTTTCTATTTTTCTGTTTTGGATTCACAAAATTTTTCTTTTAACACCTGTAATAACACTTCTGTCATTTCGCTAGCAGCAAAGACGTATTCCTTTAGTTTGCCTCGCTCCTCTGCGACTTTCATGGCGGATACTTCAAAAGGATCTAGTACCACAGATAACACGGGGGTTTGATCTTGTTCCATACTTTTCGTCAAGTACGCCGAAATACTTTCTCCCTCTGTAGGCTCAAATCGTTCTACCTTTACTATGGGACAATATTCATACATCAATTTGCGAAGAACCATCATAAAGTAGGCTTTATCTTTCACAAACTGTGCTGCATCCTCTTTGGTCATGCTAAAAATATCTACTTTCACACGTTCCGCTTCACCATGTGTTGTCATAGGATTATTCCCCTTTCGCCGCTAAGAAGGCTAAATAACAACGTTTTGCTTCATAAATATCAGCTTTGCTCGTCACCTCCCAAGGAGAGTGCATACTGAGAACCGCCACGCCACAGTCGATAACATTCATACCATACAGAGCCATGATATACGCAATCGTACCGCCACCGCCAAGGTCTACTCGACCTAATTCAGCTGTTTGGTAAGAAATATTATCTTGGTCCATCAAGTGACGAATACGAGCCATGTATTCTGCATTAGCATCATTAGAGCCACTTTTACCACGAGAACCAGTAAATTTGTTAAATACTACGCCACGTCCCAAGAAAGCGGCGTTTTTCTTCTCAAAAGCACTTGCATAAAGTGGATCAAAGCCGGCACTTACATCGGAAGACAACATATGACTATTGGATAAAGTACGTCGTACTGCTAATGGAGAAGTATGACCCATAGCTTCTAACAATTCTGCCATGAAGTTCTCAAAGAAACGAGATTGCATACCTGTAGCACCAACGGAACCGATTTCTTCCTTGTCTACCAATAAAGTACAGGTAGTACGGCTTACGTTCTCAGTTTCTAACATCGCTACTAAGGATGTATACGCACATACACGGTCATCTTGTCCATAGCCTATGATCATAGAACGGTCAAAACCTAATTCTCTCGCTGCACCAGCTGGTACAATTTCAAGCTCTGCGGATAAGAAATCTTCTTCTTCAAAACCATATTGCTCTTGTAGTACTTGCAACACATAGGCTTTCACGCCATCTTTTAGTTCGCCTTTCACAGGACGGCTACCAATAAGAAGATCCAATTGTTCTCCTTCTACCACTTTGGCAGCTTTTTTCTCCATTTGTTCCTGTCCCAAATGTGGCAATAAGTCAGTTACACAGAACACTGGGTCTGTTGGGCTCTCACCAATGGCAAGATTGATGACAGTGCCATCACGCTTTACCACTACCCCATGGATCGCTAGTGGCATGGTCACCCATTGGTATTTTTTGATGCCCCCATAATAATGTGTATCTAATAGTGCTAAATCGCTATCCACATAGAATGGATTTTGTTTCACGTCTAATCGTGGAGAATCAATATGAGCCCCTAAGATATTCATCCCCTGTTCAATCGGTTCTGTGCCGATGTTCACCATAGCTACCGCTTTTTTCATGTGCACATAATAGACCTTATCTCCTGCTTTCAGCGTAGTACCTTCTTTGATAACACTGTCCATATTGCGATATCCAGCTGCTTCTGCAGCCTCCACAATTTGATCCACACATTCGCGCTCTGTTTTACCATGATCTAGAAAATGGCGATACTTCGTTGCTAAAGTATCAATCTCTTGTAATTGTTCTTCTGTATATTCATGCCAAGCATTTCTACGTTCCATACTTAGCTCCTTTCTTTCTTAATGCTAATTGTTATTTTTTACGCGCATACAGTTCACGCAATCCTTTAGGTGCATTGGTGACCATTTTGGAAACATAATAGCGTTTTCCTAAATGCTTGCTAATAGATTTTCCTACATACCAGTGGACCCCAAAGGTGCCATGTTCCTTGCAAGATCCCATCGATAAAAAGCGATGTTTTACGACCCCCACAATAGGGTCTAAGTGCAGAGGTTCCTTACAAACAGGGCATGTAGTTTTCGCTCGATTGCTTTGTCGGAATATACGGGGCATGGTCACAATGGACTCAAATATTTTATGTTCATGCCGTGAAAGTCCGTAAAAACATCGTTGTTTCCCTTGTTTTTCTCGCTTCTTTTGTAATGCTTCTAGAAATGGAAATCGTTGGCATACCATGGCTGTGCAGATGGCATCATGTAGTCCATTATGGGCTTGTAAATTCGGCGCTTGCACTTGCATCTCATCCATCGCTTTTTGCAATGCATATTGTTGACTACAATCGTGCATCGTTTTTGCATATAAAGATTGCGCATCAAACCAAGGTACTTCTTGATGTACATGAACCTTATGGCAAAATGCATTGTCCATCAGCATATTGATATCATCAGGCCCCCAAGACACTAATATACCATCGGGGCCAACAAAACGTAAAAACTTTTCGCACCCACGTCGGAAAGATACTCCTTCTTTACGCAATTTATCCATCGTAATATGGGTTAACTTCTCCACCGAATGATGCATAATAGGTAGAAATTTAGGAGTAATAAATACTTCAAATTGGTCTACAATTTGCAGACTTTCATCTAGTTTTACGGCACCTATTTGTATAATTTCACCAATGAATGGAAATCCTGAGCGCCGTATCATATTCGGTTCTAATGTATAGGGCTGGTTCCATTCCAAGTCAAATACAATATAGTGCATCCTTACTTCATACCCTTTCTCTCTAACATCGCCCGTATGCCTGCTAATACAGATTCCTCAGAAATGACAGACAACCCTTTGTAGTTGACCTCTTTTAAAACCTGTTTCATATTTTTATTTACATCATAATGATCCATAGACTCTAAGACTACAGCTTTCTTTGTGAAAGGCCCATACAAGGCTGGATTCGACGGACCATACAGCGCCACAATAGGTACCCCTTGGCTCACCCCTACATGCATAGGACCTGAGTCATTTGTGACCAAGCAGTCGCATCGTTTCATGGCTGCTGCCAATTCTCCAATGCTAAATTGTCCCGTTCCCTTAATGGCAGATTCTGTCATTGTATCTAGCACGTCCTGCACCATATCTTCATCCATGGGGCCACCGAAGAATACTATTTTATATCCTTCTTTTGCTAAGGTGTCTGCAATATGAGCAAATCGTTCCTTGGGCCAACGTTTTTCTGGTACAGCACTACCAATATTGAACCCAATAAGGCAATCCGTTTCCGTCACTCCATGAGAGGCATAAAATGCTTGCACCTTTTCATCCCACTCCGGACTAGTAAAGATTTCTAATCCTTCATGTTCCACCGTATATCCTAACTGTTCTAGCACATTCATATACATCTGCGCAGCATGCACCGTTTTGCGGTTCAACCGGGTTACCTTCGTCATAAACGGACGGAACAAAAAGTGACTCATTCCAGTGGTCACCTTAGCGTTCAATTTCCAAGCTAAATAAGACGTTCGCTCATTAGGATGCAAGTTGATCACAACATCAACAGGACCCTGACTGCGAATCTCTTTAGCAATTTGATTCAACCCACCAATACTATTATGGATCCCCTTTTTATCTACTTCTACTAGAGCATCAATATAAGGATTATGACGATATACATCTGCCAACTTTTTATCAATCACATAGGTAATATGGCTGTGAGGCGCCAACTTTCTAAGAGCATGGATAAACGGTGTGGTGAGCACCACATCGCCTAAATGCATTAAGAAGGTTACCACAATCCGTTTTCCATCTAACTCTATCATAAGTTCCTCATTTCTTTCACTGTATCAAATACAGTGTCCACCGTAATCTGTGCCATACATTCTGAATCTTCCACTAACGGCTGTTCTAGCGTCGCTCGTGATGTAGGTGAAACAATCATATGAATATGATCGCCCCCATAAGGACCTGTCCGTTCTGGGCAAGTAGTCCCAAACAGAGCAATCAACGGTACTTTTAAAGCATTAGCAATATGCAAAGGCCCCGTATCGGCACTGATGTACAAAGCACTGTGACGAATGACCTCAATGAGTTCTTTCAAGTTCGTATCACCAATGAGATTTACCACATTGTTACTGCCGACGCCGTCCACAATGGCACGACCTTTGTCCACATCCTCTTTAGCACCAATGAGCACCACCGTCTCACCTGCTGCCACCAATCGCTTCCCAAGCTCCACAAAATGAGAAATAGGCCACTCTTTCACTGCCCAACGCGCCCCTGGAGCCATGACAATATAGGGATTTTCAATAAAGGCCCCTCTAGCATTTAACTTCTGTGTCACCGCAGTTTCTGCCTCTGTGAAAGTCGGCAGCGGGAATGCGATGTCATCTACATCACAGCCCAAGGCACGAGCCGTATCTAAATAGCGCTCGATAACGTGATTCATTTTATGGTCACCTACTAGCGCTGTATTCACAAGCCAACTTCCTTCACGAAGTTCCCAATAAGCATAACGTTTCTTCGCACCACTAAGACCAGCCACAATGGCACTTTTCGCAATGGATTGTAGATCTAAGGAAATATCAAAGTTTTTTTCATGTAGTAACTTCCATAATTGTTTCCAATAGGAAAGCCGTTTTAATTGTTTCTTATCTATGATGATGATTTCATCCACCCAAGGTTTGAGAGGGATAACATCCTTAAACTGTTCATGAACGGCCCATGCAATATGCGCCTTCGGATATTGTTGACGCAACGCATACAGCGTTGGTAAGGCATGAATAATATCGCCTAGAGAACTCATTTTAATGATTAAAATTCGTACATCTTCTTTCATACTCCAGCCCTTTCACTTACCTATAACTATACCCTCTTAGTATACCATAAGATAGAAACAAAGATGATACACTATTTTCTATTTTTCTTTAGAACCTTTCAATATCTATTTCAATACTTCAAGGATGTGCACCTCATATATTAAACTTAAAGTATCTATCTATAACAACTGCCATTCAACAGATATCTTTTCTATAAACAGGATTTAATAAAGATTCAGTAAAATATTATCAAAAATTTAGTAATTAATCATTATATCACATGTGACGCAAACTTTATAATACAATACACATATATATTAGCCAAATTGATTCATTTCTGTATATAATGTATTTTCTGTATAAAAGGTATATAATATCTTCATTAGGTTTATCTATTCATATCAAATATATATGGTATATCAGAAATCCCAATAATCCAAGGACTTTTCTTTTTAATATTCTCTATATTTGCTATGTAGTTTTACAAATTGTGTCATGTATGATTAGATGAACGATTTAAATGCACGTCTAAATGATGCATATACTGTATATTATGCATAAAGGCAAGAAAGGACTTACTTATGTTTTCTAAACTTTTTGATACTTTTTTAGTACACTATTTGGAACGATTCAACGATCATTGCTTTGTTGTAAAAGTTGGAGATAAAGAATATACCATCGGCGAAGGAGATCCAGAGTTTACAATTATTGTCAATAAAGATATCCCTAAAAAAGATATATTAGTATCCGCCGAATTGGCACTTGGCGAAGCTTACATGCGCAAAGATATAGAAATTGAAGGAGATTTATTCAAAGCTCTTTGCGTCGTATTAGGTCATGTTAACAAAGACTCTATTAACAAAAAAGTACTTAGTTCCCTCTTTAATATGGGGCTTAGAAAGAAAGATCAAAAACAACAAGTTTCATCTCATTATGATTTAGGGAATGATTTCTATAGTTTATGGCTCGATGAAACTATGAGTTATTCTTGTGCCTATTTCAAAAAGGAAAATGACAGTCTTAAGGATGCACAATATCAAAAAGTACATCATATTCTTAATAAATTACACTTACAAGAAGGCATGACACTCCTTGATATTGGTTGCGGCTGGGGGTTCCTTCTCATTGAAGCGGCCCTAAAATATGGAGTCAAAGGCTATGGCTGTACATTATCAGAAGAGCAATGGAAAAAAGGCCAAGAACGAATTAAACAGTTTGGTCTTGAGGGTCAAGTGGAAATTGATCTAATAGATTATCGCGATGTAGCCGCCTCTGGTCGTCAGTTCGATCGTATGGTAAGTGTAGGCATGTTAGAACATGTAGGTCGCCCTAATTTACCTATATACATGGAAGATGCCTCAGCTATGCTAAAAGAAGGAGGTTTATTTTTACTTCATTATATTAGTGATCCTGCAGAAAAGGAAACCAGTGCATGGATTCGTAAATACATCTTCCCTGGTGGATCCTTGCCTTCCCTAAGAGAAATCATTGGTCTTGCCTACGAATATGATATGAATGTTCTGGATGTGGAAAATTTACGCTTTCACTATTACAAAACATTGATGCATTGGTACAATAATTTCCAAGGAGTTCGTGACCAAGTAGAAAAAGTACGGGGCACTGAATTTGTACGCATGTGGGATTTATATCTATGTGGTTGTGCCGCTGGTTTCTATATTGGTAACATGGATTTGCATCAAATTCTGATGACAAAATGCATTAACAATGAACTACCATTAACACGCTGGTACTAAGTCATATATTGTAGCATTTAATACGATAGGGCTGTCACTGTATGTGTAGGATTTACTACATATGAGTGACAGCCCTTTATTGTGCAAAAAGAGCCATTCTATGGAAATAATTTATGCCAACCCTGCCATCGATCGCATGACCAAATCAATATCCCTGCTTTCAGTTTCTGAATAAACTTAATTGAACTTTCACACAGATTACTTATTATTCGGAAGTTAGAGTAAAATATACTATTGCTTTTGCTTATAAAAACATAAAATAGAGGAAAGTTGATACTTTTGATTAACTTTCCTCTATTTTATTGAGCTCTATTTTGTTATAGCCCATATTAGCTAGATATAACTGTTTTAGACAACCACAGTTTCTCTATCCCCAATCCAATAGCCACGCTTAAAGCAATGGCGCAGATTTCAAATATGGACGGTGTAATATATACTAATGGGCTACCTGTAAAAGCTGGCAATGCTTTCCCTGCCCAGACTTTCACAACATCTGGAATGTATCCACCGAATAGGATATGTGCATTGGTTGCCACCCACCATACTGCCATGACTACGATAGCAGTCACACGAGGCCACAATTCTGTGCGACGTGGATATAAATATAATACCATACTACCGATAGTGGTCAACATCATGAGCACTACCCCGATGTATAGGCTAGCAATGAGTCCTGCAAAGCCCTGTGCATCTAGCGATGCTTGAATGATAGGATCCTCTAGATTGAGGTACATCACATCCCCTAAAAATAGCATCGGCAATGGCAACGCATAGGTAGAAATATTCAATACTGTATCGATAAAGTAATAACGTTCTTTACGTGCCATCCAGCAATCTAATAGTTTCGCCGTGCCGATCATAAGTGCCACCACAACTAACATAGTCAACACCCAAACCAACATAACGTAGATAGGTTCTTTTGGCAAGGTAAATGGCAATACACCATTACCAAAGAAAAAGAATAGATTCCACCAAAACCAAGAATATGTATAATGCCCTTTCCCTAAGTGAAAGTCAAATTGTCCCGCCAGCCTTGGCACCGCTTTCAGGCCCAAAGGAATCCCCAAGGAGGCAATGACAAACATAATAATGCTAGATGTGTCGAACTGCCCTAAGCTAAATACCAAGCTTAGCGGAATAATCCAGAGCATGGACCAACTATAAAATTTTATATAACTTTTCATATTACACCTCTGTATTCTTTCCACCTACTAGCGCCAATAGCAAAGACAAGGTTACTTGGCAATACATGATGACAGCAAACACCACATCACGACCGATAGTCGATAAGTTCCACAACCAAGATAAATCTAAATTGTTGAACACTAGGAATATACCACCTTGTACAAGTGCCCAAGCTATTACGTACACACAAATTGGTATTCTGCGAGCCTTAGGACCAAATCCACTTTCACTAGAGCGTAAGTAAAAGACAGGAATGAACAGGGATAATACTCCATAGCTCACCCCTGCCACCATGGCGCTCATCCCAGTATGAATCGTATAAGCCCCTAGGGGAATCAATATAAAAAATATACTCATATACATCGTGCGTTGCACTACGTCTTGTATGGTTGACATATAATTTCCTTTCTATACCAAAATTATCTCTCCCTATAGTATAACAAACATCGGCCATCTTATAAATACATATGCATTTCAATTTTACAAACAAAAAAGCACCCTTACGGATGCTAATTATGATATACTGATTATAAGAACTCGACGTGAGTTAGGTTCATCACCGAAAGGTGGTGATAGTTAGGGTCATCATATTTTGCTTGATTCTAAGATGAACCTAACGCCAAACACACATCGGGTTCTTCTTGTTGTTACAACTATAGTATACCATATTTTAGGCTCTCGTCAAAGACGAGAGCCTTTATAATATGTGTTATGCCACAACTGCTTCTACTTCGATGCAGTCATCGTTTGTTGTTTTAGGTTTTTCCAATAATGGAGTCATGCTATACATACCCACACCTAGTGTGAACAAGTTGTGAATCCATGCAGTGGAGCTAGGAGGCATTACGCCTAATACACCCAATCCTACAAGACCACCATTCACGCCTACGATGGAGTTATAGTTAATTTTAATACGATCCATTAATTTCATGGAGATACGACGTAAGTCAACAATAGCAGTTAAGTTATCACTGGACACTGTGACATTGGCAATTTTTTGTGCAATTGGTGCACCTTCATTCATACCAATACCTACATGTGCTTCAGATAACGCCAAGGAATCGTTGATACCGTCCCCTACCATCATCACTGTGTAGCCTTCTTCTTTTGCTTTACGCACGTAATCAGCTTTGTCAGTTGGCATAACTTCTGCATGAACTTCGTCAATACCAATTTCCGCTGCAACGCGTTCAGCATTTTTACGGCTATCGCCAGTCATCATAACGATTTTCTTAACACCTAACTCATGAAGTTCGCGGATAACAGTTTTCGCTTCTTCACGCACTGGGTCTTTAATACAAATAACCGCAGATAGGACGTTAGAAATCGCTAAGTATAGATAGGAACAACCTTCTGGAAGATTTTCAAATTTAGCTTCTTCTCCAGCTGGAATTGTTGTTTTTTCATCTTCAAAAATGAAGTGATGGCTACCGATACGCACTTTGCGGTTACCCACTTTGGATGCAATGCCATGTGCCACAACATATTCTACTTTGGAGTGCATTTCTTTATGTGGTAAATGATGATCTTGTGCAGCAGACACAACTGCTTTCGCCATGGAATGAGGGAAATGCTCTTCCAAGCAAGCTGCTAATGTCAACATGTCATCTGCATCATTACCATTGAAAGGAATGATTTCTTGGAATACAGGTTCTGCTTTAGTTAAGGTACCTGTTTTATCGAAAACGATCATATCTGCTTCTGCAATGCGTTCCAAGAATTTACCACCTTTAACAGTGATACCACGGTTACTTGCTTCTTGCATAGCGGATAACACTGCCAATGGAATGGACAATTTCAATGCGCAGGAGAAATCTACCATAACGAAAGATAAGGCTTTCATCAAGTTGCGAGTTAAAGCAAAAGTAGCAAAAGCACCTAAGAAACTCACCGGTACTAATTTATCTGCCATACGGTATGCTTTTTGTTCCATACCAGATTTCATTTGTTCAGATTCTTCAATCAAGTTTACGATTTGTTCGAAACGAGTGTGTTTACATGTAGTGCGTACTTCAAAGGAACATTGACCTTCTTCTACAACAGTACCTGCATACACAGAAGTACCTGCATCACGACGAACTGGTTCAGGTTCCCCAGTCATGGAGCTTTCGTTCACAAGAACAACACCGTCTACAACTTGGCCGTCCAATGGCACTACTTCACCTTGACGAACTACTACGATATCGCCTACTTGTACGTCACCAATTGGTTTGCTCACTTCTACGCCATCTACTAGAACCCAAACTTTGTCTACGTTCAAAGACATGCTTTCCGCAAGGTTAAGTACGGATTTACGTAATGTCCACTCTTCCAAGATTTCGCCAATGCCTAATAAGTACATCACAGCGCCCGCTGTAGAGTAATCTTTTTGCAATAATGCGGCACCGATAGCTACGCCATCTAATACTTCTACGGTCAATTTGCGTTTCCACAATGTTTTAATCGCTGTACCGATGAACTTGATACCATCGAACCAAGACCATGCTGCTGCAATAGGTGCTGGTAAAACGATTTTTTTACCGATATAAAGCAATGTTTTATCGATCATTTCTTCTTTGTAACGCTTGTTTACAAGGCGAGGTGAAAGTTCATGCAATGCTGGCGCATTGGCTAAATCCAAATCGTTAAGTCCGAATAAAGCAGCTTTCACAGCACTTTCATCACCAGTATGTTTGATGATGATATCACCAGAACGCGTATAGAAGTTCGCTTTGGTAATGGCTTCACAGGCCATCAATGTATCTTCGATATATTGAGCCTGTGCGTCATTAAACTTACGTCCCTCAATGCGTACATGAAGACGACGGGACAAGCGTTGCAACATTTTAAATTGCATCATGGATTATTTTCCTTCTGTTAACACTTCTTCGTCACGAGTTTCGTTGATTTCTTGTGCTTCAGCCAAGATGCTGTCTGTGGAAGCTTGTAATTTTTCAGTAGTTTTTAAGATGCTGTCTTTTGCACGAAGGCCAGCTGCAACTACATTAGCGTATACTTTGCGAGCATCTTTAGAAGTTAATACTTTTACACCTACTGTGCCTAAAGCTAAACCAGCTGCGAATACATTAGCATCTCTTAAAGTTTCTTTTTTTACGTTGAACATTGTTAGTTCCTTTCTGTGATCTCCGTCACATTAATACATGAAAATATATTAAAATTAATAATTATAAAGATAAGAGGGGCCCGTGTTATCGGAGTCCCTCTTACCATACTTATGGTATCGAATTAGTTACTTTTGATCTTGTTCTTCGTGACCACCACAGCCACAGCCGCATCCTGATTCGGATTCAGAAGAGGAACCACATCCTCCACCACATCCGCCGCCACAACCGCCTGCGCTTGTTGCGCTTTTATATACTCGGTATGCAACATAGAGAACAGCTAGTAAACCAATTGCGTATACAATAACACTATCCATAGTATACACCATCTCTTTCTCATTTTCAAGTACTTTTTTGAAAATTATTTTGCGAATAGAAAAAACCGCATAATATCAATGAATTTTTGAAATAAAACTTTTCTCAATCTCAATTATATTGTTTGTTTACTATCAATATTGATTAGCCCAAACCTAAAGCACGTCCAAGATGAACTGCAATGTACGCACCCACCCAAGCTAGGATACTAGTGTAAGCAAATACGGCACCGAACCATTTCCAGGAGTCAGTTTCACGTTTTAATACAGCCATAGTCGCCAAGCATGGTAAATATAGCAAGGCGAATACCATCAAGCCTAAACCGATGGCTGGGTTGAAGTCTGGATCAGTAGACAAGAATTCTTCCAAGGATTTAGAATCTGCATCACTTGCTTCGATCGCGTAAATAGTACCTAATGTACTTACCATTACTTCTTTCGCTGCTACTGCGGCTATTACGGCAATGTTCACACGCCAGTTAAATCCAAGTGGTTCCATTACAGGTTGAATAAAACGTCCTAATTCAGCTGCATAGGATTGTTCAATTTTTTCTTTACCTTGTTGAAGATCTAATTCTTTGATTTCATCTTCTTCTGCTTTATGGTTTACATATAAAGCCCAAGCCACTGGATATAACTCTTCAGCTTTTAATTCTTCAAAGTATGCAGGTTCTTCTGCAGCTTCTTCTTGAGTTGCTTCTTCTGCTGTAGCTTCTTCCTCTTCAGCTGGCGGGTCATCTTTATGCTCTTCGTCTAAGGCAAGCATTTGACCTAAGATATCATTCGCCTCTGCTTGTTGTTCTTCTGTTACCAACATAGCATTCACTAAAATCTCATCTGCCATCTGAGCATGTGTCATTGTCACTTGTTCACGAGCTGCATCATAGTCTTGAGAGTATTCTACATCTTGTGGGAAGGATGTTAAGAACCAAATAAGGATGGATGCTGCCAAGATGAATGTACCTGCTTTTTTAAGGTACATCACGGAACGTTCCCACATATGAATGCCTACAGAACGAAGTGTTGGCATATGGTATGGAGGCATTTCCATTACGAATGGTTCTGCTTCACCTTTAAATACATACGTACGAAGTACTTTTGCAGTTACAACAGCTACGACGATACCCAATGTATAGATACCTAACAAGATCGTTGGTGCATCTTCTGGTGGGAAGAATGCTGATGCTAATAATGTATATACTGGTAAACGAGCACTACAACTCATAAATGGAGATACTAAGATCGTAATCATACGGTCTCTTGGGTTATCAAGGATACGAGCACCCATGATGGATGGTACGTTACAACCAAAGCCCAATAACATAGGGATGAAAGATTTACCATGTAAACCTACACCACGCATCACGCGGTCGATAACGAAAGCCGCACGAGCCATGTAACCAGTATCTTCTAAGAAAGAAATAGATACGAATAATAGAACGATGTGTGGGATAAAGCTAATAACAGCCCCTACACCACCGATGATACCGTCATTCAATAAAGATTTTAACAAGCCATCTTCAAGATTAGCTCCGATGAAATCTGTTAATAATTTGAAAGCACTTTCCAACCATCCTTTAGGATATTCAGCTATGTTGATAACTAAGTAGAACATAACCCACATGATGCATAAGAAGATAGGAATCCCTAACCAACGATTCGTTAAGATTTTATCGATGTTGTCGGATTTGGTATCTTTATGTTCAGGCACTACTTCTAGCACGCCGTTGAATACCTCTACTGCAAAACGGTGACGGTATTCTTGGAACACGATATCCATATCAACAGATTTGTTCAATTCTGTGCGCAATGCTTCTGCTTTGCTAAGCACCACACCAGATTTGTCTAATTCTTGTACTTTTTCTAAGATATCTGTATCTTGTTCTAATAACTTGATAGCTACCCAACGATGTGGATAACGACCAGTGTCAAGTTTTGCTACTTCTGCTTCTAATTCTGCGATAGCTGGCTCTAATACTTCGCCATAGTTAACGCGAACATTAGGGATTTTGCGTTCTTTAGATACTTTCACAATGCCACGTAGTGCATCTTCTGTACCTTTATTAACACGGCCGATAGTTTCTACTACTGTGGAACCTGTTAATTCTTCTAATTTTTTATTATTGAACTGTAAACCCATTTCTTTTGCCACGTCTACCATGTTCAAAACAAGTAGCAATGGTTGTTCTAGTTCAATTAATTGTGCTGTTAAGTACAGGTTACGTTCTAGATTGGACGCATCCACTACATTGGCAATCAATTCTGGATTTTCATTGATGATAACGTTACGTGCTGCCAATTCATCGAGAGAACGTGCTGTTAAGGAGTATGTACCTGGTAAGTCGATGATTTCAATGTCATGACCATCGATTTTCGTCTCCCCAACTTTTTTCTCTACTGTAACACCTGCGTAGTTACCTACGTGTTGACGGGATCCCGTCATATTGTTAAAAATACTTGTTTTACCACAGTTAGGGTTACCCGCTAAAGCAACCTGAATCTTGGTATGTGTGTTGTCTGCCATCTTAGCAATTCTCCTTATTGGACTTCAATTTCGATCATTTGTGCTTCACTTACGCGTAGTGATAATTCGAAGTTTTTCACTTTGATTTCCACTGGGTCTGCTAATGGCGCATACTTCATAACGCGCACAGCCGTTCCTGGTACAACACCCATGTCCACCAAGCGATGCTTAATGTTGCCAAATCCATTGATAGCTACAACAGTACCAACTTCACCGGGCTTCATCTCGGATAATTTCTTAACCATAGTACACCTCCTACATACAAAACATAACAACCAAACCTTATCATATATAATTATATGAGTAATATTTATATTATAGCACATTATAAAATATTATCAATAATGAATCTCGTTTTATTTTTATCGTTTTGTGAAATTATAAATCTATTTTTATCAAGTATAATATATCAAAAGCATTATGCAATCAGTATATTTTTACTATTCCATTTTATCATTATCAATTTTGTTTTATAAATAATAATGGTATGTAAAGCATATATTTCTCATTCTCCAAATGATATATCCTCATAATCAAGTTTCTATTATACCCTGTTCCTATTCTTTATTTTGCTAATATTAGCAAATGCCTTTGAAAGAACTTTCACAGGTCCACCTAGCTAGAAATATGATATAATAATACTATTAAGTCATTTAGAAACGGAGATGCATTATGAAATCATTTCAATCCTTAGGCATCGTGCCTGAACTGATACAAGCATTACAAAAGGTGGGCGTGAAAGAACCAACGCCGATCCAAGAAAAATCGATTCCCCTCATCTTCAAAGGACAAGATGTAATCGCCAAAGCCCAAACAGGGACAGGCAAAACGCTGGCATTCTTGTTACCACTATTACAACGCATCCACGTAGATGTGCAACAGGAGCAAGCCCTTATCATCGCCCCAACTCGTGAGCTAATCCAACAAATTGCAGAGGAAGCACGCCATTTAGGTGCTATATTAGGGGTAGATGTACTACCTCTCATAGGGGGCAGAACAATAGAAGGACAATTGCAAAAGCTAGGTCGCCGTCCTCATGTTATCATCGGTACACCTGGTCGTTTGCTAGATCACGTCAATCGTGGCACTTTACACTTGAACTCCATCCGCCGTGTTGTGTTGGATGAAGCAGACCAAATGCTTCATATGGGATTCTTACCAGATATTGAAAAGCTCATCAGTGGCACCGACGGTAAACGTCAACTATTAATGTTCTCCGCTACCATACCAGATAAAATCCGCAACTTAGCAAAAGCTTATATGCAAAAACCTACCTCTGTGACTGTACAAGGAGAAAACATTACCCTCGACACTATAGAACAGAAGGTATACATGATGGAAGAGCAAGACAAAGTGAACCGCCTTGTGGCGATGCTGGAGGCAGACAATCCATATCTAGCTATCGTATTCTGTAACACCAAAGAGGGAGCCATTAAACTCTCCTACGATTTAGCTCGCAAAGGTGTAGAGCTTGGTGAAATTCATGGAGATATGACACAGGGCCGTCGTACGCAAGTCTTGAAAGAATTTGCTAAAGGCAATCCCCCTATTTTAGTAGCTACAGACATTGCCGCTCGTGGTATCGATATTGAAGGCGTTAGCCACGTATACAACTTTGATGTACCGCACGACATGGATTACTACATCCATCGCATCGGCCGTACCGGACGTGCCGGTTCCACTGGTATTGCCGTTACTTTCGCTACCCCAGCAGAAGAAGTTTGGGTGCGCCGCATCGAACGATCCATCCAAGCAACATTAACGAAATATACAAAAGATGGTCAAGTAAAAACAAAGGGATCTGGCTTAGCACCTAAGAAGGAAACAGCTAGCAAAAAACCTAAAATTAAAAGCACCTACCAAGCGACAAAAGCGAAAGCCCATAAAGCTCGTGGCCACAAAGGTGCCAATACAAGGGTGCGCCGCGCGAAATCCAGTGGCACTAGCGGTCGTGGTAGAGGGAAACGATAGATTTCTAATGTGCCCTATTTTTCCAAAAGGTTAGCATTCTATCATTTCCTATATATAAAGAGCAGTATAACGAAATAATTTTAAAATAAAATAGAGGAAAGTTGATCAACATATATCAACTTTCCTCTATTTTTTATACCTTACTGGGCAATATCTTTTATCTATATCATGATTCCACCCAGCCGGTACGTTTATTTCCGATTTGCATAAATAGCTGGTTTCCCCTCTACATCGGCGCAACTAGTACGACAAGCTTGGCCTTCGCTACATTTCCACACGGGCTCTGGTTGTGCCTCATACTGTACAAGGTATCCTTTTTTACATCGTGGGCACGTATATTCCTTATGCGTATCATCCAAGATTTTGCCGCTTGCCATTGGCATCGGTGGCATCATCTCTTCCCTAGGTCTCTGTGGCATAACCGCTTTAGCCACGAAGGGCTGCTCATCTTTAGTAACTCTTGAATCCCTAACACCTGACACATTTTCCGTGTATTTACAGGTCGGGAACCCAGAACATCCATAAAATTCACCAAACTTTCCTTTCCGTAAGAGTAACTCTCCCGTTTTACACTTAGGGCAAGACCGTCCAGTTGTCTGCGCTGTAGAAGGATTCCGACTTGTACCTTTTCCATTCCTAGCTATCTCTGTTTTAGGCATAGCCACCTTAGGTGTGCTTCCTACTCGTTGTTTGACATCCTCAATGAGCTGTACAACGAATTTTGTTTGATCCTCTAAAAATACATCAATCGCTTCGTTTCCTTCACTCATCTTTGCCAACCTCTCTTCCCACTGCGCCGTCGCATCAGGGTATAGCAGGGAATCTGGCAATGCGTCTACCAAAGCATAGGCAGACTCTGTAGGAAGTAAGGTTTTCTTTTTTCCCTCTTCTTTCAAGAAAGGGTTCTTCTTGTTATGAATTAAATCTTCAATAATCGTAGCCCGTGTCGCCTCTGTACCTATACCAGACACATCTTTTAACTGCTTCTTTAGTTCTTCATCTTTCACATATTTATGAATTTCCTTCATCGCTTGCACCAAGGTGGCAGACGTAAAACGACTTGGTGGTTTCGTCTTTCGTTGGTCCACCTTGCTATCCTTCGCTGTTACAGAATCACCTTTTCGTACAGCTGGTAAAGATTTTTCTTCGTCCTCTTGACTCTCTTCTGATTCTTCTGTAGATTTTACCTTTTTATATAATGCTTTCCACCCCAAATCGATAACAACACGTCCCGTTGTGGTAAAAAGTTCCCCTTGGTGTGTCACTTCAATGCGAGTATGCTCATACACATGTTCTGGGTAGAATTGCGCAATATAGGCTTGAGCAATAAGGAAGTAAATATTTTGCTCCCCCTTGGATAAGGTATGCAAGGGACAACGCACTGTGGTTGGTATAATCGCATGATGGGCTGTGACCTTACTATCATTCCAAGCACGACTTTTGATAGTAGGATTACTATCTTTTGCCCACCCAGCTAATTCCTTATGTCCCATATTCACCAAGTTTGATAGAATGGCTTTCCCATCTGAAAGTTGGTTCACTGGCAAATATTCACAATCTGACCGTGGATAAGATGTATACTTTTTCTCATACAATTTCTGTGCAATATCCAATACTTCTTGTGGCGTATAATTGTATAATTTACCAGCCACAATTTGTAGTGATGATAAGGAAAACGGCAACCGCTGCCCTTCCTTTTTCTTTTTCTTTTCTACTAGAGAAATCGTACCTTCTGGGGCCTGCATTAATCGTTCACGCAAGTCATTGAGGATAGCCTGATCCAACATATGCCCATCAGGGTCTAATCCTTGTTGCGTATCTTTCGGTTTCCAAGTGGCCCAAAACTCTCCCTTTTCATGACCATATTGTACTTGCAACACATAATATTCTACAGGCACAAAGTTTTGTAGCTCCCGTTCTCTCCGCACCACTAGTGCTAAGGTTGGCGTTTTTACACGACCAATAGGAAATGTCACTTTGTTTCCTAAATGATGTTGCTCTAAAGTATAGGCACGAGACAAGTTCATTCCCATCAGCCAATCTGCACGAGATCGTGCTAAGGCCGAATCTTTTAAAGGTTGGTACTTCCTATTGTCCTGCATATGCTCTAAAGCGTATCGCATAGACTTTTCATCTAAAGCATTAAGTAAAATGCGCTCTACCGGCTTAGTATTGCCCAAATAATCTAACATTTCATCGATCAACAATTGCCCTTCCCTGTCCGGGTCACCCGCATTCACAATGGTAGTTGCTTTTTTGATTAAACCACTGATGACCTTAAACTGCTTAGCACTAGAGGCTTTAACTTTTAATTTCCATACAGTTGGTAAAATTGGTAAGGAATCAAATCTCCAAAATTTATATTTTTCATCATACTCGCCAGGCTCAACTTGCTCAAGCATATGACCAAAGGCCCAAGTAATCACATCCTCACCTTGTACGATATACCCATCATGTCGCTTAGCACTCTGTGGGTTCGGTAACACTTGGCTTAATTCTCGCCCTACACTGGGTTTTTCTGCAATAAATAAACGCATATGCTCCCTCTTCCTATTTACTACTATGTATAACTATTTCCTACTATTAATGACTTTTTATTACTTTCTATTATTATAGGTGTTCTTTACACTGGTTTTTATTATACTACGATTGCACACCAAAATTAAACAGGCACCTACTTTCTCAATACTTTGCAAAAAAATCTATTTCTGCACATGTTACAACTGTTATTTCATAGATATAATACGCACACATCCGATTCACCTTACAACACATCTTACCGTAAGACTACTCTAGATGTGATATCCCCATCCTTTTCAATATATCTTATATTCTACAAAAATATTTCTCTAGTCGTCATGCATAGTCCTCTAAAATTTCCTACCAGTACTACTTTTACATAAATATAGCAAATACACTGTACTGATACATCGCAACTATACAACACTTTTCATAACTTTCACCATCCAATCCTATACAGGGAGGGCTCAAATAGTATATAATTTTAAAGATATGAAAGTATATACCATACACATGGATTAATAGAGGTGAATTATGACATTTTTAGAAGAAGTAACTCGGCGCCGTACGTTCGCCATCATTTCTCACCCAGATGCGGGTAAAACAACATTGACGGAAAAACTATTATTATACGGTGGTGCGATCCATTTGGCAGGTTCTGTTAAGTCTAGAAAAACGCAAAAATATGCTGTGTCTGACTGGATGGAAATTGAAAAGCAACGTGGTATCTCTGTTACCAGCTCCGTATTACAATTTGATTATGATGGTCATCGCGTGAACATCCTAGATACCCCTGGTCACCAAGACTTCTCTGAAGATACATACCGTACCTTGATGGCGGCAGATAGTGCTGTCATGTTGATTGACGTGGCGAAAGGCGTGGAGGCACAAACGAAAAAACTATTCGCCGTTTGTAAAGAACGTGGTATTCCTATTTTTACCTTCGTTAACAAGATTGACCACTTCGGTCGCAATCCATTTGATTTAATGGAAGAAATTGAAAATTCTCTCGGCATTCGTGCCGTCCCTATGAACTGGCCTGTAGGTATTAACGGTGAATACCAAGGTGTATACGACCGGGAAACGAATACTGTAGAGTTATTTGAAAAAGATGAGTCTCACGGTCAAAAGAAACTAGCCTCCACTAAGGGCGATGTTCACGATTCAGCGTTCCGTGAACTTCTAGGCGACGAAGTACATCAATCCTTAATCGATGACATTGAACTTCTCGATGTGGCTGGTGATGCGTTCGACTTAGAAAAAGTCAAAGCTGGTGAATTAACACCTATGTTCTTTGGCTCTGCTATGACAAACTTTGGGGTCAAACCATTCCTTGAAAAGTTCTTGGAACTAGCTCCTATGCCAGCGCCTCGTATAGCCCGCGAAGAAACGGTAGAACCTACATCTGAGGACTTCTCTGCCTTCGTATTTAAAATCCAAGCAAACATGAATCCAAACCACCATGACCGTATTGTATTCATGCGTATTTGCTCCGGTAAGTTTGAGAAAGGCATGAACGTACTTCACCAACAATCTGGTAAAACATTGCGCCTGTCTCAACCACAACAGTTCTTAGCCACAGAGCGTACCATTATCGATGAAGCCTATCCAGGGGACATTATCGGTGTCTTCGATGCAGGTACTATGGGGGTAGGCGATAGCTTATGTGCATCCAATCATAAAGTGACATTCAGCGACTTCCCTGTATTCCCACCAGAGTTCTTCGCTCGTGTCACACCAAAAGATTCCATGAAGCGTAAACAATTCTTGAAAGGTATGACACAATTAGCTCAAGAAGGAGCGGTACAAATCTTTGAACCTCTCTACTCTATGGATTCCTTTGTAGTCGGTGCCGTAGGTATGCTACAATTTGAAGTATTGCAATACCGTTTGAAACACGAATACGGCGTTGACCTTGTGAACAACTCCTTACCATATGGCGTAGCTCGCTGGATTGATGGTGAGGTCGATGTGAACAGCTTAAAAGGCATGGACAATGCTATGATTGTAAAAGATAACCGTGGTCGTCTCGTAGTTCTTATCTCTAACGAATGGCAAATGGGGTGGGTCGTAGAACGCAATCCAGATGTAACATTCTTGCATGCTCCTAAGTTAGAGGCATAACATATTCTATACTTAGATATACAAATCACTAAGTTTCATGCTACTTGTAGCACAATAAAAGATAATATATATCATTTCTAAATAAAATAGAGGCTGAACAAAATAGCTTCAAATAAAAAAGAGGAAAGTTGATCAAAAGTATCAACTTCCCTCTTTTTTCTATTTTACACACCAAAAGGGGCACATTACCTCTTTATTATCATCTCTTCTAGTATGTCAAAGATACCGTATAATAGACTAAAACAACGGTTCCAAATCTGCTAATCCTTTCAAATTCCATTCTAACAATTTATCATGGATGCGCCACATAAATGCATTTTCCCATGGATAATGTAATCGAACCCAGAAATTTTCAAAAGGTGTATCATTGAAAAACACGGCTTGTCTTGGCAAATTAAATAGATCTTGGCCTGGCTCTACATTCCCTGCTTGCACGGTAAAGGCCATCCGATAGCCACTTTCTTCAGAAATCTTATCTACCTCTTTGTTAGCAAATCCACCTGGATATGCAATGTACCGAACAGGATGCTTCATGCGATCTTCTAAGACTGCTTTCGAGCTAATGAGTTCATCCCGTGCTTGGTCTAAGGACATATTGCGCAAATCTTTATGATTCACTGTATGACTTTGGATATCGATACCATTCGCTTGCATTTCTTTCAATTGTTCTACATTGACAAATCGATTTTCTCCAATGGAACTAGTAATCATAAACAAGGTTGCTTTCATATTGTATTCTTTCAGAATTGGCATAGCATGTTGATAGTTATCAATATATCCATCATCAAAAGTAATTAGTACTGGCTTGTCTGGCAAATCAGTTCCCTTTGTCACGTACTCGTATAACTCATCCAAGGTAATGGTATGGTATCCTTCATCATGAAGATATTGCATTTGCTTTTTGAACTCTTCCGGTGGTACCACTAAAGAATGTCGAATCCCTGTATCAATACGATGATAATTTAAAACGGGAACACCTACTGCCTTATAATCCCAAGAACGTTGGTATTGTATTCCCAAATATAAACCTACGACTACAATAAGCCCTAATATACCTATAATAATCCGTTTCACATTAACCTCACATGTTAGTAACTTTACCTAATGATTCTGTATTTACAAAACGATGTAAATCTGACTTTACTATAGTACCACACTTCACTAAATTTATCAGTTGTTTTTCATAAATTTATTCACCTTTTATATAAAGTACTCTACTCTCTACTTTTAAAGTTATATTATTTTTGCAATCATTATATTACCAAAAATCATCGGTAGTATGTAATGTATACATCATGCATCATCATGTACAGCCTTTCATACGTTTATATTTCTACATTCTATAGAATTCTTATTATAATTGTTTACAATTAATATGACATATCCTATCTTCCTTATCTATGAAAAGAGCTCATACATAGCGCTATAGTAGAAAAAATCACTATGACGAACACCTCTATTTCATGCTATGATAAGAGCATAAGTTTTATCTAATATGCATCTTGTTCCAAAGGGGGTTGTACTATGAAAGGTCTTATCGACTTGAGTCTAGTCAATGGAATCTGGACATTAAAACTGTCTATGATTCAAACAGTAGCCTTAGCTATTGTTACATTATATTTAGGAGAATTCATCAAAAAGCATTCTCCATTCTTGCAACGTGTGAGTATGCCTGCACCAGCCGTAGGTGGTTTACCATTTGCATTTTTATGTGCCTTCTTATCCTATTATAAAATTGTAAACATCACCTTCGATAGTGCCTTGCAATCATTCTTAATGTTAGCCTTCTTTACCACAATCGGTCTTATGGCAAGTTTAAACGTTCTTAAAAAAGGTGGCGTCGCTATTATCTTCTTCTGGATTGTATGTACCATCTGGATTGTCTTCCAAAATGGAGCAGGCATCATGATTGCCAAAGCTATGGGCATTGAACCAATCTTTGGTATTATGGCTGGTTCCGTTTCCATGATGGGCGGCCTTGGTACAGCAGGTGCCTTCGGTCCTCATTTTGAAGAGTTAACTGGTATTCCAGGCGTGGCTTCTGCTGCTATCGCAGCCGCTACATTCGGTATGGTAGCTGGTACACTATTAGGTGCTCCTGTAGGTGATCGTATCATCAAAATGCACAATGTCCCTACTCCTGTCGATCATCCTGAATTATTAGAAGCTGACGGTATCGATATTAATGAATCCGACTCTGAAAGTAAATTATTCGATTTACAGTCGTTAATGCATGTCATTGCTTTTGTAGGTATTTCCTTAGGACTTGGCACATTAGTCAGTGCTCTACTATCTTCCGTATTCGGTCCATTACCTGCCTATATTGGTGCTATGATTGTCGGCGCTTGCATTCGTAACTATGCTGACTTCACTGGTCACATTACTATTAATAGTGCTGCTCTTGATGCGGTTTCCAATGTATCTTTGAGTATTTTCGTTACTATGGCTATTAACAGCTTGAAATTAGCACAATTAGTTGACTTAGCATTACCTTTAATGGCAATCTTAGCTGCACAAATGGTGTTGATTACAATCTTCGCATACTTAATCTATTGGTTGTTCAAACGCAACTACGATTCTGTTATGTTAGGTGCTGGTGCTATTGGTTTCGGCTTAGGTGCTACACCAAATGCGTTGGTAAACATGTTGTCCTTGGCTTCTAAATACGGTCCATCTCCAAAAGCATGGTTAGTCGTATCTTTAGTAGGGGCCTTCCTCATCGACTTTACAAACGCATTCTTAATCACATTTATGGCAAAATTGATTTAATTAATTCTTCCACATGCCATCCTAAAAAAGGATTCTATAACATCTGTTGTAGAGTCCTTTTTCTATGCAATAGATGTATTGTACTTTAACTCTAATCATATTATGACTACTACTACATAGCAAATGGGGATAGCTAACGCTATCCCCTAATTTCTATCATACGGCTTTACTAGTTATATAAGACCTATATTTTTATTTAGTTTCTTGGTCCAATTCATACCAAGCATTACCGATGAGAGCAAATTCATCTAAGGTAAATGTCTCCCCTCGACGAGATCCATCAATATTCGCTTTGGCTAAAATAGCTTCAATTTGCTCCTTGCTTAGCCCTGTGGTCTTCATTGTGTTACTGAACGTTTTACGACGTTGCGCAAAGCCTGCTTTCACAGCACGGAAAAAATACGCTTCACTATGGACTTTTACGGGCGGTTCACTGCGCAATGGACAACAAATCACTGCACTAGTTACTTCAGGAGCTGGTAGAAACGCCTTCGGTGGCACATCCATGACAATATATGGGTCTGTGTAATATTGTACCGCCACAGATAAAGCGCCGTACATTTTTGTACCAGGCTTAGCTATCATGCGCTCTGCCACTTCTTTTTGGACCATTACTACTAACCGTTCAATAGGCAATTTAGATTCTAGTAAGGACATAATAATCGGTGTTGTAATGTAATATGGTAAATTCGCTACTACTTTAAATGGTTTGTGATCCATTAATTCTGGGATGTTGACTTTCAATACGTCCCCATGAATAATTCGTACATTATCGTATGCCTCTAGGGTTGTATCTAGGACCTCTAATAATCGTCTATCTAGCTCCACAGAGGTAACATTAGCCCCACTTTGTGCCAAACCTTGCGTTAAGGTACCAATACCAGGACCTACCTCTAACACAGCATCCCCTGCCTCTAATTCCGCAGCCTGCACAATCTTATCCACCACAGTGCGCTTAATTAAAAAGTTTTGTCCTAATTTTTTACTCATTTGAATGCCAAATCGTTTACATATATAATGTACAACCTCTGGACTTGCAATGACTGATTCTATCATGAACACTCCTATTATTTCTCTTCATCTTCTGAAAGTGCCTTAAAAAATGCATCCCGACTTATACCATAATGGTTTAAACGATACAAGAACTGCTTCCCATTACCATAGCCTATACCCAGCTTAGCACCAATACGGGCTCTCATAGTTACACTACTAGAGCCTCCACTCAAATCATGTTGCACTAAATCTTGCATGGTAAATAGTTCAGATGATTCCATGGATTCTATATGCAGCACCTCTAGCGCCTTGCGTATAGACTCAGGACTAGCCTGCTCAATTCCAATATCATCATTCGCATAGGCTTCTTCTCGTGGCACAAAGGCATGCTGAGCCAACGGGAATCGCTTTGTTAAAAAGCGACGAATCCGCTCTCCCGCATAATCTGGATCCGTCAGAATAATGATACCCCTCTTTTCATAAGCATCCTTAATCCGACTCAGCACGGGCTTACGCAAATTAAACCCTTCCGTAGCAATACACTCCACCTCTAAAGCTTGTTGCACCCGTTGAATATCTGATTTTCCCTCAACCACCAAGACCTGTTTTAACATAAGCTCCTCCACAATATAGTATTCTACTATTATACCATACATCGAAACCTATGGCATGCTCTAACAAATCATACTACATCTAGCAACAAATCATACATAGCCCCAAATTGCCAAATAACGCTGCTCCGAGACGAACGCAATTAGACGTAGTAGTCTATGGCGTTTTACTTTTAAATGTTAAACATACAGAAGAGCACGGCATGCTATACTACAAATAAAAACTTGCAATATAGCCATTAACTATCCTCCTGAGGAACGCAGTTACGAGTAGAACGTCTTGTGGCACTTTATCCTCATACATACACATGCAAAAGACCGCAATATACCTCCGAAGAAACATTATGAAATACCGTTTGCGAAGGAATGTGCCGTGTTCTTTTATTGTACTATACAGAAACATCTGAACGTGACATTATCGGTAAAGTATATTGCGGTCTGACGGAACTTTTACAATAAAACGCCATAGATACATAGACTAAGAAGAGAGGATATATACGTCTACCGTTCTCCGTCCAAATTGCATAGCAGATCCATAGTCTTCTAATACTACATCAATGCGATTCCCTACAATGTCTCCACCTGTATCGGCAGCAATGGCCTCACCATATCCAGGTATATATACTCGTGTTCCTAATGGTATCACATTTGGATCCACAGCCACTACTCCATGACGTGCGCGAATACCTGTTGCAGTTATTCCATCTCCACCACCATCTGTTGGTAAATAGGCGGTCGCTTCCATAGTAATCACTTCTTTCACACGATTATAGGAACGTGATACTTCTATATCTCGTGTACCTGCTCGAATGATTTTAGGTTTCATCGGTGTAATCGTTGTACGCTGTAGCTCTTTCGTATCTACTACTTCACCATGGTTATAGTGGACTTCTTCTTGTACTTCATCAAGTCCTGGCGTGCCTTCTTGTAACACTTCTTCCATTCCTTTGGGTAACGTATCCACTCTTTCATATTGTACCGCTACCGGTACTTCCACTTGATGTGTTTCTATCTTTTTAGTTTGGAATCCATGATTCCACATAAAGCCTGAGACTGTAACAAAGACTATTAGTAACAGTGTGAGCATAAGCACTGCTTTTTGCTTTTGCTGTAGTAATCGGTTTGTCATCTAGTACCTCCATGGGTGGTATTCTACCATAGATGGATAGATAAGGTCAAACATATGGTCCTAAATCGCGCAACAAAGCCATTCTTTAAGCACTTATAGTTTTACGCTTTTTATTCAACAACATTTTGAGTCCACTGTACAAGGACATTCTAATTTGATTAATGCTTTTATATATTATATTCAAGAATTCTCATTATGATATTTTTTTAATTATCCATAGTTTGCATGTATAACATACTCTAAACTTATGCACAGCCTAAACCATGTGTATAACTATATCCACAGGGTTCATATAGTGTACAATCCAGCTCTAAATAAGTCTACTACATTTTCAAAATAATACTTTCTTATTGATAATGCAAAATTGATATGATACGCATTTTAGTAATACCCCATTCTTAAAACTCATAACTTGTCCACATCATTTTCAAAAAAATTAGCTACAAATTACACGAATTGTGTGTTTTGCAGCTAATTTTATGTATTATATATTGTTTCTGTAACAATATAGATAGATTTAGGCGTACATGTTCAATCATATAGATGCGTTTTTACATTGTAATATGTCCAAAACTTTTTATCACCTATATGTATTACCCACTAGATTTTGACCATACAAGTCATACCATTACTTAATCTCATCAGTAGCGGTAAATTCTAAAATAGGATCCCATGAACCTAACTCAGATATACTTTCAGTAGTATCTATCTCATTAGGATTCATAAATGAAAGTTGGGCACACACCTTATGCTCTTTCGCTATCACTTTACGATATGATCCATCAGCACGCATGACATGAGATTTTTGATTATCTGCTAAATATACCTCTAAGATATGTTGTAATTCTTGTTGTAAATTCTTATCTTCCACTGGTACCATTAGTTCCACTCGATCATTTAAGTTGCGTGGCATCCAATCGGCACTAGAAATATAATAAGGACTTTCACTGTGATTTTTAAAGTATAAAATACGATGATGTTCTAAGAAACGTCCGACAATAGATCGTACTGTAATATTCTCGCTGACCCCTTCAATACCTGGTCTAAGGGTACAAATACCACGAACAATAAGATCAATCTTGACCCCCTTACAGGATGCTTCATATAGCTTGGCAATGATTTCTTTATCTAACAAAGAATTCATCTTCCCAATAATATGTCCTTCTTTTCCATGCTCTACAGCTCGGATTTCTCCATCAATTAACTCCATCAAAGACGAGCGCAACGTCAATGGGGCCACAATAAGATGTTGCCACTGCTGTGATTCTGTATATCCAGAAATGGTATTAAAAAATAGAGAACTATCATCTGCATAAGACTCGCGACAGGTTAATAAACCGCAGTCTGTATAATATTTTGCAGTCTTACCATTGTAATTGCCTGTAGCAAAGTGCATATATCTACGCAACACTTCTCCTTCTTTACGTACCACCATAGTGATTTTAGAGTGCGTTTTAAGCCCTCTCAAACCATAGATAACATGACAACCAGCTTTTTCTAATCGCCGAGCCATAATAATGTTATTTTCTTCATCAAAACGGGCTTTCACTTCCATGAGTACCGTGACTTGTTTTCCCAATTCTGCCGCTTTCACCAGAGCTGCTACGATAGGAGAATCCCCGCTAACACGATACAAAGTTTGCTTAATAGCTAGTACATCAGGGTCTACGGCGGCTCTAGCTATAAACTCTTCCACTACTGAAAAAGAATCAAATGGATGATGTAAGAGCCTATCTTTTTCGCGTATATAATCAAAGATAGCTGAAGTCCCTCGCTCCGTTACGCAAGGAAGTTCTCTCCGTGTAAAAGTAGGATATCGCAAATGATCGTAGCCAGGTAAATTACAGAACTCCCCAAAGGAGGCGATATCCAAAATTCCTTCCGCTATATAAACAGCCTCTTTTTTTGCTTGTAAGCCTTGCAAAACAAATTCTAATAACTGTGGGTCATACTGTTCACATACTTCCACACGTACCACTTCACCACGACGACGTCGTCGAAGAGATTTTTCAATCTCCCGAAGTAAATCCGTCGCTTCTTCTTCAATATCTAAATCGGCATCCCGTGTGACACGGAAGGTAGTAAAGGAATCGATATGATGGCCTACAAAAAAGTCTTCACAATAATAGTTGATAACATCTTCTAACATAACAAAGTGACGATGTACATCATTCGGTACTTCAATAATCCGATTCAATACAGAAGGAATCGGTAAGATAGCCATTTTTTCTTGCTCTTTATCATGGATTGGGTGTATTTTCACCACCGAGTTTAATGTTTTATTCACCAAAAATGGGAAGGGATGGCTCGCATCCACAGCCAATGGCGTAACTACCGGAAATATATGAGTGCGAAAATATTGGTATAACCAACGCATTTCACTTTCTTTTAAATCTTTTACTTTGACGAAATGTAATCCTTCTTTTTGTAATCGTTTTAAAATATCATGAAAGTACATATATTGCAAAGATACTAATTTTCTTGTAGCCTCACTGATGGCCTTTAATTGCGCTTTTGCATCCATATGGGCAGCATCGTATTTAATGATTCCACTCTGCTCTTGATGCCGTAATCCAGATACGCGAATCATAAAAAATTCATCTAAATTAGAGCTCCCTATGGTTAAAAATCGTAATTTTTCCATAAGTGGATTACTTCTGTCGATAGACTCTTGTAGGACTCGCTGATTAAATTTCAGCCATGATAATTCACGATTAAAATAATACTTAGGATTGTCAAAGTCTTTCATAGTATCACTCCTAACGGACATTCCAATGTATCACTAGTTCACGTTTAAATTCTTTTTTACACTGTTTCTTTAATTTTTCGATGGCCATCTCCATCATAGGAATGTGACTCAACTCTTGCACTTCTACTCGCATATCGATTTGTTTATCTGTAATATAACTTTGGATAGAACGGACCGTCCGTTCATGGGTTTCTTCCAAAGCTTCTGCTAAAGCTAAAGGAAATGACAATTTTTGTATCAATTCCCGATCTCCTTCTTTTAGTAGGGACAAATAGGGAGACTGTTTGATAAACTTACTGTTTGCTCCATGGGAATAGGATGCAATAAACGCGCTTAACAACTGCTCTCTGTGGGATAATCCATATAGATTACTATTAATAATCATATACGCACTATGCCTTGCATGGCTATAATAATTGATTTGTTTTCCTAAATCATGCAGTAATGAGGCTACTTTCAATAGTAGTTTAAGACGTTCCCCTTCTGGCATTAATTCTTTCCATTGTTTATAAATCAGTTTTGACAGCTTCGCAATGTATAGGGAATGGTCCACATCGTGAGGTGTGAAAGAACGCAGTACATTTAAAGTAGAGTGGGTTACAATATCATCTACAATGCCATTTTTTTGAAGACATGGTAGCCCATACTTCTCTTCCGAATAGTTGGCCCCATAATACTGAAAAAATAGCCCTTCGCGCAAGCCACAACCGCTGACAATCATGGACGATGCCTTTGTATACTCCATCAATTCCATAATAATGGCCATACCTGCTACTATGATATCGGCCCGTTCCGCAGATAACCCAGAAATCTTTTTCCGTTCCTCCCATGGTGTTTCTTTCACCCGATGAAACAAAGCCTCCATACCCGCTTTTTTTACCTTGTAATTGTGCAATTTAGGGATGGGATAATTTTTCTCACGTTGGTCCATTTTGGCAATATTTCGGGCAGTCCCTCCAATTCCAATAAGAGGTAATTTAGTATGTTTCAACCAACTTTCACGATGCAATACCTCTTGGATATGACGCACCATAGCTTCGTATTCGGCACTTATAAACTCATGGCCCGTTTTAAATTGGCCGGTCATCACAAGAGCCCCCATAGGAAGGCTAACAGATTTTTTTAATTGTCGATTTTCAATTAAGCTAATTTCTATACTAGCTCCACCAAGGTCGAACACGATAAAATCATCTAATCCTATGGTATTGACAACTCCTAAAAATCCTAAGTATGCCTCTTCCTCTCCACTAATGGCACGCAAGGGAATCCCTGTTTCAGCATATACACGACGAATAAAGCTATTACCATTGGTAGCCAATCGTACAGCCGCTGTCGCAATACCTTGAATCTCTGTAACTCCCATAGCCTTTGCCATATGCGATAAGGCTTTTAAGGTTTTAATGGCCCGTTCCATAGCAGGTTTCGTTAGCATTTGATGGGTCCACATCCCCTCACTGAGGCGAATGGATTCCTTCTGTTGATATACCAAACGATAACTACCTGAATCTGTAATTTCTGAAATGACAAACCGTACTGAGTTTGATCCTAAATCTATTAATGCTACTCGTTTCATAGGTCTCCTATGTACACAGAAAGGCACTTTCCGTATATGCTACTGTGAAAGTGCCTTTCTCATTCTATATTACTCAATACCAAAACAACGCTTACCATTCTCTAAGGCAATAGCAGCTAGTTCTTCTACATCCATACCACGCAATTGGGCAATTTCTTGAGCCACAAATTGTGTTTTAGATGGATCATTGCGACGACCTCTAAATGGAGGTGGTGTCAAATAAGGGGAATCTGTTTCGATGAGCAAACGATCCAATGGAATATGTTTCGCCACTTCTTTTAGATTCGTAGATTTGGGAAATACTACAGGACCTGCAAAGGAGATGTAATATCCCATTTTTATAAATTCTTTTGCCATCTCCAAGCTCGTGGAGAAACAATGGAATACCCCATAATTGCCTTTCCCATGTTCTACCAACATATCTCGAATAGCCCCGTGCGCATCACGATCATGGATAATAATCGGTAAATCCACTTCTCTAGCAATGGCGAGTTGACGTTTGAAAGATTCTGCCTGTACATCTCGATCGGAAAAATCATAGTAATAGTCTAAACCGATTTCACCAATAGCTTTTACCTTTGGATGAGATGCCATTTGCTTGAACCATTCATAGTCTTCTTCGGTAGCATCTTTAGATTCATGTGGATGCACACCTACCGCTGCATAGACACGGTCATACTGTTCCGCCAACGCAATGGCAGACTCCGCCGTTTTGCGGTCTACTGCTGGACACATAATGTACTCTACACCTTGGTCAAAGCAGTCCTGTATCATTTGTTCCCGATCATTATCAAATCGTTCATCATTGATATGCGCATGTGTATCAAACAATCGCATTATCTCACCACACTTCCTGGAGTCAATGATTCAATATTCGTTACTTCTAATTGATCCTCTTCATTAGAGGCCGATAAAATCATACCTTCTGACATATGGCCCATGATTTTTTTCGGCGCTAAGTTTGCCAAATAAATCACTTTTTTACCAATTAATTCTTCTGGTTTATAAAATTGGGAAATACCGCTTACCACAGTACGTGTTTCAATACCTAAATCTAAGGTGAATAGCAGCAATTTTTTAGATTTTTTCACCGCTTCACAAGTTAATACTTTCGCTACCCGCAAATCTAACTTTGCAAAATCATCGTATTCGATGGCATCTTTAATCGGTGGGATATTGCTAGTATCAACAGTTTCCTCAACTACTTCTTCAGTAGTTTCTGGCACTACATCCACCATTTCAGGAATTTCAAAACGTGGGTAGATTGGGTCTCCTTTTACTACTTTTGTACCTGTAGGAAGTGCTCCAAATGTGCGCACATCATCTAGCATAGCTTGTGTAAACCCTTGTAAACCAAGTTGTTCCCAAATTTTAGGAGCCCCTGTTGGAATCACTGGATCCACTAAGACAGCGATAATACGCAAGGATTCTGCCAAATGATACATGACAGCTTCTAAGCGCTCTGCATCGCCTTCATTGGCACCTTTTGCCAGTACCCAAGGCATCGTTTCATCGATGTATTTATTCGTACGACCGATAAAAGCCCACACCGCTTTAAAGGCTTTGTTGTACTGCATATCTTCCATCAATTGTTCGTAGTCTTTTACTGTTTGCTCAGCTAGAGCAATTAAATCCTTGTCAACATCTTCTGTTGGCGCATGTTTTGTAATAATACCACCATGATATTTTTCAATCATTGCTACGGTACGATTCAACAAGTTACCTAGGTCATTGGACAAGTCTGCATTGATTTTTGTAATAAAGTTAGGCAAACTGAAATTACCATCATTGCCTAAATGTACTTCATTCACCAAGAAATAGCGCAATGCATCAGAACCGTAAGTATCAATCAATGGAATTGGGTCGATCACATTACCTAAGGATTTACTCATTTTTGTGCCATCTACTACAAGCCAGCCGTGACCATATACTTTTTTCGGCAATGGCAAGCCAAGACTCATGAGCATAATCGGCCAAATGATCGTATGGAAACGAACGATTTCTTTCCCTACTAGGTGCAAGTCTGCAGGCCAGTACGTTTCAAATAAATCACTGTTTTCATCCAATGGGTTTAGTGCAGAAATATAGTTAATCAACGCATCAAACCATACGTACATAACATGTTTTTCATCAAATGGTACTGGAATACCCCAGTTAAAGCTAGTACGAGATACTGCCAAATCTTCTAGGCCTTGTTTCACGAATTGAATCATCTCATTACGACGAGATTCTGGTTGAATAAAATCAGGATTCTCTTCTATAAATTTGAACCATTGGTCAGCGTATTTATTCATGCGGAAGAAATAACTCTCTTCTTGTACCACTTCTAATGGACGGCCGCAATCAGGACATGTTTTTTCTGGACCTAATTTAGATTCTGGCCAGAATGTTTCACAGGGTACGCAATATAAACCTTCGTAAGAAGATTTGTAAATATCTCCATTATCAAAGGCTTTTTGAAATAAATGTTGGCAATATTTGATATGTCGTTCATCCGTAGTTCTAATGAAATCATCATGGGAGATGTTCAACTTTTCCCATAAATGTTTAAATCCATCTACGATTTGCGTTGTATATTCTAAAGGAGTAATCCCCATAGATTCTGCCATACGTTGGATTTTTTGTCCATGTTCATCAGAGCCTGTCAAAAATCGCACATCATAGCCCGCTCTGCGTTTGAAACGAGCGATTGTATCAGCAATGGACGTACAGTATGTATGCCCAATATGTAATTTCGCACTTGGATAATAAATTGGTGTCGTAATATAATACGGTTTCTTAGTCATCTGTTCTCTCCTTACTATACCATTCAATTTCATTATATATATCGCGCCGTGAAAGGCCACGTTCTTTTGCAATTTGACGAGCTGCCTCTTTTTTTTGCACTCCCTCTTCGATTAAGGCTAAGGCTGCCTCTAACGGTGAAAGTACCACTTTCTCCACCACCATTTCATCTGTCACTGTTTCACTGCCACCTACTAAGAGGACAAATTCCCCTTTTTCCACGATTTGACTGAAATCATTTCGTAATTCTAACAAGGTGGTTCGTGTGAAAGTTTCGAACTTTTTCGTCAGTTCACGACCGACTGTAATAGGACGATTTCCTAAGCCTTCATATAAGCTTTGGATTGTCTCTTCTATACGATGAGGTGCTTCATAAAAAATAAGGGTTCCTTCATAGGTAGCAATCCGTGATAGCACCTCTTTTACATTCTGCTTTCGCTTCGGTAAAAATCCGATGAAGTGAAACTCCTTTGTATTTTGACCCGATGCAATGAGTGCCGTTAAACCTGCATTTGCCCCTGGTAATGGAACAATAGGGATTCCTACTTCGAGGGCTTCTTTCACCAAATCTTCACCAGGGTCAGAAATAGCAGGCATACCCGCATCGCTGACCAAGCCTATAGATTGACCTTCTAACAAGCGTTCGATGAGTTCTGTCCCCTTCTCCACTTTATTGTGTTCATGATAGGATATCATAGGCTTAGCAATATTAAAATGTTGTAATAACACTCCCGTATGACGCGTATCTTCCGCTGCTACCACATCTACTTCTTGTAATGTACGCACAGCCCGATAAGTCATATCTTCTAAGTTCCCAATGGGTGTGGGAATTAAAAATAATGTCCCTTTATGACTACTCATAATATGCTTGTACCTCTTCTGAATAGGAACCATCCACTTCGTATATATATAAAGGTGGTTCAACAATCATGCCTAGTTTTCCACCATATTTTAATTCTAGTAATACCAATTTGCTCACTTTATCCTGATTACCATGAACAAAGCGCATTTGTTTGACTCTAAATTGAGTCTGTTCAATAGCATGTAACAAGGATTCTAAGCGTGGTGTGGTATAAATCATCCACAAAGTACCGCCAAATTTTAAATACCGTTGAGCTTGTAGCAATCTATCTTTCATAGAATACTGTTGTTCATGCAAGGCTAATGCTACACTTTCTTCTTGCGATAAAAGTCCACTATTCGGTTCAAAGTAGGGGGGATTCATATAGACACCATCAAACTGACCATAGTAAACTTTACCTGCATTGGTCATGTAATCTAACTCCACCATGGATACTGATTCTGCAATGTCATTATGGATGACACTTTTCTGAGCTAGCTCAATGACACGAGGATTACAATCAACCCCTACTATATGACGGGCTCCACGATGGTACAACACATGAGGAATTACGCCTGTGCCTGTACCTAATTCTAAATACTGCTTATTGGATTTCGCCTCTCCAAAATGAGCCAGTAAGATAGCATCAATGGAAAACTTAAATTCACCTTCATCTTGAAACAGCTGAAACCCACTCAGTAGCAATTCTGTGACTGTAATACTACTCTTCATCCGGTAATGCCACTTCCGACCAATGTAAGTCGATCGTCCGTCCCGCTTCTAACTGTACTTTTACCGTCTTTTTCATGTTATTGATTTTTAAGACTTTTCCTAACCCTTCATCAGTAACCACTTCTTTACCGATACCAGGCGGCTCTGCTACAGGAACTGGTTGTTTTGCTTTTTGTGAATACAAGTCTCCCCCTTTTTGATAGGAGTCATTTTCATAGTTCAAACAGCACATCAAGCGACCACAAATACCAGAAATTTTTGTTGGATTTAAACTTAAGTTTTGATCTTTCGCCATCCGAATCGATACAGATGCAAAATCACCTAAAAACGTAGCACAACATAATGGTCGACCACAAGCGCCAATACCATTTAGTACTTTCGCTTCATCTCGAACACCTACTTGTCTTAATTCAATGCGCGTACGGAATACATTGGCCAAATCTTTTACGAGTTCACGGAAATCAATACGACCTTCTGCAGTAAAGAAAAAAACAATTTTATTCATATCAAATGTGTATTCCACATTGATTAATTTCATCGGCAATCCACGATAAGCAATTTTTTCTAGTCCAATTTCAAAGGCTTTTTCTTCTCGCTCTCTATTTTTCTCTACTTGCTTATAATCTTTTGGTGTTGCTTTGCGCGTCACTTCTTTCAGCAGTTGCACCACACTATCTTTCGATACTTTCCGTGGCCCAATTACGACTTCCCCGAATTCCAAACCACGAGAGGTTTCTACTATGACACCATCTCCTATCGTAAGGGTTACAAACCCAGGGCTAAAGTAGTAGATTTTGCCTGCTTTTTTAAAGCGTACTCCTACTATAGTAACCACTATATATCCTCCTTCACAGCCTCCCTTAAGGCCAATATAACTCCATCTATGACAAGGCCTAAGCGCACATTAAGGCGCAGTGCCTGTTCTGCTTCTAATGTAATGGGCACAATTCGTTGCAAAGATTTAGACGACCATCGTTGTAAAATCATTTGCATGCGGAATCGATACTCACTAAGTATCATCTTCTCACTCTCTGTACCATATCGCAAGGCTAACATGTCCCTTGCTAGCACACGTAACCACCCTAATATATCGAGTACCACTTCTTTTGAAAGTCCCTCAAAGGATAAGCTTAAGGTGGTAAAGAAATGATTTCTTTCAACCACACATTCTAGCACTTCCATCGCTTTTTCTAAACTTTCAATACCACCAGCCTGCGCCCACTGACGAGCTAATGTAGGATTTCCACGAGCACTTCGCACAGCACGTCGAATGTCCCCTGTATAGCCTTCTTTTGTTAAGGCTTTCACCAACTCTTCTTCTGGCACTGGTTGCATTCCAATGAGCATACATCGTGACACGATGGTGGATAGTACAGTATCGATATTGGTAGTGACAATGATAAAATACATATTCCGTGGTGGTTCTTCAATCGTTTTCAGCATCGCATTCGCTAAGATAGTATTGGCCGTCTGAAAGCCTTCTACGATAACCACCCGTGGTATATCACTAGATACATTGATATACTTCTCTAATAATGTATACCATTGTTCCACACTGAGCTGTGTTTTCATAGGGCGAATCCAAAAAGCTTGACCTTGATCAATATAGATTGGCAAACCTTTATCTTTGACTGCGCTCTCACTTTCACCAGACTCTATGCGTTGTTGCTCTATAGCGGATAAAAAGGTTCTACCCTCATCAGGAGAAAAAATCTGACGTCCCACTATTAAGGATCCAATGGCTATAGCCATAGAGGTAGATTCTAAACCTGTTTCTCCGTAGAGCAGTAAGCTATGGGGTAAAGCAGAATCATGGATTAATGTAGTAATTTGCTCTTTCACTTGGTGTTGACCAAGTACAGTTTCAAAAAATGACATACACCCTCCTTTACCTCATAAGACTACCCTTATTATAGCATGTTATGACAATTAATACACTGTTTTGCAATACCATAGACTTCCTCATGAATGTCTTCAATGGTGCGCAATTGATTACTTTCATTCTCACAATGTACTCGATGCCAATCATAAGTGGTCACCAACATATCATAAGCCTCATGAACTGCCGTTAAGTGAGAAGCATCTTGTTCATGAATGTCTCCCGTATTGCCACCGGTCTTGCCTGTACGCTCGGCTAACAAAGCCTTGGACAAAGATAGGGGCATGTCTAATAGAATCACTGCATCAGGTCTTGGTAACCCATATAAATCGTATTCCAACTGGTCAAGCCACTGTAGAAATTTTTGACGTTCTTTCGTATCGGTGTATTTTATCATTTGATGCACCATATTAGATGTGGTATACCGGTCGGCAATGATAATGCCACCTTCTTCATAAAAAGCCTGCCAATCTTGGCGATACGATGCAAATCGGTCTATCGCATAGAGTGTACTAGCCACATAGGCATTCACGGAGTTTGCCTCTTTTCCGAAGTCCCCACGTAAATACATTTTAATAGGCTCCGCCGCTGGACTGTCATAATTAGGAAAACTTACAGATCGCACGGGATAGCCTTCTGCTCGTAATCGTTCCAACAATTTTGCAGTCTGCGTGGCCTTACCGCTGCCGTCGCCACCTTCAATAATAATTAATTGTCCCATATATATCTCCTTATGACATCGTAATTCTTCTTGTATTCTCTTTCAATCCCTCATATAAATCGTGTGTATCTTCTTACTAAATACATTTTATTTCTATACATAATATATCTATATATCTTTACATACGAGGATTGTCTTCAGCTGGCGGTCCCTAGCACCATTCGGTACATACCCATCACGTTGTTTCTGTCCAATATATGCCAATACTTCTTTCGTTATGATCTCACCTACACCTAAACAAGGGATTCCTGGTGGGTAATAGGTAATCGTTTCTCCACTAATTCTTCCTAGAGCTTCTTCCAAAGGGATTTCTTCCAGATCTGCATAAAATGCTTGCCGAGGTGAAAGCACCACTACTGGTGTCGGTAATATTTCCATCATACTTGCATCTACATCACTATCATTCGTAGCATATGTATCATCTACACCATTTATGATACGATTCTTTGTACTATTCATTGTATTGAAAGACGTATGATTACTTTGGTCAAGTAAACGTGTATTGTGTTCTTTCCCATATGGTCTAACACACTCTGTGACGCCTTCTAGCTTATGTCTATACATATCTGAGATACCCTGCACCGCCTCTATGACCTGTTGTATAGATGCTTCTGTATCGCCTATGGTAATTAACAGCAATACATGGTAAGCTTTCATCAATTCTACTTCAATGTGACGCGCTCTCAACTCTCGTTCTAACTCTTGTGCTGTGAGTCCAAGCCCCTTCGCATCGATAATAATCTTTGTTTCATCAAAACTGAAAGCTCCTTCTATGTCCTCATGACTAGGGCAAGCAATGCCAGGAATTTCATTCAGAGCTCTTCGCAATGTACGAGCTAATTCCAATGTTTGCTTCATAAGGGACTGACCCTCTGTAGCCCATTGATGGCGTGCCATATCCAAAGATGCTAAGAAAATATAATTCGGACTAGTGCTCATCAAAATTTGTTGCAATCGTTGAATACGGTTTATATCAATATGAGTCCCTTGTCCGTGGAGCATCGAGGTCTGTGTCAACGAACCTAATAATTTATGTGTGCTTTGGGCGACTAAATCTGCTCCACTTTCTAAAGCAGGCACTGGCATACCTAAGGATGACATAAGATGTGGTCCATGTGCTTCATCCACTAACACAATCATGTGTCGTTTGTGTGCTGCTTCTACAATTCGTTTTACATCCACACCGATTCCATAATAATTAGGATGAACCAGCAAGATGGCCTTTGCCTCTGGATGAGCATCCATCATAGCAATAGCCTCCTCAGCAGTCACCCCTGTAGGAATGCCCCAACGTTGATGAAAGCGCCCTCTCATATAAATTGGTTTAGCTCCACTTAACACCAGGCTATTATGAACAGAACAATGGGCTTCTCTAGGAATAATGATAGAGTCACCTTCTTTCACAGCACTCATAATCATCATTTGAATTGCACCTGATGTACCGTTAATAGAAAACCATGTATGATCGGCACCAAAGGCCTGTGCCGCCAATTGTTGTGCTTCCAGTAATTCACGTTCTGGCTCATGATAATCATCAATGGCATACATTAACCCTAAATCATAAGGCAGCGCTGGACCCATCCACTCTGTGAGCAATGTAGGCGCTCCCACACCAATTTTATGACCCGGCGTATGAAAGGGCACCATATGTTGTTCTTTATATTTTTCTAAAGACTCCACAAAAGGAAGTCTGTGTTGATTTATATTTTGTTTCATATATTTACTATTGATTCTTTCACAATATCATTAAGCTTATAGTTCTAAATACTCTATCTAGTATTCTACCCTACTCTGTACATCCATTCAACTAATTACATCACCTTTAGCATAGATTTCTATTCCTCTATGATATGACATAAGTATACACACATATTGATATCAATATATTTTACATACAAGATACTATAAAAAAACTGCTACAATTTGTAATTCCTTACAAACTGTAGCAGTTTTTACTTATTTACTATATTCCGCAACGTATTGGGCACCTGCTTTTACATAGTGTTCCATTGTGTTTGCCACATGGTGTAAATCTTGACCAGTCAATGCGTTGATGTCTTGACCGCCCGTTGCACTATTGATAATTTGTGTAATTTCGTAACCACTATATCCTAGCACAGACAAGCGGTTGGATAAACTTTTAATTAAGCTCATTGCTAACCTCCATTTGTGTAGTAATTATTTGAATTCATTTCCAAAATTGGATCCTTCTGTGGTCGGGTTGAACCACCATAGCTCATAAACCATCATAAGGGTGTATACTGTAAGCATCTATTCCTATACCTACCTTATTCTAGCATCAGTCTACTTCGCTATGCTAGGTAGTATTATAACGATTTTTTTCGATATTGTCAAGTAGTTCTATAGAATTAAAAAAAATCGACCCCAAAAGGAGTCGATTTTCCATACTAACTTGTAATCAAAAGCGCTTAGCTAATTAAACTCAGTAGTATTAAGAACGTACAACTATTTTTTATTTTTAGTTGCTAATGTAGCTAACATAGCTTCCTCAGTACGACGTCGTACTGCATCCACTAATGGTTTGACTTCAAGAAACTCAGCATCAGTCAAACGGAAAGTACGTCCTTTACGTTCAAATAAGGATTTTTTGCGACCTGCACCAGCCCGCTTGCCGCCCCAATTATTACCTTTCATGATAATGCCTCCCTCACAATAAGTAAAAATAAAGACGATTCACATTAAATACTAATTATACTGCTCTAAAATTAGTATATACTTTTATTTTCATAATTTCAAGATGAAAAAACATATATAGTGAATTTATTTGATTGAATTATGTCAACAAATCAAAAGTAATACAATAGTTGATCAAAACTACCCTGATATACACGATATATGCATAATAAAAACCAAAATAGAACAGGTGCTCTATTTTGGTTTTTTACTGTTCTTAACGAGGACGACCTTTTTTAGGATTGTATAAATTCATTCCTTTATCAATACCTACTTCTACACAGCCAAGGACTGCTTTTACCATAGCCTTAATCCCTTTTTGCACTGTGTCTTGTTGGTCTTCGGGAAACCGAGATAATACATGGTCTACCACTGTCCATTCTGGCAAAGGCCTACCAATGCCAAAGCGAAAATGTGGAAATCCATCCGTTCCTAAATGACTAATCATAGACTTAATGCCATTATGACCACCTGCACTGCCATTTGGTCGAATCCGTAATTTGCCTACCGGCAAATCCATATCATCATATATGACATATACATCTTCAGGTGTGAGCTTATAATATCGCATCAATGGTCCCACCGATTCACCACTAAGGTTCATAAATGTTTGTGGTTTCACCAATAACACTTTTTCACCCTCTATGGTACAGGAGCAAATTTCCGCTTTATAATCTTCTCTCCAAGGTGTATGACTTATCCCATCGGCTATAGCATCTACTACCATAAAACCGATATTATGACGAGTTCCCTCATAGTCCCTACCTGGATTTCCAAGTCCAACGATTAATTTCATCTTATTTATCGAACAAAGAGCTCACAGACTCTTCTTGAAAAATACGCAAAATCGCTTCTCCTAATAATGGAGCCACGGACAATACTGTAATATTTGGTAAGCGACGTTCTTCAGGAATATCGATTGTATTTGTGACAATCAACTCTTTAATATTGGAGTTTGCAATGCGTTCACAAGCTGGATCTGTCAATACCGCATGTGTTACACAAGCAGTTACAGATTTTGCACCAAATTCTTGTAATGCTTTCGCCCCTTCTACAAGAGATCCCGCTGTATCTACGATATCGTCGATGATGATACAGTTTTTACCTTTTACATCACCGATCAGGTTCATCACTTTTGCTACGCCTGGTTGCGGGCGTTTTTTCTCGATAATAGCAATTGGTGCGCCAATACGGTCCGCTAAATCACGAGCACGTGTTACGCCACCAAGGTCTGGAGAGACAACGATGACATCTTCCATTTTCTTTTCATTGATATAATTTGCAATAATGGAAGCACCCATTAAATGATCTACTGGCACATCAAAGAAACCTTGAATTTGACCTGCATGAAGGTCTACAGTTACAAGGCGAGTAACACCAGCAGTTTGTAATAAATCTGCCATTAATTTTGCTGTAATTGGTTCTCTACCACGAGTTTTTCTATCTTGGCGAGCATATCCATAATATGGTACAACGGCTGTGATATGACGAGCGGACGCACGTTTTAATGCATCTGCCATGATGAACAACTCAACTACATTATCATTCACAGGATAGCTAGTTGGTTGCACGATAAATACGTCTTTACCACGTACACTTTCATCAATCATGACTTGTACTTCCCCATTGTTAAAACGTCCTACAAACGCTTCTCCTAATGGAAGGTCCAAATAATCACAAATTTCTTTGGCTAATGCTGGATTTGCATTACCTGTAAAAATTTTGAGTCGTTTACCATCTGCTAATGCCATGTCATTACTCCTCTAAAACAATTGACTTACAATTTGATGCACAAAGGCTCTCTATATATTGTACTTCATTTTCTCAATTTTGTGTAAACTATTTTATTAAATTTTAACACAAATTTATTTTTTGAAAGTATCTTCTGTAACCCAGTTTTCTTTTACCACTTGGCGAGCCCGTCCAAATGCCAATCCACGGCTTGGCACATCCTTCGTAATCGTAGAGCCAGCGGCTACGTAACTTTCACTACCAATTGTGACAGGTGCCACTAAGTTGGAATTACAACCTACAAATACGCCATCTTCAATGGTTGTGCGATGTTTCTTTTTACCATCATAGTTGACAGTAATCGTACCACAACCGATATTTACCTTGGATCCTACATCACTATCGCCAATATAGGACAAGTGTGGAAGTTTTGTGCCTACTCCAACCACGCTATTTTTCACTTCTACGAAGTTGCCAATTTTTACTTTATCTGACAATACTGTATCTGGGCGCAAATGAACAAATGGTCCTATGACCGTGTCATTCTTGATTTCACAATCGTGGGCGTAAGAATCATGGATGTGGTTATTATCGCCTACTGTCACATTGGACAACCGTGTGTTAGGGCCCAAAATATTATTCGTACCCACCACCGTATTGCCTTCTAAGGTTGTATTTGGATAGATGATCGTATCAGGTCCCACCACAACTTCTGGAGCAATGTAGGTACTATGTGGATCCACCAAAGTAACGCCAGCTTCCATCAACGCTAAGTTTGTGCGATTCCGCAAAATCAATTCTGCTTGTGCCAATTGTAAACGGCTATTGACCCCTAACGATTCATCACTGTCCATAGTCATGTAAGCGCTCACCGTTTTGCCTGCTTGTACAAGGATGCTCACCACATCTGTAATGTATAGCTCTCCTTGTGCATTGTCATCTGAAAGTTGTTCTAAACAAGGCCATAATTCTTTGGAATCAAAAATGTACATGCCTGTGTTCACTTCGTGTACTTTTAATTCATCCAATGTACCATCTTTTTCTTCTACAATACGTTCTACGGATTTGGTTTCATTGCGAATGATACGACCATACCCATATGGATTATCCATGTAGGCTGTTAGCACTGTGGCTGCTGCCCCTGTTTCTTTGTGGTGCGCTAATAATTGTTCCAATGTTTGCTGTGTGACTAATGGCGTATCACCGCATAACAATAAAATCAATCCATCATGATTACCTAGCACAGATTCAGCTTGTTGCACCGCATGGCCCGTACCTTTTTGTTCTAATTGTGTGACGTATTCCACACGGTCCCCTAAGTAAGCTTTCACATCGTCACCACCAAAACCAACGATGACCACATTACGCTCTGCCCCTATAGATTGAGCCGCTTCTAAGACCCGTTCCACCATAGCTTTACCCGCTACTTTGTGCAATACCTTTGGAAGTTTAGATTTCATGCGTGTACCTTTACCGGCCGCTAAAATCAAACCTACTAATTCATTCATATGTATCCACCTTTATTGTTGACATAGTAATATTATATATAAATTAGCATACCATATTGTGGGAGATTTTTCGACTGTTAATTATAGTATGTATCGCCTAATATGTAACTGTGATACACACTAGGATGGTATACATTGGTCTGATTATCTGCCCTTGTCATCTTACGATGGTGTGTCTAATAACCATTCTAATACATGTTTTTGTTGAATCCCATTATAGCTTGCATTCTTATTAATCACATCGAAGGTTAATAAGAACTTAGGATAATGATCTTGTATTTGTTTTAACGGTTTAAGTTCTCGTTCTAACGTATGAGGATCTAGTACACTTTGGCTTACTTGGTAATATTCTATGGTACCGTGCTTTTGTGCGATAAAGTCGATTTCACCTTTTTGTAGATGACCTACATACACCTTGTAGCCTCGACGGATCAATTCTAAAAACACGATGTTTTCTAAGATATGACCTGTATCTTCGCCACGATTGGGTAACAAGAATTGTTTTAACGCTACATCAGCTGCATAGTACTTAGCATTTAGTTGTAATACTTCTTTTCCCCGGACATCATAGCGATTCACTTGATACATGAGCAATGCATCTTTTAGACCACTCAAATAGCGTTCAATGGTTCTACCATCCACTTTACGTCCTGCGCTGATTAGAGAGTTCTTAATCTTTGTAGGATTAATAAGACTCCCAATATTGGCAAATAAATATCTAGCTACACTTTCCAATAATTGAGGATCTCCAATTTTACTCCGAGTAATGATATCTTTCAACACAATGGTGTTAAATATGCCTTGTAAATAATCTAAGATCATAGGTAGATTATCCCCTAACATTAAAGTGCCCGGGAAGGAACTATATTGAATATATTTTTGATACAATTCCTCTAATAATTGGTGCTCATCGTTTCCATGAGCCTCACAAAATTCTTTGAATGAAAGAGGTAACATATCTAACTGCACATAACGCCCCGACAATAAAGTAGCCATTTCAGAAGACATAAAATACGCATTAGATCCAGTGATGTATACCTTCACCTTATCTTTGATATACAAACTGTCCACCACTTTTTCAAAGTTAGGTACGTGTTGTATTTCATCAAGAAATATATACATCTCTTGATGCGGTATAAGCCGTTCTAAAATGTATTCATACAGTGCCCGATACTCTTGCAAATGCTCATACTCTAAATCTTCAAAATTAATGCTTACAATCTGCTCCGGCTGAACACCTTGGGCTAACAACTCTTCCTTATACAACTGAAAGAGCGTAGACTTGCCACAACGGCGAATACCAGATACTACAATGATGGCATCCGTGTGCCGATGATTGCGTAGAAAATCTATATACTGTTTGCGTTCAATTAATTTCATCATGTTCCCTCCTTTATATTATAGATTTTTATTGTTTTGTGGATTCTATAACATATTATACCCTATACTTCATTATTTTATGGATTGGAATGTAGCTTTTTATTTATTTTAACATTTTTATGTAGTCTGTGACAAATTCTATTCATTTTTATACTACTGTATGTTATAGAATGTTATTTCATTCTAGTATCATCTATAACATAAGTCTCTATACGTTCATATTGTGCATACTCCGAGTATCTACACTACTACCATAAATACAACAAAGGAAAGCCTCCCTACTGAGGCTTTCCTTTGTAACTTTCACTAGCACATTCTACTAGTGCCTATTCTTTTATCAGTATTGTTTCATCTGTCTATGCTTTGTCAGCAGCCGCATAGATTTTTTGTACCCCTCTGTTGGATAAGTAGCAAGAGAACATACAAAGAACTACGCCCACTAGCAATGTGTAGAAACCCATGTCCCAGCCCCAATGGTCTACAACGAAACCAAAGAGTGTTGTTCCTAAGGAACTACCCACAAGGTAACTCATAAAACCACGCAAGCCCACGGCAGATCCTAAAGCAAAGGTTGGAATGACTTCCATTGCCTGTACTGGAATCATAGATTGTGGAATGTAAATCAAGCAGCCTGTAATACAAGCAAATACAGTGGCCCACAAAATACTATCAGAGTTCATATACCCAATCACACAAGCAAAGATTACCACTAAGCAATAGATTGGTAATTGCATAATGCGACCTTTGAAGTATTTATCTACTAAGTAGCCTGCCAAGATAGTAGATGGAATAGCAGCCCATTCAAACAACATGTACGCTACACTCATCTCTGTTTTCGTAAAACCTTTTACTTTCAGTAAGTATAAAGGAATCCAAGTAATCATGCCAAAGCGTACCATGTATACGAATACGTCAATTAACACTAAATACCAAGAGTTTGGATTTTTAAATACAAAGTTGTAGAACACTTGGAATGCGTTCATGTTCTCTGGTTTACCCGCTGCCATTTTAGCAGATTTTTGTCCTGCTGCTTCCTCTTGGAATACTTCCTCTACCGTTGGTAACCCTTCTTCTGTTGGACGTTTACGAACAAAATACAAGACTAATAGCACGCAAATTGCAGCTAATATTGCTGGTACTGCAAATGTACCGAGACGCCAATGCTCTGTTCCTAAATATCCAATTGCTACACCCACGATAGGTGCTACAATGCCACCACCTAAGTTGTGGGACATATTCCAAATTGTACTAGCACGACCACGTTGTGATCTAGGGAACCAATACCCAACTGTAATAATTGACGGTCCTACGCCCATTCCTTGGAATAAACCTAATAAAATAACGAGTCCGATGAATAAGGAATAATGTGTAGTAAATCCCATCAATACATTCAAGATTACACATAAAGTCAAACCGATAGCCATAAAATACTTCGGATTTGCTTTATCTGCCAACACAGACATGAATCCTTTGCTAAGTCCGTATGTAATCAACAAACAGCTAGACAATAACCCTAATTGCGTTTTACTTAAATCTAGTTCACCAGATAAATAAGGCAACGCTAAATTAAAGTTACTGCGCACTAAGTAGTAAGCTGCATATCCAATCCATACACCAATCAGAGAATTCATTTGCAAGCGTAAAAAACGACTTTTTACCTCTTGACTAACTTGTTCCATTCTAATGCCTCCTTTACAATGCACACTATGGCATAGTATATACCTTTTTTAGATGATAGGCTAGTAGTTTATAAACGTAAAAATGCATTTATATATAGTCTTTGCTTTCAAAGTTTGGATACAAACCACGAATCATAATATCTAATCCATCATATATGCGGCCCCCTGCACTATAGACCATAAACAAAGGAATCCCATAAACTCTATGGTTACGAATAGCATCCACATGTTGCAAGGCTAGGTTATCATATAAACGTTGTATAATCTCATCTTGATGTTCATAATCATCTTCTTGTAACACTACAAATATGACAGAAGGATTTAAATCAATCAATTCTTCTATATTGATGGTTTCCCCAACGTCGCCCAATAAATTACCACCAATCTCTTCTATCATTTTCCCACCAAGTGTATCGTCATCATACACACCAAACTGTCGCCCTGCCGGTTCCATAATCATCACTGTATCCTGTGTAGGATGCATTTCTCCATATTCTTTAGCTGCTTTCACATACTTCTGTATACGATTAACAATCTCTTCGGCCTTCTCTTCACGATTGACCACATTTCCTAAATCTAAAATATATTGGTATTCTCCTTCTACAGTAGGTGGAGATAACAAAGCTGAGGATCTAGCTATATATGTATGAACACCTCTTTTCTTCCAAAATGAAGTACTTCTCCAGTTATTTTTTTGAAAGGTCGTATCCCACCCCACCAATAGATCTGGTTCCCATAATAAAACACTTTCTATATCTGGCATATCCATGCTCTTGTAAGGAATCTTTTTGTACTCTTCTTGGTATTCCTTGGAAATATATTTACTATCCGGGACTCCTATGGCTCCAATAATTCTATCTCCTACGCCTAATGCTAATAACGTTTCTACTGAATTTTGCCAAGCTGCAATAATACGATAACTCTCTCCTTCATATACTACATCTTCATCAGTTCCATCACTTGTAAGTTGATGTACAATCCGAGAACTTGTTTTAATAGTTTCTTTAGTAGTTGACATATAATTCGGCATAGGAACAAATTGCTTTATGCCTTGTAAATATGCCGTATATACACTAACTAAAATGACACTACTAAGTAGCAAAATATATATTTTTTTCATTCTATCTCCTAAATAAAAGAGCTACAAATTGTAGCTCTTTTAGGATAATTAAAAGTTATATTTAGCACCCACCATAACTTGTCGTCCTGGCATTGCAGCCCCACCTGCACCAAAATAAGAATCTGACATTGTTTCATAAGCTTCATTTGTCAAATTTGTAATTGCTAAATATGTGGTTATATCTTTAGTGATATTGTAATTTGCATTCCAATCTATTACAAAGAATCGTTTAGAAGTAAATCCTATTGTATTAGCACCAGTATAGTAATTCATCAATAGACCAGAAGAAAATTTATCACTATCGTAGTTTAAATTTAACGTATAATGGTTAGCTGGTCTCAAATTATTAATGCCTGAATTTATATCTGCTGGATCATTAAAACTCCAACCTTCTTTAGTAGTATAACCATGTTTTGCAGACCAAACATCTTTTAAATGGCTATAGGCTAAACCAATATTCCAATGGTCATTTAACTTATGATCTAAAGTAACATTAAAAGATGTTCTTTTTTGTTTTGCATTTACTGCATATTCTTCATCTTCTTCGCTTACAAAAGGAACTATTGCGATAGAATTAGACATATTCATCACACTATAGTGAGCACCAAATGTAGTGTTTTTGCCAAATTCTTTTTGATACCCTAATGTATATATATTTCCCTTCCCATCTTGTAATGGAGTATTATTATCTCCATATACTGCTTGATAATCACTGGCATGTAACGGACGTAACACACGAGACCAGCCTGCATATACCGTACTATTATCAGCAAACCGATATTGTAGATTTAATGCCGGTGTCATGACATGTGTAGAGCCTCCTTGAGATTCTTTTGCTTCCGTTGTAAAATCTGTATACTTAGCAAAATGAAGTGCTGGCGTAATATCAAAGTTATCAGTAACATGAATTTTATCTTGTACATATCCATAAATAGAATTACGTTTTACAAAGGTTTCTCGATGGCCTTTTTCGCCATTGCTAATATGATAATTTGCCGCTTTATCATAGGTAATATTACCAATCACATCATGTTTTCCTAATGAGCGAGCAACTTGTAATTGAATCCCTCTATTTCTTTCACTTTGATAGGAAGTAGGAGCTGGTGCTTTTCCTCCAACTTTTGCTACCCACTCTTCAAGTGCCTCTTTACTGCCTCCTGGAAACGGAGCTAGGTGTTTACTAATCCACTTGTTTAACGTCTCTTTATCCTTAACACCATCTGGAAAGTCTGCTTGAAATTGCTCTATACTACCTGGCAGCGCCCATGTACCTAACATAGATCCTAAATATTTATGATTTTGATTATATAATCTTACGAAGCTCTCCATATCTCCTTGACGATCAAAAGTATATTTTATATCTAGGTCATTATTTTGGAATTTATTATACGAACTAAAGCCTATTCCGTGTAACCCAAATAGATTACGGAATCCCGGAATAACGTTCTCACCTCTTAGGTAGTAAGATTTTCCTGTATTCGGATTGATCATTAATTTGCCTTGATCATCCAGTTTACCCACACCTATGGCAAATATAATACGATTCCAGTCATTTTGGTTCCAATATTTTAAATTAGGTGTTGATACAGGATAACCATCTTTACCTTGTTTATGTGTATAGGAAATACTCAAACGATGGTTGTCATCAAAATCCTTATCGATTCGTAAGTTAGCACCTTTTTCTTTAAACTCAGACCCACCAAGTGTGGCAGATCTACCTGTATACCCATCTACAAATTTCGTATCTCCAGAGGTAATTTTGTTTAGTCCAACAAAATAGTGTAAGGAATTATCATTACCCACACTGCCCAAGTAAGTGAAGTCATATTTATGTTGCTTCCAGCTACCTGTTGAAATATCTAGTGTAGCCTGTCCACCACCTTCAACTCCTTTACGAGTCAAAATATTAATGACGCCACCTGTAGCATCTGAACCATATGCGGAAGCACCAGGGCCTTTGATAACTTCAATTTTATCAACAGCATTCATATTGATGACTTGATCTAAATTTACTCCAGTACTTTTGCTACCATTTTCATTCAAAGAACCAATATTTTCACTAGTCAAATTATCTACACGACGACCATCTACAAGAATAATCACTCGAGCATCGCCATTAATAGTCAAACTATTATTATGTGAATTATATCCATATTCTCCACCACGATATCCGGGACTTTGGATAGCTACACCGGGAACACGTTTAATGGCTTCACTTAAATCAGTATAGTGACGTTTTTCAATCTCTTCCCGAGTAATAACTTTCACATCACCACCTGTACGATAATAAGATTGTTCCGTTACAGTATTACCAAATTGATCCTTTGAACGGTCTCCCTTCACGACTTTAGGGTCTAATTGATACTTATCTAGATGTTCATCAAATGCCGCTTGTACTCCACTAAATGTAGTAAGTGTTACGCAAGCTAACAATGCTGCTGACACACCTTTTCTAGTAAATTTCATGAATATACCTCCCTTAAGTATTCCGTACGCCCATACGAAATATAAAATAACCCTCTATATCTGAGGTTTCATTTCAAGTATAACTCAACATTACGTTAAATTTCAAGTTTTTATTATGAAAGTTTTTAATTTCTAGCATTATACTATATTATTTTTATCTTCTCCAAAACTAGATATATATAATTAGCATCAATATCCCATATCAATACATATTTATTTCATGATATAGTTTACAAAAAACGCCATATCATTCTTAATATATTCATCTATTAAGAACCATATGGCGCTATGTACTTCATCTAAGCTAATGTATAGATGTCACTATTTAATTTTATAATGCAAACCGATAGGTTCTCGTTGCATAGGCTCGAACTGGTCGGCCGTTTCGTGTGGCTGGCACAAAGGTCCATTGATACGCCACGCGCATCACCGCTTGTTCAAATTCAGGTTGTCCGCTGCCTCCAATAATATCTACAGAGCTAACGGAACCATCTTTTTCTACTACCAATTGAACAACCACAGTGCCTGTTTTACCTTGGCGGAGCATTTTAGGAGGGTACGGTGCTTCTACATCACTGACTAGAGATAAACTACCAGCATCGACAATCACTCCATCATCGTTGCCGTCTACCCCGTTACCATCTCCAGTGCCTTTGCCGTCGCCATCTCCGTTACCATCACCATTTCCATCGCTAGTTCCCGTACCTTCTCCACCGCCTCCAGTGGTTCCTGGAAGTGCTGATGGTTGTGCTACAATCGCTACATTTTTAGGTGCTTCCGCTTTCACTTGTTCTAAAATTGCATCTGCATCGGTTAGATTCGTAATCGGTGGTGGAATTTCACGTTTTTCAGTATGGGGTGCTGTAATCGCTGGTCCTGCACTCGGTTGCCCTGCACTACCTTTGTCCTCATGAACCAACTGCACCTCTACAATTTCATCCGATTCTGGTGTCGGTGTTTGGATATGACCCAATACGCCTAGAAGTACTACAAGACCTATATTTGTCAGTCCGGATATCACTGCGGGTATACGCCATCGTCTATCCATAGTACCTCCTTATTTACTATCTGTCGCAATGGATACTTTCACAATACCCATTTGTTTCAATGTGTCTAAGACAGTAACAAATGCGCCATATTCAGCTTTCGCATCACCACGCAAGATAACGACCATATCATCGCCCTTCGCTTTTTCAGCTTGCAAGTAACGAATCATTTGGTCAAGCGTCACCGGTTGTTCTTCCACATAGATTTGCCCGTTACTTGTTACAGTAATTGGAATTTTACGTTGCAAGTCCACTTTCGACGCCACCGCTTGCGGTAACTGAATTGGCACAGACTTTTGTACGACCATCGTCAACATACTCATCATGAAAAATACCAATAAAAAGAAAATAATATCAATCATTGGAATAATCATGAGTTTCGGTTTAGACGTAGTCCGTAAGGATCTAAGCCGCATGGTTGTCACCTGCCAATTCCGCCATATACATAGCACTTGCATCTTCGATTTGGCTAATCAAAATATCTTGTTGTTGCACTAAGTATGTATGTAAAATCAAAGCAATAATCGCCACGATCAAGCCTGTGGCTGTGGCAATCAAGGCTTCCCCTACACCGCCAGTAATGGCAAATGGTTGTCCTTCAGAAATAGATAATACACTAAAAGAACCAATCATGCCTGTTACTGTACCCAACAAGCCCAACAAAGGAGCCATAGTTACGATAGATTCAATGTAGTTCAAATATTGACGTAACTTAGCAGATTCACTAATGGCTGCTGCTTCCAACAATTTTTCTTGTTGTTCTTTATTATTGCCACCACGAGCTGCTTCTGCAATGACATGTGTTGCCATCCCTTTGCTTGTTTCTTTTAAGGCTTGTAAGCCCTTCCAATTGCTTTGTTGTACTAGTGGAATAATCTTTTCACGCAATGCATTTACATCATCTAACATAGAGCGATAGAAACGCAACCGTTCTACGAAAATAATCACCGCAATAAAAGAACAGAGTAACAATGGATACATTACATATCCACCCTTAATAAATAATTCAAATAATTCCATGTGATACCTCCTTATACATAAATACTTATTTCACTGTTTCCGTAAAAATAATATGAATAGAATCTTCTGTCGGACCTTCTACGATGCGACTATGTACACCATATAGATTTTGAATAAACTCTGGTGTCAACAACTCTTTTGGCGTCCCTGTGCCAACCACTCGTCCTTTTTCTATGGCTACTAGACGATGACAGAATTGGGATGCCAAGTTTAAATCATGAACAGCCATCAATACAGTTACACCCGCATCACGAACGATTTCCAACATTTCCAATTGGTACTTGATATCCAAATGATTCGTTGGTTCATCCAAAATCAAACACGGGCTTTCTTGTGTTAAGGCTCTGGCCAAAATCACACGTTGTTGCTCGCCCCCTGAAAGGCTCAAGAAATTCCGTGTTTCCATATGGTCCATCCCCACCTGTTCTAAGGCTCGTCTAGCTATAGTATAGTCCTCTGGCGAATCACCTTCAAGTAATTTTTTATGTGGCGTACGCCCCATCAATACAATATCCATCACTGAAAAATCAAATTGGTATTGATTATGTTGCGCCACTACCGCCATTTGTAAGGCACTTTCACGGAACGAAAGTTCATCTAAGGAGCGTCCGTTCAGCTCAATGTGCCCTGCATTGGGATGCAATGTACGATAGATACACTTTAACAGTGTACTTTTACCACTACCGTTAGGGCCTATTAGGCCGACAATTTCACGGTCTTGCACATCTAAATCTATACCTTGTAAGATTTGCGTTTGTCCAATGCCAAAGGCAACTTGTTCTACTTGTAAATTCATTAATTACCTCCGAACGCATAGGTTTTCTTAATCATTAAGTATACAAAAGCTGGCGCACCGATCACAGAAATTAAAATACCAATCGGTAATTCCGTATGAGGAATGAGCGTTCTACTGAGTGTATCTGCCACCACAAGTAATAAAGCGCCTCCCAATGCAGAAATAGGAATTAAACCTTTATGATTTGTGCCTAATGCTTGACGTACGATATGAGGAATCAGCAACCCAACGAATCCAATAATACCTGCTGCATATACGGCGAAGCCTATCATAATTGAACTCATTACAAGGTATAATTGACGATATCTATGTAAGTCTACCCCTAATGTGATAGCTACTTCATCACCTAGTAACATCAAGTTCAAAATGCGTGTTTGGAACCAGAAGAATACAATTGGTAATAGAATGACAAATAGCATAATGCCAATTAAATCCCAATTAGCCCCTGCTAGACTACCCATCATCCAGAAAGCTACGTTTTGAATCCCTTCTTTATCCTTCGCGAAATATACGATAATACTCGTAAACGCACTACAAACGGCGCTCAAGGCCATCCCAGCTAACAACAATTTAATCGCATTAGCTCGGCCACCCATATTGGCAATAATAAGAACACCAAACGATATAACCATAGCCCCTATGAAAGCCATAATTCCCACATATTCTTCACCAAAGGCAATACCGACACCCATTAAAATGGCTACTGTAGCCCCTGTAGATGCACCTGATGAAATGCCTAGAATATATGGATCTGCCAATGGATTTTTAACAATGGCTTGCATGATAACACCACTGACAGCAAGTCCTGCACCCACTAAAGCGGCCAAGATAACTCGTGGCATACGCAACATCCATACAATATCATTCAAAGCCCCTTGCCGTGGATCCTCAATCGTAATGGTATCTACAAATTTTGATGCCACTACTTGCCACAATGTATGTGCTGGAATATGGACTGTCCCTAAAAATAGAGACCATGCCATACCCGCAATCAATAGAGCTATGAGTATAATTCCTACACCCACCACTGTGAATATATGTGTTCGATTACTCATGAATACCTCCTGTAAAATTAGGATACAATCCGTGAATCATAAGATTCAATCCATCATGGATTCGTGTACCTGCGCTATACACCATAAATAGGGGAACCCCATGTACTCGATGATTACGTATGGCATCTACGTGTTGTAGTGTAGGATTCTTATATAGATTGTCTATGAGTTCATCTTGCCGTTCATAATCCTCTTCTACTAGCACTAAAAAGATAACTGATGGATTTAAATGAATCAACTCTTCTGCATTGATTGTTTGTCCTGCCTCAGAAATAAGATGTCCTCCTATTTCTTCCAGCATATTTCCTGCTAATGTTTCCTTATCATATACACGATACTGGCGTCCCGAATTTTCGAGTATCAGAACCGTATCTTTCGTGTTCTGTGTTTCTCCATAGGCTCTTGCTTCTGCCACTGCCCGTTTAGTTCGATTCACCAACGCCTGCGCACGTTCTTGTCTATTGACAATCGCTCCTAGATCAAGAATATATTGATATTCACCCTCTACTGTTCTCTTAGATTTTTTATAGGATGCTCTTGAAATATAGCTATCAATCCCACGTTGTGCCCAAAAATCTGTACTCTTCCAATTATTCTTCTGAAAGGTAGAATACCAGCCTACAAGCAAGTCTGGCTCCCATAATAAGGTAGTTTCTACATCTGGAATTTCCATGCTTTTATAGGGAATCTTTTCGTAAGCATCACGATATTCTTCTGCTATATATTTGCTATCTGGCACCCCTATAGCTGCAATCATACGATCACCTACACCTAAAGCAAGTAAAGTTTCTACTGAACTTTGCCAAACCCCCATGATACGTCGTGGTTCCCCTTCATAGGTAATCACTTGATCCGTTCCTTTGCTCGTTAATTGATTTACCGTACGAGGTCCTACTTCCTGGGAAACAACAGTACTTTCCACATAATCAGGCATAGGAATAAATTCTTCCATACCATGTAGATGTGCACTGTATAATCCTAATATGATAGCTAACATACATCCAGTTATATATAACTTTTTCATTTATTCACCTAAACGAAAGGTCTACAATTTGTAGACCTTTCTAAAATTATATTAGAATTTGTATTTAGCACCAATCATAGCTTGACGAGCTGGCATTGCGGAACTTCCTGGGCCATAATTACCATAGCTAGTAGTTTCGTATGCTTCGTTCGTTAAGTTTGTCACTGCAACATATGTTGTTAAATCCTTAGTAACCTCATAGTTTAAATTCCAATCTACTACTACAAAGCGTTTCGATGTAAAGGCTTCTATATTAGAGCCTGTGTAATAGTTTACTAACAATCCAGAAGATACTTTGCCCGCATCATAATTCACATTGAGTGTGTAATGATTTGCAGGACGCAATTTGTTAATACCTGTGTTAATATCACCAGAGTTATTATAGTCCCATGCTGGATTTACTACATAACCTGGTTTTGCAGACCATCTATCTTTTAAATGACTATATGCCACACCAACAGTCCAGTTTTTATTAAGCTTATGATCTACTGTAAGATTAAAAGATGTTTTCTTTTGATTTGCGTTCACTGGAACACTTTCAAACCCCCTCGGAGTTCTTATTTCAAAGCTAGCAATAGCATTTGTCATGTCAGTAAGACTATAGTTTACACCTACAGTGGTTTTCTTGTTAAATATTTTTTGATAGCCTACTGTATATACATTTCCTTTTTCATCCTTTAAGTTTGTTTTTGTTCCATCATAGGCTGAAACATAATCACCACTACGTAATGGACGAAGAACTTTTGTCCAACCAGCATACACTGTGCTACCATCATGCAGTTGGTATTGTAGATTTAAGGAAGGTGTCACTACATGTGGATCGCCACCTAACGATTTTCCCGTTTCTGTTGTGTAATCACTATATTTAGCAAATCGTACAGCTGGTGTCACATCAAAATTATCATTTACATGAATTTTATCTTGTACATAACCATATAAAGAATTACGTTTTACAGATGTTTTTCTTTTCCGTACTTGATCTACATAATCATTTTGATCTTTATCGTAGGAAACATTCATGATGATATCATGTTTACCTATAGAACGTGCCAGTTGTAATTGAATCCCACGCTTTCTTTCATCATAATAATGTCTTGGATCTTGTGCTTTTCCACCCGTTTTAGCTACCCATTCTTCCAAGGCTGCTTTACTACCGCCAGGGAATGGGGCTAAATTTTTTTCAATCCATGCATCTAATAAAGCTCCATCTTTAGCCCCATCTGGGAAATCCTTTGTAAATTGATCTCCCGTTAAATTGAATGCCTTATTACTCATTCCATCATCATGTAATACCCAAGCATATTTATCACTACTTAAATATTGATGACTTTGATGATAGAAACGAACAAAGCTTTCCATGTCAGATTGACGATCGAAAGTGTATTTTACATCCACATCATTATTTTTATATTTACTATATGAATTGTAACCAAATCCATCTAGGGCAAATAAATTATGGTAGGCAGGATTTCTTTTTTCATTTTGCACAACTTTATATTTATTTTCGTACTCATAGTCCCCTGAATACTCTTCATTTAAGACTAACTTGCCATCTTCATCCCGTTCACCAACAGCTGCTTTAAATATAATTCGATTCCAATCTTTTTGGTTCCAATATTTTTGATTTGGTGTAGTAATCGGGTATCCATCTTTACCTTGTTGATGATTAATAGATACAGTTAAACGTTCTGTATCACTAAAATCCTTATCAAGTCGTACATTAGCGCTTCGCTCATCAAAACGAGAGCCACCCAATATTCCAATACCTCCGGTATGTCCATCACGATATTTTGTATCTCCAGACATCACTCGATGTAAGCCTACATAATAGTGTAAAGAGTTGTCATTACCTACACTTCCAGAATAGGCTATATCATAATTATGTTTCCCCCATGTTCCTGTGGAAACGTCGACAGTTCCTTGATTAATTGCATTGCCTTTTCTTGTAATGATATTGATAACACCACCAGTAGCATCAGAACCATATACAGAGGCTCCTGGACCTTTAATTACTTCGATTTTATCTACTGCATTAATATTGATAACTTGGTCAAGATTTACTCCTGTAGACTTACTACCTGACTCACTGCTACTTGCAATACGAGTACTTGTAGAGTTATCTACACGGCGACCATCCACCATAATAATGACACGAGTGTCTCCATTAATAGAAATACCGTTATTGAAAAACTGGAACCCATATTCCCCACCACGGTATCCTGGGTTATGGAATGTAATACCAGGGATACGTTTGATGGCTTCTGTTAAATCAGCATAATGACGTTTTTCAATTTCATCACGAGTGATAACTTTTACATCACCACCTGTACGATAGTAAGATTGTTCTGTTACAGTATTACCAAATTGGTCTTTAGAACGATCACCTTTCACTACCTTTGTGTCTAATTGATAATTGTCTAAATGCTCATCAAATGCAGCTTGTACACCGCTGAATGTAGTCAATGCTACACAGGCTAACAGAGCCGCCGAGATACGCTTACTTGTTACTTTCATGAATATACCTCCAAAATTTCGTACGCCCGTACAAATCGTATACTATCTACTGCTTTTATACATTATAAACGCAATAGTATAATTATATCTTATTTCTTCTTTTTTTATCAAATCTTTTATCAAAATAATAGTCTATAGAATTTTTTATATTATATGATAATGACAGTAAATATGAATCTCATATACATCGTCATACAATTCATTAATATACAAATTCCAATAAATTTTCCAATAAATTGCTATGTCGACTTCATGTATGCTGAAAAGAGCTACACTAGGTAGCTCTTCTCTATGTGAACCTTTAGAATTTATATTTAGCACCAATCATTGCTTGACGACCTGGCATTGCAGAGCTACCAGAACCATATCTAGAGTTACTTGTTGTTTCATATGCTTCATTTGTCAAGTTGGTTACTGCCACATAAGTAGTTAAATCTTTATTTACATCGTAGTTTAAATTCCAGTCTAATACTAAGAATCGCTTGGATGTAAAGGCAGCTAAATTAGATCCTGTATAGTAGTTCATTAAGAATCCTGAAGACAATTTGCCTGCATCATAATTTACATTTAATGTATAATGGTTTGCTGGGCGCAATTTATTAATACCAGTATTGATGTCACCAGAATCATTATAGCCCCAATCTGGATTCACAACGTATCCTGGTTTTACAGCCCAAGTATCCTTCAAATGACTGTATGCAGCGCCTACAGTCCAATGTTGATTTACTTTGTGATCGATTGTAATGTTAAATGCAGTTTTCTTTTGTTTCGCATTAACAGCAGTACTTTTAAATTTATCTTCTACACGAATTGGGAATGATGCAATAGAATTACTCATATCTGTTAAGCTATAATTTACACCAACAATCGTTTTTTTGTTAAATTCTTTTTGCAAACCTACTGTATATACATTTCCTTTTTCATCTTGCAAAGGAGTTTTGAATTCCCCATAGGTAGACATATAATCGCCTTTACGCAACGGGCGAAGTACCTTAGACCAACCTGCAAATACTGTGCTAGTATCATCAAGTCGATATTGTAGATTTAAGGAAGGTGTCACAACATGTGTGTCGCCACCTAACGATTTTCCGACCTCTGTTGTGTAATCACCATATTTAGCAAATCGTACAGCTGGAGTCACATCAAAATTATCATTTACATGAATTTTATCTTGTACATAACCATATAAGGAGTTACGTTTTAACTCAGATGTCGTACCTACTCCATTGTCTACTTCATAACTAATTTGTGTTGCTTTGTCATAGGTAACATTAGCAATCACATCGTGTTTACCGATAGAACGAGCTACCTGTAATTGGACTCCACGATTTTTTTCAGTATTGTAATCTGTCGGTGCTCCCGCTTTACCGCCTGTTTTTGCCAACCACTCTTCAATGGCTGCTTTGGAACCCCCTGGGAATGGAGCTAAGTTTTTAGTAATCCATTCATCTAAGGCAGCTGGATCTGTTGCACCTTGTGGAAAATCTTCGCTGAATTTTTTCTTGATGTCAACACCTGGTACATGCCATTTGTATTTATCTGTTTTAGAGTATGTATGGTTTTGATTGTAGAAACGTACAAAGCTTTCCATATCAGATTGACGGTCAAATGTATATTTTACATCTACATCATTATGTTTGAACTTACTATAAGAATTATATACAAGTCCATCTAATGCAAATAAGTTATGATATCCAGGATTTGCTACATTACCTGATGTAGTGGATTTTGGTTTTAACATACCTTTTTCATCTAATGTTCCTACATCAGCAGCAAAGATAATTCGATTCCAATCTTTTGTGTTCCAATATTGTAAATTGGGAGTGGAAATTGGATACCCATCTTTACCTTGCTTATGATTGATGGAAATTGTCAATCGTTGTGTATCGCTAAAGTCTTTATCGATACGTACATTAGCGCCTCTTTCATCAAAACGAGAACCGCCTAATGTTCCCACTTCACCGGTATGTCCATCACGATATTTTGTATCATCAGATTTAACACGATTTACACCCACAAAATAATGTAAGGAGTTATCATTTCCTGCACTACCAGAGTAGGTAAAATCATAGCTATGTTTACCCCAAGAACCAGTAGAAACATCAACTGTTCCTTGATGATTATCTCCACCTTTGCGAGTGATAATATTAATGACACCACCAGTTGCATCAGAACCGTAGGCAGAAGCTCCAGGACCTTTGATTACTTCAATTTTGTCTACGGCATTAATATTTGTTACTTGATCTAAGTTAACCCCAGTAGATTTACTGCCTGTTGCACTTCTACCTGCGATACGTGTACTTGTTGCATTATCTACACGACGACCATCAACCAATACGATAACGCGAGTGTCGCCATTGATAGAGATACCATTGTTAAAGAATTGGTATCCATATTCACCACCACGGTATCCTGGGTTTTGGAATGTTACCCCTGGAATACGTTTGATGGCTTCTGTTAAATCAGCATAATGACGTTTTTCAATTTCATCACGAGTGATAACTTTTACGTCACCACCTGTACGATAATAAGATTGTTCTGTTACAGTGTTACCAAATTGATCTTTAGAACGATCACCTTTCACTACCTTTGTATCTAATTGATAATTGTCTAAATGCTCATCAAATGCCGCGTGTACGCCGCTAAATGTAGTCAATGCTACACAGGCTAACAGAGCTGCAGAAATACGCTTATTTGTTATTTTCATGAATATACCTCCAAAAAATTTCGTACGCCCATACGAATTGATAATTATATATTGCTTTTACTACATAGTAAAGCACTGGAAATAATTATACTTCATGATATCTTCATTTTACAAGACACTTTTCAAATATAACTAAATTTCATATTTAAGTCATTCTATATTATCTTAATTTATTATTTTTATGATAGTATCAGTTTTCTATGATATGTATTATTTTCCTATAGAACATGTATGTAATCTGTGGTACTATGATAACTGAATACACTAAAGGAGGTATCTATGCAACAAACCAATAAAAAAGGTCTCATCACCGCTTTAAGTTGCTATTTTATTTGGGGACTTTTACCCATCTACTGGGGTCTTCTCCACCATATATCAGCCTATAGCGTACTGGCACACCGCATCATATGGTCGGCTCTCTTTATGTCCTTTGTGGCTATCGGACTGAATTACCAGCAATTTAAGAAAGACTGCCTGCATTTAATACATAATATATCCCAATTGGGTCTACTGATTCTAGCTTCTATCTTCGTATCTAGTAATTGGGGCTTATACATTTGGGCTATCTCCAATAACCGCGTTATGGATACTAGCTTTGGCTATTACATCAATCCGTTACTAAATGTAGTATTAGGAGTATTGGTATTTAAAGAAAAGCTAACATTTCCGCAGTGGTGTAGTGTAGGCTTAGCTACCATCGGCATCATCTTCATTTCTCTACAAATGGGAAGCACTCCTGATTTAGCACTTGCCATTGCCTTAACCTTTGGTCTTTACGGCCTAGTGAAAAAAAAACTATTGATCCATCCTTTTACAAGTATCGCTTTTGAAGCTTGGCTTGTAGCCCCTTTAGCACTAGCATACACGACGTATATCGACGCTAGTTCTTGGACAGCTTTTCAAAATGATTCTTATACAGCTGCTCTATTCGTGATCTCTGGTCTAACCACCTCGGCACCACTCGTTTTATTTACCTATGGAGCGCGATTATTACCATTAAACCTGTTAGGATTTCTGCAATACCTATCGCCCACCATCGCTTTACTTATTGCCATCTTCTATTTCGGTGAAAGTTTCGATACTAATAAAATGATTGCTTTTTCTTTCATTTGGGTAGCTCTTGGAATCTATACAGTATCCAATTATACTAAATAAATATAAACAGCCTGTGCATCTTTCGCACAGGCTGTTTTCATAGCATGACCTCCGATTAAATCATTTCCTTGCTTGCAAAACTTTTATAATTCTGTATCCCTAGCAACTGAAAATTATTTTTATTTACTGTATACTAAACTCATCAAAGGAAGCGGCTCCCCGAAGAGTAGGCTTCATGTAATTATCACACTAGACCCATGGTATCTACACTTGTAGCAATGTCTGCATTCTTTCAGCCAAAACAAATGACGGTACCATAACAATGATTATACTAATTTTAGACACAGAAAGGATACGCACATGGATACAATGAAACAGGCCCTTGGTCTTACAGGCAACGACAGAATGGAAGTTATGATCGACATTAAAGATCGCTTTCTCGGTGGCACCTTAGATTTGGAAACAGCTCGTACGTTATTGAAAGAAAAAATCGGCACTTGTACGCCTGATGAATTTGCCTACGGTGAACAACAATTAAAAGGTTCTTACACTGACGAAGAAATCACCCATCGTATGGATGACTTGTTAGAATTATTCGATGGCATTTTAATCCGTGCAAATAATGAATATCCTGAACATCATCCATTAACAGTGTACCTCAATGAAATCAACGCTATGGAACAGCAGCTAGCAGAAATGGAAGCTTTGTTACAAGCACCTCACTTCATTCTCAACCCTTGGCTTGGCGTATACGATGCTCTCACTACTTGGCGCATCCATTTAGCTCGCAAACAAAATCAATTATACCCTGTGTTAGAGCGTTATGGCTTCGATCGCCCTACAAAAATCATGTGGACTTTTGACGACGCCGTACGTGATGCTATTTCTGAAAGTAAACAACTGCTAGAGTCAGGACAAGAATCTGAATTTTTAGCAAAACAAGCGGATGTCATCGATATTATCCGTGACCTAAATAATAAAGAAAAAGAAGTACTAATCCCAACAGCATGGAAGTTATTACAAGACAGTGACTTCATCACTATGAGCCAAGGCGATCATGAAATTGGATTTGCTTTCATCGCCCCTCCTCCATTTTATAAAGGCCGTCCTGATGCGGAACCTAAGAACCTTGGAGAGGTATCTGCCAATGCGGGGCATGTAACAACACAACATAATCATGCTGATGTGGGAAATCATGAAAATACCCAATTAGGTGTTACTGGTAACCCTACCGCTTTGTTACAAGAGTTAGCACAATTAGTGGGCAAGTATGGCATTAACGGAAGCCCTGAACAAACTCATGATTTAGCAGTAGGCTCCTTAACGATTGAACAAATTAAATTAATCTTTAAATTCTTACCTGTAGATATTACCTTTGTGGATGAAAACGATTTGGTTCGTTTCTATAATGATACTAAACACCGCATTTTCCCTCGCAGTTCTAATATCATCGGTCGTGTAGTGCAAAACTGTCATCCAAAGAAAAGCTTACCATTAGTACAAGAAATTATCGATTCTTTTAAAGCTGGCAGACAAGATTACGCAGAAATGTGGATTAACAAACCTGACCTATTCATCCATATCGAATACATCGCTGTGCGCAATGAAGAAGGTCAATTTAAGGGCATCTTGGAAATGGTCCAAGATTGCACACACATTCGTAGCTTAAGTGGCTCCCGTAAAGAATTGATTTGGGAAGGTTCTAATTCTGCGTACCATGCAGTGGAACACATAGATTACAAAAATATTCGCAAAGAGGATAGCCCCACCAGCACAACTGAAGAAGGTACTGTGCAAGAAAGTGCACCACAACCTACAGTCTACGAAAATGACCTAGGATTAACTGGTGACACGAAACTATTCCCTCTATTCGACACCATTCCAGGTCTGAAAGATCATATGATTCATATTCACCCTAACTATAAAATGCTAAATTCTCCATTAGCTAAATTGATGAAACACAAAGCTACCTTGTCCATGGTAGCAGAACGTGGCGAAATGTCTTTAGATGCCTTAATCCAAGCAATCTTAGCTTTCAAGCATAAGAATTAATACTATCTATTTGAGGACTATCAGCGATAGTCCTCTTTTTTATCTCCTCAATGCATCGTTACGAACGTTGCCAATATATATTTTACACACAAAAAATACCTCGGAGGAAGGAGGATGGCTCTTACTGTCATCCCAAAATATATGATAGAACCTGAAAAGACAGACACAGTTTTAGTACAAAACCATGTCTGTCTTTTCTATTACTCAATTTCTTTATTTTTAATTTTTTCCAAGAATATTTCGATGCGTTTTACCGCTTCTTTAATATTCTGCAAGGAGTTGGAATAGGCTACGCGAACGAATCCTTCTCCGCAGTCGCCAAAGGCATTCCCAGGCACCACGGCAATACGTTGATCATAGAGTAGTTTTTCACAAAACTCTTCCGATGTCATGCCCGTACTCGTAATAGATGGGAACACATAAAATGCCCCTTCTGGCTCGAATGTGTGCAGTCCCATACGATTAAAAGCACTTACCAATAGCCGTCGGCGCATATCGTATTCTTCACGCATGTATTGAATATCTTTATCTCCATTTTTTAGAGCCTCAATAGCTGCATATTGAGACATTGATGGAGCACTCATGATACCGTATTGATGCATCTTCGTCATCTGCGCAATAATCGGTGCTGGACCAGTGGCAAACCCAAGGCGCCAGCCTGTCATTGCATAGGCTTTAGAAAATCCATTGATTAAAATAGTGCGCTCCTGCATACCTGGAATAGATGCAATTGTTACATGTGGTTCATCACCATAGGTAAGTTCACTGTATAACTCATCGGAGAGTACAAACAAATCATGTTTAATAACGACTTCCGCAATGGCTTCCAAATGTTCACGGCGTAATACTGCCCCTGTTGGATTATTAGGAAATGGCAAGACTAATAGCTTCGTTCTCTCATTTACTGCCGCTTCAATCGCCTCTGGAGTCAAACGAAACTCATCCTCTTCCTTCGTTACAATCTGTACTGGTTTGGCGTTACACAACTCCGCCAATGGTGTATAACACACAAAGCTTGGTACCGGAATCAATACTTCATCCCCTGGATTGAGTAAGGTACGACATGTTAAATCAATAGCCTCCGATCCACCTACAGTGACAATTACTTCCGTTGCAGGGTCATAGGACACATGATACTTCCGGTCTAACCATTTAGAAATTTCTTCCCGTAGTTCCATAAAACCACGGTTTGGAGAATACCAGGTTTTCCCCTTTTCTAATGTAGTAATGCCTTCTTCACGAATGTGGTAGGGCGTAGCAAAATCTGGTTCACCAATACTGAGGGAAATGACATTATCTAATTCGTTAGCAATTTCAAAAAAACGACGAATCCCCGATGGCTTTACAGCTTTGATTTCAGTGTTTAAATAGTTGTCATAATTAATCATCGAATACATTTCTCCGATCTTCACGAACTCCACCCGTGTGGAACACAATATTGTTATCTTTATAACGTGTTAAGATAAAGTTTGTTGTCGTGGACAACACCGAATCCAATGTAGATAGACGACGAGATACGAATAACGCAATGTCACGCATGCTCGCCCCTTCCACGATAACCGTCAAATCATAGCTACCAGACATAAGGTATACACCTTGTACTTCTGGAAATTCCATAATTCGTTCTGCCACTTTATCAAAACCTTGATCTGGAGCAGGAGTCACACCTAATTGGATAAGGGCTGTAGACTTATTTTGGTCTACTTGTTCCCAATCAATGACTGCTTGGTACCGTTTAATAATACCAGACTCCTCAAAAACTTGAATGCGACTTGCCACATGTGCTTCTTCACTGTTAAGCATAATGGCGAGATCTGCAGCCGACATGGAGGCGTCCTCATCTAATAAACGTAATAAACGATGATCCAATGTGTCTAATTGTACTGCCATAAGGGAGACTCCTTTCTTATGATTCACATCTATGTCTGATAAACGATAGCATTGTACATCTATTCTCAATGCTTATCTTTTTATTATAGTCAGTTTCTCTGAAAGTAGCAATACATTCTATGACACCCATACAAAATAAACGTCAAAATTAAAAGTATAGCGATACGCTGAATCCTACTATATTGGACTTTCAATTACAAGCTATTTCGTATCTAGCTAAATTCTCACAATATGGATATGTACACTCTAAAAATTTTTTATACCCTCTTCATAGACTATCTTCCTATGTATAATTGACAGATAAATTGACATAGTACGTCTATATGTGGCCTGGTAGCCCATGATTTCCGATAATTATCTTTCATTATATTGTTAACTTAGTAAATTTCTATAGAAAATATTTATATAACCTTTACAAGGTTCACAATTAGGTATATTCTATAGAACGTATTACAAAAGGAGGAG
>CAUREE010000003.1:0-80315 GCA_963523985.1 uncultured Veillonella sp.
ACCTTTCGTACTAAAAGATTTGTCTCAGATACTTCATCTGTAAACAGTATACCACCACAATCGAAAACTTTCAATATATTCTCAATCATTTTCTATGTTATTTTTAGATACCTATTTGCAAACTATGCATAGCAAATCAATGGTACAACACAAAGAATATCATCAACGAATGCATATCTATCACCATCTACGACTGGCTCCACCGCCTCCAGAGGAGCCACCGCCAAATCCACCGAATCCGCCACCGCCGGAACGACCGGAGCCACCGCCCCCTCGTCCTGACGCTAGGATCCACAACAAAGATTGCGTAATGGCACCGCCAAAAAAAGTCATATCCACAATGATTAATCCTAAGATACCTACACCAATCAACAATAGTTGGAGTGGACTTAGTTCAATAGAATCTTGCTTTTCATAGGTTCGACTGCCATCAATACTCACTCCATACTCTTTGCTGACCTCACCTACTAGCACTTTATACGTTTCCATGACGCCAGGTCCAAACTTTCCTTTTTGAAAGTAAGGTATAGCATATTGATCTAGGATTTCTCCAGCTTTCCCATCATTGATAGCACCTTCTAATCCGTAGCCCACTTCAATGCGCATTTGCTTGTCTTTCGTGGCAATTAAAAAGAGTACGCCATTATTTTTTTCTTTGTCACCAATTTCCCAAGCACGAAAGACACGGTTCGCGTAATCTGATACATCCTCACCCTCTAAGGTAGGAATCATTAAGACTGCAATTTGCGCTTTTGTTTTCTTTTGAAGTTCCAAACCCATACGGTTCATGGTATATATTTCTTCTTTTGTCAGAGTTTGTGTTTGATCTAATACATATCCATTCTTAGGTGGATTGGGCACATCTAAAGCGAAAACAGATAGGCTCGCCAAACACATCCATATGGTGACTAATACACAGCTGATACAAGCAGACCATGCGTATTTTTTCATCCACTTATCTCCTTTCTCATCTCCATTCATCCCTCATCCCATTGAGTGAAAGAGATAATTATCCTCCGATTACAATGGCTCTCAGTATCCTACCATGATATACCACTAGCATGAATCCTATATTATGTTTGAAATGATTACATTCATCACAACATTACTAGTGTAGAAACATTCTATTCTATACTAGTCGATAGCAGAATTAAAATTGCACTTTAGGTGCACTTTGCGCCCCTTGATCTGCTTCAAAATATGGTTTTACTTGGAATCCCATTGGGCTAGCAATTAAAGAAGTTGGTAAGGTCCGAATTTTCATGTTATAGGCTTGTACACTTCCATTATAATCCTTACGTGCTACTGCAATACGATTTTCTGTACCTGCTAATTCATCTTGTAAAGCTCTGAAATTAGCATCTGCTTTTAAGTTTGGATAATTTTCTACTACCACTAACAAACGACTCAAAGCACTACTCAATTCTTGATTCGCTTTCGCTGTTTCTTCCACTGTTTTTGCACCACCTAATTTAGCTCTTGCATCCGCTACCGCTTGAATTGTTTCTTTTTCATGAGTAGCATAGCCTTTCACAGTATTTACCAAATTCGGAATCAAATCAGAACGACGTTGCAACTGTGTTTGCACTTGTGCCCATTGTCCATTCACTTGTTCTTCTGTTTGTACCAATCCATTATAAGAACTAAATATCCAAATTAAAATGACTCCCACAATACCTAAACTAATTAACCACGACTTTTTCATAGGTCCTCCTTTTATATATATTAAAATATTTCTTCTATTATACATCGTTTTTATCATCTTTTATAGCAACTATATTTTTTCATTCCATTGAGCTATAATGAAAGCATGTTGAAAGTCCCAGTGATTTAGATAGATAAATCACTACTCTATATAGGAGGTATTATGAAAACTAGCTTAACAGAATTATTAGGTATCCAATACCCTATTATCCAAGGTGCTATGGCTTGGACATCAGAACATACCTTAGCAGCAGCTGTGGCTAATGCAGGTGCTACTGGAGTCATTGCCACTGGCGGTCGTGACACGGAATGGGTACGGCAAGAAATCCGTCAATGCAAATCTTTAACTGATAAACCATTCGGTGTCAACTTAATGTTAATGGCGCCTAACTTAGATGATATCCTAGCTGTTATCGTAGAAGAGAAACCGGCTTTCGTTACATTAGGTGCAGGTAATCCAGTTCCTTTCATCGAACCATTACATGCGGCAGGCATTAAAGTCATCCCTGTGGTGCCAAATGTAAAATTGGCTAAACGCGTAGCAGCTGCTGGAGCTGATGCTATCATCATTGAGGGACAAGAAGCTGGTGGCCACATTGGTACACAAACAACGATGGCATTGCTAGAAAACGTTGTACCAGAAGTTGATATCCCTGTGGTCATCGCTGGCGGTATCGTTGATGGCCGTGGACTTGCTGCAGGTCTTACAATGGGCGCCTCTGGTGTTCAAATGGGATCTCGCTTTATCTTAGCGGAAGAATGTAAAATGCATCAAAATTGTAAAGAAGCAATTATCAATGCTACTGATACAGACTCCACAGTGACAGGCCTTACTTTCAATCACGGTGTACGTGGTCTTAAAAGTGAGTTCACAGCTCGTTATTTAGAAGCTGAATACAGTTGCGCTCCTAAAAGTGAGTTAACTGCTATGGCTATCGGTACTAATAAAAAAGCCGCCGTCGATGGAGATACTGTAAACGGTGTTGTCCAAGTTGGTCAAGGTTTAAACCGCTTAACTCAAGTAGAACCTGCTAAAACTATTGTAGAATCTGTTGTAGCAGAGGCTAAAGAGGCTATCAAACAAGCTCAACGCTTTATCTAGACTTTCACAACTATTCATTAATACATGCATTACATCCTCTTAGCTTATTATCATAGCCAAGAGGATTCTCGAACAAAAACTAACTATACACAGCGTTATATAGGAGGATAGTATGTTACCATTTAAAGGAAAATACCCAAAATTAGATCCCAAAAGTCACGCTATGCCAGGCGCTGAACTAGCAGGTGACGTAGAGTTAAAAGAATATGCCTCTGTATGGCAAAATGTATCCGCACGCGGAGATGTGAATAAAATTGTGGTTGGTCGTTACTCCAATGTGCAAGATAATTCTGTACTACATGTAGACGATGACCACGCTTGTATCCTTGGCGACTTTGTAACTATCGGTCACAATGCCATCATCCACGCATCCACTTTGGAAGACCACGTATTAGTCGGCATGGGAGCTATCGTTCTTAGCCGTTGTCACATCGGTCGTGGTTCCATCATCGGTGCAGGCGCTCTTGTGTTAGAAGGTACAGAAATTCCTCCCTACTCCTTAGTCGTAGGTAGCCCTGCCAAAGTGATTCGTACAGACGAAAAAATGATCGAAAAAATCCATAACCAAGCTGTGAAATACAAAACATTGTGGACCAAAGAATATGGATTCTTGCCAGATGCTGATGGCGAAGTATGGGATCCTAGTCAAACTATTGTGTAAATATATAATTAAATTCAAAAAAGAGCTCTATGGCAATTGCTATACAGCTCTTTTTTTGTTTACACTTTATATCTCATTATCTCATAATAGTGCATACCTATTATCTTATACCAGACAATAAGTTGTTAGACGTATCCTCACTTTTTGTAAACATCTAGTATAATTATTTTACTCTCATACACATTTAATTTGAATATCAGTCAATATAGAAACGGATATTTGACATGACAGTTCAAATATCCGTTATTTTATGATATTAACTTAGGTAGCGTGTATTACTCCATATACAAAACCACTTCTCCACGTTGTAGAGATTGTTGTATATCAATAATTCGTTGATTACTACTCCCTCTAAATGCCAACCCTGGATCTCTTAGAGCATCCACAAATTTCCCATCTACTAAAATATGGCATCGTTCTAATAAAGCTCGCTTATTAGGACACCCTATGAGTTCTTCATAAGTATAACCCGAGTAGACCCAAATTGGTTTCTGCGGCGCAACTGTTAGCACTCTATCAACAAGAGGTAGTAATCCATCTACATTTTGAAAAGGCTCTCCCCCTAATAAGGTTAATCCACTACAAGCAGGAGCACTTACATAGGAAAGTAATCGCTCTGTATCTGATTCAGTCCACTCCTCACCAGCAGAAAAATCTTGATATTCTTCATTAAAGCAATTATAGCAACAATGGGTGCAACCAGTAACAAATAAGGATGTACGAATGCCCTCACCATTAGCAATATCATATTGTCTAAGCTGTCCATATCGCATAGTACATCCTTCTTTCATACTAGTATTAAATGTGCATTACACGGTCTTTAATTTCTTTTGTACGGCCTTCGTTCCAGAAGTTTTCCCCTAAGTAGCCGCAAGTTCTACGAATCACCGTCAAAGTATCACGATTCGTATTGTGGCATCGTGGACACTCCCATTGCACGTCATCATTCACGATAATCTCTCCATCAAATCCACATTCATGGCAATAGTCAGATTTTGTATTAAACTCTGCATAGGAAATTGTATCATAAATATATTGCATCATCGTCAATAGAGCAGGAATGTTATTATTCATATTAGGGATTTCTGCATAGGAAATACAGCCACCTGTGGAAAGACGTTGAAACTCTGATTCAAAAGCAAATTTATCAAATACATTGATTTCTTCACGTACATTCACATGATAACTATTGGTGTAATATCCTTTATCAGTAATATCCTGAATCTCACCAAAACGAGCTCTATCAATGGAAGAGAAACGGTTAGTTAGACTTTCAGCTGGCGTGCCATATAAAGCAAATCCGATGTTGTGTTTGCTGCGCCATTCTTCTGTAGCACGGTGCAATCGTTCCATCACTTTTCTAGCAAAACGATGACCCTCATCCGACGTATTTGATGTACCTACAATGAGCTTTGTCGCTTCATATAAGCCAATATAACCCAAAGAAATCGTTGCGTATCCACCCTCTAATAAGGATCGAATAGGAGCTCCTTTAGGAAGACGTGCAATGGCACCATATTGCCAGTGGATAGGAGATACATCACTTGTGACATCTTTCAATAGTTCATAACGGAATAACAATGCTTTTTCAGCTAGGCCCAAGCGCTTTTCTAAAATATCAAAGAAAACATCTTCCTTACCTTGCGACAAAATACCAATTTGAGGCAAGTTGAGGCTCACCACGCCTATATTAAAACGACCATTAAATACATATTCTCCTCTGTCATTTTTCCAAGGTGATAAGAAGGAACGGCATCCCATAGGGGCAAATATATTGCCTTCATAAATTTCTTTCATTTTTTTCGCAGAAATATAGTCCGGATACATCCGTTTAGCTGTACATTGCGCAGCTAACTCAGTTAAATAATAGTATTCACTATGAGGGTGAATATTATGCTCATCCAATACATAAATCAGCTTAGGAAAGGCCGGTGTAATATATACATCTGCCTCATTTTTAATACCTTGTATGCGTTGCTTTAGAATCTCTTCATCAATTAAAGCAGCCTCTTTTGCTAACTCACTGGATGGATCAAAATGCATAAACAATGTCACAAAAGGAGCTTGCCCATTGGTCGTCATTAATGTATTAATTTGATACTGGATGGTTTGAATCCCATCTTTCACCTCTTTTTTCGTCCGTTGCCAAGCAATTTCTTCTGCTTTTGCTACATCTGGAGCCATACCATACACTTCGACCTGTTCTTGCAAGGTCAACTCTAAATATTTATCATAAGATTTTCTTACATAAGGCGCCAAAATGCGGTCAATCCCATTAATACTTTGACCACCATATTGACCAGAAGCAACCTGTGCAATAATTTGTGTCGTCACCGTACATGCTACTTGGAATGACTTCGGTGTATCAATGCGTTTACCATTGATAACTGTTCCATTGGTTAGCATATCTTCTAAATTCACTAAACAGCAATTGAACATAGGCTGGATGATATAATCCATATCATGAAAATGAATAGCCCCGCTATCATGCGCTTGTACAATATCTGTAGGAATTAACTTTCTACGAGCAATATCTTTACTTACTTCACCAGCAATCAAATCACGTTGTGTGGATACAATAGAAGCATCTTTATTAGAGTTTTCATCAAGAACTGCCACATTTGATTTATTCAATAAACCAAATACATCTTTATCCGTTGTATTTTCTACACGTTTGAAAGCTTGTACTGCTTTATAATTTTCATAGGCCCGTGCCGTTGCAGGATTATTATTCTCTAGGAGTTTATAGTACACTTGATCTTCGATAGCATAGATTGTAATGTTGCGCCCCATTTTTTCTGCATAGGATTCAATTTCATCAGAAATTTTTAAAGCCAATCCAGGTGTATATACTCCTGTACTACTATGCATAGCTTTTTCAATAGCTACAATAATTTTTTCTTTATCGAAATCAGCAATCGTACCATCTCTTTTTATCACATGTATCATAATATAGCCTCCTATTTACTCGCTGTACCGTTCAAATGATCATAACGGAGCAGTATCGATTTAGTATGAATCATACATACAATGTATAAACAAAGATATACATACTATGTAGATGTTGATCAATATTTGGACATATAAAAAGAGCACTCCATGCTCCTATCCAACTTCTGTCTACACATGTAGATAATTCTCACTTAACCTGTAGTGTCTAGGCATTTTATAAGTTCCAAAAAATATATCCATTCTTCGGAGCACCTATGTAAAGTGTCTTAAATCTACATTTATAACATAAGATTGCCACTATCGGTTACCCTTATGGGATTCATTATGTTCAGTTTACTATATATTGTAGTTCATTTCAATAAAAACCACTATATCATGTATACCAATTAGATATAGCATTGATGTAAAAAGTAGTAGAATCACACTTTTATAGAGAACTATATTCCATTATTCTTTGAAAATTGCCTAGGATAAAGACTTTCGGACAATGACAAATAGATATAGAACATTAGTTGACATTTTCCAAATAACAAAAGCGACCAAATCCAAAAGGATCTGATCGCCATTCTACATAAATAATTAGAATTTAATTTTTGTAGCAATCCATGCAGATAAAATTGCTTTTACAATATCACCGATAATAAATGGATAGAACAAAATACCCAAAGCTTTTTGCAATCCATCAGCAGTAAATGGTATATTTGCAACAGACATGAAGTACGGCACTGCCGCTACATAGGTAATCACAATACTCACTACCGTAGCTACTACAGCATATCTAAGGAAACTTTTTTCTGTTCCCTTTAAACAACTAACCGCAGTATAAGCGATAGGCCAAATCAAAATAAATCCGCCTGTAGGGCCCAGTATTTTTCCCATGCCACCGGTAAATCCAGTAAATACAGGTAATCCAACTGCTCCTAACAGTACATAGACTAATAATGTCAAAAATGCTTGTTTTGGTGGTAACAATAAGCCAATCAAACATAAGGCAATGGTAATTAAAGAAATCATTCCCACACCCATAGGGTTTGGAATCGATAATTGTGCCATTACACAGGCTAATGCCACTAGTAACGCCATTTTTGTCAAATCTCTAGTCTTTAACATTCGCTAACTCCTCTTCATAAATCCATTTACAGCGGGCACGCCCACCATGAGTACCGACTAATTCGCACTCACCAATTTGCGTATGCTTTTCCGAATGGATCATAAATTTTTCTACAGAAATAACATCTCCACCATAAAACGGTGCAGAAAACGTAATATCTAATTGAAGTAACATTGCTTCATCTAATACATGATGTGCCATATGTGATAAAACCATTAGTTCCGGTACAACGGGAATTTCTTCTCGATAGATAGGATTATCATCCTGAATAGCATCAGCAAATTCGAGAATGGATTCCGGTGTAAACACGAACTTTGTTCTTGTTTTATCTTTCAATTCACCTGGCCAAACCTTTGGCATTTCTCCCAATGAAACTTCATCATGGTGATTCCGTTCGGAATCGAACCGTTCTAACATCGTGGACACCAAAGTGCCTTTCGAATTACAAACAGTCACTATATGTTCTTGCTTTCTTGGGGTATAGTTAATTTGTAACTGTGGTGATCTTGTAGTTCGTTTAAATTGTACATTACGTACAATCACGGTATTAGGAATTTCCCTTACACTTGTCAAGCCCTTACATAGTGTATGCATAGTGCCTCCTCCCCCATAGCATGGGTTATACTGGATCTTACAAGCTTACATGATTCTTACATTCTGTTACACCTTTATTATAATTAATCAAACTGTAGATAGTCAACCTATTTTTCAAATTAATTGTTTACATACAGTGATTGCCTACTCATATATATCACATAATAAAATCAAAAGGACTGTAATGCAGAGTTTACACTCTTACACTACAGTCCTCACATGATGCAAACTAGTACAACTGATAGGGTACTTTCAAATTAGAAAGTATACCCTACACCTGCATGTAATCCTTTTACATCAGTTTTATTTTGATTCATATTATATTGATCGTATTGGTAATATACATTCAAATCAATATCTGGACGCAATCCATAGGAAGCTCCTACTTGGTAAGTTCCTTTAATATCATTACCAAAACCTACTTTAGCAAAGCCTTCAATTTTATCAGCTAATTGAGTATGTCCAATCACGCCTGCTTGATAACCAAACCCATTTTGTTTTGGTCCCATATCTACATAGGTACCAGCGCCATAGACATTGATATTAGGATGTACCGCATAGGCACCGGCTAATTGATGATCTTTGATATCTGTTCCAGTACGATGCACTTTATTAAAAGAATATTGTGCAGCTAAATTATCGGATATACCTTGCTGTGCAGATACACCAAAACCATCTTTGCGTTTTGTGTCTTGTGCTGTTTTTTTAGATAGAGAATATTCAGCGGCTACTTTTGTTTCACCAGCATTAATATTTGTCACGGGAACAGCAGCTGCAAATGCAGAAGCACTAAAGGCAGCTAACACTGCTGTGGCTACTATGATTTTCTTCATAATATCCTCCTTGTATGAGAATCTTATCGTTTCATGAAAGCTGGTACGTCTGGAGAGTTTCCTGTAACACCAAATGGGCTTTTACGAGCAAAACCATTAGAAGAACCTTGGTCACCAAAACCAGTAGCAACAACAGTAATGAATACTTTATCACCAACATTTTCATCGATAACAGAACCGAAGATAATATTTGCTTCTGGATCCGCTGCTTCAGAAATAATTTCTGCTGCTTCATTGATTTCAAATAAGCTTAATTCTTCGCTACCAGTAATGTTTAACAAAATACCTTTTGCGCCATCAATGGAAGTTTCCAATAATGGGCTATTGATTGCTTGTTTTGCAGCATCTACAGCACGATTTTCACCTTCGCCTACGCCGATACCCATCAAGGCTTCACCTTGGTTCGTCATGATAGTTTTTACGTCAGCAAAGTCTAGGTTGATTAAACCTGGTTTTGTAATTAAGTCAGAAATACCTTTGATACCTTGACGTAATACTTCATCAGCAGTCAAGAATGCATCTTTTAAAGATGTTTTACGGTCAATAATACCCAACAAACGGTCATTTGGAATTGTGATGATTGTATCAACTTTACCAGTTAATGCTTCAATACCGCGTTCAGCTTGTTCTTTACGTTTTTTACCTTCAAAGCCGAATGGTTTTGTTACAACACCTACTGTTAATGCGCCAGCTTCACGAGCACATTCTGCTACTACAGGAGCTGCACCAGTACCAGTACCACCACCCATACCAGCAGTTACGAATACCATATCAGCGCCTTGCAATGCTTTTAGAATATCTTCGCGACTTTCTTCAGCTGCTTCACGGCCTACTTCTGGATTAGCACCAGCGCCTAAGCCTTTAGTAGCTTTCTCACCGATTTGGATACGAACAGGTACATTAGTACCATCTAAGGCTTGTGTTTCTGTGTTAGCCACTAGAAAATCCACATTTTCCAAGTCGCTGCCAATCATACGAGATACGGCATTTCCGCCGCCGCCACCAACACCAATAACTTTAATTTTTGCAAACTCTGACATCGAATGCTCCTCCTCTTTACTAGAGATATATTTCATATTCTTTTACAATGACATTATACTACTAGTCTATCTTATCATTTATAATTTGCTTTTATTTTACAATATATTTAATATTTTTTCAATGAAAGTCAATCATTGTCTTTATTTTTTCTATCTATGTAGTCGTTTAGTTAATAATAATCTACGAATAGCTGCTGTATTTTGAAACAACCGCAACCCAAATGAAATCAGTGCCACATAATATAAATCTATGCCAACCTCATTCCCTAAAAACACCAATAAAGCTGCTAATAAGGAGTTGGAAAAGAACCCTGTAATAAATATAGACAATCCAAATGTTCTTTCTATGGCTGCTCTTGTACCACCAAAAACAGAATCCAAAGCAGCTAGAAGTGCCACTGAAGTATATTTAGCATAGGCTACTGGTATATCAAAAGGTGTCATAATACCAATGATAACCCCCAGTATTAAACCGCCTATAACCCATACGTATACCATCATTGACCTCCCTTCACTTTGATGTAATTTTGTTTTATCGTTCCATCATAAGCTGGGACTATTACATGATCTTCATCTTGAATTTTCACTTCAATTCCCCAATATTTAAGAGACTCCACGACTCCACCTCTCATAGTAAGGGCAGAATGCAATGTTTTTGTGTCTCCAATAGCCTTAATCATAAATGGTGGGGCAAAAATTTTTCCGTTAACTGTAACGGTAGGGCCGGAGCAACGAATTTCCGAAGTTCCTATCAACCGTTGATCATTAATAGAGATAGCCTCTGCTCCAGCCGCTCTTAATTCGTTGACAATGCGAAGCATATCTTCATCATGAATTAAATATAAATTGGGATTTTCTCCATTTTTCACTGGCGTTTTGCTATCTGTTATGGTTAAGACCACACCTGGACCTTCTACATCGACTAAGGAAGCCCTAAGGGATAATAATCGATTTTCTTCTTTCATCCCTTCTAGACTTCCTTCTTCTTTCATAGTAGCAATTTGTTTTTTAAGGCCCGCCCGTTCTTCTTGAAGAGAATTAATCTTTAGCGCCAATTCTCCACTTCTTTGCAAGTTTATATTGCCCTCTGCAATAGTTTGTGTCATTCTGTACTGCGTAACAAGCATGACCCCTACAATCATACTTACTACGGCTATGGCGATACGCCCTTGTTTCAACTTTGTACTCCTTTATTGTGATTTAATAAAAGGGGATTTAATATTTACGTCGATAAACTCAGCAGATACATGCCGTTGTGCAATATCTACAAGCATATCTGTAGTTATTTTTGCTTTTTCTTCTAAATCATTACGGTCTCCAATATGAATTGGTAAACCCTCTACTGTATAGGCAATCATTTTGTCGGCATCACCTACATTAATTTCACCGATTTTCTTTCGTCCCTCTTCAGTGAAAGCTTCCATATACGCAATAGCTCCGCGGATTCCCTCAGCTTCAATAGTATCGCCTAATAATGCATTCCCTAATCGCACTCCAGATATAATAGGCACCGTTGTGTCAGGAATGGTAGCACTACTAGCGATAACCATACCGTTTCGATCCAAAGAAACAAATCCAAATTGAGAGGGAACTACAACCAACGCCTTTCGTTCTTTTACATCTACCTGCAAAGTAAGTGGTAATGCATAGGATACATGTGCTGTATCAACACGTATGTCCTTTTGTAAACGCTCTTCTAAAGCGCCTGTTCTAACTCTTAAGATATTAACAGGATATCCTAAATCACCTATGTGCACCACATCTTCTGAGGTTAATTGACTAGTCCCTGTCACTTGAATTTGACCAATTGGCAAAGGTAATGTGAAAAGACCAATCAAAATGCATGCACCAATGACCACCTTCCAAACTGCTGTTTTTGATTGTTTGCGTCGTTTTATCTTTCGTCTGCGACGCACACGTTTAGGTCCTTCAGGGGTATCTATGGTGACAATTTCCCATCCATCTTCCTCTATGCCAGAAATTGTTCTTTCACTGATTGGTTGTTCTCCAATTGGAGAACTACTCTGCTCCTCCTGGTTTTGAAACCCATGTACCTTCATAACCACTCCTAAAATTTATGCAGTCCAGCGGACTGAAGAATTTGTTCGCATAATTCAGGAAATTCAATACCCACTGCTCTTGCTGCTTTCGGCACTAATGAGGTAGCTGTCATACCAGGTACCGTATTATATTCCAATACAAACATATCATCTGTACTGTTCATCATGATATCCACACGGATTACACCTGCGCATTGCATTTGTTGATAAACAGATTCGCCAATACGTTGCATGGCAGCAGCTTGTTCTTCTGTAATCGGTGCTGGCACCAAATAATCAGTAGCACCTGTTGTGTATTTAGAGGCATAATCATATTCCCCTGAATGTGGTCGAATTTCAATCACTGGCAAAGCTTTACCATCTAATACAGATACAGTAAATTCTCTACCATCTACAAATTCTTCTACTACGATGACATGGTCTATGTCTAATACTTCTTTGACTTCTGTATTAACAGTTGCTTCATCTTTAATAATAGCGACACCAATACTAGATCCTTGACTAGCTGCTTTCACAACAAATGGCACTTTGAAATTAGCATGAATATCTTCTAAGATTTCATCCACAGATTCTAAATGGCTATCATAGGATTTTGAATTTGCTGTGGGGATGTGAGCTCCTAAAAATACATGTTTACTCATTTTTTTGTTCATACCTACCGCATGAGCCATAACACCAGACCCCGTGTAAGGAATACCTGCCATTTCAAGAGCCCCTTGTAAAGCTCCGTCTTCGCCATATTTGCCATGGATGGCATTAAATACAACATCACACTGTAAATCTTGCAAGTCTCGTACTACTGTACTAGGATTACATTCTAATGTTGTAGCCTCATAGCCTTTGCTTTGTAATGCTTCTGCAATAGCTGCCGCTGTTCTTCTAGATACATCAGCTTCTTTTGATGGTCCTCCCATGAGGACGATAATACGTTTATCCTTCACTTTATTTATCCTCCAATAAAGCTAATAGTTTAGGTCCAAATTGATTAATATTACCTGCCCCCATAGTGATGACTAAGTCATTAGGTTGAATGAACTCTAATACAGTTTCTGGCAATGTATTCACATCAGCCACATAATGAATTTCTTTACCCGTCAACTCTTTAATCATCAATGGAATAGACATACCATCAATTCCAGCCTCAGGTTTTTCACCAGCACTATAAATATCTGTAATAAAAACTAGATCAGCTTCTTTGAAAGCCGTGCCAAATTCACGTAGTAACAATTTGGTACGACTATATCGATGCGGTTGGAATAGAATTACCACACGATGGTCTTCCAGAGATTTTGCCGCTTTAATTGTAGCCGCAATTTCTGTAGGGTGATGTGCATAATCATCTACCACCCAAACATCTTTTACATGGCCTTTCGTTTCAAAGCGACGTTTTGCCCCAATAAATTTACGCAGCGCTTGAGCAACTACTTCAAAGGAGATTCCTTCTCCCAAGGCCACTACAAGTGCTCCTAGTGCATTCAACGCATTATGTTGGCCCGGTACAGCTAAACGTAATGTACCTAGCACAGTCTCGTTATGAACCACTTCAAAGGTAGTAATCCCTTGTTCAATGCGCAAGTTCTCAATACGATAATCGTTGCCTGCCCCTAAACCATAGGTAATGCATTGACGTTTAATATCTGGCATAATCCGTCGAATTGATGGATTATCACCACATACCACAGCAATACCATCTTCTGGCAATTTCATAGAAAACTCTGTGAAAGCTCGTAATAAGTTTTCCACTGTCCGATAATGGTCCATGTGGTCATTTTCAATATTCGTGATTACAATACGCTTAGGATTTAAGTGCAAGAAAGAACCATCACTTTCATCAGCTTCAGCAATACTATATTTACCTTTACCTACATGGCTACTACCATTTAAATAATCCACTTCTCCACCGATGATGATAGTTGGATCTTGATTTGCTTCCATGAAAATTTGTCCAATCATAGACGTAGTTGTAGTCTTACCATGTGCACCAGCAACAGCAATACCATAGGTTTCATCTAACACTGCTTTCACCACGTCCGAACGGTGTAAAATTGGAATATTTCGTTCTCTAGCTCCGACAATTTCAGGATTATCATCATGGATGGCAGTAGAGCGAATAACCACATCTACTCCTTCTACATGAGCAGCATCATGTCCCATAAAAATGGTAGCCCCTGCATTTCTAAATTTTTCTGTTATGGCAGATTCTTGAATATCAGAACCAGATACAATAAATCCTTTTTCAATCAATACATGCGCAATGGCACGCATGCCGGAACCGGCAATGCCGATTAAATGTATACGTTGATAGGTATCTAACATAGAGATACTCCCTCCTATGATTTCTTAATAGATAGAGCCAACTTAGCAATTTCTATAGCTGCCTCAGGCTTTCCTAATTGTAATGTGGCTTGTGCCATACGTTCGCGACATCCCCAATCCGCTAACATTGCATCTACCGCTTGTAGTAATCTTGTGCCATCTAATTCTTTATCTACAATCATCGTAGACGCACCTGCCTCTACGAATGCTTTTGCATTAAATGTTTGATGGTCAGCAGCTGCATAGGGATAAGGAATTAGGATAGATGGTATGCCACGTACAGCTAATTCTGCTAGCCCTATGGCTCCAGATCGGAATATGGCCATATCTGATGCAGCCATAGCCATATCCATATTGTCTAAGTAAGGAACAATATATGATGTTGGACTGTAAACCTCTCCTTCATGTATGCCTAATCTTTCACAAACCCGACTGTATTCATCAGTACCTGTAGCATGGATAATTTTAATATCCTCTCTACCTTTGTATTGTTCATGAACGGCTTGCATCGCTGTATTAATACTCCGTGCACCACGGGATCCACCAGCCACTAAGATAGCTGTTTGATCGTTTTGTAATCCAAAGTAAGCTCTAGCTTCTTCTCGATTTGCAGCAACTACATTGGGACGTACAGGATTCCCTGTATACACCACTTGCTTTGCTTTTGGAAACTGTGGAATTGCTTCTTCATATCCTACAGCTACCACATCAACAAAACGGCTCAAAATTTTATTCGTTATGCCTGGTACTACATTTTGTTCTTGAATTAATGTAGGAATCCCACGTAAGGCAGCTGCTAATAGTAAAGGACCACATACATAGCCACCTGTACCAATAACAATATCTGGTTTAAACTCGGAAATTAACTGATTTGCTTTCCATAAGGAGGACAGTGTTTTACCTGCTGTTACCAATGTATCTAAGGACAATTTACGTTGCAATCCTTGCACAGGTAATGTAGTAAATGGAATCCCTTCTTTAGGAACAATCCGTGACTCTAGGCCTCTTTCAGTTCCTACATAAAGAAAGTTAGCATCTACCATTGTGTCTAATGTTTTATAAATCGTGAGGGCTGGATAAATATGACCACCAGTACCTCCACCTGAAATCATGATATTCATGTATGACCCCTTACAATCGTTCTACTAATCTTCTGAAATGATCGCCTCTATCTTCAAATCGTGCATACCAGTCAAAACTTGCACAGGCTGGAGACAATAATACTACATCACCTTCTTCTGCAATACGAGCACTTAAAGATACAGCTTCTTCCATAGATTCACAACGATGAATATGAGGTACGCCCACTTTTACCGCTGCTTCTGCAAAGCGCTGTGCTGCTTCACCAATAAGAATTAATTCTTTTACATTGGTTTTTACTAGTTCCATCATATCCTCTAAGTCGGTCATTTTATCCTTACCACCTGCGATCAACACAAGAGGAGAAGTAAAAGACTCTAAGGCTTTAATAGTAGAATCCGTATTGGTTGCTTTAGAATCGTTATAGTACGTAACACCATTTAGAGTACGAATCCGTTCTAGGCGATGTGCCACACCATGGAACTTTGCAATAGCCTGATAAATATCTTCTACAGACACACCCAATGCGTAGGTTAGGGCAATAACACTCAAAATATTTTCAATATTGTGAGACCCTGGAATATGAATATCTTTTGTCGTAATCACTGGCACTGAGTTACCATGCATCACTGCATAGCATGTATTGTTTTCAAAATACGCTCCATCTGTGACAGGTCGTTCTTGACTAATTCCTAACACATGTCCTTTTACTCGTTTTGCCATATCCGCCACGATAGGAGAATCAAAGTTTAATACTGTCCAATCTCCTAATTCTTGATTACGGAAAATATTTTCTTTAGCCTCTTGATATCGTTCCATTGTTTTATGACGTAACAAATGGTCTGGAGTCACATTTAGCAAGATAGCCCCTTTCGTACGAAACTTATCAATACTCTCCAATTGATACGATGAAAGTTCAGCCACTAACACACCTGTTTCAGGCACTGCCAAGGCTTGCTCACTAAGAGAGTAGCCAATATTACCGCCTACATAGACATCCCATTTAGCTTCTTTCAGAACTTCTGCTAGTAAGGAAGTCGTTGTAGTTTTACCATTTGTACCTGTTACACCTAAAATAGGAGCTTTTGATACTTCATATGCAATCTCCACTTCTCCTACCACAGGAATATTTCTTTTTTTCGCCTCTTGAATGATAGGTATCTCTAAAGAAATACCAGGTGATACAACCACTCTAGTAGCCGTATCAAGTAACACAAAATCTTGTTGCCCTGTAATCACTTCTATATGATTCTCTGCCAAACGCTGGCTTTCAGCTGGATCAAAATCAATTTTTTTATAATCATTAAGCGTCACTGTAGCGCCTAATTTAGCCAATGTGTGGGCCACGCCAATACCACTAAGACCGGCACCTAATACCAATATATGCGAACCTGAATAATCCATTCTAACCACCTAACCCTATATGCAAGAATAACGGCTCTTACTAGTAGAGCCGTAATCTATATTATTTCATGCTTAACAGTGCAATGCCTAACAAAGCCGTTATCAAAGAAACAGCCCAGAATACATATACCACTTTTCGCTCACTCCAACCACCTAATTCAAAGTGATGGTGAATTGGGCTCATACGAAAAATACGAACCCCTCTAGTTTTAAAAGAGGCTACCTGTAAAATTACAGATAATGCTTCTACTACAAATACAAAGCCTATCACAATTAATAGAAGTTCTGTTTTTGTAGCAATAGCCATTCCCGCAAAAGCACCACCTAATGCTAAGGAGCCTGTATCACCCATAAATACTTTTGCCGGATTTGCATTGAAATATAAGAATCCTAAACAAACCGCACTTACGATGATACCAAAGAAAGTGACACTCAAGGACCCTACTAATAATCCTACCACTGCAAAAGCCGCTCCTGCAATAGCAGAAATACCAGTTGCCAATCCATCTAAGCCATCTGTTAAGTTAACCGCATTCGTTGTCCCCAAAATAATGATAAACGCCAATACATAATAGGCGTAGCCAAGATCTACAGTGATATCCACTAAAGGAATCCACAAAGTAGTTGGCAACGCTGCATAGGCAATAGAGATATAACAAAATACGATAGCTAGCACCGCTTGACCTAGTAATTTTTGTTTTGCTGTTAACCCTAAATTACGGCGTTTCACAGCTTTAATAAAATCATCACTAAACCCTAATGCACCATGACCTAATGTTAAAAATAATAGCATCCACAATGTTACAGAATAGGGTGGCACTATGCATACAGTTATAACTAAGGCTAGCATCATAAATAAACCGCCCATTGTAGGTGTCCCCGCTTTAGCTAAATGTGCCTGAGGTCCATCTTCACGAATCGATTGTTGCGCTTTCAGTCGCTGCAACAGAGGAATCCCTATTTTACCGAATACTAATGTACTTATCAGGGCTAAGCCAAAGGCTACTGCATAGTCCATATTCATGTCACATGTCTCCTTACTTATTCATGTCGTTCTTTAAAATCTTCTATAATACGTTCCATTTTAAGACCACGAGAGCCTTTCACTAGAATCACATCGCCATCTTGTTTTACATCATAGTAGGTATTGGCAATATCAAGATGACTCTTTCCTACATAGACATAAGGAACACCTGCTTGTTTCGCCACAGAAGCAGTTATCTTCATCATATCACCAAAGGTAAATACCATATCATACTGTTCTTCGCCGAGAATCCTGCCAATCTCCTCATGAGCTGCTTTAGAATGGTCACCTAACTCTAACATATCTCCTAGCATAGCAATTTTACGAGTCCCTTGCAACTGTCCCATAGCACGAATGGACTCTGCCATACTATTGGGATTGGCATTATAGGCATCGTTCAAAACCGTGAAAGTTGGAAATGCTACAATCTCTTGTCGCATAGAAATCCCTGGAAACTCCTTAAAAGCCTCCACAATTTCTGCTTTTGGCACACCTAAAATGGTACCCACTGCAATAGCAGATAATGCATCATATACATTGTGAATCCCAATCATTGGCAAAAATACATTCCAATCACCTGATGCATCATGAACGGTAAAATTAATCCCTTTTGACGTATATTCTAATCGAGTTCCTTGTACGTGAGAGCCTTCTTGCATACCATAGGTCATAACCTTTGCATCCGTTACGTCTTGCATAGGCACTACAAAAGGATCATCATGATTTAATACAGCTGCTCCTGTACTTGGTAAGGCTTCAATCAATTCTTGCTTTGCCTTTCCAATATTGTCTTGAGACCCTAATAGTTCAATATGGCTAGTGCCTACATTTGTGATAACACCAATTGTAGGTTCCGCAATCTCCGCTAATTCAGCAATTTGACCAAGCCCACGCATCCCCATTTCAAGTACGCATACATCATGGTCTTCTGTTAATTGTAATAACATCTTAGGAACGCCAATTTCGTTATTATAATTCTTCTCTGTTTTGAGCACTGTAAAAGCTTTTTCTAACACAGCGCTAATCATTTCTTTTGTGGTTGTTTTCCCAGAGGAACCAGTAATGCCAATTACAGGGATAGGAAAGCGTCTACGATGATAAGTTGCTAACTGCTGGTAGGCTCGTAATGTATCTTCTACTTCAATACAAACTAAGCCATCAATGGTTTTACCACGTTTCACCACAGCACCTGTAGCACCACGTTCTTTGGCAACTGTTAAAAAGTCGTGACCATCAAATGTCATCCCTTCCAATGCCACAAATAAACCATTTTTTCCGATCGTCCTTGTATCTGTTGATACATCTGCAAAGGTGCAAGCACTTGTTCCTATACAAGATCCCTGTGTTGCCTCTAGCACTTCTTGCACTGTAAATTGTGCCATATTATCTCTCCTTCAAGGCTTCTCTTGCCACTTCACGATCATCAAAGTGAATGGTTTCATCTTTTAAAATTTGATAATCTTCATGACCTTTACCTGCAATGATAACTACATCTCCTGTAGTTGCCTCTTTGATTGCCTTATGAATCGCTTCACGACGGTCTACAATGACTTCATAAGTGACACTATCATGTAAACCTTCTTTCACACCTACCTCTACATCTTTTACGATTTGTACAGGGTCTTCTGTACGTGGGTTATCTGAAGTTACAAATACACGATCCCCAAATTGCGCTGCAATACGTCCCATAATTGGGCGTTTTGTAGCATCTCGATCTCCACCACAGCCAAAGACCACTAAGATGCGATTTTCTACAATTTTCTTCGCTGTTTGTAGTATATTTTCTAATCCATCTGGTGTATGAGCATAATCTACAACGACTGCAAAATCTTGCCCTTCTTCGATTAATTCAAATCGACCTGGCACAGCTGTAAAAGTAGATAATGATTTTACAATCTGTTCCATCGTCAACCCTTCATATAATGCAGCGCCTACGGCAGCCAAGGTATTATACACATTGAACATACCTGCAATTTTCGTAGAAATTGGGTACATTTTTCCATCATAGGATAAAGTGAATTGGGAAGATTTAGCAGTAATCGCTAAATCAGAAGCATTCATTGTACCTTTGCCTTCTGTACTGTATGTAATCATAGGTGCTGTTGTCACATCTACAATCGCTTGACCATAGGCATCATCTACATTAATAACAGCGCCTTTACCTTCTTTCACCTGATAGGAGGCACTAACTTGTTTAAATAGCTTAGCTTTTGCCGCTAAATAATTATCGAATGTCTTATGAAAGTCCAAATGATCTTGCGTTAAATTAGTAAATACAGCTGTATCATATTCTACACCCGCTGTACGTCCCAATGCTAGGGCATGAGATGATACTTCCATAATACAATGTGTTACACCAGCATCCACCATTTGTTGTAAAATTTGCTGCAAATCTGCTACATCCGGTGTGGTATTGTGAATTGGGTACGATTGGTCATCAATCAAAATATGTACAGTCCCAATAATCCCCACTGTGTAGCCTTGGGAGCGCAACATATGACCAATAATATGAGTCGTTGTAGTTTTACCATTTGTTCCTGTTACACCAATCATACGCATTTTAGAAGCTGGGTAATCATAGAAAAATGGTACAGCATCTTGCAAGGCTTGTCTTGTATCATCCACATAGAGAACCGCTACATGTTCTGGCACGGTCACAGGTTTCGATGCAATAATCGCTACCGCACCATCTTCCACTGCTTTTGCAACAAAGTTATGCGCATCCACTGTAGCACCAACTAAACAGATAAATAAACTACCTTCTTGTACTGTTCTAGAGTCAGCTGTAATATGGCTAACAACAGATGTCAAAGGACCTTCTACCTTCGTAGGAGATACAACTTTTACAATTTCTTCCACTCGTTTCATATTGATTCCTCCAATCATAGAGAAAGCAGCCCAAAAGGACTGCCTTCATCATTCTCTAATATCCTTTTTCATCGTCACTTTGCGTTCTTCCACTGTATTTTTAGTAGTGTAAACGAAATTATCTGGTAATACCATGCCAAGTTTTTGTTGCGCTATTTTTTGAATGCGCGTAGGAGATCTTAATTCTGCTAAGCCTAAATTATATTCATAATTAGTACGATTTTCTAACACAATTTGTTCTTGTAAATTGACTGTTTCTTTCCGTGCATTTTCAGTGACACCGGTTAAGAGCAAGCAAACCAACCCTAAGACCATCGCCATTAGTACAGTTAACAAACACTGACGCATATCTGGGGTCAAATCCCAAATGAACGCTTGTGTTTTTACTTTTTTCTTTCTGACCGGTTCTACATAAGGTGCTGATTGCTCCCAATACGCAGCCTTTCGTACTAACATAATAATTCCTCCCAACTATAATTTCACGGCTACCCTCAACTTGGCACTACGGGACCGTGGATTCTCTTCTACTTCTTTGTGACTTGGCTCTATAGCCTTATTTTTTGCTTTTACAACGGGTACATGATGACACACACACACTGGTAAATTCGGTGGACATGTACATCCCTGTGCTAACTCTTTAAACGTTTGCTTTGTAATTCTATCCTCTAAGGAATGGAAAGTAATCACTGCAATTCTTCCACCTGGTTGTAACATGGATACAGCATCTACAAATGCATCATGCAAAATTTGCAGTTCCTGATTCACTTCTATACGAAGAGCTTGAAATGTTCGTTTTGCTGGATGTGGTCCATCTTGCCTAGCCTTTGCAGGTATGGCACGTTTAATGATATCCACCAACTGAAAGGTTGTCACTATAGGCGCTTTTTCTCTAGCTTCTAGGATAAATTGAATAATTCGTTTAGCCCATCGTTCTTCACCATAGTCCCAGATAATACGATATAAGTCTTCACTAGAATAAGTATTTACAATAGTTTCTGCCGTTAAAGTTCCTGTTTGATTCATACGCATATCTAACGGACCATCTTGCATATAGGAAAACCCTCGATCCGCTGTATCTAATTGATGACTCGATACACCTAAGTCAAAAACGAATCCATCGACTTCAAAAATACCTTCCTCGTGTAATGCTTGCTTTAAGTGAGAGAAATTAGTTTTGATGACTTTCACCTGGCAAGTCAAATCAGCTAATCGCTGAGATGCTGCCTCTAATGCCGCCACATCTTGATCTAAACCAATCATCATGCCTTCTGAAGATAATCGTTCACCGATAGCATGGGAATGTCCCCCACCACCTAATGTACAGTCCACATAGGTTCCATTTGGTTTAATCGCCAATCCGTCTAGCGTTTCATTGAGTAATACACTCACATGATGAAAGTTCATAATTCCTCACTTAAAATCCAATATCATCCAAATCAAGTTCTTCTGCCATAGCCTCAATATTGCCGTAAATTTCGTTGTTATAAGCATCCCAACGAGTTTTACTCCAAATCTCGATGCGTTCACCATTACCAACTACAACCACGTCTTTTTTCAACTCACCGTGGGCGCGAAGATTACTTGGTATCAACACACGGCCTTGTTTATCAAACTCAAGGTCTGCTGCACCACCTACAAAAAACCGTACCAAACTACGTTGGTTCGCTTTATTGGAGCTTTTAGAACTTAATTTTTTTGCTAGCTCTTCAAACTTTTCTTGGGTATAAATGGCTAAGGTATTGTCAAAATATCGTGTTACAACACAAGTGTCCCCCAGTTGCTCACGCATTTTGGCAGGAATGATCATGCGCCCTTTACTATCGATTGTATGTGAAAATTCACCTTTAAACATAGCAAGGACACCTCCTTTTCTCTCACCTATTTGCCCTATTTACCACTATATGGTAAATTTTACCACAATTCCCCACTTTTCACAACAAAATAACCACCCTTTTTATAGATATTTATACACTTTTTTCCTACAATTTGTTAATAGCGAACACTTATTTAAATATTTATGTATATGTTCGTATATTGAGTGTAAAATCGAACATTTTTAACTGTACAGAATAGTGGGAAAAAGTGGGGAAGTTTTTCCATTTTTCCTCGTTTTTAACTTTACCAACAATATAACGAGGCATCTCTATCCTAAAAAAATGAGACTATGAACACCATTAAAACATATATAAACACCAAGTGGAAAATAAAAAAGATAGCCGAATCATAGATTCAGCTATCTTTTTTCCGCTATAATAACTATTCAATTGTCTCTATCTTTTCTCTGTTTTTATAATTGAGCTACTCGTTTCATTGCATCATAAATTCTCTGTGCCAATCCAGTAATTTGTCGTTTTGGAATCGAGCATACAGCAATACGCACACCACCAGATACAGGAATTAAAAACACATTTTCTTTCTTCAATTCATCTGCCAAGGCCTTTGGATTATCGCTTGGAATTGTTGCAAAGAAACCACCCATATATGGCAACATTGGTAAGCCGATTGCTTTTCCTTCACACTCTAAAATACCTGCCCGTTCTTCTACAAGACGAGAGTAACAATTACGTTCTTCTTCATAGCATTTTAATTTCTTAGGATCAAGCACAATATTGGCTACTGTACGCATAGCTGGTCGATTAATATTAGACCATGTACCACGGGATGTCATTTGATTAATATCAAAAAACTCCTGTGCCACTTCTTTATCAGAAGTAATGCCCAACATACAGCCAACACGTTGACCGTACATAGTAAATCCTTTGGAAATACTGTAGCATACGACTGTTAAAATATCTTTTGACAAATGTTCAAATTTTTTAAAGAATCGACGCACCTCTTCTTTAGGGCCAGAGAAATCAATATACGCAGCATCAACTCCAATAATCACTTTGTTTCTTCCTGCACTTACTAAACGATTCGCAAGCACTAATACTTTATCCCAATCGCTGTCACATAGAGAAAAACCTGTTGGATTATTACCAGGTGTGTTAAAAATAACTAAAATATTCTCTTGTTTCTTAGCTATATCTAATACTAAGGATTCTAACGCCTCAAAGTTGAACTCATAGTTCTCATTGAATAGAGCGTAGGTAAGTAATTCGCGTCCATTGTCATGGCATATTTGTTTGTACGCACCCCAATACCAATCTGCAGTGATTACCGTATCACCCAACTCTGTATAATTGTGAACTAAATGATGAATCCCACCTGTACCGCCAGCTGTGGCTATTCCTTCAATATAGGCATCAGGTCTAGATTGACCGAAACATTCTTGTTTACATGCTTCCACAAACTCTTTTAATCCCTCAATCGGTGCATATGCAACATATTCATTACGTGGCAAATTACGAAACTCATCTTCTACCACTTTTAAGAAAACAATATCACCATTTTCATCTAGGATAGATCCGACAGTTCCATTTAACACGTTTTCTTTGCCATATTGTCTTACTGCCTCTTGGGCTTGTGAGTTTGTTGCAAAGATCACATCATTTGCTTTTTTCCCACGCGCTTGTTTTGCTGCCATACTCATAGTAAACACCTTCCTATAGTAGTTATACATTTATACTTATATTATTAGTTTACAAGAAAAATGGTTCTCCTACAAGACATGTAGCTTATGTATACACAATAGTTTTTTCTACTATTCAACTTTTTTATATTTTGATAAATATCTCCTGTTCCCATATCTAGTATATAAAGGTGTATATATGCGTTTATATAACTTTTTCTGTATATTTTTATGATATCATATACGCTGATTTCTCTTTGTAACAACTATGCATTCAAAATAAAGAAAACAAAAAGCAGATACACAACCACAATGGATTGTATATCTGCTATCTTTATATAGTTATCTGCCAAGGTCATTACACCTGTGTTAAATCCTATATATATCTTTATATATATTTCTCTATAATATTCAAGATAAAAATTAGGGAATTATTCCACTTTACCACCTAAGTACGCTTCCATCACTCTAGGATCGTGACGAATCTCTTCGGCTGGTCCAGAAAGAACTATTTTACCTGTTTCCAGTACATATGCATAGTCAGCAATTTTCAAAGCTTGACGTACGTTTTGTTCTACTAACAATACTGTCGTTCCTTCGGCGCTAATCTCCTTGATAACTTCAAAGATTTCATTTACCACTAACGGTGCCAAACCCATGGATGGTTCATCTAGCAACAATAATTTAGGACGGGCCATTAAAGCACGACCGATGGCAAGCATTTGTTGTTGTCCACCAGACAAAGTACCACCTAATTGGTAACTACGTTCGTCAAGAATAGGGAATCGCTTGAATACTTTTTTAATATCATCGTTGATTTCAGCATCCTTACGAATGTAAGCGCCCATTTCAAGATTTTCATAGACACTCATATCTTGTAAAATTTGGCGTCCTTCTGGAACGAGGGAAATACCAGCTTTCACAATATCATGAGTCTTCATAGATGTTATATCCTTACCTTCAAAGGTAATGCAACCTTCTGTTGGTTTTACCAATCCCATGATGGAACGCATAGTTGTAGATTTACCAGCACCATTGGCACCGATCAAAGATACAATGGACCCTTGAGGAACTTCTAAGTTAATAGATTTTAATGCTGTAATATGACCATAACCAGCCACTACATTTTCAATTTTTAACATATTATTCCTCCTTTCCTAAGTATGCTTCAATAACATCTGGATGATTTTGAATTTCCTGTGGCGTTCCTTCTGCAATTTTTTTACCGAAGTTTAACACTGCCAAGCGGTCACAAATATTCATCATCAACGCCATATCATGCTCAATGACTACCACTGTAATACCCAAATCACGAATTTTACCGATCAATTGGCGCAACACTTCTGTTTCGCTATCGTTCATGCCGGCTGCTGGTTCATCTAACAGAATCAATTGCGGATGTGTTGCTAAGGCACGAGCAATTTCTAAACGACGTTGTTTACCATATGGCAAAGATGTTGCTACTTCTTCTGCATCTTCTTCTAAGCCAACGAGTTTCAAAAACTCATAAGCAATACCACGACAACGCTCTTCTTCAACTCGTTGACGTTTTGTACGGAAGAAACTAGATAACACACCAGAACCCGTGCGACAATGCATACCTGTCAGCACAGTCTCCAAGGTCGTCATGTTACCGAACAAACGAATATTTTGGAACGTTCTAGCAATCCCCATTTCCACCGTACGATGTGGTTTAATACCCACCACATTCATACCATCGAACACAATATTACCAGTGCTCACCGGGAACACGCCTGTAATTAAATTAAATAGCGTCGTTTTGCCGGCCCCATTCGGTCCAATTACACCAAAAACTTCCCCTTGGTTCACTTGGAAGGTAACCCCTGTCAAGGCAGCCACACCGCCAAAGCTTTTACTTACATCATCTAATTGTAATAGCATGGGTACCTCCTATTCTTGACCAGACTTACTTTGCGCCTTATAAGCTTCAAAGCGTTCTGTTAACACTTGCGTTTCTGGAATATATACTTTCTTTTTCACGCCCAATTTGCGGTAAATTTTGTCCATCAAATCTTCTGTCAAAATACCATCTGGGCGAACAGCCATCAAGATGACTAGTAATGCGCCATAAATAATATCCCGGTAATCCGCTAAGAAACGCAATACTTCTGGTAACAATGTCAAAATGAAAGAGCCTAGTACAGACCCCCATACTACATTGGAACCACCAAATACAGGGAATAATAAGATTTGTACTACTTTGTGATAGCTAAAATCTGTAGGGTTAATGAAGTTTGTAATATGTGCATACAAACCACCGCCAATACCAGCAATGAAAGCACCAATTACAAAGGCTAACATTTTGTAATACACCACATTGATACCCATCAATTCTGCTGCATGGTCATCAGCTTTGATAGCTTGGAACGCACGCCCTACACGACTATTGTGGATACGTAAACAGAACAATATCACTAGCGCTAAAATCACTAATAAGATAATGATCGTTAACAAGTTACCCCATGTTAATGCATCGATGTCTAACAAACCGTCCATATCGAATTCATACATATAGTTTGTTAATTCTTGTGCAATCGCTGGAATGCCTGAAAGGCCCAAGGCTCCATTGGTCACTTCTAAATTCAAAAAGATAACACGTACTACTTCACCAAAGCCTAGTGTAGCAATGGCAAGGTATAAACCTTTCAAACGTGTAGTTGGCAAACCAATCACAACAGCAACTAAGGCCGCTACGATGCCACCAATGAAGATAGCAATTGGAATCGGTAACTCCGCTTTCAGAGTAAGCAAAGCACCCACATAGGCACCTACGCTCATAAAGCCAGCCGCACCCAATGTCAACTGTCCTGTAGAAAGGGTGAAGAAAATGGAAATACCCATAATAGCATTGATGATGAAGAACATCACAATTTGTAGATAATATGGATTTAAAATTTCACTCATGGTCGACCCCCCTTATCTTTGGATCCGAATAACCCTTGTGGTCTCCAGAATAATAAGAGAATGATTAAACCGAAGGCTACGGCATCACGGTACGAAGATGCTCCATAAGCAACGGAGAATACTTCAGATACACCTAAGATGAATCCACCTACCATAGCACCTGTAATATTACCAAGACCACCTAGGATTAATACAGCTAAGCCTTTAAATCCGATAACAACACCCATCATAGGCTCAACGGCATCGAAGGATAAGCCAACCAATACACCCGCGGCAGAACCTAAGGCGGAGGCTAACATTACCGTTACAGAAATAACTAGAGTCGGATTAATCCCCAACAAGGATGCTGTTTCTGTGCTCAAAGATACAGCACGAATAGCTTTACCAATTTTAGTCTTTTTAATGAGTACATTTAAAATCAACATTAACACAATGGATACGCCAAGGCCAATGATTTGAACCATGGAGATTTTGAACATACCAAAATCGATAAGTCCACCGATGAAATCTGGCGGGAATGAACGTGTTTGTGGGCCCCATACAAGCAAGGCTACACTTTCAATAAAAATAGAGACACCAATTGTAGAAATCAATGGCGCCAAATGGGATACGTTTTTCTTACGAAGTGGACGAAGTGCCACAAATTCTAATAGATATCCAAGAATTGCCCCTACGACCATAGCCACAAGGATGGCTACGAAGATATTAGCTTCAAAGACTGTCACCATAAATAAACCCACGAAGGCACCTATCATAAAGATGCCTCCGTGAGCCATGTTGATGATGTTTAACACACCAAACACGAGTGTCAATCCGATAGCTAATACTGCATAGAGACTGCCTAAAGTAAGGCCATTCACTAATTGCTGTAAAAACATCGTGTTACTCCTATTTTTGTAATGCGTCAAACTGACCGTTTTTAATTTGTAAAACTTGAACTTCCATAGATGGGTCACGTTTTTCGTTAAATTGGAATTTACCAGTTACCCCTACGAAGTCTGTAATACCTTTTAAGGCATTACGGAATTTTTCGCGATCTGTTGTAGAACCTGCTGCTTTCAACGCTGCTTCATACAAGAATACTGCATCATATGCTTGTGCTGCGAATTGATCTGGTTCATGACCATATTTTTCTACATAAGCTTTGCGGAAGTCGCGAACTTTTTGGTCATCTTTGTTAGGGAACCAAGGTGTACCTACGATCGCACCATCAGCAGCGGCACCCGCATTTTTAATGAACGCTGGGCTGTTGAAACCATTGGAACCTACTACTGGTTGGTTCATGCCAAGTTCACGCATTTTTTTCATAATCAATGCACCTTCTTGGTACAAGGAAGCAACGATGATAATATCAGGTTTTGCTTGTTGGATTTTAGTCAACTGTGCAGAGAAATCTGTATCTTTATCAGCAAATGTTTCTGTCGCTACAATTTGGACTCCTTCAGATTCCAACGCTTTTTTAGCAGTATTATTTACAGATACCATTTGGTCATTGTTGTTGGAGTACATAATCGCTGCTGTTTTGAAGCCTAATACTTTGTGAGATTGACGAATCGCTGCGTCTACTGCTAAGGATTCTGGTACGGCATTACGGAAAATGTAATCTCCGATATCAGTGATGCCTTCTGCAGTTGTAGAAGTACCCAATGCTACCACTTTATTTTTGTTAGCAATTGGGCCTGCTGCCATCATTTCGCCAGATAACATAGGTCCAATGACAGCTACGACTTTATCTTTTGCAATGACTTTATTCATCGCATTGATCGCTTCGTTTTTGTCACCTTTTGTATCTTCCACTAACAAATTAATTTTTACATTGTTAGCATCGCCATTAATTTGTGCTACTGCTAACTCTGCACCATTCTTAATGGATTCGCCATAGGCAGCTGCTGCGCCAGACGTCGTAGTCAATAAAGCTACTTTTGCTTCATTTGCATTGTTTGTTGATGAACTATTGCCACCGCAACCAGCGATCGCCGCAGCTAAAATAGCCGTAGCACCCAATGCTAGTGCACGTTTGAACATGGATTTTTTCATGTTACAACCTTCCTCCTTAAAACTCTATCTTACGGATTTTCTGTTTCTGAAAGCCACCTCAATCTTTTTCTCTTTATCAGATTAAAACACAAATGACAATTCTATAGAAACCCTATTCTTATCTATTATGAATGTAACATGAGTAGTTTGTCAAATATAATTATAAGAATTTATATATGAGTTTATTTAGTAAACTAGTCACGTATATTTTCCTCATTTTTGTATTTATACAGAGGACAAATATCTTTTTTGAAAATCAAATAATAGAAATAGATACGTTCCGTTACCAAGTATGTCCTTTTAAAAGTATGCCCCGATCTACTACTTAGGCATATTAAAACTGGCGATGAAAATGATCACTCTCATCGCCAGTTTAACACAGTTGCAATTTTATTTACTATGTATCAATAAAATTTCATCATTATTAGTTTACAGTATATAAATAATCATATTGTTCTTGTGTCAATGTATCTAAATCGTAGCCCATAGATTGCAATTTCAATTTCGCAATTTCTGCATCCACTTCATATGGCAATACATGTACATCATGTTCCATGTCTGCTCCATGGTGCAAGATATATTCTGCTGCTAAGGCTTGCATTGCAAAGGACAAGTCCATGATTTCCGCTGGATGTCCATCACCTGCTGCTAGGTTTACAAGGCGACCTTCTGCTAATACATACAATTGGCGACCATCTTGCATATGGTAGGCTTCGATATTTTGGCGTACTCGTTCATGAGATACTGCCATGGCTGCTAAGTCTTTCACATTGACTTCGCAATCGAAATGTCCCGCATTACAAAGCACAGCGCGGTCTTTCATCACTGCATAATGTTCTTCTGTGATGACATCCTTACAACCCGTGACAGTACAGAAAATATCACCTATTTTAGCTGCTTCCACCATTGGCAATACTTTGAATCCATCAAATACAGCCTCGATAGCTTTAATTGGATCCACTTCTGTTACATACACGTGGGCGCCTAAGCCTTTGGCACGAAGTGCCACACCTTTACCGCACCAACCATAACCAGCAACGACTACATTTTTACCTGTAACCGTCAAGTTTGTAGTACGCATAATGCCATCCCAAACAGATTGTCCTGTACCATAACGATTGTCGAACAAGTATTTACAGTTAGAATCGTTAACAGCGATCATAGGGAATGTCAATTGTTCCGCTTCAGCCAAAGCTTTCAAACGGTGTACGCCTGTAGTGGTTTCTTCACTACCGCCCAATAAACGTTCTTTCGCATCTTGGCGAGTCGTGTGAAGTAAGCTTACTAAGTCGCCACCGTCGTCGATGATGATATGCGGTTTATGATCTAGTGCTTTGTTCAAGAACATCGTATATTCTTCGTCTGTACAATTGTACCAAGCATAGACAGTCAATCCCATATCCACAAGTCCTGCTGCCACATCATCTTGGGTAGATAATGGATTGGACCCTGTAACGATAACATCAGCACCACCACGTTTTAACACGGTAGATAAATACGCAGTTTTTGCTTCTAAATGAACAGATACCACGATAGTTTGACCTTTGAAAGTTTGCTCTTTTTCAAAACGGTCTCCTAATGTATTTAAAGTAGGCATAAAATTAGCTACCCAGTCGATTTTTTTACGACCTTCAGCGGCTAAGGAAATATCTCGAATTAAAGATTGCATTGATGTTCTCCTTTTAGATTCTTCATGATAGATTATAATTGAAAGCCACCATACTCAGCCATACGATGATGCGCAGGATAGTCTGCATTCACATCGATTCCTTTGATGACTTCTTTCACTAACGATTGCAATTGTTCTGCCATTTGTTGCATCATATCTACTACTTCACCATGGGTCAAAGCAGATTCAGAAATGCCCGCAGCATAATTAGTAATCATAGAAATTGTCATATATGCCATTTCGGCTTCATTGGCTAAGGTCACCTCTGGTACATTTGTCATGCCCACTGTTTGTCCACCTAACATAGCGTACATGCGAATTTCAGCAGGAGACTCAAAACGAGGGCCCTCTGTACATACGTAGGTGCCGCCATTGTGAACCGTTAAGCCTAATGATCTCGCAGCACTTTCAACAATAGAGCGCAACTCAGGACTATATGGTTCCGTTACATCCACATGCGCCACAGGACGGTCCCCACCTTCGTAGAATGTATTCACACGGTTTTTCGTAAAGTCTAAAAATTGGTCAGTCAACACAAAATGACCAGGTCCAAAGTTCTCATCCAACGAACCAACCGCTGTGGTAGATACGATGAACTTAACACCTAACTTTTTCAAGCCCCAAATGTTGGCACGATAATTAATCTTGTGCGGTGGAATCGAATGATCACGGCCATGACGGGCTAAGAAGTACACCGTCTTACCTTCATAAGTGCCACATACATAATGAATCTCACCATAAGGTGTCATCAAAGACGATTCCGTCATAGTTTCAAACATATTTGGATCGTACACACCGGTACCACCAATAATAGCAATGGCTGACATATAGTTCCTCCTTGAGAAAGATAGAATTCATATTACATAACTAGTATATCATATACGACCTTTAATATAGGTATAATCGATTATACGTAAAAGCTTTTATGGACTATAAAAAACACATATAAAACTATTTCATCATGCCAAAATAATGTATAATTTTGTCATTTATCAACGTATACACCAGTTTTAATTGTTGTTTGGGAATATTCATATATTTTTCCATCATAGAACGCATATTAGCTAAGATTTCTTGGCAGTCTTTACCGTCACTAGCTTCACGTATATCCTCTTGTGTAATAGTAGCAATCTCATGGGCTACTATATTTCTAACATTCTTTAAAATTGGTGTGAAAATTTTTAGCCTGTTCACTAAATCAGATTGAGTATAGGAATGGAACTGTATCATATTAAACATATGAAAAAAAGATAATTCAAAATCCTTAGTATCATAATTTAACTGAGTCATAGAACGCTCCCAGGACTTATACAATTCTGGATATTCTTTAGATAGTTTGAGATGATCTACCATCCCTCGACGACCTCTAACCTCAATGTTTCTAAAATTAACTCTATAGGTTTCTTTAAGAATACATTTCATAAATTGGAATAAGTAGGGCGTCAATTTCACTATGAAATCTTGATACATCCCTTTTTCAATACGAATTTGTGCAATATATAAATATTCGATTAAGTTTCTAATTTCTATTTTGGAAGAAAGTATAGAGTGCGTAAGGCTTTGTTTCAATTCTTTAGGAATATAGTTCAAAGATGTATCATACTCAAAAGCACTTCGATACATACTATGTTGTAGTAGCTTACCTATTATATCAAGATATTCCTTATCCTTCTCCTCAGCTAGCATCTTATATTCTTTAAGTACCTGGAGAGCTTGTTTATATTCATATACTTTTACTAACGAAATACATCTTTCTTTTAGAAATCGTCGCTTTACTATCTGTAGCAAAGGTTCATGACAGCGATTATTTGTTCCTTGTTCATTGTCAAAGTTACATTCTATCACATAATCAATTTCTTCATTACCTTGCAATGCATGTTCTGTTCTATTTGAACGCTCAGTAGGTGTATCGACCTGAACCCCGGTTACATCTGTATTTTCAATCGCAAGATATGTCATCAACTGACACATTTGTGGTGTTCCAGATGTTAAATTAATTAAAAATTCCGCTTCTGAAAACTCATCTTTTAATCTATAAAATTCATCAACTAAACTATACAATGCATCAATCTTGTGGACTTCTTGAAGCTCTGTTTTTATTAACCTTACTACACACTGTGGATTTACATAAGAAATTGCTTTTGTATATTGCTGATTACGTTCTTCCTCTACTACCATTTCTTTCGAAAGAAATAAGACAGCCATATCTGGCTTATAATGACGAATTATATGGAGCATACCTCCATCATAACATCCCCGTATAGGGTCTGTTGTTCCTATAGCAGAATATAATATTTTCATACCTAACTCTTAATCTCTTCTAAATTTACTTTCATAGCACCCATACCGATGGCTACCTTGATACCACAACCACAAAGCGTTCCATAATAACATAGCATAGCTGCTAAATTAGACAAAATCATATTGCGTTTACATAGTAATGTATAATCGCCTTGGAATCCTGGAATTTTAGTTCTTTCTAGATAAAATCGTTGCAATCGCATCCGATAATCTGCCACATATAGGTTAGTACAGGTAGACTGGAATAACTCTTCATCATCATATACATCTGATGTACTGAAGATATTCCACTTTTTCAAGAAACTTCTCATCATTTTTTCAATATCTGGGAAAATAGCATATTCTTGATTCACCTTAAATGAAGTAGGCGTAACAAAATGAATATCTATCTTCTTATATTGCTTAGCCTCTCCTAGATAAGATTTTGCTATATCTCCATAGGTTGTTTCTAATACAACTCTACGTTCATCAATAATTAAGTTACCACTCTTTTGTTCTAACTTCACTATAGGAGCAATAGTATATAAGGAATCAACAATCTCACGTACACTATCCATTGTCAATGCAGTAATACGCCATACACTTGTATTACGCTCTTTATCATAATACACATATTGATGGTAAGGAGGTGTTGCTGTTGTATGTAAAAATGTAGCATACTCTGTAGATATACAAGACATAATTACACCATGTAATACGCTACCTAATGACTGTACAATTTTTTGTCCATTATCTAGATGAATATCAAACTCTATAGTTTTAATTTCAATCGTTTTCAAAATGTAACTTTACGCCTCCAAATATGTAATCTTTTCCTTTATACTTTGTTAGCTTTAAGGTTCGAGGGGAAATGATTCTATCTTGCCAATGTTTATGTATTTTAAAATCTTTTTGTAAACTTATCACTGATTTTACAACATTCACTTCATCTCTTGGATCGTCAAACAAAGGTAAAAGTAATGTTTTATGTAAAAAGCCAATACTACTTCCTAATAAACAAGTAACACCTTCTAAATCATATATACATGATTGCTCAACATTTCCTCTAAATACTTGTTTCCATCGTTGTAATAATCGTTGCGTATACATTTCAACAATTTTTACTAATTCAGTTATGGAGTGTATTCCTACTTTTTGTAATTCCTGAATATTAACACTCAACATACCTTTTAACCTTGTATTTGGCGTAATGCACTCTCTATATACAGATAACGCGTTTCTTTCATATTGTCCTGCTACAGAATCATATCTAGGTAAAATATACGTAGCTGTTTTATCCTTTGATGGTAACATAACATCTGATACTGAAACACTATGAAATAGTTTTTTTACACCGTCTCTAATATCTTCTCCTGTAGATTTTTTTATACACGATAGTATCAACATATCTAGAGCTTTTCCATACTCTCTTGTACATCTACGAAGTTCTCTATCATTGTTTGAAGCATCTATAAGTTTTTTCTGCCATTCGTGACGAAATGCTTCATTATTTTCTACTATATAAGCTATCACAGCAGAAATAATAACTCCCTTTAAGGAACTACCTGGAATATACGGCATTCCGTTAAGAGCAGTCATACATAAATACACATTATTTAATGATTTCTTAGATAGGGAACTTTTCACACAACGCAATTGACGTTTTGAAAGACTAGATAACACTGTATCATCAGGAACCCCAATTGTCCGTTCCATCCATTCATAAATCGTTTTTTTTGTTTGTTTTAATGTATAACATTTTATATATGCCTCATAGTCAGTAAGTTTATGTAAAGAGTCTAAATATTGAAACCATTTTTTCTGATTTAAAATATATACATCTTGATTTGAGCTATCTAAAATATAGTCAAATACTCTAAGCTCTTGTCCATTTCCAATAGAAACTGGTGTAATTACTTCTAATGTAAATGGAATTGTAAACGGTATGGATTTATTACTCATCAACATTCACCCCCAGCCAAAAGCCTTTCATATATTTATAAATTGGATGTGGGCTTTGATCATGATATAGTTCTATTACTTGTCCCTCTAATTGTACAGGCATACAACTTCCTTCTTGCAAGGCATAAAAAGAATTTCGTTTATAGGGGGCTACTATAGATTCACTATATACAAATCCGCTTCTTCGCTTCAATTTATACGTACCATGACTTAGTGTTTCAATTTCATCTGCCTTGGGTGTAATTGCACTAACGGACATATATATAGGTCCTTCTTGATGCAACAAATTATATAATGCCGCCGCATCATCACCGCACAATGGTAATTCGTCCAGCTCAAACTCATTCTCTAGCATAAATTGTCCATAACCAGAACTTCGTTTCCCACCAATGCCCGTATAACTTAAGAACTCAAAAATCGCTTTAACTCTTTCTATATCCCCTTCATTTTTTACACCAAGTATACAATATAGGCCTGCATCGTGTACAAACTTAAAAGATCCTACTACATAAGGCTTACTATTATCTTCTCTTAATGCTACTCGCTGAGATGTGAGGAACTGTCCAAAAATAGGTTCATCAGTTACTTCAGACGGTGAGTACTGACCAGACTCATTATATAGATTAGATGCACGAACATAACCTATTTTCTTTATTTTTTTCTGTTGCTTCACTTGTTCTTGTAATAATGAAGTATTAGTGATGGCATCATACTTTCTATGTCCCACATAAATTGGACGTGGCACAAATAACTCTAATTCTTGACTTAGATTTTTAAACGGAAAAAGGCTTGAAATTTTTATATGTCCCAATCGCAAGGACTCCAGAAACCACTCTACTTCTACTTGATTATATCCAATTTCATTCACACAAGCAGATACAAAGGTATCTGACGATATAGTTATTTGCACTTTATCTAACGACCCACCTTCATTAGTGTTTCCAAAGTGCACAGAACTTGTGAATGTAAAAGGAAAGATATAATATCTCATTACATCACCTTAGCCTTGCAAAATGACTTTACATCGTTCACATAATGCAGCATCATCTGGGAATGATGTTACGTTGATATTTTCAATCGCTACGCGACCATATCCACGTGTTCCATGGCCACCCAAATAATCTAACTCTAGCAGTTTTATTCCGGTACGTAAAGTTTTCAAATCTTCTTCAAGTTCTGTTTCATCAATTACTGTATACACTAACTGGAATACAAACTTTGCACCTGCAGGTACGCGCTCTATTTGCCTTGGATTAGCTTCACCATTTGCCCGTTTAATAGAGTTTTCAAACTTCACTTCCCCCATATACGTATCAGTTTCGATAGATTCAAATAACGACTTACTCTCTTCAGATACAAACAAATCTTGAAATTGCAAACGAGATATAATCTGAGGAATTGTAGATCCAAATAAACGTTTTATAACTTCATCATCTTTATGAATTTCATTGACAATATACCGTTTACTTCTATAGCGTGCTAATAATGTACGAATTTTACCTTTTAATGAACTACCTGGAACAATTGGTTCCTGTGTTAACGCATCACGAACAAATGGACTATCTACAGATCCAATAGGTGCATAATCGCTGCCTCCACCAATATGCATACCAGTCTTGACTACTAAGTTACCTTTGATAATAACTTTCCCACGAATTACATTTTTAATCTCTTCATTCATCATTAACGTCTCCCCCTAGTACTATTTCCTCGACTATTACTGGTGTTATATTTCTTATCTCTAGTGGATATTGCTGAATAATACTTATGGAATGCAACTAATGCTTCTATATACTTGCAGTATTCATTAAACTTCTCAATATCTCCACCAATAGCATCTAAACGAGAAATTAATTCAGCCTTTTTTATAAAATCATCAACTGCATTAATCGCATTATGATTTTTAATTTTTTCTTCAATTTCACGACCAGCTTGATAACAAAATAATGTTTTAAGAAATCGAATTTCCATTTGTAATTCTGGGGATATTGTTTTCACTTTCTCTTTGCTTTTAGCTATTTCAACTTTTACTTTATTTTTTACATCAGTAATAGCAGATAAAATCTTTCTAAGCTGGCTCGTATTTAAAGCAATAACACCTTCATCTGTTCTTTTTAAATCCTTAATCACTTTTTCTGCTTTTTCTACATAATCAGCCATGATATTCCTCCCTTTTTCCTTTCTCCCGTAGACCATATATTACTATGTGAATGGCTGTTAATAATTCTCTAGCCGATTCTTTATCCTTAGTGTGCTCATACATCATAGAAATAAACTTCTTATATGCTTCTAATTGTGCTTCACTAGCTTGATCAGGTTCCATACGAGACAAAGTATATAACAGTCTAGCTCTATGAATTGTTTCTAAATCATCTCCTATGATTTCTTCTAATAATTCCATAATTCTATACATGGTACTTCTTTTAAAGGGCATCTTCGATGAATCTGAAATGGGTCCTTCTTTAGATATTGCTAATATTGACTGCAACATATTAAACTTTTCACCTAGTACAGATTGTATAAACCGATCCCATGTATATACATGACGACACCGTGGAGCATTACCTTTATTTTCTGTATCAAACCCAAATAAAGCAATACTATCTTTTTCAGGCATATCCTTTGCTACAGATTCTAATTCCCCTGTTATCTCTGCCATTTTTGTAATTGGAAAACTAAGGGTAAACATGCCTAATCCTGCGGATATGGTCAGTTTGCCATCCGTTAAATCTCTTAATCGTTTACTAATATCAATAGCCACCTCCAGCAGCTCATCCCAGGGACCTACTAAAAAGACATCATCCCCACCAGAGTAGATAATATGAATATGCCCTTTTTCACTAGTATCTCCTTTCCAAAGACGATAGGTATCTTTTGCATCTTCAACACCATTAACATTGCCAGATACAATTTTATTAACACCTACTTTAAAAAACATAGATAAAGCTCTTGATAAATCTGCATACCTTGAAAATGTATTAAAATGAAATGGATTTTCTTTAGTATGATTAATGAATCCGCCAATAAAGGCAGCCCCTAAGTTATCCACATCTGCTCGTAATACACCTAATCGTTGTATACCGACTGCGTCGGAACCACTCAAGTTTGCTAACTCAGAAAAATCATACACATCGCCATTTGGCTTGCGGCTAACATAGTCGGCCACCCACAATCGATTGGCCACTTGATTTCCCGTTTCCGCTTCATTAATAACATATATATGTTTCCAAATAGCACTATAACCTAACTCTTCTACCTTACGTTTGGATATAACATACAATTTTGTTGCATCCCTAGCATACACTGGAATCGATGGAATATTTTCTAGTACTGCTTGTTCTTCTGCAATTCCTAGTACAGACTTTTCCGATTGCACTAATACATCACCCAATTTGTATAAGGAGTCACACATATGGCATGCTAGCGATTCCGTATCACCATATGGTTGTAGTTCTACTGAAGAGGTATGACAAATCGAGCACTCTTTATCACCATCTCTAACAGAATTAATATTACTATTAGGATTAAATAGGTCTTCTAAGTTTTCTTTGGTATATCTAGATATTTTACCTTTACTAGTTTCTCGACTGGCTTCACCAAATAATTTATGTTGCATTTCTCCGTTAATGACATCATTTCCAGTACATGTGGCCATGCCTAATGCAATATATAGTTTAGTGCCTACATGGTCAAGTAACCATCTATTGACAGATATTTCCGCTGCCTTTACAACGCTTTTGGCAGTTTCTGTAGCAGGGCCAAGTATATAAAAATGACCGCCTCCAGAATATAGTAAATTACAACGTGTTAATTGCAAATCTTCTAATACAGAATCAATGATAGACTCTAGTAAAACCTCTAAATATATAGACCTACCTCGTAGTGACTTTAATGCACCTTTAGATGATACTGTATAGATAAAATCCTGTATGCCCGATATATCGCCAGAGATAATCATGAAAGATTCTTGTTCACGAAATACTTTTGAATCTGTAAAGCAATATTTTTTATAATCCTCTATACCATTTTCTTGAAAATATAATTTCATAGATGTAGCAATGGCTGCTGTCAACTTAGAGTGCATGTACAAAGATATATCTGCTACTTCTTTTCTGTATGTACTAGAAGGAACAAAACTAGTAGTATCCTCATAAATCCGTAATAATTCATTAACCGTCATGGCATCTATACTTTGCACAGAAAAATTATCTTTCATTGTGTGATAGAGCATTTTATAGGTATCAGATGTGGCTAAAATATTTCCATCTTTCGGATAATTATAATTGCTAGCTACATCTAAACCTCGAAGATGATATTTTTGCTCAGTGTTCGAAATATTTCCACCAAATGTATGAAATACAGATATTAACGGCATATTCTTGTCGAAGGTTTGTCCCTCCACCATAGTACCTTCATCAAACTCTCTACGGTCCAGGGCCGATGCAAGATTATCTGCTTCATACACCAAATAGGCTAAACTAGTGTCTGGAATTATGGCCTTAGACAATTGCTTTCCATGGTGATATTGAACACATCTCAATAACTCCTTATCCTCTGTATAAGAACGCAAAAAAGTAGCCCCCGCAATCGAATGATCTCCTAATCCTTCGTTAGCGCGATAGACTACTTTTCCAATATCATGTAATAAGGCACCTTTTACCAATGTTTCTAAACACCCCATGGTTTTCTCCCTCATGAATCCTTTATAATATGACACAATCTTGTTCTTTTCTTTCTCCAATTCCCCAAGTATATATCTTAACTAAATCATCAAGAATATATATTCGCAAAGAATCAATATTCGGATTAATTAAACGACTACATTGGCGAATCATAGCATCGTACTGTTTACGATTTAACAATGCCTCAAACGCTGACTTTTGAACACGAACACCATATCGTTCCAAGCACTTCACCATTTTTAATCGTATCTTATTATCTACTATATCATAAATAATCAAAACTATAAACTTTTTCATAATTAAGTACTCCATCGAATTATCATTTTCTAGATATCTATCTTATCTCTATTGGTGTATATCGCTCAAGATCTATATTCATAATTGTTGATGCATAGGCTTTACATTGACTAAAAATAGATTCTCTAAATGTTTGTCCTCTATCCATATATTGATTCATGCTTTTTATCTTTTTATTATAGGCACTCAAAAATAGTTTTCTTCCTGCTCCATTTAAATAGCACCCTTCACCAGAATATTGAAAGTCTTCATCTACATCTATCATATTTCGTTTAACTAAATTAAGCACTAATGAATCAATTACGGGGGCTCTCCATTCTTCAATTAAATCAGATACTAAGGCTGGATGCCCACCCTTAATAGAATGCATGCACCCTAAAAAAGGATGTAATCCAGCATTAATAACTCCTGCCATAATTTCATTAAAGAGCATACTATACCCTAATCCTAACATGGCATTAAATGGATCTAATGGAGGCTGTTTACTTCGTTTTGTAAAAATGAATTCTAAGGGGACAATCTTTCCTAGCCCTTCAAAATATAAGCGCCTAATGATCCCCTCATATCCCATCAATTCTTCAATGCTTATTGCTTTATGTATATTCTTACGGATATGACAAATGTTATTAATTGACATCATAACACTATCATCAAGAAGATTCCTTTCATAGCGTCTCAATATAGTTAGCTGATTATTTATTTTAGCATTGATTAGCTTTTTACTAAGTGCTAAACAGAACTCTTTATCGCCCCTTATAGTAAATTGTCTCTGATGCTTATGAATATCTACAGTATTTGTATTAATCAAAGTACCGAAATATTTCCCATATCCTGATAACCAGGTCACTGGAATACCATTAGATATAAAATCAGTCAATAATGATGATGAAATATGAACCGAGTCAAACACTGTTACATCATCAATAGACTCAAATGGTACTTCAAATAATACTTCATGATTCCTACCAACAATAACATGCCCACCTTTTCGTTTAATAAACGAGCCTGATTCTGTCACATATAAAGTCGTCATACAAATGCCTCCCTTATAATACAAAACTATATTAAAATATAATCCGTCCCCGCACTGGGGATTATTTTTTATCATGCAAAAATTTAGGAGAACATATGATGGGATACATTGCATGTTTCTGTCCCCGTACTGGGGATTATTTTTTTCAAACCAAAGTACAAGAACACTAAAGAAAATGAAATCTTTCATAAGTTTCCGTCCCCGTATTGGGGATTATTTTTATCGGAATTAAAATGTTAAAAGTTACATTCACAACTCACGCAAGGTTTCCGCCCCCATACTGGGGATTCTTTTTTTATCAAGATAAATATACAACTCATAAATGACATAAAATCAGTGGGTTTCCTTCCCCGTACTGGGGATTATTTTTTTATCAATGGTCAAGTATTTAAACAAGCAGAATAAAACTAATTTATTGTTTCCGTCCCCGTATTGAGGATTATTTTTTATCAATTTAGATTATGTTGAAGTATCATGGGAGGAAATAGATGATGAGTTTCCGTCCCCATACTGGGGATTATGTTTTTATCGATTGTCCTTATCGTGTACAGTTCGATGAACAGGGGAATTTTATATTTCCGTCCCCGTATTGGGGATTATTTTTTTTCGTAAAACAAAGCATAGATTAACGTCCGCTTTTGTTACGTTTCCGTCCCCGTACTGGGGATTATTTTTTATCGATAAGCAAAACGAGGAGTATTTACGGATTATTGTAGAGTTCCGTCCCCGTACCGGGGATTATTTTTTTATCTGCCAAGAAGTTTAGCAAGAACTATAAAGGCGGCACTGATAAGTTTCCGTCCCCATACTGGGGATTATTTTTTTATCGCCAAAGCCAATACAGCAATAGATAACATCTCTGATGACGGTAAGTTTCCGTCCCCGTACTGGGGATTATTTTTTTATCATATGTAAGATTTGCGATGAAAAAAATAAAAGAACAAGGGCGTTTCCGTCCCCGTACTGGGGATTATTTTTTATCACAAAAAGTTAACATTGGACATTATATTGGAGGTTTATATTTGTTTCCGTCCCCGTACTGGGGATTATTTTTTATCCGGTGCTTGCCTTATACTGTAGTTTGCCTGCTGGGCTTGAGTTTCCGTCCCCGTACTGGGGATTATTTTTTATCAAAAGACGCAATGATACACATGGGAATAGATTTTGTGCATGAGTTTCCGTCCCCGTACTGGGGATTATTTTTTATCGGGTTCATGGTGTGAATACGATACAAACATGGAATTAGTAAAGTTTCCGTCCCCGTACTGGGGATTATTTTTTATCACTTAGAGATGTAAAGTTTTTTGAAGGAGAAGATGTTGTGGGTTTCCGTCCCCGTACTGGGGATTATTTTTTATCCCTACCCTCTATTATTATGATAACTACGGCTTTTAAGCCACTAATATCGGCGAAGTCCTCATATACACAACCTGAACTTCTAACATGACACACAAAATTGTCATTTAAGCCATTTCTTATCACATCGGCGGAGATTTATTTATAGCACAAGAATACCATATATCATAGATAACTTGCAAATTTCAAAAACAAAGGATCCTACCACCAAAATATATCAAACCTTACGGATGTGAGGGGTAGCTTGGTTACATGATAAATCCAACCTAATACTCCGTCAAGTTTCATTTCTTATTTTCACTTATAAATATAAATTATTTAATGTTATGGTGAATCTTCGAATAAAATAAAATACATATCCATGTTCACTATCTCCCCACTACAAATCCCCTATAAAATGCTATAATATAATCAACAAGTAACAACATATTAATCTATACAATAAAGGAGTTCTCCATGATTCGTATTGCTTTTGGTCAAATTCAGGTACACCCTGGTGAGCCTGCTACAAACTTTCAATCTATAATGCATGCCATCGACTATGCCAAGGCGGTAAGCACGGATATCCTTATCTTTCCAGAATTGTGCCTCAGTGGGTATATGATTGGAGACTTGTGGGACCAAGTGCCCTTTGTGAAGGATTGTCTCTATTACGGTGAGGAACTGGTGAAAGCCACTGAAAACACCAATCTTACGATTATCTTTGGTAATGTAGGTATTGATGAAAGCCTCCGCAATCTAGACGGCAGTCTTCGCAAGTATAATGCTCTGTATGTAGCATCCAAAGGTAAATTAGTATCTAACCCGTCACAACCGTATCCGTTTACCATAAAAACATTATTGCCATGTTATCGATACTTTAACGAGCCACGTTATTTCACTAGCGCTAATGTAGTGGCAAAAGAACGTAATCTATCATTATCCGATATCAACCAACCTCTCACTATTTCTACACGTCAAGGCGACTTTACTATTGCTCCTGTTATCTGTGAAGATAGCTGGGATACGCACTACCCAGATTGCCCAACTAGTCTTATGCTAGAATCTGCAAAAGCGAAAGGCCAGCACATCGATTTGATCGTTAATTGTTCTTCCTCCCCTTACACTATTCACAAACAAGAACAACGTCGTGCCTTATTTAGGAACCAAGCCAAACGATACAACACACCGATTGCCTATGCAAATCATGTAGGCATTCAAAACAATGGCAAAAATATCTGCATTTATGATGGATGTTCTACTTTGTATGATGTGAATGGTTCTGTTGTGGAAGAAGTACCAGCTTTTGAAAATACAGTACGCCCTACATTATTAAAAGATACCTTGTGGCAACCACTTTCAAATTCTAACTCTGAACAACAGGATACTTCTGAAGATAGTACAGCACTTCAACTGTCCCTAGAACATAATAGATGTGATAAAAATGATACATATCATACACAGGATTTAAATCATATACAGGATACAACTCCTACCTACATCCCTACCCTATTCAAATCCCTTCAATACGGTATTCGTCAATTTTTAGCACAAACTGGGATTAAAAAGATTGTCATTGGTGCCTCAGGTGGTATCGACTCTGCCCTTAATGCTGCTTTGTACAGCACGGTATTACCGCCAGAGAATTTATACTTAGTCAATATGCCAAGCCGTTACAACTCAGATATAACAAAAGATTTGGCCTACCAATTAGCACAGAACATCGGTTGCCATTATGGTGTATTCCCTATTGAGGAAGCTGTCAGTGACACCATTGAGCAATTAGAGAATACTAGCTTTACAAAGTATAACACCCATGTCATCCCAGAATTACATCACCATGGTAATGTGCATACAACAACTATGCTAGATGTAAAGGGAAATACTGTATCTTCTGAAGAAGATATGAGCCAAATTGTGTTATACAGTTCTGACCAAACACCTACAAACTATGATGCGCAACGCCCTATTGAAAATGACTCCAACACTACATCTTTCTTGCAGTTATCTACATTAGCAAAGGAAAACATCCAAGCCCGTGATCGTTCCTCTCGTATCTTAGCCGGCATAGCATCTGCTGTGAATGGGGCTTTCACATGCAATGGCAATAAAACGGAGTTCACTGTCGGTTATGCTACGATGTACGGTGATTTAGCTGGCTTCCTTGCCGTAACAGGGGATGTGTGGAAAACGGATGTGTATGCACTGGCTCGTTATATGAATGAATACATTTTTAAACGGGAGGTCATTCCTCAAGGATCCATCGATGTGGTCCCTAGTGCAGAGCTTTCCGATACACAGGATGTAACGCAAGGGCTAGGTGATCCCTTACAGTATGAATATCACGACTGCTTATTCCGTGCCTTCGTAGAGGGTACACCTCATACACTGCCTCATCAGCGTTTGACGCCTGAGGATATCTTGTGTGCCTATGAAAAAGGCACATTGGAGCACCTATTAGGATTGCCACACCCTGTTTCTCACTATTTCACATCTACAGATCAGTTTATCAACGACCTCGAACGCTGGTGGAAATCTTTCAACGGATTAGCTGTGGCAAAACGCATCCAATCTCCGCCACTGTTCCTTGTCAGTGAACGTGCCTTCGGTACTGACCTAAGTGAAAGCCAATTAAAACCATATTTCTCACGTACTTACCATATCATTAAAGAGAGAGTTCTATATCACCACACCAAAAAGTGAGTATATTTCTTGATTTTAAAAATATAAATCTATACTATAGTAACGCTATATACAACTTTGTAATATACCTTATTAGATATCTTACATCCTGTATATAGCGTTATTTAATGTTTGACCATTTACTCATGCACCACTTTCAAAAATGATATAACCCATACTGAAAATTATATTGTAATGATAATCGTTATAGATTACAATAAAGTTAACCCTATGGGTTACGTTTTAATGTGTATTTGGAGGTATATTATGCAACAAGCATGGAAAGACTTCAATACAGGTGTATGGGATAAGTCCGTGGACGTACGCGATTTTATCCAACGAAACTATGTGCCTTATGTAGGCGATGATTCTTTTCTAGTAGGTCCTACAGAACGAACTACTAGACTTTGGCAACGGGTATTAGATTTATATGAGGAAGAACGACAAAAAGGTTCTGTCATCGATGCAGACACTAATGTAGCAACTCATATTACGGCGCATGCCCCTGGATATATTATTCAAGAAGATGAACAAATTGTAGGTCTTCAAACTGATTATCCTTTGAAACGTGCCATGTTCCCTTATGGTGGTTTACGAACTGCTAAAAGTGCTATCGAAGAGTATGGTTACAAAATGGATCCAACTCTTGAAGCATTCTTTAAAACTCATCGTAAGACACATAATGATGGTGTATTTGATGTATATACACCTGAGATGCGAGCTGCTCGCTCTGCTCACATTATTACGGGCCTACCTGACGCGTATAGCCGCGGCCGAATTATCGGTGATTATCGCCGTGTAGCCTTATATGGTGTAGATTATTTGATCAAGGATAAAGAAGATCAATTCAGTATCACCATGGGCGATATGATGCCAGATATCATTCGTGACCGCGAAGAAATTCGAGATCAAATCCGCTCTTTGAAAGAATTAAAAGAAATGGCTGCGTCCTACGGATTTGATATCTCCAAACCTGCTACCGATGTAAAAGAAGCTATCCAATGGCTATACTTTGGCTATTTGGGTGCTATCAAAGAACAAAACGGTGCAGCTATGTCCATCGGACGTAACTCCACTTTCTTGGACATCTATGCAGAACGTGATTTGAAGTCTGGTAAATATACAGAAGAACAAATCCAAGAAATGGTGGATCACTTCATTATGAAATTGCGCATGGTTCGTTTCGCACGTATCCATGAATACAACAATTTATTTACTGGTGATCCTGTATGGACAACTGAGTCTATCGGTGGTATGGGCACTGATGGACGTACACTAGTGTCTAAAACGGCATTCCGTGTCCTACATACATTGCAAAACCTTGGTCCTGCTCCTGAACCAAACTTAACAGTGCTTTGGTCTCCTTCCCTCCCTGAAGGTTTCAAAAAGTTCTGTGCGAAGCTCTCTATTGCAACATCTTCCATTCAATATGAGAACGACGAAATCATGCGCCCAAATTCTGGCGATGATTACGCCATCGCTTGCTGCGTATCCCCTATGCGTATTGGTAAAGAAATGCAATTCTTTGGCGCTCGCTGTAACTTAGCGAAAGCCTTACTATACGCAATCAATGGTGGCGTAGATGAAAAGCTGAAAAAACAAGTAGGTCCAAAATTCCGCCCTATTACTTCAGAATACCTTGACTTCGACGAAGTGATGGAACGCTTTGAAGATATGACGGAATGGTTAGCAGGTGTATATGTGAATGCTTTAAATATCATTCATTACATGCATGACAAATACGCCTATGAAAAATTGGAAATGGCATTGCATGACCGTAAGGTAACACGTTGGTTTGCTACAGGTATTGCTGGACTTTCCGTAGTAGCTGATTCTTTATCCGCTATTAAATATGCGAAAGTAAAACCTATACGTGATGAAAATGGTATTGCTATTGATTTTGAAATTGAAGGCGAATTCCCTAAATATGGTAATGATGATGATCGTGTAGATGATTTAGCTGCTACGGTGGTATCTGGGTTTATGAATAAAATTCGTAAACATCCAACCTATCGTCAATCCGTACCTACTATGTCACTATTAACCATTACATCGAATGTGGTATACGGTAATGCCACTGGTGCTACTCCTGACGGACGTAAAGCAGGTATTCCATTTGCTCCTGGTGCCAACCCTATGCATGGTCGTGACGAACACGGTGCTATCTCTTCCCTAGCATCTGTTGCTAAAATGCCATGGCGTGATTGTTGCGATGGTATTTCTAATACATTCTCTATTATTCCAGATTCTCTTGGTAAATCCGGAGAGTCTATGGTTACATTAGGCGACTTGGACCTAGATATAGACCTAGGCAATATTGAACATGCATTAGCCGATGGTTGTGAAAATCTAGCTTGCCGTGAGCCAAATGTTACATTCCCTGAAGAAAAGGAGTAACTATGACAAACGAACAACAAGTTGATAATTTAGTACAGTTATTAGATGGGTACAGCAAAAAAGGCGGCCACCATTTAAACGTAAATGTATTCAATCGTGAAACATTATTAGATGCTCAAAAACATCCTGAATTGTATCCACAATTGACTATCCGTGTATCTGGTTACGCGGTTCATTTCAATAAGTTGACAAAAGCTCAACAAGACGAAGTGATTGCTCGTACATTCCATCAATCCATGTAATACACTATGGTAGGTCGTATTCATTCCATTGAGACTATGGGAACTGTGGATGGTCCGGGCATGCGATTTGTCCTCTTCCTTCAAGGTTGCCCATTGCGATGTGCCTATTGCCATAACCCAGATACTTGGGATCCCTCTACGTATGCCCAAGAAATGACGGTGGCAGATGTGTGGACACAATTTGAAAGGAATCGAGACTTTTATATCACTGGAGGCATTACTGTCACTGGTGGCGAAGCATTGTTGCAACTCCCTTTTATTATCGAACTCTTTACTTTCTTTCACGGAAAGGGAATTCATACTTGTCTAGATACAAGCGGGATTTGCTACACACAAGAACAGGCTAGAGAGTACAAAATGCTTCTTGACGTAACGGATTTAGTCATTCTTGATGTGAAAGAGATCGATTCCTCTATACACGAAACACTAACTGGCAAACCTAATGATGCGGTCCTAGAGTTCGCTAAGTTTATAGACGAGCAGGGTACCGATTTTTGGGTACGCCACGTGGTAGTCCCAACCATCACAGATAATCGCGATCGCTGGTATCGGCTTGGTTTCTTTCTAGGTGCCTTCAAACATTTGAAAGCCGTAGATTGCTTACCTTACCACGTCATGGGGGTTAATAAATATGAAAGTCTTGGCATTTCCTATCGCTTAGATGGAATCCCGCCCCTCTCAAAAGCTGACGCACAGCGTGCACTCCGCGTTGTCCTTTCTGGAATACGCGACTACCGCCGAGGTTTATGGTGTCCTCTTAAAACACCAGAAAGTTAAACTCATAATAATACTTTCCTGATCTTTCATAAAAGCGCACTATCCTTCGTGGACAGTGCGCTTTTTCTGTATACCTCCGTAGACATATCGGTATGTGTATATTCCTATGTATCTGTTATATTATCATTTTGTGTTCATGTATTGATATTCATTTCTTATGGATACCTTTTACATATTAGATATTTAGTTGTATAATAGGAGAGTATTATTTCAGACTATCTCACTATGATTTTGGTGTAAGTGAATCCTATGTGCACTACTGCACCATCATAGTCTTTTGTACCTAAAGTTAGGAGGCATTTCATGGCATCGTCGTACATGCTACAATTACATCTTGGCGCCGTAGAAACGGTCATACTCTCACTGTTTTCCTTCTTACTGGGAACCTTTATGCACAAGCACATTAACATCTTGCATCGTTGGGCTATCCCAGTGCCTGCTATTGGTGGTTTAACTGTAGCAATAATTGTATTTCTACTACAAATTTCTGGTCTTATACTCATTACTCTGGACAAGGCTGTTCTCGTTCCTGCTATGGTGGCATTCTTCGCCACTATGGGGCTAGTAGCGCCCGTGCAAATTTGTACATCTTCGTTAAAAGCAATCCCTCGCTACTGGGGCATGAGTACTTTGCTTGTGATTATGCAAATCAGCATTGGCTTAGGACTAGCTAGTCTATTTGGATTAGACAAACACTATGCTATTTTATTAGGCTCTTTATCTCTTGAAAGCAGCTACAACTTTGTGTCCGCCTTAGGTCATGACTTAGGGAATGCCTTAAATGGTGAAACTGTGGCACATGGTATCATTGCATTCACTACCATTATCGGTGTGTTCATCGGCGGTCCTATGGGACAATATTTAATCGAAAAGTTCAATCGCTATGAAACAGCACCTCCTCCACCAGATTCACCAGCACCGACACCGGTTGGGATTATCATCAACTTATTGTTGGTTCTAATCTGTGTCAGCATCGGCATCGGCGGTTCCCACTACTTATTAGATACCTTCGGTTTGCACATTCCTACGTTCATTGTATCCATGTTATTGGCCATTGCTATTCGTAATGGTGGCGATGCCATGGGCCAAACGTTCATCAATTCTAAAGCTATTGCCTTATTTAGTCAAATTAGTATTACCATCTTCTTAACTACTGTGTTCATGAGCGTACCTGTCATCGCATTACGTGCGCTTACAAGACCAATGCTTGTGATTCTTGTGGTACAAGTCATTGCGATTATTCTGTTTACACGGTTCATCGTATTCCCTGTGCTGTGTAAAGATTACGACGGCGTTGTCATCGGCGCCGCCCTCCTTGGCCACGGCTTAGGTATCACACCAAACACGGTAGCAACCATCGCTACCCTCGGTGGTCGCTACAAAAAATCTGTAAAAGCTTTCCTAGTTGTTCCAATTACAGCTACTGTATTAATCAATGTATTGGGTATCCCTATCTTGCATTGGATCATGCAGTTCTATTGGTAAATATATAATATAAAATCCCCAATCCATTCACTGGACTGGGGATTTTTTATTATAAGAATAAATTAATGATTTCTACACCAATTAATCCACATACGGCAATCACTGTTTCCACCATACACCAAGAGCGTAAAGTTTGTTTTACAGATAATCCGAAAAACTCTTTAAATAACCAGAATCCTGGATCATTTGGTGGGCTAAAGAATACAGAACCAGCACCTACTGCAATTACCATCAATTCAGGGCTTACACCTGTTAATGGAATTAACGGCGCCACAATGCCGCCAGCTGTCATAGCTGCCACTGTAGCAGAACCAACAGCAATACGAATCACCACAGCAATTAACCAAGCTAATACTAATGGAGATACATTCACTTGCATCACTAGTTCACCGATATAGGTACCCACACCGCTATCGATCAATACTTGTTTTAGTGCTCCACCAGCCCCTACAACGAATAGAATCATAGCTACTGTTAAAATCGCTTTTTCAGAAGTAGCCATAATATCTTTCATAGATTTGCCACGAGCGAAGCCAAATGTATAGAAAGCAATAATAATAGAAATTGTTAACGCTACAGAAGGATCACCAATGAAGTTAAGAATGACCATAATGGTAGATGTTTTTGGTAGATTCATCATTTTACCGATAGCTGTAGCTGCCATCAAGATAACTGGTACTAATGCTGTAAAGATAGATACTCCAAAGGATGGCATTTCCTCTTCTGTAAATACCTTATCATTATGAAGACCTTCAGGGATATCTGTTTTGATATCTTTCACAGTATTATACAATAATGGACCTGCCAAAATAACTGTAGGAATACCGATTAAAATACCATACACCAATGTTAATCCAATGTCTGCATTAAATAATACAGAAATCGCTGTAGGACCTGGATGTGGAGGCAAGAAACCATGTGTCACAGATAAGGCTGCTACCATTGGCATACCTACTTCTAACAATGGAATATCCGCAGATTTAGCAATGGTAAAGATCAAAGGAATCAATAAGACGAAACCAATTTCATAGAATAAAGCAATACCTACAATAAATCCAGTTAAACATACAGCCCATCTTACATTATTACGACCAAACATGTTGATCAATGTAGTTGCAATACGTTGCGCTCCACCGCTATCGGCCATCAATTTACCTAAAATAGCGCCAAAGCCTACTACGATTGTTAAACCACCTAAGGTAGCTCCTAAGCCTTTTTGGATGGTTGGGAAAATTTTGTCAAGCGGCAATCCTTCTCCAAAGGCTAATAATACACAGACCAATAGCAATGATAAAAAGCTATTCATCTTTACTTTTACGATTAGGAAAAATAGTAAAATAATTCCTAATGCAAGAATAACTAATGGCATTTCTAGTCTCCTTTCTAATTACAAACGACTAAATGGATGTTCCTTTTGGAACTGAACAAGACGTGCCAAATCGTCTTTCATATGAGTATACAAACTTTCATAAATAGAGAAAAGTTCTTCATATACGGCTTGATGTTGCTCCTTAGGGTGATAAATACATTCAGGCTGTACTAGCTCTGCTGTATCCTTAATATCTGATAAAGTTCCATCAGAAATAAACCCTAACACAGCGGCGCCAAAGGAGGCACCTTCACTATTATTTGGTAGGGTGATATGTTCACCGAATATATCACTCATAATTTGTACCCATAATTCAGATTTAGTGAAAGAACCACTAATGCGGATATCTTTTACCTCTTCAAACTCACGTAATGCATCAAGAACAAACCGTAAGCTATAACAAATCCCTTCCATTGTGGCGCGAATCATGTAAGAGCGACTATGATTTAAGGATAAACCTACGAAAGCACCACGCAGATCAGAGTTCCAATAGGGAGCTCGTTCACCAGTAAAGTATGGCATTAATAACAAGCCACCAGATCCAGCCGGTACATGTCTTGCTTTCATGGTCATTAAATCATAAGGATCCACCGATAATTGTTCCATTTGGGAGCCATGATAATGCAGGATACGATCTCGCATCCAGCGCAAAATCATACCGCCATTGTTGATAGCTCCACCAGCCACCCACATGGTATCTGTTAAATTATAGCACCAAGTACGACCTTTTGGATCCATTTGCGGCTTTTCTGTAAGCATGCGTATAGCCCCAGATGTACCTATAGTAGCACTTAACTGCCCTTTAGATACAGCGCCAATACCAACATTCACCAGTACTCCATCAGTAGCACCGATGACAACCGGTGTATTCACAGGTAAACCTAAACGCTCTGCTACGCCTGCTACTAACTTACCACTATACGTAGTAGATACTACCTTAGGTAGTTGTTCTTCTTGAATTCCTACATAGTCTAAAATCTCAGAATCCCAAGTTTCTGTAAAAGCATTAAATAAACCAGAACTAGATGCCACTGATTTATCTGTTACCCATTCTCCTGTCATCAAACGGAACATGTAATCTTTAATAGATCCAATATGCGCCATACGAGCAAAGATTTCAGGTTGATTTTCTTTGACCCATATGATTTTAGCCAATTGATAGGATGCATGCAGCGGACAGCCTGTTCTAAAGTAGAATTGTTTACATTGTTCGTCTTGTTCCATACGATGCACGATAGTAGAGCTTCTACTATCTGCCCAAGTAATCATATTCCCTAATAAATCAAAATGTTCATCTTGAGGAATAAAACTATGCATCACTGAGCTCAAAGCAATCCCGGATATAGTGACTAGTTTATATTGTAAATCTTTTACAACTCCCGCAATGACTTCTTCTGCAGCATCATATATTTGTTGAGGATTTTGCTCTGCACGATCATATTGTGGTGTTTCTAATGGATAAAAAGCATCTCGTACAGCTACAGATTTACCTTGTGCTGTATATGCCATAGCACGCACGCCTGTAGTTCCCACATCAACGCCTATCCATACTGCTTCTCTAACTTCTGACATATATACCTCCTATCATCCAAATAAACTCATTTGCTCATCTTCTGGTAAGTCGCCTAAACACCCTAATTCCACCATGCGATTCGCAATGGTTTGAGACATTTTTGTACGTCTCCGCAAGTCTTTAATAGATAAGAACTCTGCTTGCGCTCGTTCTTCTACGATGGCATCCGCTACCTTTTCGCCTAAACTAGTAACAGCTACAAATGGCGGTAATAAAGAGGTTTCATCTTTAATCATAAACCGTCTTGCTTGAGATTTGTATAACTCTACATTGGCAAATGAGTACCCTCGCTGTTTCATTTCCAAGGATACCTCTAAGGCAGACATTAAATCTTTTTCCTTTGGTGATGCTTCATACTTCGCAGCTAACGCTTTCAACCGTTTAAATTCCTGTTGTTGCTCTTCTAAGGAGCCCATCATAATTTTCAAGTCAAAGGCTTTTGCCCGAATAGAAAAATACGATGCATAGAATGCTAATGGATAATTAATCTTGTACCAAGCAATGCGGAATGCCATCATAACATAAGCTACGGCATGGGCCCGTGGGAATAAATAGGAAATCTTTTTACAAGACCCAATAAACCACTCCGGCACTTGGGCTGCTCGCATTTGGTCTTCATAATCTGTTTGGGCAATCCCCTCTTTATTACGCTTTTCAATACCTTTCCCTTTACGCACATTTTCCATAACAGAAAAGGCTACATTATCTGCCACCCCATGGTTGCGCAAAAAGTTCATAATATCATCACGGGTAGAAATAGCTTCATTCAATTTACATGTCCCGGTTTTAATCAAGGTCTGCGCATTATCTACCCATACATTGGTACCATGAGAGAAACCAGAGATCCGCACTAAGTCAGAAAAGGTTTGTGGTTTTGAATCTTCCAACATAGCCCGTACAAATCCAGTACCTGATTCAGGTACTGCCAAGGTAGCCACTTTATCTCCTTGCAATTGAGCCGGCGTCAAGCCTAATGCTTTCGTTGAGGAGAATAAGCTCAATGTTGCGGGGTCATCAAAAGGAATACTCGTAGATGGTATACCCGTCATATCTTCTAACATACGAATGATGGTAGGATCATCATGGCCCAGTATATCTAGTTTGGTCATACGACCTTCAATAGAGTGATAGTCAAAGTGTGTGGTAATAATGCCACTTTCTTTTTTATTAGCTGGATATTGAACTGGTGTGAAATGATGTACATCCATATCTCGAGGGCAAACCATGATGCCTCCCGGATGCTGCCCTGTGGTATTCTTTACTTTTGTAAAGCCTGTAGATAACTTTTCAATAAAACCTCGTCGTTTTTGTAAGTCATTCACATCTGCATATTTGTAGGCATAGCCAATAGCTGTTTTATCCGCAATAGTACCGATAGTTCCAGCTCTAAATACATTGTCTCGTCCAAACAATTCTTCCGTGTATTTATGGGCACGACCTTGGTAATCGCCAGAGAAGTTCAAATCAATATCTGGGACCTTATCCCCATGGAATCCCATAAAGATAGCGAAAGGAATATCGTGACCATTCGCGATAAGTGGCGTACCACATTCAGGACAATTGCGCCGTGGCAAGTCAAAGCCCCCCGCATATTCCCCTTTCAAATAGAACTCACTCCACTTGCACTGTGGACACACATAATGTGGCTCTAATGGATTTACCTCCGTAATATCCGCCATGGTGGCTACAAAGGAGGATCCTACAGAACCACGAGAACCTACTAAGTATCCATCATCTAAAGATTTTTTTACTAGTTTATGGGCAATGTAGTACAATACACCGAAACCATTGCCGATAATACTCTTAAGTTCATAGTCCAATCGATCTTGCACCGTCTTCGGCAAGGGATCTCCATAGATAGACTTTGCTTTCGCATAGCACATATCTTCCAAGGCTTTATCAGCCCCTTCAATTTTTGGTGAATAGGTGCCATTAGGAATCGGTACAATATAATCAATACTTTGCTCTATGGCTCTCGTATTGGTCACTACCACTTTGTAGGCATTGTCTTCTCCTAAGTACGCAAACTCCTCTAGCATTTCATCAGTGGTACGCATATGCTGATCTGCTTTGTCTTTTGCATCTTTTATACCACTAGCGGTAAGCATAATTTCACGGTACATTTTGTCTTTAGGATCCATATAATGCACATTACCTGTAGCTACTACAGGCATTTGCAAAGTATCCCCTAAACCGACGATACGACGATTAATCTCTTTTAAATCTTCCTCATTTTTTAACAAGCCTTCTTTTATAAAACTCTTGTAATTGTCATGAGGTTGAATTTCTAAATAATCATAAAATGTAGCAATTTCCTGCAATTCTTCATCGGTAGCACCGTGAGCAATGGCTTGAATCAATTCTCCAGATTTACAAGCTGTTCCTATAAGAATCCCTTCACGATGGTCTTCAATGACAGCTCTTGGCAATCTTGGGTACTCATCAAAATAATTCAAATGGCTAATAGAAATCATCTTGTACAGATTCCGTAAACCTACCATATTTTTTGCAAACATAATAATATGATGTGGTATCGATTGGTCCTCTTTTTCAATTAAATAGGCCTCTACACCATAGAGAATCTTCACGCCTTTTTCTAAGGAATAGGCCTGTGCCTCTGGGAATGCTTGTACCACCCCATGATCAGTAATGGCTACCGCTGGATGTCCCCAATCTTTCACACGATTTACAATGTCTTTCACTGCTACTAGGGCATTTTTCTCGGACATTTTTGTATGTAAGTGAAGTTCTACTCTGGCTTCCTCGTGAGTATCTGCGCGCTTCGCATTGTCCGTATCCTCCACAGGGCGCACAGAATCCATATTTAACACATAGTCTCGTACAAATTGCTCATCATAGATGACTTCCCCTTTTATTTGCACCTTCCCAACAGATTTTAAAATTTTTAATAGCTTTGGTCCATCTTCAGAAGGGCTGGTAAATCGTTTAATAGCCAAGCTATTGTGCTCGTCCACTAGATGACCAGTAATAATATACCGTTTTTTAGGCTCCTCACCTTTTTCACGTGCTTTTTGTACAGCCTTGCTGTCTTCCTTAGGTCGAATTTCTCGTATATCTAAACTGTGAAAATGTCCCGATATGACAACCTGTTCTCCAGTTCTTACAAAGAAATCATCTGTCCGATGCGTGTCTGCCTCATCAAAAACAGGGCCTAATAACATCCCATCTTCAGTAGTTAGCTTCCGTCTGCGCATAGGATATGAAGAATTACTAGTCACAGTTGAAGTCGGAGCATTAGGACGATCTATGACCACTGGTGCATCATACAAATCATCATAATCTGACGAAGTTTTTATGGTGCCATCACGACTCACATAGAGTTCCATTTCATCGAATCGATTCTCTTCATCCATATCCCAATAGATATCGTAATCTGCTACTTCATTGGCCTGTTGTAAAAAAAGATACTCTGCGTCTTCCAGAGGAGTATTTCCTAAATCATCTCCAACGACTTGCTCTACATTTACATTAGGCATGCGAGTGAGAATGATTTGGTTCATGAAATCCCCAGTATCTATCACTTCGTAGGTGCACCCAATAGCATGACAAATCTCTTCTATGCGTTGTTGCACCACGGGATCTAATGTTCCCTTAGCGGGAGAGCCAAATATATGCAATTTTCCATCTTTTAAGTAAAAGTAAAAATCTGTTTTAGATTCTCCTCTTCGTACTAAATGATAGTATTTCATCGTACTACTCCCTTATTGATTCAACTATCCATTCTTTTTACTAGAATCCTCTTTATGCTTTTTTACCACATTAGGACCTGTGACAATAACCGTATCTACAGGTTCATAATAAGAATTAAAGGTATACGTAGAAGATCGCCCATCTCCATATACTATGGTTCTCGTCGTATCTACAGAAACTCCTTCATGACCTGCTTCCTCTACAGTTTCCTCTTTTACAGCCTCATCGATTTTTTCTATCTTTTTATTAGGAATTCTTTGTTCTTTACCTTTTGTAATCGTTACAGACTGTGGTACATCTTCCTTAGCTCCTAATATAGTAATGGTCACATAGCCAGCACCTTCTTCGGCGATCACATAGATGGGATGCGAGTAAGGGTTTTTAAACTGAAAGTCAATATATCCCCACGCCACAGTAGCATCTAAGCCTACTGGTATATAGGAAACAGGAGCAAAATGCGTATCACGTTCTACAATATCCATACCAGATAATAATGCTGTATTAAACAAGGTAGAACTTACTTGGCATATGCCGCCACCAATACCTGGCACCAAACGTCCTCCCATAAATACAGGCGCATCATCATAGCCCGCTTCAGCAGTCCGTTCTCCTACAACTTGATTAAAGGAGAAAATACCCCCTGCCGGAATCAAGGTTTGATGAATTTTTTGAGATGCTAAATGAATATTATGGGCTCGGCTTGTATTAGAGCCATCAAAATAAGTCGTAAAGGACCCCAATATGGAAGTGATAGACACTAAATCTTTATCTGTTATCGTAGGCTGTGCAGACTCATTGATAACAAGTTCTAGGGTCTCTACCTTCCCTTCTTGTAGCTGTTCTTGCAAACGTTTCATGGTAGCTGTCACATCCAATTTACGTCCTACCTTAGCAGGCTGATGTACCACTGTGTTACCTTCTAAAGTAACAGTGGCATTGGCCCCTACTTGTCCCATGGCCTTAGCGTAATTCATAAAGTAGGACTCAGCCATAGGTCCATCTACTTTATATCGAATGTTCATCGCTTTTCCATGAAGTAACGCATCTACTCGGTGCATGACATAGGTCATGACATCACTTTCATAGCCATAATCCATTACATCAGTTAAGGTTCCCACCCTATCTATGGTAACCCCTAAATCTGTTAAATTCACGGTCGTTTCTTTTCCCTTAGGATCCACTATGCGAATCCTTTGTGACTGTGTGTTCCGCTCTTGTAAATAGGTGTCTACTTCATCCATACTTTGATGAGATATACTATGACCATCTATAGTTAATCCATAAATAGTGTTTCCCGTAGGCCATACAAGCCCTGTTACAGCTCCCCCAACGACAACTATAAGAGCTGACACAGTGGCAATATACTTTCGTTTCATACTTCTCCTAATTTGCGCAATAGGCTAAACAAATATCTTGAAATTGGCTCATATCTGCTATACCTTGACGGCTTTGCAAAATTAAATGATACAGCTGGCTAATCAATGTTGCTACCGCTGGGATTTGAATTTTTCGGCGCGCTTCAAAGGCTAATTTAATTGTATAGGGATTGGCTTTCATCCCTTTTTCCTTAAATAAGCTTTGAATCTCAGGTAATGTCATCCCATAAAACGCACATTCACTGACCATGAGTTGTAAATGCATTTGATTATGCACATAAGCCATCGCCATATCTACACTTCTATTCTTTAGCATAGAGGGGAATAAATCTAGTAATGTTCGTGCATCTTTCGCTAATAAAGCATCTTTAAAGCGAAAAATATTTTTCTCTCCAAAGTCTGTCATATGCTCTTTTAAAAATGGCGCTGTCATCGATTCCCCATTTTTTAGTAGTAGGAACAATCGATCAAATTCTGTGCGCAAAAATGCTAAAGGCACATCTTTCCACAAATCTACCAAGTCACGTAGATATGCCATGCCATCGAGATCTATCTTTTGCTTATGAGCCTTGCAATGTTGTTGTATCCACTGAAAGAGAGCTTCTCCCTCTACTTTTTCAAACTTAAAGGATTCTACAGCTCCCAAAAATGCTTTATTTCCTTGCAACCGTCCATCAATGGTTTCTGGATACACTACAATAATAGGATCTTCTCCAGTATAGCTTTGCAAATAGTCTCGCAATCCTTGCCACTCTGGAGCCAGCTTTTTCTTCGGTTTATCAAAGATAGGCAAATGGACAAGCAGAAATACTCGTGGTTCACCAAAGAGAGATACTTCTTGTAATTGTCCTAAAATAGAACCGGGACCTTGCTCTTCACGCAAGGTAAGCAAGGTCCGATCTGTATATTGATGTAAGAGATTCTGTTTTTTTTCTTCTAATAATTGTGGTTCATCTCCATAGAGCAATGTAACCATCTGGCACCTCTTATAATGTTACTACATTGTTTTCATCACTACCTACAATATACACGCCTTCCTCCACATCAAATTGACTGTGCAAGGTATTCCACACGATAAAATGCATTGCCCCTCGTTCTTGATAATGCAATAATTGATTGCTAGCGGTCAAGCCATATATTGTATTCGTTTCTCTCTTAGTATTATACACTATTTCTTGAACTTTTTCTCCTTCTTTTCTAGGATGAAAGTGAAACTTTCTATGTCCTGTTACGATAATTTCATAGCCTGCTTTGGTATGAAGTTGTACAGATAACCAATCTAGTGTTAGCTCTTTACCAGCTTGCCCTTTACTATAAAGATGTTCTAAGGTATCCACATGAGTGTACCCCTTCTGATATCCTTCTACAAACACACCATTCCAACGACTAAACCCACGGTGATGCAAGGCATCTATACATTGTTTCATCGCTCGTGGTGAAATATCGCCATTCTTAGCATCTATATATAGGTATGCCTCCCTATAAAAGCCTGTCTTACAGACCATGAAAGCTGGTCCTGAGGAGATAGCAATAGGCACTACTTGCACCATTGGTTTTACATAAGATAGTCCTAAGGGCAACATCCCTACTACCAAGAGTGCAATACTTGCCATCCTATTCCATGCCACACGAATAGGCTCTTTCAGTGCTAACAACCAATATATATACGACACGCCTAGATACCACACTACCACTAACCACAAAGGCATGGGAGGTGACCACAATAGACCTAGATTACGAATAGCAAATAAAAGAGACATACTGGCTTTCAGAATGAAACCTAAGAGAGACCAACCTAATGTAAAAGTAAATACTAAATTTAGGATAGCCAAAAAAAGACCTGCTATAATCGCCATATCTAGCAAGGGCCCTACTATAAGGTTGGACAAAATACTAAGAAAACTAAGTATATGAAAATAATATAATTCAATTGGAAATATAAGAACTTGTGCAGAGATACATAAAGCCACCCCTTTAGAGATAGGATTCGGCGGAAATAGCCGATACACATAGGGATACAATCCGATGATGCCCAAGGTAGACCCAAAGGATAATACAAAACTAATATCTACCGCGAACAATGGTTTCCACAAAAGCAAACATAAGGCAGATAATAGGAGCGCATGTAACGCCCGATACGTACCGCCATGCATCACCACGTATCCGCTTAATAGTCCCATTATGGCAGATCGTAATACTGGCGGACTCCACCCCACAATTGTACAGTACAGTAAAATCAAAGCACAAGTGATGGAAAATTCTACACCTTTACGTAAATGCAACCGCTGCAATACGATAGAAATAATGAGAAATAACAAGGCAATATGAGACCCTGACACCGACAAAATGTGGATAAGACCTGTTTCACTGAATAACTTTACCATTGTTTCTGGTAGCATAGCATATTGACCGCCTAGTACCAAGGAGGCGCCTAAGCTAGCAATGGATGGTTCTAGATTCTCTTCAAATTGTTGTGCCACCCAATGATGGACTCTATCTAGATAAGCACCCAGTGCATACCCCGTATCAGTTATCCATGTGCCTAGGGTCTTCTCTACTGTGTAGGGGCCTTCTATGGTACCTTGGTACAAATTTCCTTGTAGTCCATCATTGATATATCTCGTTTTCATAGATAGAGAACCATTTTGCTCGTAATAGGTAAAGCCTTTCACAGTACCACGAATGACGTAGCGATCTCCCATATGAATAGGTGGCTCTCCTGGCACATAGATACGAATACTTCCCTTAGCGGGCACATGCTCAGTAGCGCCATTCTTATCTATATCCATTCCTTCTACATCAGCATCTACCATGGTCATAATGCCATCTAGCGTCACCGTAGGCTGTGGGTTACTAGTTAATTGCACATAATAGGCACCATCGGCACCATAATAAAACGGTCTATCTTCAAAATAGTGTGTGATGACTCGATCTGTATGTACATATCCTATAGCAGTAAATACAGAAATAATACCCACTAAGCCCATCACATATCGCATCATTTTATACATATGTTCATTACGTTGTTCGTATCCACGTAATCCTATTACCCCAAGGATGCCAAATATAGTAATGATACTTAACCAATACATAAGATAGGTGTATAATTCGTTTTCATATAGGCTCATACAAATTCCCAATAGCATTCCTAGCACACTGGTGATACCTAGATCTATTGGCTTTGGTAACCATTTCATAATCGTACTTTCTCCACAATTTTTTTATACAATGCAGGTCCTATCCCCTTCACCTGTCGTAATTCTTCTAAACTTTTGAAAGGACCATGTTCTTGACGATAGTCCACAATCTTTTTCGCCATCTTAGGGCCTATGCCCGATATTTTTTGTAAATCTGCTTCGGTTCCATCATTAATAGAGATATTTTGTTTTCGTAGTAACTCCTCAGGACTTCCGTGAAAGTTGAAATCTACATGAATATGTGCACTTTCCTCTAAGGTATCTTCTAAATGTAGATGATTCACATCTGCATAGGGTAATAGTCCTTTGCTGGCCTCAATAGCTGACTTCACCGTCGCAGGGCTTTGTAGCTCATACAAGCCTGGTTCTTCTACAGCTCCTGTGACATACACCAAAATTGTATCTGCTTTCGTTTCCTTCTCCACTGGACCACCACGATTTCCTGTTTCTGACTGCTTCACAATCTTTGGAGTATCTGATAGTGCTCCATCGCCTTTCATTGGTGTATCTGCTATAATAAGATAGTATCCACATACACACAGTAGGAATAGGCATACAATGATGCCAATTCGTTTTCGATTTGTTACTTTCATTCTATCACATCCTTTCAAACAAAAGGTTCGTCATAGATGAGTAGTATCCTTTAAAATTCACTACCAGTATATATTGGGAGGTATTATGAAAGAAGATTTACAACAATATGCCCGTCTTTTACTACAAGAAGGAGTCAATTTACAACAAGACCAACTGTTAGTCATCAATGGAGATGTAGAAAATAAAGATTTTGTATACATCGTTGTGGACGAGGCCTATGCACTGGGTGCTAAAGATGTGCACATTAATTGGCGTAGCACTATCACAGCTAAGTCTCGTCTATCCCATGTAAAAGATGAGGTCTTATCTAATCCTGCTCCTTGGATTAAAGATATGTATCACCATATCCTTGATTCCAACGCATGTATTTTATCCTTAATCAGTGCGAATCCATTTGCCTATGAAGGCGTGCCTTCTGAAAAAATCGCCCTCGCCTCTCGTAGCATGGGCAAGTTAACTAAATTTTACCACGAGGCCATTATGGATTCTACCCTTACTTGGTGTGTAGCCTCAGTAGCTACTCTCACATGGGCTGATTTACTGGGTTATGAGGGCACAGAAGAAGAAAAAATCAACCGCTTATGGAATACTATCTTTACCTTATGTCGTATGAAACACGTACCAGAAGAAGAATCCTTCAGCAACCATTTAGATCGCCTTGCTAAGCGCACTAAAACTCTGAATGATTTACAATTAGTATCCTTACATTATACCTGTCCGAATGGTACAGACTTAACTTTACAAATGCCAGAAGGGCACTTATGGTTAGGTGGTAAAGAATCATCTAAAAAAGGAATTATCTTTGATGCCAATATTCCAACAGAAGAAGTATTTTCTGCACCTCATTATGCAGGTGCCAACGGTATCGTGTATTCTACGAAACCATTGATCTATGATGGAAACCGTATCGAAGACTTTCATATGACATTCAAAGATGGTAAGGTCGTTGACTACGATGCCAAACAAGGTCGTGAGTATTTAACAAACCTCATTGAGACGGATGAAAACTCTTGCTACCTTGGAGAAGTAGCCCTTGTAGACCATTACTCCCCTATTAGCCAATCCAATATGATTTTCTTTGAAACCTTGTACGATGAAAATGCATCTTGCCACTTAGCATTAGGTGCTGCATATCCAACTTGCTTAGCCCATAGCGATGGATTATCGCAAGAAGAACTACACGCTCGTGGACTGAATACATCCTTAGCTCATACAGACTTTATGATTGGCCACGAAAAAATGAACATCATAGGCACTACAAAAGATGGCAAAGAAGTTCCTATTATGATTGAAGGCCGATTGCAAGTATAAGGGCGCTCTATCTAACATACTACTATGCATGTTCCCCATAAAATCATCAGAACTCCCCATTTTATGGGAAGGGATATGAACTAACATATGGTAATGCAAAAAAGAGGTACCTCGCATGACCGTAAGGTGCCTCTTTTTATTGTGTCTATTTGTTTTCTGCCATATGCCAGTAGTCTATTCTATGACGACCCTATGATCTTCTAGATATATAACCTACTTATACTGTGAATAGTGCCTTATAACAATGTATCCACTGCAATATTTACTAATACATCGGATGGACTTTCACAAATATAATCAGCACCAGCAGATTCTAATTCTTCTACTGAACCATATCCATAAGAAACGCCCATAGCCACACAATTTAATTCTTTGGCTGCTTCCATATCGTATTTACGATCTCCCACCATGTACCAACGGGAGATTTTATATTTTTGCGCTGTAATTGTCTCCATATCTTGCAGCGCCTCTTTCAAAATATCTAGCTTATGGACTAAACCAATTTCACGATTGGCCCCACGGATGACTTCAAAGTATGGATCTAGTTTAAAATGCTTAATAATATCCTTTGCTTGTTCTTCTGGTTTTGCCGTAGCAATCCCAACATAAGCACCTGTCTTACGAAGCGCTTTTAAGGCTTCTTCAATTTGAGGATATACTGCATTTTCATATTTTCCTACGGAATCATACCGTTCTTTGAAAAAGTTGTAGGCCTGCTCCACCTCTTCATCTGTCATATGGCAATGTTCTTTAAAAGAATCCGCCAATGGTGGACCAATGAATAATTGTAATGTGTCCTCATCAGGAATAGGATGATTCATACTCGTTAAGGCATGACGTATAGATTTTAAAATTCCTTCATGAGAATCTGTTAATGTTCCATCTAAATCAAAAATAACACAAATCATATTAACTCCTATATAGTATCTAACATATCATTTTATATGTGCATATATACACTATTACCTAGTTTACCATCAACTCAACTATATCATTACTTATGATAGTATCTAAACTCGTATATGCTCTTTCCAATTCTAATCCATCTCCCAAAAATATTCTATGCAAACCACAAAACACAGAATCATCCACCTTATATACTATAAAAGCTTTATGAACATCCTTTACAATACAAGAATTGCAGAGTATACTATATATAGAAAAGTTTCTATATATAGGAGGACAGTATGGAAGATACTCAAATTCCTACGGCCATTTTAGATAAATTAACAAAAGTTTGTACCTGCCGTAGTATTACAAGAAAAGCAATTAAGGAAGCCATCTTAGATGGTTGCGATACATTTCCTAAAGTTAGAGAGCGCACTAGTGCTGGTACCGGTGCATGCGGTGGTAAAGGCTGTGGGCCACGAGTGGTGAAACTCTTAAAAGAACACCAAGAAGGACAATGGTAATTCTACAATATACCAAAACATACGAATCTTGAAGATAGGCCCTACGGGGACCTATCTTTTTTAGTTGCACTTAGATTATAAATTCAAGGCACAAAAAAGGCTGCTCAAGAATGTACACCATTCTGTAGCAGCCTTCTATTTATTTCTTTAATGCTTCACGCAATGTATGCCAAGCCAGCACTGCACATTTCACACGGGCAGGCATGTTAGAAATATTTTGTAAAGCTATAGCATCTTCTAAGGCTTCCAATTCTTCTTCATCTGTCACTTCTTTTTTTATCATTCCTAAGAAAAGGTCCACTAATTGGAACGCTTCTTCTAAGGTCTTCCCAGTAATGACATCAATCATCATAGAAGCCGATGCTTGGCTGATAGCACAGCCGGAACCTGTATAAGCAGCGTCTTTTACAATGCCGTCTACCACATTCACTTGCAAAGTTAAATCATCACCACAACTTGGGTTATGACCATGCTCGCTAGCAGTAAACACATCTAACAAACGCTTATTACGCTTGTCTTGGTTATGCTCCAAAATCAGTTCCGTATACACTTGATCCATTTCCATGGTATTCTCCTTACTCTGACAAGCCCATGGTTGGTCGAACTGTTTTTAGGGCTTCCAAAAATTGATCTAAATCTTCTTTTTTAGTATAAATGTACATACTAATACGGTTGGATGCAGGCACCCCATAATACGCACCTAGTGGTTGCGCACAATGATGACCAGAACGTAAGCATACTCCATGGCTATCCATAATAGTTGCCACATCGTGTGGATGTACATCATCCACAGTGAAAGTAATAACACCATGCTTTTCTTCTGGATTATCGCTACCTAATAAATGAATATGTGGCATAGCCGCTAGTTTAGGTAGTACATAGCGTACTAATTCTTGTTCATATTCATGAATGGCATCCATACCAAATTGTTCCAAGTACTCAATGGCGGCTTTCAATGTGATAGCACCATGAGCATTCGGTGTACCTGCCTCAAATTTATAAGGTACTTCATTAAATGTTGTAGTTTGTTCTTTCACATATTCAATCATGTCTCCACCAAAAAGGAATGGATCCATGTCTTCTAATAGATGATATTTACCATATACAACACCAATACCTTGAGAGGCACACATTTTATGTCCTGAGAAAACGAAGAAATCACAGTCTAAAGCTTGCACATCAATCGATTGATGAGGAGCTGATTGCGCTCCGTCTAGGATAGCGATAGCACCAACAGCATGAGCACGTTCTACCAATTCTTTTACAGGAAATTCCATACCTAGTACATTACTTACATGGGCAAAGGATACAATTTTCGTAGATGTGTCAATTTTATCCATTTCACCATCTTTAATGTGACCAGTTTCATCTAGGTACATATATTCCAAGGTAGCACCTGTCATTCGGCATACATATTGCCAAGTCACAAGATTCGCATGATGCTCCGCCACAGTGATGACGATTTTATCTCCCGCTTTCACATGCTTCAGTCCATAGGAATGGGCAATTAAGTTCAAGCTTTCTGTCGTATTTCGAGTGAAGATAATTTCTTCTCGTTTACGAGCATTGATGAAACGTTGCACCACATCACGAGTTCCTTCATAAGCCTCGGATGCTTCCATAGCCAACACATGGGCCCCACGATGAGGATTCCCATTGTGATTTGCCATATATGTTTCTAATGCTTTCATCACAGGTACTGGAATTTGTGTGGTGGCACCACTATCTAAATATGCAATGCGTTTACCACGATTGGTTCTTGTTAAAATTGGAAAATCTTTATATGCCTCTGCTATTGGTTTCATACTATCCCTCTCAATTATATTTTTTGTCGTAGTACTGCTAAGGCAGTTTCTTCCATTTCTTCATTACCAATACGATCAATCAATGGTCGTAACATGGACTCTACGATGATATGTTTTGCTTCCTCTTCGTTAAAACCACGGCTCATAAGGTAAAATAATTTAGCTTGATCTAATTGACCAGCACTGGATGCGTGATTACCAGATACATTATCTTCTTTACATAATAACAATGGTAAAGAGATAGATTTAACTTGTGGCGTTAATAGTAAACATGTATCCTCTTCTGCACCTTCAGATGCCAAGCTACCACGCAAGAAATCTAAAGTACCACGGAATGATTTTTTAGAAGAACCATTCAATGCACCTAAGTTATTAATATTACTGATTGTTTTTCTACCGATATGTTTCATTAACATGGCGATATCAAATACTTGCGTACCAGTACCGCAGTAGCCTAAATCATGTTCCACTTCTGCGTAGTCTCCTACTAAGTCTTCTTGATAATTCAAGAAGTTTTCAGATCCACCCAACTCAATGTTGATGAACTCTACATGACCAGACTCTTCTACTCGTGTATAACGATGTTCAAATTGCTGCACTTTACCAGTTAACAATTGAACTTTTTTGAATACTACAGACGCCCCTGTGTGAGATACGATTTCTGAAAGTAATCCTACATGTCCATCAGTTGCTTCACCTTTCAAGCAAAGCGTTAACTCTAAGGTAGAGTCTTTTTCAGCCTCGATTTGTAAGCGAGTTCTTTCACTCACGGCACCTTGCACATCAATAACAATAGTCAAGGCTTCTTTAGAACCCGCTGGCACTTGAATATGATAGCCATGTGTAAAGTGATGAGATGCATCCCGCAACGCACCAGCATGAACCCCTTCATAAGAAGGTTCTAATACTTCTTTATTTGTAATATCTGTGACAATGTGCTTGGAGCCTTCTACGGTCACCGTTGCCGGTTCTGTACCAGCCCATACATTGCCTTCTGTATGATTTACCTTTAACCAACGGAAGGTCGGTCTAGGCAATTCATTAAAATGTAATGTGTTGCTCATCCTAACCTCCTAACCGATAGAACCTTCAAGTTCTAAGGTAATTAAATTATTCATTTCTACAGCGTATTCCAATGGTAATTCTTTAGAAATTGGTTCTACGAAACCACGAACAAGCATAGCTCTTGCTTCTTCTTCACTAATACCACGAGTCATTAAGTAGAAAATAGCCTCATCGGAAATACGACCAATTTTTGCTTCGTGTCCTAAATCGACATTGTCATTTTCAATCGTAATAGATGGAATTGTATCAGATTGAGATTCTTGGTCTAACATCAAGGACTCACAAGATACAGTTGCTTTAGAATGGTCTGCATTTTTACCGATGTTTAATACACCACGATAAATTGCTGTACCACCGCTTTTAGAAATAGACTTGGAGTTAACATTACTTGTTGTATGTGGTGCCGCATGAATTACTTTTGCCCCTGTATCTAAATATTGGCCTTCACCAGCAAATGTAACACCTGTAAATTCACAGTGTGCCCCTTCACCAGCCAAGATACTCATTGGATACAAGCAAGATACAGCAGAACCGAAGGATCCGGATACCCACTCGATGGTACCATTTTTACCTACTCGACTACGTTTTGTATTCAAGTTGTACATATTTTTGGACCAGTTTTCGATAGTAGAATAACGCAAAGTAGCATTATCTTTTACGAATAACTCAACACAACCAGCATGTAAGTTAGCTACATTGTATTTTGGAGCAGAACAACCTTCAATGAAGTGTGCTTTTGCTCCTTCTTCTACGATAATCAACGTATGTTCAAACTGACCTGCTCCTGGCGCATTCAATCGGAAGTAAGACTGTAATGGAATATCTACAGTCACTCCTTTTGGCACATATACGAAGGAACCGCCAGACCATACTGCACCATGTAAAGCTGCAAATTTATGATCTGTAGGTGGCACCAATGTCATAAAGTATTGTTTTACAATATCTTCATGTTCATGCAATGCAGTTTGCATATCTGTATATACAACGCCTTGACGAATCAAGTCTTCTTGAATACTGTGATATACAACCTCAGAGTCATATTGAGCGCCTACACCAGCCAAAGAAGTTTTTTCAGCTTCTTGGATACCAAGACGGTCAAAGGTATCTTTAATATCGTCTGGAACTTCGTTCCAGTCTTCTTTCATATCAATTTTTGGTTTTACATAGGTCACGATATCCGCCATATTTAAAGCGCTAATATCAGGTACCCAATTAGGAACATCTAATTGATTGTAAATTTCAAGGGATTTTAAACGGAAATCCAACATCCATTGTGGTTCATTTTTATTAGCCCACATTTCACGAATGATATCTTCTGTTAAACCAGCTTCTGATTTATAGGAGAATTCAAATTCATTACGAATGTCATAGACGCCGCGATCCATCTCCTCAATTTGAGTTTTCTTTCTCGCTTCCATGCAATCCTCCTATGCTAAATTTTTATATGCGTCGTAGCCTTTTTCTTCGATTTCACGAACGAGTTCAGGGCCACCAGTTTTTACAATACGACCATCGATTAAGATGTGTACGAAGTTTGGCTGTAATTTTTGAAGAATTTGATTGTGGTGAGTGATGATTAACACTGCGTTATCTTCATTGTGGAAACGGTTTACGCCTTCAGATACAATACGAACCGCATCTACGTCAAGACCAGAATCAGTTTCATCAAGAATAGCCAATTTAGGATTTAAAATGGACATTTGAAGAATTTCATTTTTCTTTCTTTCACCGCCGGAGAAACCTTCATTTACATAACGATTAGCATAAGATGTATCAAAGGATAATTCTTCCATTTTTGCTTTCAATTCTTTTTTGAAAGCCAAGGCGCGTACATTTTCACCAGTAATAGTATTTTTAGCTGTACGAATAAAGTTTTCTACTGTAATACCAGGTACAGAAATTGGATGTTGGAAAGACATGAAAATGCCTTTTTTCGCACGATCGTTTACAGCTTCTTCTGTGATGTTTTCGCCATCGAATACGATGGAGCCTTCTGTTACTTCATAAGCAGGGTTGCCCATGATTACATTGGCCAATGTAGATTTACCAGCACCGTTTGTGCCCATTACTACATGGATTTCACCTTTATTAATTGTTAAATTGATGCCCTTTAAGATTTCTTTCTCTTCAATCGAGGCACGCACATTGTCTACGCGAAGTAATTCTGCCACGTATGTCACTCCTTATCAAATAAGCTACTATATACAAAAGAAGACTAGTTAGGTCTTAGAATGTGTCGAATACCGTAAAAAAACGGATTCCACCAAAGTGTAATCCGCTGTCATATTCATAGCATGAGAACGCCACTTTGGCTCAAATCTAAAATAGTAAATATACTATATGTATTATACCGTGTACAGACTTGGACCGCAAGCTAATTTCTACTATTTTACTATGAATTTGATGATAGTTTTGTATATCATCTATTCATCTATAGCATATTGAAACTTTAATTCTCTACCAAGAGACTCAACAATATTCATTATACTGAATTTTCTCAACATTGTAAATGCTATTCCCATATTTTTTTAGGGATTATAAACAACATTTGATATTATCCTAGTATACTCTATACAAATAGACATATACTCCATTTTCTGAGAAATATAACAGTTTCTCAGAAGCAGATAAAGTATATGTCTATATAACCCTAAATACCTATCGCGACAGATAGTCCGCTATGTTTCTAATTATAAATTAGAAAAATCTAATGTAGCGAAATAATCGTCTAATGTTTCTGCACGACGAATTTGTGTGACACTACCATCTTCGTGTAATAACAACTCAGCAGAACGCAATTTACCATTGTAATTGAATCCCATAGCATGACCATGAGCACCCGCATCATGAATCACAATACGATCGCCCATGTCAATTTTTGGTAATTGACGATCGATAGCAAACTTATCATTATTTTCACATAAAGAGCCAGTCACATCATACGTCATAGTTGCTGGTTCCTTCTCTTTCCCCATCACCGTAATATGATGGTAAGAACCATACAATGCTGGACGCATCAAGTTAGCCATACATGCATCTAAACCAATGTAATGTTTGTAAATATCTTTTTTATGGATGGCAGTAGCTACCAAGTAACCATATGGTCCAGTAACCATACGACCACATTCATAAGCCAATTGAATTGGGCTATGACCAGTACCCACAATTAAACGATCATATGCCTCTTTCACACCTGCACTTAATACTTTGTAATCCACTGGTGTTTGTTCAGGTTTATAGGCTACCCCAATACCACCACCAAGGTCAATGAAAGATACTTCTACACCCGTTTGTTCTTTCACTCGTAAAGCTAAGTTAAACATTAATTCAGCTGTACCTACTAAACCATCGATGTCTAATTCATTAGACACCACCATTGTATGCAAGCCGAAGTTAGTGATACCTTTTCCTTTTAAGTATGTAATAGCCTCAATAATTTGTGCCTCAGTCATACCATACTTTGCTTCTTCTGGAAGACCGATAATTGTATTACCGCCTTCTTTTAAAGAACCTGGGTTGTAACGGAAGCAGAAACGTTCTGGTAATGTACCATGCTCTTCTAAATACGCAATATGCGTAATATCATCCAAGTTAATGATGGCTCCTAAATCCATAGCTTTTTTGTATTCTTCGTAAGGAGTATCATTGGAGGAGAACATAATATTCTCTCCTGTGATACCAACCTTTTCACTCAAGATTAATTCCGCCATAGAAGAACAGTCAGCGCCGATACCAATTTCTTTCATCATTTTCATAATATACGGATTCGGCGTCGCTTTTACAGCGAAATATTGTTTAAATCCAGGTGCCCAACTGAAAGCATCTAAAAATGTACGCATATTATCCATAATCCCTTTTGCATCATAAATATGGAATGGCGTTGGATATTGAGCAATAATCGCCTCTAATTGTTCCTTTGTAAATGGTGTTGTTTTTGCGTTCATCATAACTCCTCAATCTATTTGTAATACACCATGTAACAGCCTCTTTCTGTAACATAGCAATTTATAAAACAATAGGCCTTCTCCATGTAGTATCTCAATAAGGGATGGCACATCCTGCCTAAGCCTTAACAAGATATACGATTACTCTTGAAAGATATACATAACACTATGCTATCAAGCAATGGTAATCTGTGAATACCGTAACGTATTGTAACATACATTCTATAGAATTGTAAAGATTCTATAGAATGTATATATTAAATGATATATATGACTTATAAAAATATAATCTCACCTATGGAATGCAGTTGCAAGTAGTAGCCTTGTGGTATTCTTTACTATCTAGTTCGCACAAATACAAAAAGCTCATGGCATGCGCCTCCTTAAGAAACGCAATTGAGCGTAGTAAACTTGTGGCGTTCCTTACTGCATACATTAGATACCCTCAAGAAGAGCACGGTGTGCTCCGAACAAACATTACGTAGTGCCGTTTGTGAGAAGTATACCGTGCGCTTCCCTTTACTTCTATTCAGATTAGAATGCCACAGGCTACATAGCACAACAAGTTACTTCCCGAATAGGGAACAATCCATGCTATATCGCCCACCACCCATAAAGAATATAGCTAATGCAGAAAATCCCATTTGTGACGGATAATCCCAAGCAAAAAATCCTGCATCTACATGAAGAAGCGTAGCCGTAAATAAAACTCCAGCCAACAATAAGGATCCTAATCGAGTAAATAATCCAAAGGCAACCAAAATACCACCTAAGAACTCGCAAATTGCAGCCATAGCACCAAAAAATTCGAAATATCCAGGTACTCCTAAGGCTGCCAACATAGCACCTACCTTATATAACCCAGATGCACCGCCTAAAAACTTCAAATATCCATGATAAGCCATAGAGATTCCTAAAGCTACTCTCAACACCAATATTCCAAAGTTAACATACGTAGGTTTACCACGCAACAAAAAGTGAACCATATGCATATCCTTCCCTAAATAAATCTTCCTACAAATAATTAACTAACATACATAAGTATACCATAACATCGTACCACTCTCCTAAGTACAAATCTATTCATAATTCTACACCTTATATCATAGTAACAATAGATTAATACAATTGCTACATGCTCTAGAACCAACCTTTGAACGTAGTTGCACATAACAGTCTATGACGTTCCTTTCATCCAAATCATATTAACACAAAAAGACCGCAACATGTTCCCAAACCTTCCTTTTAACGCAGTTGTGCGTAGCAGTCTATGACGTTCCTCCCATCCAAATCATACTAACACAAAAAGACCGCAACATGTTCCCGAACCTTCCTTTGAACGTAGTTGCGCGTAGCAGTCTATGTCGTTCCTTTTAACAAAATAATGACAACGCAAAAGACCGCAACATGTTCCGGAGCAAACCTACCGTAGGATCAGTTTGTGAAGGAATATGTTGCGGTCTTAACTTATACTATTTCAAGAAGGAACGCCATAGACAAATAGCGCTTCAAGTGTTATCCGATGTCAGCAGGTGTAGAGAAATCTACTGTAATTCCCAATGCTTTTGCTACGCCTTCACCATATGCAGGGTCACATGCATAGCAATGTTTTGCATGGCGTTCTTGGATGAACAATGGAACTCCTGCCATGTTGTTCGCTGTATTTTTGAACAATACTTGTTGTTGTTCTGGAGTCATGAGACGGAACAATTTACCAGGTTGTGTGTAGTAATCGGAATCATCTTCACGGAAGTCGTATTGGTATGCTTTACCAGATACGTCGTATCCTGGATCTTTGTATTGTGGTTGGTTAGCCCATTGGCCAAAGCTATTTGGAGCATATCCAATTGTTGCACCATGGTTGCCATCTACACGACCTTGTCCATCACGATGGTAAGAATTGAATGGGCATTTAGGCGCATTCACAGGAATGGATGGATAGTTTGTACCTAAGCGGTAACGTTGCGCATCTGCATAGGAGAACAAACGACCTTGTAACATGCGGTCAGGACTGAATCCAATACCAGGAATGATTGTGGATGGAGCAAACGCTGCTTGTTCTACATCTTGGAAGTAGTTTTCAGGGTTTCGATTCAATTCCATTACCCCTACTTCGATTAATGGGAAGTCTTTTTTATACCATACTTTTGTAAGGTCGAATGGGTTATATGGAAGTGCTTCTGCTTGTTCTTCTGTCATCACTTGGATATACAATTTCCAACGAGGGAAATCACCTTTAGCGATAGCATCGAATAAGTCACGTTGTGCACTTTCACGATCATTTGCAATAATCGCAGATGCTTCTTCTTCAGTTAAGTTTTTAATTGGTTGTTGGCATACCCAGTGGAATTTAACCCATACGCGCTCGTCATTTGCATTGATTAAGCTATATGTGTGGGAACCGAAACCATGCATATGACGATATCCGTCAGGAATACCACGATCACTCATTACGATAGTAATTTGATGCATTGCTTCTGGCAAGCTAGTCCAGAAATCCCAGTTTGCAGTGGCATCACGTAAGTTAGTTTCAGGATTACGTTTTACTGCACGATTCAAGTCTGGGAATTGCAATGGATCGCGAATGAAGAATACTGGTGTGTTGTTGCCTACTAAATCCCAGTTACCTTCTTCTGTGTACATTTTCACAGCAAAACCACGGATATCTCGTTCTGCATCAGCAGCACCACGTTCGCCAGCTACTGTGGAAAAACGTACGAACAAATCAGTTTGTTTGCCCACTTCAGAGAACACTTTTGCTTTCGTATATTTAGTAATGTCATTTGTTACTGTGAAAGTACCAAACGCACCAGATCCTTTCGCATGCATACGGCGTTCAGGAATTACTTCACGAGCGAAGTGGCCTAACTTTTCCATCAACCACACGTCTTGCATCAATACAGGACCACGTTTTCCAGCTGTGGCACTGTTGTTATTGTCAGGCACAGGGGCGCCAAAGGCTGTTGTCAATTTTTCTTCTTTCATAACTTTCTCCTTTGTAAACTTATACATTTATAATAAAATTAAAACCTATAATTATTACAACGGATAATTATTATCCGTTAACTTATGAACTCATTATAGAACTTTTTCTATACATTGTCAATAATAATTTTCCATTAATTTTTATTATTTTTAATGTTAAAAACTATAACATTATCAATCTGTGAAATAACAAAAAGGGACCACGAAAGAATAGTCACCTATTCTTTCATAGTCCCCATAATGTTTACTTAGTCAATACTGCGATCCACGGATGCAATCTGAGATTACATCATACCGCCCATACCACCCATTGGAGGCATTGGAGGCATCATTGGCGCATTTTCTTCTACTTTATCAGCCACGATGGATTCAGTAGTTAATACTAATGCTGCGATGGATGCTGCATTTTGCAAGGCAGAGCGTGTTACTTTTGCAGGGTCCACGATACCAGCTTTTACCATGTCTACATATTCTTCTGTTAATGCGTTGAAACCAATACCGCTTTCAGTAGATTTTACGCGTTCTACTACCACGGAGCCTTCTAAACCTGCATTGTAAGCGATTTGGCGAAGAGGTTCTTCCACAGCACGGCGCACAAGGTTTACACCTGTCAATACGTCACCAGTAGCTTCGATACCATCTAATGCTGGGATGATGTCGATCAATGTAGTACCACCACCTGCAACGATACCTTCTTCCACAGCTGCACGAGTAGCGTTCAATGCATCTTCGATACGAAGTTTTTTATCTTTCAATTCTACTTCTGTTGCAGCACCTACTTCGATAACAGCTACACCGCCAGACAATTTAGCCAAACGTTCTTGTAATTTTTCTTTGTCGAATTCGGAAGTGGCTTCTTCTGCTTGTGCACGAACTTGTGCTACACGACGAGCGATTACGTCTTTGTTGCCATTGCCGTCAACGATGATAGTTTCGTCTTTTGTGATGCGAACTTGACGAGCTGTACCCAAGTGTTCTAAATCTACATTTTCTAATTTCAAGCCCACTTCTTCACTGATTACAACACCACCAGTTAAGATCGCAATATCTTCTAACATAGCTTTACGACGGTCACCAAAACCAGGAGCTTTTACAGCGACTGCTTTTAATGTACCACGAAGGCGGTTCACTACCAATGTAGCCAATGCTTCACCATCTACGTCTTCAGCGATGATAACAAGTTCTTTACCAAGTTTTACCACTTTTTCAAGGGCTGGTAATAAATCAGCGATTACGGAGATTTTGCGGTCAGTGATCAAAATCAATGGTTCGTTTACAACTGCTTCCATTTTGTCTGGGTCAGTTACCATGTAAGGAGATAAGTAACCGCGGTCGAATTGCATACCTTCTACTACGTTCAATTCAGTTTGTAATGTTTTAGATTCTTCTACAGTGATAACACCGTCGTTACCTACACGGTCCATTGCTTCTGCAATCAATGCGCCGATTTCTTCATCAGCTGCAGATACAGATGCTACTTGAGCAATGTCTTGTTTACCGTTTACGTCGATTGCTTTGGATTGAATTTCAGCTACTAATTTTTTAACTGCTAATTCAATACCTTTTTTAAGGATCATTGGGTTCGCACCAGCAGCTACATTGCGCATACCTTCTTGAATCATAGCTTGCGCCAATACAGTCGCTGTTGTAGTACCGTCACCAGCTACATCATTAGTTTTTGTAGCTACTTCTTTCACTAATTGAGCGCCCATGTTTTCAAATGGATCTGGAAGCTCAATATCACGAGCGATAGTCACGCCATCGTTAGTGATTGTTGGAGCACCAAATTTTTTCTCTAATACTACATTGCGACCTTTAGGTCCTAATGTTACTTTTACAGCATTTGCTAGTTGGTCAACGCCACGACCTAATGCACGGCGTGCTTCTTCGTTAAATAAAATTTCTTTTGCCATTGTATAGCCTCCTCTATGGGGAATCATCCCGTTGATTGCTTAGATTATAATACTGCTAAAATATCTTTTTCACTGATGATTAAATGGTCAACACCATCAATTTTGAACTCAGTACCAGCATATTTGGAGAACATAACTGTATTGCCCACTTCTACTTCTGGTTTTACACGTTCGCCATTGTCACATAATTTACCAGGACCTACAGCGATAACTGTACCTTCGGATGGACGTTCCTTTGTGGAAGATGCTAAAAAGATACCACTTTCCGTTTTTGTTTCTACTTCTAATACACGAATAATGACACGATCGCCTAATGGTTTCATTGTTATACCTCTTCTCTTATACACTATAATATCGATGTTAGCACTCAATAAGAGTGAGTGCTAATCACAAGTATTATTATAAATCATTTTTAAATTTTTGCAAGTCCTTTTTGACTTTTTGACTAAATACTTTTTCATAGTTAAAACTTTGCTTTATGGGCCACAATAATTATTTTATGATTTGGCCTCATGGGCTGCAATAATTTTTTTACACGTTTCCACGAGACTAATACGTTTATCCATACTGAAAGCTCGTATTTTTTCGTATGCCTTTTCCTCAGAAAATCCGTGCAGCTCCATCAATATGCCTGTCGCTTTCGTCACATATTTTCGTTCTTCTAAGGAACTTGTTAAACCTTTTACCTGTTCCAGCAAATCTCGTTCTTCTTGAAAGCGACCCATAGCCATCTGCAGCGCTGGACCTAAGTCTGGTTCCCGCAAAGGTTTAATCAAATAGCCGTATACCCCAGATTGGGATGCTTTTTGAATTAAATCATCTTGGCTGTACGCCGTTAATAGCACCACCGGCGCCAATCGCTTGTGACGGATTTGCCGCGCTGCCTCAATGCCATCTAATTCAGGCATCTTCACATCCATAAGCACTATATCTGGCACAAGGTCTTGGCATAGTTGGATGGCTTCCACTCCATTAGCACCTTCCCCTACAACGGTATGGCCTTGGCTTTCTAAGATATCTCGCAAATCCATGCGAATCAGCGACTCATCATCTACTACTAAGACGCGCATACTCTTCTCCTTTATGAATCCAAATATCTACGACAGTCCCTGTTCCTTGAGATGTCCATGAGATACTTCCATCTAGTTCATTCCGCACTAAATTCTCTATAATCTGCAATCCCAAACGACGTTGTCTAGTGCCTTCAAAATCCTCTGGCAACCCACAGCCAGTATCTCGAATGACAATATGTAACATATCTCGATTTCCTTGAGCCATCACCTCTCGCACCTCTACCTGCACTTGTCCTTCTATTCTATCTTTGAAAGCATGTTTAAAAAGATTGGAGAACAGTTCGTTCAGTACCAAGGACACATAGCTGGCCTTATGAGACGACATAATAATATCTTCTCCTATATATTCCATATCGATGCGTTGTTCAGAAGAACCCAAACCTTGTCGCAATAAGCGCCACAATTCTTCGATAATACTGCGCAACGCTACATAATCTTCATCAAAATTCGATACAATTTCATGGACCAGAGCCATACTTTCAATACGATGAATACTGTCTTGTAAGGCTTGTTTCACATCATCGGACCCACTGCGACGGCTTTGCATGCGCAGTAATCCTGCCACAGATTGCAAATTATTTTTCACACGATGGTGCACTTCTTTGATGACAGAGTTTTTCACCAGTAATTCTTGGTCTCGCTTACGTAATTCTGTTTTATCTTGTAAGACTAAAATGCCACGTTTCCATTTCACCCCAAGAACAACTGGAATCATCACTTGTCGCAGAGCAATGTCGCCATACAATTCTTCATCAATGGTACCCACTCTATCTTCTAAGGCCTTTTTGATACGACCTACTTTCAAAGTACTACTGTAAATGGATGTTCCCTGTAATCGTCGATCAATACCAAAGATGTCCCCTAGTTTTTTCGCCGCTCGGTTCGCATAGAGTATGGTTCCATCTTGCTCAAAAAAAAGGATTCCATCTAAGACGGAAATTCCTTCATACAGCTCTGGTTGCTGCAATTGTGGCACCAACATACCTTGAAATGTCGTCTGTGACACAATGGACATGAACTCGTCATAACGGTTGGAATATACTTCAGACACAGGATTCGTGAATGCACAGGCCCCAATACACTTCCCCCCATTATCTACGATGGGATATGCATAGGCATAGTAGGACTCGATGGTGGCCCCTGTATCCGTAGGTTCTTCCCAATCCATGATACCTGCGTAAGGTTTACCACTACTTAATATCTGCTGCATAGGATGGTCTATAGGTACTTCGTATTTCTGTACCATTCCCGTATGACCGTTATCTAACGCTCCGCTGAATAAAAGGTGTCCGTCCTTAGCTTGCACTAAGAGGGACACCCCTTGTTCACTGATGGCTTTACCAAAGTTTAATCGCTGAGAAAATTGCAATAGTAAAGCCTGTTGTGTAGGATATAAATCGGTTTCTTTGTCTAGGATGTCTTTCCAACTAGCCATGTTGGTTTCCTTTCCACAAATCGCTGCCCAATGGAATGGACGGTTTTGCATTCAATGTGTAATTGCTGAATTTGCCAGCTTGTGCCATATAGTAAGCTCGACATCCAATCATGGCCGCATTGTCGGTAGCCAACATCGATCCCGCTGTGAGGTATGTCAATCCTTCTGCTTCACACATAGCCTTTAAATCTCGTTGCAATCCACTATTCGCAGATACACCGCCAGCCAAGGCAATCTTCGTTTCTCCCAAGGTATGAGCCGCCTCTTTCATTTTTTCTACCAATACATCTGTAATGGCCTTTTGAAAGGAGGCTGCCACATCTTCATGGCAGATAGATTCACCTTTTTGTTGTTTTCCATTGATGTAGTTAAGAACAGCTGACTTCAAACCACTGAAACTAAAGTCAAAATTTCCTTTTTCCAATAAAGGCCTTGGAAAATCGATGGCCTCCGAATTGCCTTGTTTCGCCAATGCATCAATATGTGGTCCCCCTGGGTAAGGATAGCCTAATACACGAGCGATTTTATCGAAGGCTTCACCAGCCGCATCATCACGTGTTTGTCCTAGTACCTGAAAGCTTTCATAATCTGTGACATGGACGATCATGGTATGCCCACCAGATACAACTAAACACAAAAACGGTGGTTCTAAATCAGGATGTAACAAGAAGTTTGCAAAGATGTGCCCTTCCATATGATGAACACCTACTAAGGGAATATCTTTTGCAAAGGATAGAGCCTTCGCTGCCGACACGCCTACCAACAAAGCCCCTACTAAACCTGGCCCATAAGTGACACCAATATGATCTATATCGTCTAATGTTACATTCGCATCTTCCAAAGCTTGGTCGATAACTGGCATAATCTGTTCAATATGATGACGGGATGCTACTTCTGGCACGACACCGCCAAATTTTCTATGTATGGGAACTTGACTGGAAATCACATTAGAAATGACTGTTCTGCCATCTTGTAAGACCGCTGCCGATGTTTCATCACAGCTAGTTTCGATGGCTAGTATGTAAATACTCATTCCAGTTCCTCCATTTCTTTCGTCATAATTAATCCATCTTCTATTGGATCTGAATAAAATTGTTTGCGTACTCCTACTGCAGTAAAACCCAATCTACGATACATAGCTTGAGCAGCAATATTGGAGACACGTACTTCTAAAAAAATATGTTTCATACCTCGTTTACGGAGCATTTGTGTTAATTTACGAGTCATTTTAGCTCCATAACCTGCACGACGATATTCAGGATGAATAGCAATATTCGTAATCTGTCCTTCATCCAAGACTAACCATGACCCTGCATAGCCAACAATTTTTCCATCTTCCGATTCTGCCACCAGGTATAGCTTATCTTCTACTTCTAAATCATCTAATAAAGCCTCTTTCGACCAAGGGGTTGAAAAACAGGCCAGTTCTATTTCGTAGATACCTTCAATATCACTTCGTAAGGCTTCTCGTAATGTGACCATTATCGTT
>CAUREE010000004.1:0-74175 GCA_963523985.1 uncultured Veillonella sp.
AGTCGCTGATTAATAAAAAAAGAGCACCCAAAAGGGTGCTCTTTTTTTATTACTTGGTGAGTTTACATACGATTAGGTCGCTCTGGGATCCCCAGTGAACCACTTTTAAAGGAGCGAAGCGACGCGTAAAAGTGAGTGAATCGGGGAGTTCCTGGCGTAAGATTTTGAAGCCCAAAAGGGCACACAAAATCCACAGCCAGGAACAGGAAGTCGCTAATGACAAGGTTATATTTGCCTAAGCCGTTTCTAGCCAAAATATCAGAAGTAATTTAACAACAGCATAACATATATAACTATCTCCTAATGAGATAGTTTTTTATATTTTTGTCCCATTATATACAAAAATGTCCCAGTTTGTAGTATAATATAAACAATATAAATAATATAAATAATATAAATAATAGGAGGGAATGGTAATGAAGAAACGGAATATACTTAACTTAATAAAATACCATGTAGAGAAAAATGAAACTGCTTTTAGAAATGAGAGCATTTCTATTGCTAGATATTTTGATAGTATTGGTGATCAGGATTTAGCAGAATATATATTAGGGTTATTATCTGAATTACCTCAATTTAGCCCTCAAAATCTAGAGGTTAATAGTGAATTTTTAGAACAATTAGATACGACTAAATTAGAGCCTTTACATTTACCAATAGAAATTGTAAATGATATAAAAGGTATTGTTAACGCAGTGGGGCATAATGTCGGAATAAATAAGTTTCTTTTTGAAGGTTATCCTGGTAGCGGTAAAACCGAGGCAGCTAAACAAGTGGCAAGATTATTAAATCGAAGTTTATATAGAGTAGATTTGGAAAGTTTGATTGATAGTAAATTAGGAAAAACTAATAAAAATATTATTCAAGTTTTTGATGAAATCCACTCTCTCCCTAATGCTAGACAAGCGGTAATACTATTTGATGAGATTGATATTATTGCACTTGACCGAGTAAACTCTAACGATGTGAGAGAAATGGGAAGGGTTACCTCAACTATATTACGAGAGTTAGATAGATTATCTGATATTAACAAGGATATTATTTTAATTGCCACAACAAATTTATTCAATAATTTTGATAAAGCTCTACTTAGACGCTTTGATGCAACTATAAACTTTAATCGATATACAAAAGAAGATTTAATAGAAATTAGTGAGTTTTATTTCTCTTCTTTTATCAAGAACTTTAAAGGAATTACAAAAGACATTCGATTATTGCGTAAAATTTTAAAAGTAAGTGAGAAATTACCGTATCCAGGTGAACTTAAAAATATTATTAAAACATCTATCGCATTTAGTGATGCATCATCAGAATATGATTATTTAAAGCGGTTATATAATGCATTAATAGGAAAACTCGAACAAAAAGATATCTCAGACTTACATCTGGAAGGATTTACAGTACGTGAAATTGAAAAGTTGAAGGGAGAGTCAAAAAGTACTGTAGCTAGAAAACTACAAAAGGAGGTAGTATAGTGTGAATTATGTTTTGGAGTTAAAAGGGAAGCGTTTTATACAAGCAGATAAGAAAAATGCAGGCGGTGGGATTACAATGAATGGTAAAGTAGATGTTACCGTTACGCACTTAGAGGCTTTGATAAAGCAATTACGTTCTATCCAAGAGTTTTGGAAGAGAGAACATAAACTATTTACAGGACTTTTAGTCAGTGTTCAGTATAATAAAATTGCGGTAAAAAGTAATCGTATTTCTGGATTATTTAAAGGGATAGATTCTAATGATGCTGTAGTAGGGGCCAAGTTTAATGATGATAAGTCTAAACATATTATTACGTATTTTTTAGAAGATGTAGACCTTACTAACAGCATTGAATTACTTTTACAAGTAAAAGAAGTTTTAGTTGATATATATGATGGGAGAATGAGTAAAAAAATATTTGATAATGCTGAAAAAGTGCATTCAAATATTTTTACAAATTATCCGATTAGTATGTCTGTATTTAAAAGCGTGACTGCAGATGTTTCATATATTGAATCGTTTGAAGTTCACCAACCTAAGTTAATTAAAAGTCAAAGTATTGTTACTTTATATGATGTAAAAAAAGATATCAAAGAATTGTTAGATGAAATAGGACTTGATCCTTTACATGTGACTATATTAGATGCTCAAACTATATATTTAACAGATACGCAAGTACAAGTTTTATTTGAAAATGCAGCGTATTTAGTGGCAATGGCTACTGTTGATATATCTCAATTGCCACCAGATGAATTTATAGATACATATGAAAATTATAGGATTAGCATTCCAGAACCAACAATTGAAGCAACAATAGGAGTCATTGATACATTATTTGATGAAAGGGTATATTTTTCTGAGTGGGTAGAGTATCATGATATGGTTTCTAACGATATAGAGAAATCATCTCTTGATTATAATCATGGAACAGCAGTATCCTCTATTATTGTAGATGGTCCAAGATTAAATCCATGGCTAGATGATGGCTGTGGTCGGTTTAGAGTTCGTCATTTTGGTGTCGCTGTAGGAAAAAGTTTTTCATCATATACTATAATTAAAAATATAAAGAAAATTATAGCTAACAATAAAGATATAAAGGTGTGGAACATATCTTTAGGAAGTAGTTATGAGATTAATGACAACTTTATATCAGTGGAAGCAGCTACATTAGATAGGATTCAATTTGAAGAGGATGTTATTTTTGTGGTAGCAGGTACAAATAAATCTAGTGAAGATGTTATAAAAATAGGGGCACCAGCTGACTCTATTAATAGTGTCGTCGTAAATGCAGTTACAAAGGAGGGCTTATCTACAGCCTATACAAGAAGAGGTCCTGTATTATCTTTCTTCGCCAAACCTGATGTAAGTTATTATGGTGGAAGTAAAGATGCTTATATTCAAGTGTGTGAACCAAATGGAGTTCAAAGCGTTGCGGGCACGTCGTATGCATCGCCGTGGATAGCTAGAAAACTATCTTACTTAATCGATATACTAGGCTTACAGAAGGAAGTAGCGAAAGCATTACTTATTGATTCCGCTCGAGGTTGGGAGGAGAATTTAGATCCTAATGTAATAGCTACTTATGGACATGGTATTGTACCAATTCATATTAACGATATTATTCAAACTAAAGACGATGAGATTAAATTTTTGGTATCGGACATTAGTGAAAAGTGGAATACCTACAATTATCACTTTCCAGTTCCTCTTAAAGATGATAAATATCCGTACATTGCGAAAGCGACTATGTGCTATTTTCCGTTATGTGATCGATTACAGGGCGTTGATTATACTAATACAGAGCTTAATTTACATTTTGGACGAATAGGAAATAATAAAAAAATTATAGATATTAAAGGTGATAAACAAAACACAGATATTTTATTTGATGAGGGTATATCCTATCTGAATGAGAAAGAAGCAAGAAAGCAATTTAGAAAGTGGGACAACGTTAAATACATTTCTGAAAGAATCACAAAGCGTATGAGACCTAAAAATTCCTATGATTATAAAAACTGGGGTATGGAAATTAAAACGAACAATCGATTAGACCCTAAAGATGGAATTGGAGTACGATTTGGTGTTGTAGTGACATTAAAAGAAATGAATGGAGTCAATCGTATCGATGAGTTCATTCATGATTGTATATTAAACGGCTGGAACGTGAATGTAATAGATGTGAAGAATCGAGTTAATATTCATCAGAAGATGAATGAAGAGATTGAGTTTGAGTGATTGCAAGATAAGAAGTTATAGAAACGTTTTCTTTTATGTAAGTTTGGGTTATATTGTGTAGTTTGATAGAATTAGATGAGAGGATTAGATGACTGATATTAGTAAATTTAATACATTAAACTCTATAATACTAGATGAAATTAATTCTGTATATATAGAATCGTTAGATTATGCACTTTTAGAGGATGATATTAAGAATTTTGCTATAGCGGGTAAATATGGTGCAGGTAAGAGTACAATATGGAATAGCTATAAAAAAGATAGATTACAAAATAATAAAATTTCAGGAAAAATAAAAAGTAAACTGAATAATGTTATAACTATTTCTTTAGGAAAGTATGTAGATACATTAGAAAAAATTGATAATAGTGATATCATATTAGAGAGTAGGATTGAACGACAAATAATAAATCAGATATTAGCTCAAGTAGATGATAAAAGTAGTAACCAATGCAAATATAGATTTAAAGTTACTCGGGGATTGAGTGAGATATATAAAATAATAACTTCTTTATCTATTATTGTTTCAGTGATTTATTTCTTTATTATTAAAGAGGATATATTTCTTTACTTAACAGCTGAGGCTCAATTGCTATCGTATCTAATATGTTTTATATGTTTTTTATTTGGGGTAGTGCTTCTTATATATGAGTTTTTAAAAAATAGAAATATTACTTTTTCAAGTATAAATTTTCAGGGGCTTGAGGCAAAATTTGACAATAATAACTTGGATGAAACTATTTTAGAAAGAGATATAAAAGAAATAGTACTCCTACTGCATAGTTCAAAAGTTGAAATTGTCGTTTTTGAAGATTTAGATAGATATGATAACCTTGATTTATTTACTAGACTAAGAGAGCTAAACTATTTACTCAATTCTTTTATTATCAATAATAAGGAAGATAGAATTGTTAAGTTTGTATATATGATAAAGGATAGCTTATTTGTTTCCAAAAATAGAACAAAATTTTTTGATTTTATAATTCCTGTTGTCCCTATCGTTGACTCTAAAACATCAGAAAATCATTTATTTAATCTATTTCAAAATATAGAAGATACACCTAATAAAGAATTTCTATTCAAGATTTCTTTATATATTGATGATATGCGACTTTTAAAAAATATAGTAAATGAATATATAATATATTCGAAAATTATACCATTAAGTCAATTAAATTTGGATAAAGATATATTATTTTCTTTAATTGTAATAAAAAATATTTCTCCAAAAGAGTTTGAACTGTTGCAAGAAGATAGAGGCTATATAATATCTATTTTTAGACAATTAGAGAGCGATAGAAAAAGAATCGCCTCTGATTTAATAAAAAAAAGAACGTTAATATATGAGAAAATTGATAAATTAAAAAATACTTCTATAAATAATAAATTTGAGGCGATGAGTTTATATATACCTTTAAATTTAAATGTATCTGATGGAGCTAATTTAAATTGGAGCGAATTTTTAGAAAGATGGTATAATGAACCAGAAAGGCAATATGATTTTTACAAATTTAGTAATTATTATAGGAGATTTAATTATTCAGAGTTTTTAAATGAGTTTATTACTGATACATCAGATAAAAAAGAAAAAATTAATAAATATGATTTAAATATTGATGATCAAATTAATGATCTAAATTTACAAATTATAGAAATAGATAATAATATTAATAATATTGAGATTTGTAATTATAAAAAATTAATTTCTCTTTTAGATGATGAATGTGTTGATAAATTATTTTATAGAGATAGTTCTGATAGCTTTACAAACTTGATTAGATTTCTAATTATTAATGACCTCTTGAATGAAACTTATCATTATTATAAAGGATATTATGATACTAGTAATAAAAGTGTATTGAGTAAGAATGATATGATATATATGAAATCCTTATTTGAAGAGAAAAAAATAGATGTTTTATTTAAAGTGGATAATCCAAAAGAAATAATCTATAGATTAGAAAAACATGACTTTTATAGGATAAATATTTTAAATAAATATATATTAAGTGCGTGCCTAGATAGTAATGAAGTAGAGCTGGTTAAGGCTATTGCCTACTCTATTGAAGAAAAAATGAATTATGAAGGATTACTCAAGATTTTTAATAATTTATGGGTAAAAGATATTGAGCAGTATATTAATATTTTGCTTGGAAAAAATGATAAATTGATTATCAATACTTTAGATGCATGTAAAAGTAGTGATAGTCATATTTTGCATGTCATACTAGTAACAATATTAATAAATAAAAGTGTAAAGAGAGACTCTCTTGAGCTTTTTAAACCCTATATAGAACAACATAATATTATTATTTCAAAACTTCCAGAAAATGAAGATAAAATTGTTTGTAGTAATATGAAAAAAGTAAATATTAAGTTTGAACAATTAAGTGATATTTATAATAATAGAAAATGGTTGTTAGAAATTGAAAAAAATAAATTCTATGTCCTTACTGTTAATAATGTTATTACGTTAGTAAATAGTATTTTAGAAAAAGACGTTAATTATGGATATTTAATGAGTGATATATATACGTCGATACAGTTAACTAGTACTAAAGAATATGTAGAGGAGAATTTCACTTTATTTATTCAAGAGTATATTAAGGAATGTTCTGATAATGATATATTTACAAATCATCAAGATATATTTATCAAAGTTTTAGAATCAAATATTTCAGAAGAGTTGAAACTACTTTATATTAAGCGTAATAAGGTAATTATAGATAACTTATCAGATTTAAATGAAAGTTTGAAAAATTTATCAATATTAAATATGTTATTATCCACCAATGTAATAAAATTTACTAAAGAAAATTTAGCGATATGTTGGGAGGTACTTGATACCCCAGGAATTGATTATGTAAACTATATTAATAAAAACTTAACAGAGGAAAATGCAGAAAAAGTTTTTAGTGAAAATGAAAATATCTGTAATGCATTAATTAATTCGAGTGATATTAATAGTGTTTCATTAAATTTACTAAGTAATTTTGCAAGTAATAAAATTGCAAGAGTTAATGATAAGTTAGATTTATATAAGATTAATATACTTATAGAAAATATGTTACTTCAGTTAACAGAATATAATGTTAAGCATCTAATAGAACATGAATATAATGAACAAATTCTAAAAATGCTAGAGCTATTATCTAATGATGATAGATTTACAATGATATCTATGATTTTGGATAATTCTCCTTCAGATGATTTGATTTATATGATACTAAATAATAGTGAGTTTACTAATAATGTGAAATCTTTAGTGGAATTTATAGGTGATAAAATATCAATTTGTATGATAGAACCATGTAGAGTGGATGTATTAAAGTCGATTATAGAAATAGGCTTATCTACGCAAAATATTGAATACATATTGGAGATATTTAATGACTTTGAACTAAAGCAAGAGTTTATTAGATATTTAGTTAGTTCTAATAAGATAGATGATTTTAAAGCTAAATTAAATGATAGAGTGGTTGTTTATATAATTGAATTTAAAGACATAGATATAAATATTAAGCTTGACTTAATCATTACGAAAATTTTATATGGTGATTCTCTTGATAATATAAAAGATTATATATTAAGGGTACCTGAAATTGCAGATCTTGCTACTGTTTGGGAAAATAAATACCCACTTTTAGATAATGAACCTAAAAAGCTCGTAGCGGATGCATTATATAAGGCTAAAATGATAAAATATCGTCAGGGTAAAGGTAACCTACGGATTAATTGTTGTTAAAGCTGATAAAAATCTATTGTCTTTTTATAGAGTAATCATCCTAAAAAATTAATTTTAAAAGTGAAAGTAAAGCTATAATCATGATTAATTTAAAACCTTTTACAAAATGGACTGGTGGTAAGCGTCAGCTTCTGCCAGTTATATTAGACAAAAAACCAAAACAATTTAATACTTATTTTGAACCATTTATTGGAGGAGGATCTGTTTTATTCGAACTACAGCCTAATATAGCTGTTATTAATGACTTTAATACTGAACTAATTAACTGCTATAACGTAATTAAAAATAACCCTAAAGAGTTAATTGCATTATTATCAAAACATAGGGATAATAATAGCAAAGATTACTATTTAGAAGTAAGATCTTGGGATAGAGATAGTACATATGCCAAACTAAGTGATGCAGAGCGTGCTGCAAGGATTATGTATATGCTACGAGTTGATTTTAATGGATTGTACCGGGTTAATAGCAAAAATCAATTTAATGTGCCTTATGGAAGTTATAAGAATCCTAAAATTGTTGATGAGGATTTAATTTGTGATATAAGCTCTTATTTAAATAATAATAATATTACAATTCTAGAAGGAGATTTCTATAAAGCCGTAGAATTAGTAAAAGAAGACGATTTTGTGTATTTTGACCCTCCATATATTCCATTGAATGAAACAAGCTCATTTACATCCTATACACATGAGGGTTTTTCTTATGAAGACCAAGTTAGATTAAGAGATACGGTAAAAGAATTAACTTATAGGGGCGCTTATGTCATGCTTTCAAATTCTGCAAGTGAACTGACACAAGAGTTATATTCTGATTTTAATGTGCACTTAATTGATGTAGTGAGAACCAATGGGGCTACACAAAAGAGCAGAGGAAAGATAAAGGAGATTTTAGTAACAAATTATGAACCATGACATATTCAAGGAGGAAAATATGATAACACCGTATTATCATAAAGAAAGTTCTATTTTAATTTGTGAAAACACATTTTCTTTTTTAGAAAAAATGAAAGATAATAGTATCGATATGATTTTTGCGGATCCACCATATTTTTTAAGTAATGATGGTATTTCAAATTCTGGTGGACATGTTGTTTCAGTTAATAAAGGTGATTGGGATAAAATCAATTCTTTAGAAGATAAGCATAATTTTAACCGTACTTGGATTAGAATGTGTAGAAGAATCTTAAAACCTAATGGTACAATATGGATTTCAGGTACTTATCATAATATTTATTCTGTAGGCATGGCATTAGAACAAGAAGGTTATAAAATCTTAAATAACATTACTTGGCAAAAAACAAATCCAGCTCCTAACCTCTCCTGTCGATATTTTACACATTCTACTGAAACTTTATTATGGGCACGTAAAAATGATAAAAGAGCAAGACATTATTATAATTATGAGCTGATGAAGTCAATTAATTCAGGTAAACAGATGAAAGATGTATGGACAGGGCCATTGACAAAATTAGCGGAAAAATGGGCAGGAAAACATCCGACGCAAAAACCAGAGTATTTAATGGCCTTAAGAAACTTTGAAGAGTGGTTAAATACCATGACTGATTCAGTGGCAAGTTGGACATATTATACAGACTTTGAAAAAGTGTATGAAAATGTTAATGATATAAAAATTCCATTATGTCTTTTAAACAGCTTAATAGGAAGTAAAAATATTAAACAAGATTTTTTAAAGTTATATGAAGAGTATCCAGAAGTATTACGTGCTATTCCTATTATTATTGCTAAAAGACTTAAAGACATCGTTGTAGTAAAGGATCCAGAAAAAGATTTCTATTTTGATTTCAGAAAACATGACTATACACCTGAAGAGTATTCTTTATTTATGGAGAAGACAGGTATATATGATTTGTTAGAACATCATCTAGTTGCAAGTTTATTGGATTATGTAACTGGTGTAGAAGTTGGTATGGATACGAATGGACGTAAAAACAGAACTGGTCATTCCATGGAAGCTATTGTTCAACAATACCTTGAGCAAGAAGGTTATGTCATGGGAGAAACAATGTTTAAAGAAATCTATCAAAATGAAATTGAAGAACGATTTAACGTGGACTTATCCGCTATTACTAATGAAGGAACAACTCAGAAACGATTTGATTATGTAATTAAATGTGATAAAATATTATACTTAATTGAGGTAAATTTTTACGCCACAGGTGGTTCTAAGCTGAATGAAACAGCAAGATCCTATAAAATGATTACAGAAGAAACTAGGAAAATTCCAAATGTAGAATTTATGTGGTTCACAGATGGAATAGGTTGGCATAAAGCAAAAAATAATTTAAGGGAAACATTTGAGGTATTACCTAACTTATATAATATTAATGATCTTTCGAATGGTGTATTAAAAAATATTATTTAATGTAGATCGTGAATTTATTTTACTACCTGCCAGAAAGGACTCCCATGGAATCAATTCAAACTGACGCAATCTGTCTCCCTATCCCAGATATGTACTTAGCCGAGGTCCGTTTTGACAATGCTAGAGAGACCGGAACTTTCATTGTTGAGCACATGGAGCTCTATGAAGGTGATTTAGTGTATGTAACGGGGCCTATGCAGGAGAAGGTGGGGACCATCATCGATGTGACCTATCATTGCAAAGTTCGCCCTTCTAAATATGAGCGTGTAGTGGCAAAGATTGACACCGATTTATATGGTGAATTTATTCCTCTTGAGCATTTGTGGGTTACTTTTGACCGTCACTGTATGGATAAGGATACGATGCGTCTTTGGTTCTTATCGCCACTGTCTGATGGGGAATGCGTGAACTCTAGTGGGTTTATTCCATTTGCTTTGCATAATCTAGATAACTTCAAAATTTCAGACATTCGTGCGCAGCGTGGTGAAAGTTATTACGAAGAGCATCGCGTGGTCTATATTTGCTTAGACAAAGGCAAAGGGTATGCCATCGTCCAAGGATCTGAGTACTATGAGGTCACTTTCACCTATATAGATGGGAAAATTCATGACATAGTTTGCAATTGTTATTGTGAGGGCCATTGCAAGCATGAATATGCTGTATTGCTACAGTTGCAGGACGTCATCGGTCATTGGCTGCTGGATTATAATACAAATTACGGTGAAAGCGAATATATGGCAGCCATTGATAAAACGGTGGTTTGGAATATGAGTGTAAGCCGTAAATACGGAGAGATTATCAAGTTAACAGAAGAATCCTATGGAGGGTTCATTGTCTATGAAGATTAAGGAGGACCTATGCAAGAACGTAAACTTTCATCGGAGATGAAATTCGATGGTAAATTAATTAAAGTAACGTACGATATTGCTGAGGTTAATGGCAAGGAAGCGTGGCGTGAGGTAGTTCATCATCCAGGTGCGAGTGCTATTGTAGCTATTGATGAAGATAATCGTATCATTATGGAAAAACAGTTCCGCTATGCTTTGAACGATTATTTGCTAGAAATTCCAGCTGGTAAATTAGATGTTGGTGAAGATCCGTTAGTATGTGCTAAACGTGAGCTAGAAGAAGAAACTGGCATTATCGCATCGGAATGGATTAGCCTTGGTACAATTGCCACATCTCCTGGATTTTGCAATGAAGTCATTCATTTATATGTGGCAAAAGGGCTTTCAAAAGGGGAAATCCATTGGGATGAAGATGAATATGTGGAAGTAGAGCGCTATACTTTCGATGAATTGTTACAACGCATTAGTGAAGAAAAAATTAAAGATAGCAAAACATTATCTGCGTTATTATTAGCTATGCCGTATTTAAAATAGTGAAAGAATGCCTAGGAGTCTCACTTCCTAGGCATAGATTGTATATGAACGGCGATAGAGAGGAGGTCTCTATGTTTAAACGAATCATAACTATTGTGACAGATAGTGTTGGCATTGGTCATAGTTCAGATGCAGAACTCTTTGGGGACATGGGTGCCAATACATTGGGTCATATTGAAGAGGCTGTGGGGCCTTTACGGATTCCAAATTTACGGAAATTGGGTATCGGTAAGATAGCAGATATAACCCCGCAACAAGATACGGTGATAGGTGCTTTTGGTCGTATGCATGAACAAAGTACAGGGAAAGATACTACCAGCGGTCATTGGGAGATGATGGGACACCCTGTGAAAGTTCCTTTCCCAACGTTTTATGATGGATTTCCACAGGAATTGATGGATACTTTCACGAGGGAAACTGGCTATGGGTTCTTAGGTAATGAAGCAGCATCAGGAACGGAAATCATTGAGCGCCTAGGGGAAGAGCATATGAAAACGGGGAAACCCATTGTGTATACCTCTGCTGACTCTGTGTTTCAAATTGCTGCCCATGAAAGTGTGATCCCTTTAGAAGACCTATATAAGATGTGTCAAATTACCCGAGACCGTGTGTGTATTGGGGAGTATTATGTAGGGCGTATCATTGCTCGTCCTTTTGTGGGGGAACCAGGTCATTTTGTACGCACCTCAAATCGGCATGATTATAGTCGCTTACCAGAAGGGCGATTCGTATTGCAAGCTTTACAAGATGCGAAAGTACCAACCATCGGAGTAGGAAAGATTGGTGATATTTACGCTCATATCGGTTTGGGTCAGTCCTATCCAACGAAATCTAATTCCCATGGTATGAATGTAGTGGCTGCTTTGTTGGGGCATAGTGCAAATGGTGTAGATAGTGTACATAATACAGATGGTACGCATAATATACATAGTACTCATAGTACACCTGATATGGGTACTATACCTAATACTGCGTCAGAAGGTAGATTTACTCATGGCTATCTAATGGTGAACCTAGTAGAGTTCGATAGCTTGTATGGTCATCGTCGTGATGTACAAGGCTATGGCCGTGAGTTAGAAATGTTTGACTATCAACTAGGGGGATTACTGGAACTATTGACCAAAGATGATTTGCTACTTATCACAGCGGACCATGGTAACGATCCGACTTGGAAGGGAACAGACCATACACGGGAATTAGTGCCAATTCTGGCATATTCACCAGCTTTTACAGGACCTATTGAGCTAGGTGATAGACGGAGCTTTGCGGACATTGGACAAACTGTATTGGAAAACTTTGGGATTACCGAATCTTTTGTGGGGGAAAGTTTCTTGTGTGAACTAGTAAAAGATATTCCACAACCGATACAATTTGGTTTGGGAAAAGGATTGTTTAAAACTACAGATGATATTCATGCAGGCGATGATGCAATTCAAGAAGTATTTAAGGAGTACACATGATGAATTGTATAAGGACAATAAAAAAGTGACAACACTGTTGACATAATTGAAATTGTGAATAGCAATAAATCGTTGCATAGCAAAAGAGGCTATCAGTACTGAAGAAAATTCTTCCTGACTGATAGCCTCTTTTTTGAGTACATGTACCTTCAAAATCTTACGCGCGTGTAATTTTATCAGAACGAAGGCAGCGTGTGCAAACGTTAACTCGTTTAGTTTCGCCGTCTACAATTGCTCGTACTCTTTGGATGTTTGGTTTCCAAGTTCGTTTGGAACGGATATGGGAATGAGAAACATTCATACCCGTAGTAGTGGATTTACCACATACTTCGCAAAGGTTTGCCATTTGTTTCCACCTCCAAAGTGTTTACTACTAATATAACATATGTATTTTATCATAAAAGGGCAGAGCAATGCAAGTGCATTTCTCTCTTTTAGATAAGATTATACTAGCCTATTAACTATATACTAAAATACTAAAATCTGTCAAATTTTACAAAAAACGGCTTGCGTTTAATTTTAACAAGATGTATAATTTAAATATAATTAAATATAAGAAGGACACTTTGACACAACGCCTAACACACGTGACTCTTAAAAAAGTGTCCTTCTTTTTTTGTGTCCATTTTTAGGTGGGATTCATATTAGATGGTCTTTCTATGGTATAATAGAAAGCATCAAGTGTCTACTACACATAGTAGCGTGTCATAATACATAGATACACAGATAGATCCAGTGATATTAGTTATGACATTGTATTAGCACGTGCTGGTAGTATGGCGTTTCTTATCTTTTGACCAGTCGCTATAAATTCGTCATCTTACATAGTTACAGGATAGCACTCGTTATGTATTAACTAGCTAATATGAATGCGTCATGTAGTGAACTTTCAGAATTGATAGAATAAAAATTGTTACTAAGACGGCGTGGATAGAAAAGAGTGCGGATAGAATATGAATGAACAATTGCAATCGATAAAGAGCGTGGGACCGCAACGAGTGAAACAATTGAATAAATTAGGAATCTATACGGTAACAGGTTTATTGCATTATTTTCCACGTACTTTTGAAGATAGACGGCAAGTGTATACGACCTGTGAAGCTCCTATAGGAGAGATGGTAGGTGTGACAGGGCAGGTATTACGGGTCAGTGAAAAGCGACCAAGACCACGTATGCATATTTTAACGGTTACTCTATCTGATGGAATACGTCAATTAAACTTGACCTTTTTTAACCAAGCCTATAAGAAAAACTTTTATAAACCAGGTCAACATATCTATGCCTATGGGAAGATAGAACATGCCTATGGTGCTTACCAAATGAATACACCACAAGTGGAAATGATAGAAGAAGGACAAATCATAGATCGTAGTATTGTACCTGTCTACGGTTTGACGGAAGGCATGAAACAGTGGGGGATTCGCGTAGCCATTAAAAATTGGTTTGACCATAATTCCACGTTAGAAGACGTGGTCCCTCAAGATGTGATGGGAGACAAGTTTACTATGAGCCGCTATGATGCCTTTCGAGAAATGCATTTTCCTACATCGTGGGAACGCTACCAAGAGGCACGCAAACAATTAGCCTATGAAGAACTATGGATTATGCAAATGGGATTGTTACTACTAAGAGCTCACGAGCAAGGTCAAGGAGGCTTTCCTATGACAAAGAATGGATCTTTGGTGGAACGAATTAGGCAAGGCTTACCATTTACTTTGACAGGGGATCAAGAAAAAGCATTAGGGGAGATTGCTAAGGATATGGAACAGCCCCAAGCTATGCAGCGGTTAGTACAAGGTGATGTAGGCTCTGGTAAAACGGTAGTAGCTGCTTTGGCGCTAGCTAAAGCAGTAGAAAATGGATTTCAAGGGGCGATTATGGCGCCGACGGAAATTTTAGCCACACAACATTTTGAAAGCTTTCAGGAACTCTTTCAAGATGCTCCGATACGAATGGCATTGTTGACGGGTTCAACGAAAAAAAAGCAAGATCTCTATGAAGCTTTAGAACGAGGAGATATCGATGTCTTAGTAGGTACCCATGCATTGATTCAAGATAGGGTTATATTTCATCAATTAGGGTTAATTGTAGTGGATGAACAACATCGATTTGGTGTAGAGCAGCGGGCGAAACTACAACGAAAAGGAGACCATCCTCATGTGCTAATCATGACGGCAACCCCTATACCACGGACTATGACCTTATCCATTTATGGAGATTTAGAAGTTTCTTTGATTAAGGAAATGCCTCCTGGTCGTAAACCAGTGAAGACCTACGCCGTGGATTCGTCCTATAAAGAGCGATTGTTGCATTTTTTTGAAAAAGAAATGCAAGCGGGTCGTCAGGTCTATGCCGTGTGCCCATTAGTGGAAGAGTCTGAAAAAATGGATTTGCAAGCTGCGGAACAGATTGCTTATGAATATAAAGAATACTTTGAGCCACACTATCGTGTAGGTTTGGTGCATGGTCGCATGCGTCCAAAGGAAAAAGAAGAAATTATGGATGCGTTCTATCGTCGAGAGATTCATTTGTTAGTATCGACTACGGTGATTGAGGTAGGCGTGAATGTGCCGAATGCGACGATTATGTGTATCCATAATGCGGAACGGTTTGGTTTATCCCAGTTGCATCAATTGCGAGGTCGTGTAGGTCGTGGATCAGCACAGGCCTATTGTATTCTGATTAGTGATAGTAAAAATCCTGATAGCAAAACTCGACTTTCACTGATGGAACAAACGCAAGACGGATTTGAACTAGCAGAACAAGACTTGCTTATCCGTGGCACAGGGGAATTATTTGGCTTGGCTCAGTCAGGTCTGCCAGATTTGAAAGTTGCGAACATTATCAAAGATATACCGATTCTTGTAGAGGCACGTGAAGATGCGAAGGCTTATTTGCAAGCTCATGGCTTTGATGAAGTGCAAGAAATATTACGACATCAAATGGAATCTCGTTTTGGTCCACAATATATGCGTATTTTGTATAGCTAAAGTTGTTTATTAAGGGCTATCTATGATACAATAAGGTGAGATTTTATCTGTAGCATGGTGCTATAGATATCTAGTGGTGAGGGAGGAAAGACTCATGCCTATTATTCATGTAGAACTTGTTGAAGGTCGTACTTTTGAACAAAAGAAAGCTCTTGGCGAAGCGATTACAAAAGCAACTGTAGAAACTGTAAAAGTACCGGCAGAAGCAGTAAAAGTAATTTTCGTGGACATGAAAGCTGATAACTATATGGAAGCTGGCGTTATGCGCTGCGAAAAGAAATAATTAGGAAAATTACCTACCAGAAGGATAGGTCTATGACAGGGTATAGTCTCTTTCATATGTCCTGTCCTTCTTGTTTACATACTAGAGTAGATGAGGTGAATGGTGCAGAATCAAATACATGTGCTATCCGTCCCAATTGATGTGGTAACGATGACGGAAGCCGTAGATAGAGTGCTTTCATTAGTGGGACAGCCAAAATTACATATGGTGGCAACGGCCAATGCAGAAATGATTATGATGGCACAGGATGATCAAAGATTGTTAGAGGTTCTGCAACAAGCGGATCTCGTTGTACCGGATGGAGCAGGTGCTTTATGGGCAGCTGAGCAACAAGGACAGCGTTTTCCAGAACGAGTGACAGGTTGTGACCTATTGCAACAGTTATTGAAGGCAGCTAAAGCACATAATGTTAAGATATACTGTTTAGGTGGAGCTGAGGGAGTTGTCAAAAAAGCCTTAGAAAATATGACAGCAGAACTTGGAGAATTGCCGGTAGTGGGATATCATTCTGGATATTTCACAGCGGAGGAAGAAGTAGACATTCTTGATGAGATTCAACGTAGTGGCGCTCAATTAGTGTTTGTTGCCTTTGGGGTGCCGAAACAAGAGTTTTGGATTCAAGAAAAATTAGCCCAATTAGATGGTGTAGTTGCCATGGGAGTGGGCGGTTCTTTCGATGTGTTAGCGGGCATGTTAAAACGAGCTCCTGTATGGATGCAAGAAAACCGCTTAGAGTGGTTATATCGCTTGGCATTACAACCGAAACGTATCATTCGTATGTTAGCATTGCCTAAATTTATGTGGACTGTATGGCGCCATAAACATTGATACAGAGAAGTTGTATCTTGTTGGAGCCATCACTAGTTAAGAGAGGTTTAGTATGGGTTTGATTGTTAAAGAAGGATATCCTTTAATCGGTGCTTGTCTTGTTGTGACAGCACTGGTAGGCTATTTTCTATCATGGTGGTTAGGAATTATATCATTTGTACTGGCATTATTCTTTACTTATTTTTTCAGAAATCCTAATCGCCGTATTCCTCATGATCCAATGGTGTTAGTATCACCTGCAGATGGGAAAGTAATGGAAGTAGTAGAGGTGTTTGAGGACACATATTTACATCAACAATGTAAAAAAGTAACGATTTTTTTATCTGTTTTTGATGTCCATGTGAATCGGGCGCCAATGGCAGGTGAAATTACGTTTCGACAATATACAGAAGGTCGTTTCTTACCTGCCTATAAAGATTCAGTAGGATATGAAAATGAACGTCATACAATTAGCATTAAAAATGACAAGATGGAAATTGTGGTGACACAGATTGCGGGCTTGTTGGCTAGACGTATCGTGTCTTGGACAGATGTAGGAGATACCTTGGAGCAAGGTACCTTGTATGGTATGATTAAATTCGGTTCTTGCACAGAGCTATTTGTTCCATTAGACGTAGAGATTTGCGTCACAAAAGGGCAACATGTAGTTGGTGGAGAAACGATTATTGGGAGGGTGAAAGATGAATAAGTCTATATTTCCCAATCTTTGCACAGCAGCAAATTTAGCCTTCGGTGTGATAGGCATTAGTTTATCTGCTACAGGTAATTTTACTTGGGCAGCCATATGTGTGCTTTTGTCCTTATTAGCCGATGGCTTAGATGGACGTATTGCTCGTGCTTTGGGTGTTTCTGGAGATTTTGGCCGTGAATTAGATTCTTTAGCCGATGTAGTTGGCTTTGGCGTATCTCCAGCTTTTATGCTGTATATGATGAGTTTGGATCACTATGGTTGGTTAGGCTATGTGCCATTGTTGGTATTCTCTGTGTTGGGAGCTTTCAGATTGGCACGATTTAATATTATGACAGAAGAAGTACATGGTTATTTTCAAGGGTTACCGATTCCTGCAGCAGGTTGTATGGCAGCTACCTATGTGTTAAGTGGTGTTCGTATTCCTGATGTGGCGTTGATGTTAGCTATGATATTCGTAGGTTACTTGATGGTTAGCAATGTGCATCATCCAGATTTCAAAGGGAAAGGTAGCGATCCAGTGCAACCGATTGCTGTAGGTATTACTGTAGGTTGTGGTGTGTTTTGTTTATTGATGGACTATCGCTCCTGGCCGGTTTTGATTTTTGTATTATATGCTGTATATGGTATTAGTAATACTATCATCAACAACATTCGTAAATAGGAAGGAACTAGAATGAATTACGTTTGGTTTGACCTAGTTATGATTCCCATACAGGTAATTATCGTATTTTATACCTTGTATTACTTTGTGTTGATGGTCTGTGGCATGTGGCATAAAAGTGATAAAACAGAATGTCCGCCGAAACATTCCTTTGCTATTATTGTCTGTGCCCATAATGAAAGTGCCGTGATAGGTCAATTGGTGAATAATCTACAAGTCTTAGATTATCCTCGCCACTTATATGATATCTTTGTGGTGGCAGATAATTGTAAAGATGACACCGCTAAGATTGCTCGTGAAGCTGGTGCTGAAGTGTATGAACGTTTTAACACAGAAGAAGTGGGTAAAGGCTATGCCATGGGCTGGATGTTTGACAAAGTATTCGCCATGGAACGCAAGTATGATGCATTCGTAATTTTTGATGCGGATAATCTAGTGCATCCTCATTTCCTCTATGAAATGAATCGTCATTTGGAAAAAGGGGAGCCAGTGATTCAAGGGTACTTGAATGCGAAGAATCCAACCGATACATGGGTAGCTGGTACCTTTGCCATTGCCTTTTGGATGGTCAATCATATGTGGCACTTGGCGAAATATAACTTGGGACTTTCCACAGCCTTGGGTGGTACAGGTATGTGTATTCGTACAGATATCATCCGTGATTATGGTTGGTCTTGTAATAGCTTGACAGAAGATATGGAATTTTCTTTGAAATTGTTGATTCATGGGGTGAAAACAACATGGGCTCACAATGCTATCGTATATGATGAAAAGCCACTGACCTTTATGCAGTCTTGGAATCAGCGGAAACGTTGGGCTCAAGGGCATTTTGATACAGGAGAACGGTATATTCCGAAACTCTTTGTACAAGGTATTAAGAAAGGAAAATGGACGATTCTAGATGGGATTGTGCAGATTACACAGCCCTATTTCTTGTTACTGTCCGCCTTTTATATTATTATGACCTATATCAATGGTATTGTACCGTTGTATACGAATATTATTTACCAAATTTTGCCAGTGCAAGTATGGCAGATTATCGGTATTGGACAATATTTATTTCCACTCATTGTGTTAGCACAAATTAAAGTGCCACCAAAAGTTTGGATCTATTATCTATTGTATCCGCTATTCATCTATTCTTGGGTACCCGTTACCTTCTTAGGATATTTGAATCGCCATGATAAAGTATGGTCCCATACACAACATACTCGTGGGGTAGAACTAGGGGAAGTGAAACTAACCCGTATGGGCGACACGAGTCGGAAAACAAAAGAATAATTATGATAGGAGCAACAGGATCATTTGGTTCTGTTGCTTTTTGTGTGCGTGTTGAGATGATGGAGTTAAAGGATTGTAGCTGAAAGCTATTTATCTACGCAGGTTCCTGCCATATAGTCGTATATATCTGATGGAAGATATGCAAAGTTTACGGTTGGCAATACGATGATAGAATTTAAACGTAGGACGAATGGAGATATTTCAAAAATGTCTACTATGACGGCTATGATTATACAAGCCATCAAAGCCATTGGAAAAGACAATGTCACGGAAAATGAGATTAACTTTTTAAAGGCAAAAATGTCACCACAAGATAAAGAAAAACTACTTTATAATGCCAAAAGTACAAGTGTTTGGGTATACTATATTATTATGAAAATATGTGAGTCAGAACATGTTTAAATATAAGAAGATAGTATTGATGTGCTGAGATCCTGGAAAGATGAATTACATAAATTATAGATAAAAGCCCTGTTGCAGTTCACGTTTTGCAACAGGGCTTTTGCTGTCCCCAAAAATAGGTCTCAAAATATATTCTAGATTCGCAACTATTGGGACTTTTATAATTTTCAAATTTCACTTTTCCATATACTAAGAGAAGCAAAAATTTTTAAATTTATGTTGCCAATGACAAAATATGTCATTTGTGATGGGTATACTGTACTCATACTTAGTGTTTTGAAAGTGGTGTAAGACCACGGAAAGGAAAAGATTATGAACTTTTGGAAGGTATTAATGGAATCAATTACAGCGAAGCAACAACAAAAGGGACAGGATGTACGCATGGCGACACAGTGGTTTGATGTATCTCAAGACACATCAAAGATAGTATTGCCGATGGTACATCCTAATCAGCTCGAAAAGGAAGTTAGTGTCCGTGAACAACCTACGATTAGCACAATGACTGAGGTAGGAAAATCTCAAGCTGAGTTTGCTGCTAGCATAGAAAGGGCTGTACATGTTGCTGATGTACTTGTGGAGGTGTCTACTGAATCTATGGAAGGAGAGCTAACTCAAAATGATGGGGGAGTGCAAGTAGAATCACTGGTGCAAGCTGAGGTATTAGTGGAATCTGAGAATGCTCATAGCAACACCATTTCGGTTCTATCCGGAGCAGTGCACTGTGCAGTGGAAGCTTTTGCACGATTTGGCAGATCAGATATGTTAGCCCAATTAGTGCAGGAACAGGATGTGCATAAAGAGATTGAGTATTTAGTTGGTTCTCTATCGGACTTTGCAGAGGCAGCTCATTTATGTAAAGGTGACGATATGGATTTTGCCGTGCATGCCATTCGTCAAGGTATCAAAGATTGTGAAGCTATCACAGCTAATAGTGAAGTAGATGCAGCTTTCTTGCAGTATTTACCAACCTTAAAAGAAAGCTTAGGGGACTTATTAGATGCTACTGTTCATAGTCAAGAATTACAATTAGCTATGATTCAATGGTGCTTAGAATGTGGTTTATACCAACAATCGGTCACATTGAGTACAGAATGGGTGCCAACGATCTTATTCAATAAAGGAGTTTACTACACCGATCGCACTGATATGGAAGTGTTATTTAAAAAAGAAATCGAATCGATGCAACGGACTTGGAAAGAATGTTTTGTCATTACGTACCGTGATTATGCAGGGAATAAAGCAGTCAGTGTGGCTGGTGGTGATACAGTAGGAGCAGAACTATCTGTGATCCGTGATGAATTGCGTGGGGCTACTAATAAAAATCAAGTGATGAAAGCCTTTGCTAATTTCTCTTATAACAAAGAAAAAATTCTAGCATTTATGCTCGATTTGTACCCAGCCTATTTACATGTACAGCAAAATATACGCTCTGTTGTGGATGTCATGTATTTTCAAGCACAATACCCAGAGGTTGAAGGATACTTACGTGAATACTATGAAATCCAATGCACTAGCATCAGTTACCATAAACAATATTATCAATTCTTACAACAAAGTGCTTCCGACTACGGCGCGTTCATCCGTCAATTCTTACAAGCACCTACGGCAGAGTTAGTAGAAAGATTTGATTTGTACAAAGGTGTTTGCTTTGATGAAGGGGATGAGGAATCTTTGGAGTCTGTAGTGGAGGCAACATTCCAAAAACAACGCATTAAGCTAATCCGTGATTGCCAAGCTATGCTTGCTTATGGCAGTGCAAAAACAGATTTACCACAATTAGAAGCGCTACAATTCTTGGTGGAATTCCATTACATTCGCCATCTTCGCAACAATATTAACCATGCAGCAGATAAAACTTTGGTCATCACTAGTGATATGGTGAAAGAAGCAGTGTCTACTTTGGTATCGTCTTTACAAGCTGGTCAGTGGTTGGGGACTTTCACAGTGGAAAATGAATTGGAAAAAAATAGAAATATTATATAAAAAAGTATTGCCAATGACAAAATATGTCACTTTCATATGGCATACTAATAGCATAGAGCACATAGTTCTAATGCTTGGGGACATAGAAGAGAGAGAACATGTGATTTCTAGTTAGAATATTGTTAATCATTTAAGGAGGATGTATGGAACAAAAAGAAACAGTATTGTCTGCTGTAGAACAGGCAAAGGAGAAAATGAATGCAGTGCTAGATGATGTGAGCCGCTTTGAAAGCCATCAATTTGATGCGGGAAATAAGGATTTACAGTACTTTTTCGGCGTAGATGTGATTGCCGCACTAGAGTCTAGAGAGGACGAGCATAATACTGAAAGTGGGGCTCGTAAAGCGGGGCTAACATATTTTAAAAACAAAGTGTATAGCCAACGAAAAGAAGCTGTGAAAGGGATGATTGCTACCTATGTAGATCGGACGCTAAAACGATATGACTGGACCAATGAAGTGGAATATGTAGCGGACCCGCTCGGACAGGATGGTGATACAGAAGCATATCAAGAAATCCTACGAGAAACAAAGTTCCCTGTACGTAATTATCTTTCCTTAGAATCAGATGGTATTTACCAGCAATGTAACGAACAGATTCGCCAAATTTTACAAGAGTTGCAGGATACAATCGTAGCTACTTGCGGTGACAGTATTTTATTGGATAGTCAGTTTACACAATGCTTTGTGGTACCTTCCTTGCAAGATGTGTTGGATAATTTGAATGGCTTGGATACGAATGCCTATTGGGTGAATACCATCGTGCAAGACTTTGAAAAGGGATACTATCATAAACCTGAGCGATATATCGACTATATTGAAGTCCACGATATGATACGCGATAAAGGATTTTTATCCCTACTTGGTTTTGATACTTGTTATATCTATGGTGATATGGGAGATGCAGCGCTTGAACTGTCGAAAGACTTGGCACTTTCAGTGGAACTCAGTGATTTAAACCTATACGTAAAAGAACAGGTACAGTTACTGATGAAAGAGTATGTGACGGCTGTGAAAGCGTTAATCGATACAAAATGTCAGTCCATTGTAGAACAAATCGCATAATGTATAGCAGGTAATCCCTGACAGAGAAAGCCACCATCTTGCCTATGACATTTCATGGTGAGACGGTGGCTTTATGTATACATAAAAAACTATTTACTTAGTTGAGAGAGTTTTTTATAATTAAAGTAATTAGTATTTCGAGAGTAAATACTTTCATAAGAGAAAGGACAAAAGAGATGAAACGATACATGGTCAAATTTCACTATCCTAATAGCACGACGGTACATACTGCCTATGAAAGTGCTCATTCCCGTAGCGAAGCAGCGAACAAGGTGAAAGCTCGTGAAGCAGGATGTGGTCGTATTGTGAAAATTATTGCTACTGTGGAGCGATAAGATGGGGGATAAGATAGACAAGACGCAGCGAATTTTGACGATGCAACGTCGCCTATTACAAGGGGAAGTGCTGTGCAAACCAGAACTGGCAAAAGAATTCGGTATTAATGAACGGTCCGTACAACGAGATATAGACGATTTGCGAGCCTATTTACATGATGAAAGCACTCTCTACGGAAACGAACAGTTGATCGTGTACGATCAAAAACGGAAAGGTTATGTCCTCAGTCATGGAGAATCAGCTTGCTTATCCGTTAATGAACTAGTGGCCATCGCTAAAGTGATGTTAGATAGTCGCTCCCTATTACGAGATGATATGGGGCGTATATTGAATAAGCTGCTGAAAACATTTTTACCCCATGAAGAGGTAAAGCTCGTAGAAAATCTCATTCGCAATGAATTACACCATTATGTAGAATTACGACATAAGAAAAATGTGTTGCCTCTGTTGCAAGATTTATCAAGAGCCATACAAGAGCAACGGTATATTACGATTTCCTATGAAAAAAGTACGAACAAAGAAGTGGTCACACGGAAGTTATCGCCACTAGGTATCTGTTTTTCAGAATACTATTTCTACTTAACTGCCTATATGGATCGGGAAGAACGGAGTAAAATTCCAAAGGAATTGCAGGACTTTCCAACAATTTATCGCTTAGATCGTATCCATAGCTTGATCGTCGAAGAAGAGCACTACCAAGTGCCATCCTATACATCACGGTACCAAGAAGCGGAGTTTCGTAAACGCATTCAGTTTATGTACGGCGGTAGATTACAACGAGTTACCTTTACCTATGTGGGGCACGATATCGATGCCATCCTAGACCGCTTGCCAACAGCAACCATTACCTGGTACGAAGAAGAAACGCATACCTACCATATCCGTGCAGAAGTGTATGGAACGGGTATCTGGCGGTGGATACGGAGCCAGGGGGAGGCTGTGAGCGATGTGAAAGTGGAAGAGATGTAAGAGCGTAGTTTTAGATAGTATATTAGATTATATGAAAGAAGGATACTATGATGAAACGTAGTTTGATGATTGGTTTACTAATGATAGGGTTAATGGGTAGCGTGCAAGCACAGCTACCTGTGAATACACAAGTTATGGAGGCTGTACCAATTTATTATGGTGCAAATACTAACTTTCCTATGGTTAGTGCACATATGAGTTTTATTTTGTATATGGATCGTACATCTGGTGTTGTCTTAAAAGATGATGGTCATATATTAGAAATGGCTGTTAATTCATTTTTAGTGAATACAAAAAATGGAGAAATAGTTCAAAGGAAAACGCAAACATTTAGGTATGACCGATATAGGGGTGAGGTATATATAAAAGATAAATCAGGAATGTATCGGTATATCAACCCTAAAGGATCCAGTGCATCTACTAATGGAAGTATGCAACCAGCTGAAGCACTATATTTTGTGATGACTGGACAGAAATTCTTGGGAGCTCCTTACTTTAATCAGACATTTTATGATAGATTGTAAACCTTAAATTATTTGCATTCCTCTTATATAGAGCTGACGTGAATGATAGTACCTATAAAGTGATTATTAGTATAATGACTTTATAGGTATATTTTATTTTCAAAATATATTGACAGTTTTTAAAAATGATACGTTTATAAATAATTTTTATTGAGAAACAAAAAAATAATTACTAAAAATACTAATAGTATCTGCTCTATGCTATAATGTATATTACGTATCAAATGATGTACTATATAACATTTAATGTAGAAGGGAAGACACAGTATGCCACCAGAGTTAGAAGAACCGCATCAAGGGCTCGGTTCAAGACAGAAAAAACGTATTATAGGAGTCAAACCAGGTCAGTTTGTGAAAGGCCTTGACGGACTAAAAGGATTAGCCATTCTAGGCGTCACAATCTTTCATTTATTTCCCCATGCAGCTAGTGGCGGGTTCATGGGGGTTTCCCTTTTCTTTGTATTATCGGGATATTTATTAGCTTTCACCACAAATCAACAATGGAAGCTGGGGAATTATAGCGTTTTAAAATTTTTTCAACGTAGGGCAGAGCGGATTCTCATTCCTTTAGTGTTAATGGTGGCAGTAGTGCTAGGACTATGGCATTTGTTGTTACCTGACAAGTTAGCGGGCATACGCCCAGAAGTAATTTCCATTTTGCTAGGCTATAATAACTGGTGGCAAATCGCACAAAATGCAGATTATTTCACTCGTTTAGTGAATACATCGCCATTCACCCATATGTGGTTTATGGGCGTAGAAATTCAGTACATTGTCATCTGGCCCCTCTTATATTGGACTTATGTAGTGCTGAAAAAACAATGGAGTTATACCGTTGGTCTAGTATGGGTGCTAGCATTGGCGTTAGGATCCTCTGTCATTATGCCATTACTATATACAGAGGGCATGGACGTATCTCGTTTCTATTACGGTACAGACACACGAATATTCGCTTTGCTATTGGGTGCCTTTTTGGGACTGCACCGTAGTGAACAAAAACTATATCCTTTGGGCACTATGAAAGGAAATATCCTTAGCAGTGTATTCTTATTGGCAGGAGTCATTGCAACAGTATTAGGATACATCTATGTAGATGGGCAGAGTCCTTCTCTTTACACCTACGGTATGGTGACATTTACCTGCTTATTTGGTTTCATGGTGTGGTTAGTAGAACGTCCTAATACGCCACTTGGAAAGATAGTAGATATGCCACTCCTTGCCTGGTTTGGTAAACATAGTTATGGATTATTTTTATGGCAATATCCCATGATTTACCTCTTTGAACATATGGGGCTTATGGACTATTTTGTATCGCCTATTGCCTACTACTTGGTCTTAGTAGCAGTTATCATCGGCCTTACACTTTGGTCTGAAGCGGTTACGAATTGGTGTGTCCGTCAAGATAGTTTCCGTGCTATTGTGGACGTAGTTCGTTCCTACTATATGAAAGTCGTATCCATCGTGGGTGCTATTTGTATTGTCTTAGGTGTGTATGCTTTCGCCACATCACCGGCAGAGAAGCAACAAGATGTGACAGAGTTACAAGTGCGATTGGCAAAGAATGCAGAATCTCAAGCTGCAGAAAATGCTAAGGTCATAGATCTTTCTACTGTCAGCGATCCACAAGAGATGGTACACATGGCAGCCATTGGTGACTCCGTCATGCTTGGTTCTGCTCACGCATTGCGACAAGACTTTGCAGGCATTCAAATTGATGCCAAAGTATCACGCTATGTAGGGGCAGGCTTAGGGATTGCAAAACAAATGGATGCGAACCAACAATTAGGCAATGCGGTCCTCATTGGTCTTGGTACTAATGGACCAATTACAGGGTATTATGAAGATGAAACAAAAGCGTTAGTGCAATATTTAGGATCAAATCGTCAGATTTTCTGGATTAACAATTATGCGCCAGGCATCCAGTGGATTGAAGCCAATAATGCGTACCTAACTAAGCTTGCCAAAGAACATCCGAATGTGCATATCATCGACTGGGCTAGTTTAGCTTCGAAACATCGAGATTGGCTCGGAGATGATGGCATCCATCCGAATGATATCGGAGTAAAAGAATACTCTAAGTTCATCCATGATGAAGTGAAAAAAGTATTACTCCAACAAGGAGAAACTAATAAAAAACAGAAAAAACGCTAGGAACTTATCTTGAGATAAGGAGATTAGCTAGACATGCCAATACGCAAGGGCTGTAACGAAATGTAGACTTACATTTTGTTGCAGCCTTTTTTGATTTATTTCTCCTAAAATAGCACTACCAGTCAAGGTTGACTGGTAGGAGTGTTTTCAAGGATTATAGCGGATGCATAGAGAAATCCTAAGTATGCAAGTAAAGGAGGTGAAATGATGTACCATGTGGAGATTGAGCTGGATCATTTTTTTCAGCGTGCCTATGAAAGTGGAGCCAGTGATATGCATTTTGATACCTTGGAAAAAGAGGTGCTGGTTCGATTTCGCTTGGATGGTCGTTTGCAAGAGATAGCACGGATTCCTATGCCAGAAGGTGAGCAAGTCGTGAATCGTTTGAAAGTGTTAGGGTCTTTGGATATTAGTGAAAAAAGATTGCCTCAAGATGGGCGCTATGTGTGGACTCATGAAAATCACTCCGGAACGATACGCATGTCTTCCTTGCCATCCGTGTATGGAGAAAGCCTTGTATGTCGTCTCTTTTGGCATGATGAGCAGATAAAATCCTTGGAGGAATTAGGTATGCCAGATGATATCAGTGCAGAGGTGCGCAGGTTATTGGCACGCCCACATGGATTACTGCTTGTGTGTGGGCCCACAGGGTCTGGTAAAAGTTCTACCTTGTATGCATTATTGCAAGAACTCAATGGAGAAGAGGAACAAATCATTACCTTGGAGCATCCAGTGGAACGTATTGTAGAAAAAGCCGTTCAAATTGGTGTACAGCCACAGATTGGTATGACTTTTAGCAAGGGATTACGTGCAATTTTGCGGCATGATCCAGATACCATAGTGGTCGGTGAAATTCGTGACCAAGAAACGGCGCAGCTAGCGGTACAGGCGGCATTAACGGGGCATCGTGTGTTATCTACGATTCATACGAACCATGCCATAGGCGTGGTGGAACGATTAGTGGACATGGGGGTAGAAGACTATCTGGTGCGTGCTACCTTGACCGGTGTCATCTCACAACGATTGGCGCGAACGTTAGTAGATGGAGCGTATCGTGGTCGCTGTGGATTGTATGAGTTACTAGCTATTCCTAGTTATGATTGTCATTGGGAAGAGCTAGAGTCCCATTTGCTTTGTTCTTTGGAAACGTCCGCACGTCGAGCCATCGAGCAAGGGCTGACTACAGAAGAGGAAGTTCGTCGTGTGGGGGTAGTAGTATGATTTGGTCACACCTATTGCACGAAGCTATCGAACGAGGGGCTACAGATATTCATGTACAAAGTGGTACGGTCTTTTGGCGACTAGGTATGGATGTAGTGCCTACGGAATACGAACTATCTGATGAAGATATGCTAAGCTTTCTGACGGACCAAGTGCAGACTATACCCGACACGATGATGTCCTATGATGGAGCCATGACCTTTGAAGGCTTACGCATTCGGGTTCATCTATTCCGTTGGCGTTCTGGATGGGGCGGTACCTTACGCATTTTGTATCCCCCTAAAGCGGGACTAGACACTTCGGAAGAGGGCAATTTATTGCGCCGTATCTCTTCTTTCAAAGAGGGGCTGGTCATCATCGCTGGTGCCACTGGCTCAGGAAAGTCGTATACTCTTACGTCTTGTTTAATGCACATTAATGAAAGTATGCGTCGTCATATTATTACCTTAGAAGATCCCATCGAATATGTATTGGACCATCAACAGTCCTTGATACACCAACGGGAATTGCATACACACTTTCATCATATGGCGGATGGTATTCGAGATGCATTGCGAGAAGATCCAGATGTGATTTTAATTGGTGAGGTACGGGATAAGGAGACGTTGGAAGCGGCATTACATGCGGCGGAAACGGGGCACCTTGTATTTGCTACCTTGCACACACAGCGTGCTACCATGTCCATCAATCGGATGATTTCCATGTTTCCAGCACACCAACAAGAAGAAGTACGGACACAACTTTCACAGATATTGCGCGCCGTCATCTGCCAACGATTGGTTGTCATCGACGATAGATTTATTCCAGTGCGAGATATTTTGATTAACACCCCAGCAGTGGCAAATTTGATACGGCAACGAAAGGAACCTCAAATTGTATCTTTACAAGAAACACAGAGACCGATGAAAACACTGGAAATGGCAGTAGCCGAGTTAAAGTCTATCTATGGCTCATTGCCAGTGTTAGAGTCTGTATTACAGGTAAATTAGTGGAGAATATGTATGAGTTGGTATACCTATGAAGGATTTTCGACGGACAAAAAAATAGTGTCAGGCAAAGTATGGGGTGATTCAGAAGAGGAAGTGCAGGCAAAGCTAGCGTATCAATCCATAACGCCGATTCACTTGGAATGTATGGTTGTTAAGAAAAAAAGAAACAATGGAAAACAGCGCATATGATTTACTTTGCCTATCGATTACATATGTTGTTGGGAGCAGGTATATCCTTACGAAAAGCCTTAGATATGATGGTTAATACGAAAGGTTCCACTATTCCCTATGAAGACATTCGTGAAGATGTAGGGCGTGGTATGGCACTGTCGAAAAGTTTAACAAAGTATCAGTGTCCTGTCATTGTTACGACCATACTGGAAGCGGGGGAAGCATCAGGAACCTTAGTGGAATCCTTAGGTATGATTCAAAGTATGTATGAAGAGGAGCATCGATTGCGCCAACAATTAGTATCAGCTATTACGTATCCATCCTTTTTGGTGGTATTGATGATGGTATTTGTAGGCGTGGCAGTGGGCTTTATTCTACCCCAATTTAAATCTGTCTTCGAGAGCATGCAAATTGAGTTACCACCGCTTACTGCAGCCCTTTTTACTGGGGGCACTTGGTTACAACAAAAAGGTGTGTATCTTCTGGTTGGCGTACTAGTATTAGGGGTGGGTTTGTGGAAATCATACCAACTAGACTCTGTGAAGTTCAGCGTACATCGTAGGGTTTGGCTATATATGGCACGAAGAGAATGGCTTATGGCTTATACGATGGTTCGCATGTGTCAGATTTGGAAACTACTTTTACAAAGTGGAATACCTTTGTTACAAATGCTAGATATGACAGAATCGCTGTGGGGCAACCGTTGGGCAAGCACCTTACAACAAGAGGTGAAAACACGTATTTCTCAAGGCCATGGATTCACGGATTCATTAGAACAAGTGCATTTAGGAACTCCTTTTGTATGGGATTTACTTCGTATTGGAGAAGAAACGGGTGACCTAGAAAGTATGTTAGACCAAGGGCATGTGTATTATAAGAGGATTTTGGAACGGACCGTGAAACGAGGAGAACAATTATTAGAACCTATTATGCTCAGTATTATGGGCGGTATGATCGCTTTACTTGTGGTAGCAGTGATGCTACCGATGTTTAATTCAATTTCAGCTATTCAATAGGAGGAAGTATGGAAGCACTTCGAAAACGTTTGTCCTTACGACAACGGAAGCAACAAGATGGATTTACATTAGTGGAATTAATGGTTGTGGTGGCAGTCATCGCCATTTTAGCATCCTTGGCAATGCCACAGTTTTTAAATGCCTCAAACAAGGCAAAAGAAGCAAAAATTAAATCGGATGTGACAACCATTTCCAATGCAGCTCAGTTGTATATGATGGAACAATCTACTGATACAGTACCTACTGTAGATACATTGTACAAAGAAGGCTATTTGACTGAACATGTAAAAACGCCTAAAGGTGGAGAATATACAGTGACAAGTGTACAAAATGAAGGCGGTAAAGGTAAACATATTGCTGTCACAGCACCTGATGCGGACAATTAATTAGTAGAAGGAAGAGGGAAATATGGAGTATGTATTAGGAGGTATTGCGGGTATCACAGGAGTTGCAAGCCTCTATCTCATTGTTTCTTGGACCTATATAAAAACAAATAATATGTGGTGCTTTATGACTATCTTTGCTCATATCATTTGGACTGCAGGACTTTGCTATGCCTATCAAATAGGATATATTTCAAATATCTATGAACTGGGACTTCTTTATATGCTGGAAGTAACGCTCTTTTGGGGATCAACCATCGATAAGCTATATTATATTCTTCCCGATGAGGGAGCTATTCTAATTTGTATATGTGGATTTGTTTACCAGTGGATAGGTAATGGTGATGTACTAATGATAGTAGTCAATGCTCTCTGTATGGGCGGATTGTGGTGGTCATTGCGGTGGTTTAGCCGTGGTGGTGTGGGGTTAGGTGACATCAAATGGCTGATGGCCATTAGTTGCTGGCTCACATCTGCGGAATGCTTGGCATTATGCGGACTTTCCTCTATTATTGGCATCCTGTACAGTTGTGTGTGGCGTGTCACATCTCCGAATCATACCTATATTCCCTTTGGTCCTTCTTTTAGTATGGCAACCATGTTACTATTCATATTTCCTTTAGGGAGGTGGCTATAGTGAAAAGCCACGAGAAAATAGAAGGATTCTTATTAGTGGAAGTCGTACTATATATGACAATTTTTTCTCTTGTTATAGGCATGCTCTTATTGTTACATAATGCGGAGCAACGAGAGTATCATGCATTTGATCGAGAAGGTCGTATCTTATTTGCGCACGTAAAACGTATGCAAATTGCTACTTTGTATGGAAATTTACAAAACAATAATGGTGCTAATCGTGTTGTTCTAGAGCGTATGCGATATGGATTTATTGATGGGAATAGCTCTTTAGTGTACCGTGAATTACCAGAGTCTATGCATATTGAATTTACTGGAACTTATCCTAGTATACGATTTACGGCTCATAAAGGAGTGGGAAAAGTGTTTACTGTTACATTAGTAGATGAATTAATTCGCTATAAACGAACCTTTATATTTGCTCGTCAATCAGGGCGTATACGTTGGGAGGAATCAAAATTTTGAAAGCACAACAAGAGGGATTTCTCTATATGGATGTATTAGCCTCAATGTTTGTCATGAGTCTATTATGTTCCACTTTATTTGTACTCATGATGAGTAGTATCCAGCAATATGGAAAAATGATGGAAGAAGATAGAACCTTGCAAGCTATGATTTTGTATATGGAAGAGGGGAAAGCGAGCTGGGCGAGTGGAACTAGTTCAGAGTCTGATGAACCGCCCAATGTGGGAATGACGAGTTTTCAGCGAAGGGTAGAAGTAAGTCCAGAAGGAGTACACGTATTGACTGTCATAGCATATCGCCATGGAGAGGAAATACATCGGTTTACTACCTATTTGTTGGAACGTAGTCAATGAGATACATCATTAGGATGACGAAGAGTACAGACTAACAATATAGTGCAGTTATGTAACATAGATTTTGAACAAAATAGCCTACTATAATTCCGATATACTTATATAAAACTTTGGATGAAGAGTTTGTTTGATAGAGTTTGAGGATAGTCAGCTAACAGAGTGACAATGCAATCAGATAAGATTACAGCATAATAGAGCAAAATAAGTGAAATGTATGAGGTGCTATAGAGAGGTAAGATACAGGTTAAATACATATGGGTGAAATGTATGATGTTAAGTTTGGAAAAGTGAGGTTTTTCTCGAGAGGGAGTAAAGGTGAGCAGCAAACAGCAGGTTTTCTACTGGTGGAGGCCTTACTAGGTAGCCTATTATTAGTGACTATCATAACAGGATTTTTCCTAATCACATCACATAGCGTGAAATGGCTACATATGTTGCATCATCGTCATGAATTATTGTTAGATGCTAGGTTTAGTCGTATACAGATTATGAATCGACTTCGTTATAGTGAGAAAAAACCACGAGTCAGTGAAGATGGTTCATGGTTATTATCTCCTTCAAATTGGCGTATACGGGTCTATCAGGATGCATTTGTGACTATGCTTTCTGATGGACAATTGCAGGATATTACAGAAAGTGAAATCAGCCCTAAAATAGGAAAAATACATGTATTTCCACAAGGGACTACATTTTTTCAGGAACGGTCAGATGGGTTAGTTGACTTACATTGGTATTCAGAGGTACGACCTTATTGGCGACGAGATCATATTCAACTCATGGAAGGTGGACAGAATCGTTATCAAGTACAGACTGGCATTTTGCCGTATACTACCTATCTTCAGCGATTACAACATACTACAGTAAAGTAAGGTGGTATTTTGTCATTTTAGGGAACAATAATAGTATCAGCAAATGCTAAGTATGGATGTTAATATGCCTAATCTATGTATAAGAGTATGAATTGAATCATGAATAAGGTAGATTACCTATAAAAATATATACTAAGAGAGCAGCTGTTGTTAGAAATAAATGTAGGTAAAGATATATTTCGAAATACATGTAAAGACAGTAGTTGTAGTTAAAAATAGATATTGTAGAACGGTTATATTGGAGAATGCATGAGAGGTTAGGTATTATGCTCCGCTGGAAAGGGAGAAAGAAAAATGGTTTTGTATCGTACATGATTTTGCTGATAGCGATGATGACCATTGGTACTTGGGTTGCTTGGCAACATACGATGCAGATTACCTATCAAAGTATGATGGATGAATATCGTTTTGTTCGTTGTCAATATGGCATAGAGAGAGGTATCGTCTTGGGCACAAGCAAAGAATTCTTTTTAGCGCATCAAAAGGAAATAACTGGTAGTGGTTCATCAAAGTATGTACTGGAAGAAACGGATACGGAACGAATTGAAGCCATTATATATAAAGAGCGAGATCCGCAACGGTATTGTTTACGGCTCATATGTGTCGATGTAGACACAGAAACAAATGTGAAGAAAGATGTATACTTCAGAACTCTGTATAAAGATGATGTGCTAGATACTATACGTATAGAAGGGGTACAGGAATAAGGAGGTAACTATGAAAACAAATTCAGTGATGGCTATTGCCATTGGACAGGATGAAATTGTGGGAGTGAAAGCTTACAAAATTGAAGGTATTAATGTACTAGAAGACATAATCGTTCAAAAACGACATAGTGATATGGGAACAGATATGAAAGAGTTTTTTGACTATTATGGAGAAACAGGCATATCCATTGGGTGTGTTTTTACATCGTCACTTCAATCTGTGTATATGGAGACACCGATGATGCACAAAATAGATCAATACTTATTTGCCCAACGTGAGGGAAAACGAATCTTTCAGAATGAAGAGTTTCCTAATGCCATCGATTTTGCCTCTAGACCGGGTACGACGGAGGAGTTGATGTTCATTCTTATCGTAGCCTTAGAGCGAAAACAAGTTAAACAGGTGGCGCGAGGAATTCACCAAGGAGGGGGCGATCTTCGTGTTATTGATTATTGGCCAGCACCGCTTGCGTTCAGCCGTGGTCAAGAATCGTCTATGCTTTGTATTACTCCAGAAGAAGATAAGGTACGAGTATCCTTGTGGAATTATAAATTCTGTACCGCCCATGTCTTGGTGTCATTAGATGTAAACGAAGTATTGACTGCTTGTAAGAAAGTCTATGAAGATAGCAAACAATTTAACGTGCCCTATCCAAAGGGAGCTTTTGTAGTTGGTTTTGATGAAACGAGAACTAAAGAGTTTGAGCCTATCCTAGAAACCTATGGAACTATCGATCAGGTACCTCTCCATATAGTGGATAAAGGAGAAGGTTACAATCCGCAGAATATAAATCATGAAATGGCATGGGGTTTAGCGATTAGGTTACTTGTCGATGGAAAATAAAGAGAATGTTAATTTTATAGGACCAGATATACAGTGGATGTGTTGGTATATTCGGTATCAAAAAGCATGGAGGATCCTCTTGGCTCTAATGATTGTTCTTTTAGTAGGTTCTGTGACGATAGGTACAAAAGCGTATATACAGTATCAAGATATAATAGAAAAACAAACAGAGGTAACATCACACCATATTGATGCTAAAGAGGCTCATAGTGTGTATGAAGCTATAGTTCATGAAAATAAAAAAGATGAACTATCATCGCAGGGAACGTTGAAGGAATGTATATACTTATTAGATGCATCGAACACCTATCATATCCAATTGGTCGAGTGGTCTACCATGAATCAATGGTACGTGGAAGCTAAAGGGACTAATGAAAATGAATTACATCAGTTTAGTTCGGTGTTAGGTCGATTAGGAGGTCACCGTCACTATGATGAAGTGGTGGAAAAAGAATCCGGAACTGCACTATATCGCAGTCGTATTACAGGCACTGTGGAAAGCCCTACCAATTCCAAAAAGAAGTCTGCTCCTAGTCATTAGTGTATACTGTTGTGTAGTGACTTTGGGCATCGGTATGACCGTGTACTTTCAAGGAGAAAGAGAACGTATTTCCGCAGAGATTGATGAAGAGATACTTTCACAGGAGGCGGAAACAACATTTTTACGCAGTGAAAGTTATCAATTTGTCAAACAATTAGATGACAATGTGCTAGACCTAGAAGGCTTGTATCATTTGGTATTGTCCTCTATAGAAGATACACCTTTGATAATGGTTAGCACGCACAAAGAAGAGGAAACTCTAGATGTGGTAGTGCAGGGGTCTACCCTAGATATGGTGCAGTGGTTGGTAGGGATGCAAAAGGTACATCCTACCTTGCGATTTAGGATAGAAAAAATAACTCATGGTCAAGGTGTGACTACATTACAATGTAAGATTTATGAAAATACTAAAAAATAGCCCTAATGGTTTGTCAAAGTATAGTCGAGTATAGTAAAATAAAATTAAAATTTACTACTAGATGGAAGAATGAGATATTATACAACATGAAAACGACTATCAAGAGAAACATTATCCTCATTGGTTCGATGGGGAGCGGAAAAAGTCACTTAGGTCGAAATTTAGCGGATGCCAAAGGTTGGCAATTTGTTGACACGGATCGAATCTTAGAGAAACGATATAATATGCCTATTGCTGATATTTTTAAAACAATCGGTGAAAAGGCATTTCGTCGTGCAGAATTTGAAGTGATTAAAAAGGTGGCCATGTATCATGAAGCGGTGATTTCCGTAGGTGGAAATTTCCCAGTGGATATGCGTACACTACGATATATGCAAAAGTATTCCTTTATTGTGGGCATACGTGCCTCGCACTATCGGATTGTCAATCGTGTGAATCGTTGGATTGGTAAGCGACCAACTATGAATTACGATGATGTATCGGGTTATGTGGCATGGATGATGCGACGGTGGAAACCATTGTATCGGAAATGCGACCATGTGTTAGATACCACATACAGTCATACCGACGAATTGGTGACAAGTATTGACGGATCCATAAAGTCTAAAGGCATATATTTTAAACGGCGAAAAGTACACCAAGGTGAATAATATGAAACGTATAGCTATTTTAACAAGTGGTGGAGATGCACCAGGAATGAATGCAGTCATTCGTTCTGTTACAAGAAGTGCGATATATGAAGGCCTCGATGTAGTAGGAATACAACGAGGCTTTTTGGGTGTTTTAGAAGAAGACTTTATTCCTTTGACTCGACGTAGTGTAGGGAATATTGTGAACAAGGGAGGAACGATTCTAAAATCTTCCCGTTGTCTTGAGTTTAAAGAAATTGAATATCAGCAAAGAGGCTATGATAATTTACGTCGTCATAGTATTGACGGACTTGTCGTTGTTGGTGGAGATGGTTCCATGTGTGGTGCCAAAGTGTTGTCTGATCTAGGATTACCTACGGTGACAATTCCAGGCACTATTGATAAAGATATGAATGGTACCGATTATACAATCGGTTTTGATACAGCGCTTAATACCATCATTGATGGAGTGAGCAAAATTCGTGATACCTCTACGGCTCATGACCGTGTAGCCATTGTAGAAGTCATGGGACGACATGCAGGTCATATTGCTGTGTACGCTGGCGTCGCATGCGGTGCTGAGGTGGTACTGACACCAGAGGTACCAATGACATTAGAAGAGGTAAAAGATTCATTAGAAAATACGACTCGTAATGGTAAAAAGAATAGTATTATTATCGTGGCGGAAGGTGCGTATAGCGCATTTGAAGTGGCTCAATATATTAAGGAGCATACATCCTATGCACCTTCTGTGACTGTCTTAGGGTATTTACAACGTGGTGGCTCACCGTCTGCCTATGATGCACTCATGGCTGCTCGCTTAGGAGAGGCAGGGGTGCGTGCTTTATTAGAGGGGCATGCCCATCATTTGATAGGGGTTCATTGTAATCATATTGATGCCATAGCCTATGAGGAAGCTGCAACGTGTGAGTATCCGTTAGATACGTCTTTATATCAATTAATACGTGTATTAGGGCAATAATTTCATAGTAGTTTCATCATCGTATTGTATAAGATAAAGAAAACTAACCTTAGTTTTCTTTTCTTTTTATCCTCGGTATATTGCACTTTATACTATTTTTAGAGCCTATTTATATAAAGAGCTTATCATCAGCAGATGTAAACTAGTTTATGGAGATGAAATTTTATATTACATATTGGAGCTTATGATTATTAGAGTAAGGGAACACTATGCTGTGGTATTTTATATACAGTCGATACAGGAAAGGAGATATTTCATGTGGAAAAATAAAAAATTATGGATTGCTATCGTAGCTATATTAGTGGTAGCTATTGGTGGATGGCAATGGTACAGTAGTGCTCAAATAAAAGAGGCACCTACTTATACAACTGGGAAAGTAGGAAAAGGTAGCATTTCATCTACCATAAGTGCTACAGGAACGATTAATCCTGTTCGTTATGTAGATGTGTCTACGAATGTTCCTGGTAAATTAGAATCTGTGTTGGTGAAAGCCAATCAGCATGTAACTGCAGGTCAAGTGATTGCTACCATTGATTCTCGTCAACTACAGGCTTCCGTAGATAATGCAAGAGCAACATTGAATCAAACAGCTACAGATTTGGATCGCTATCGTACGCTAGTGTCACAAGGTGCCATTTCACAGCAAACTTACGACAATGCCTTGGCAGCCTATGAAAAAGCAAGAGCTACCTACGACCAAGTGGCAGCTAATTTGACCGATAGTACGATTACAGCCCCTATGGATGGGACGATTATTGGAGAGCCTTTAAAAGCAGGTCAAACCATTGCTACAGGTATTTCTACACAAATGATTATTGCCACCATTGCGGATTTATCTGACTTGGAAATCTATCTAACAGTTGACGAAACAGATATTGGGAATGTAAAAGAAGGTGCCAAAGTAGATTTCACAGTGGATGCGCATCCTGGTCAGACTTTTACAGGTACTGTTAAAAGTATTTCTTTAGGCACAAAAGGTAGTATGGGAACAACCAGTTCGTCCGTAGTGTACTATACAGTACGTGTAGCAATTCCAGCAAGTGATGTAAGTCATTTCTTCCCATCTATGACAGCGCGTGCTACGATTCATGGCGAAGAACGACAAAATGTGTTGGTAGTGCCATTGGCAGCAGTGCGTTCTGATAAAGTGGGAGAATTTGTGTATGTCATCAAAAATGGTAAACCTGTTCGAACTAGTGTAAAAACAGGTATGACTGGAGATTCTACGATTGAAATTATATCTGGTGTAGAAGAAGGCGATGAAATCATTATCAGTGGTGATGTCAATGCGACGAAAAAACAACAACAGAGAGGGCCATTCTAATGGAAACTTCTAAAAAAGCGGTTATCACCCTGGAGGGGATTACGAAAACCTATGTGAATGGAAAGTTGACGGTACCCGTATTACATGGTATTGATTTGTCCATTTATGAAGGGGAGTTTACCTCTATCATGGGTCCTTCTGGTTCTGGTAAATCTACGTTTATGAATATTTTAGGGTGTTTGGATAGACCTACCAGTGGTTCCTATCGATTAGATGGTGAAGAAGTAGCTCATCTTGGGGACGATGAATTGGCCTATGTGCGGAATAAACGAATTGGGTTTGTATTCCAAAGTTTTAATTTATTGCCGAAGCTAACAGCCTTAGATAATGTAGCATTACCTATGGTCTATGCAGGTGTATCCAAAGCAGAGCGTACAGCTAGGGCGAGTCAATTATTGACAGAGTTAGGGCTCGGTACTCGGTTGGATCATATGCCAGCAGAACTATCTGGAGGGCAACGACAACGGGTAGCCATTGCCAGGGCATTGGCCAATGACCCAGCTATCATTATGGCCGATGAACCTACAGGTAACCTCGATTCAAAAGCGAGTTTAGATGTGATGCATATCTTCACAGAATTATATCAAGAAGGGCGCACTATCATTTTAGTTACTCATGAGCCAGATATTGCTGAATATGCAGGTCGTAATGTGGTTTTAAAAGATGGACTAATTATAGAAGATAGAATCAATCCCCACATGAAAGGATTGCAGCTAGGAGGTGAAAGCCATGTATAAAGAAGGTTTTTTAATGGCTTGGTCCTCTCTGATTGCCAATAAGATGCGATCATTATTGACGATGCTAGGTATCATCATTGGTGTCGCAGCTGTGATTGCGCTGGTATCCATTGGATATGGTGTGCGTCAACAAATTACAGAATCTATTTCGAGTTTGGGTAGTAATCTATTAATGGTCTATCCAGGAGCCCCTAGAACACCAGGAGTACGTCCTGTGGCAGGCGCTAATAAAACGATAAAATTGAGTGATTATGAAGCTATTTCTAAGATGGATAGTGTGCAAGCAGCTTCACCAGTAGCAGCTAACTCGTATTTGACAGTGTATATGAGCAAGAATTGGACCACAACGGTGAATGGTGCCAATGCAGACTTTCAGTATGTGAATAATTGGACTATGAAATCAGGTCGTTTTATTACAGATAGTCAAATTGAACGCCGTGAACGGGTAGCGGTTATAGGTGCCACAGTGGCAAAAAATTTATTTGGTAATGAAGATCCTATTGGCAAGGACATTCGGATTCATAAAAATTCCTTTAAAATTGTAGGCGTTCTTGATGAAAAAGGTTCTGGTGCTATGGGCAATGATCAAGATGATGTCATTGTAGTACCTTATACGACCATGATGGAACGAGTGATGGGTGTTGATTATTTGCGTATGATCTACATTCAAGCGAAAGAAGGTCAGGATTTAGAGCGTGTCCAAGCAGATATAGAAAATATTTTACGTGTCCGTCATGGTATCAAAAATCCAGACCTCGATGATTTTAATGTGAATAATATGGCGTCCATTATGAAGGCGGTAGAAGAAAATACAGCCACAATGACTTTATTCCTAGGAGCTGTGGCAGCGATTTCCTTATTAGTTGGTGGTATTGGTATTATGAACATTATGCTCGTATCTGTAACGGAACGGACTCGAGAAATTGGTGTTCGCAAAGCTTTAGGAGCTACGTATCGAACGATTATTACACAGTTTTTAATTGAAGCCATCGTTATTTCTCTCGTAGGCGGTGCTATTGGTATTGTAGTGGGAATTGGTGCTTCACAGCTGATTGCTACTGTTGCTAAGTTAAAAACTGTAGTGACCACAGGTCCTATTTTATTATCTTTTGGATTCTCTATGTCTATAGGTCTTGTATTTGGTTTGTATCCAGCTAGAAAAGCGGCTAAGTTAAATCCTATTGATGCTTTACATTATGAATAGATGATTAAATACCAATATGCATAGGAAAGCAGGACTTTTGTATATTGGTATTTTTCTTTTTCCCAGGAGAGTATGGTATAATATATAAATTGAAAGGATGTGTGTCTATGAAAATTAGTCAAGAGGAAATTAAGAATATTGCCTTATTATCCCGATTAGAAATTAAAGATTTAGAGGCTGCTGAAAAAGCCTTAAGTAATATCCTTACTTATGTTGAGGAATTAGAAGAATTAGATTTAACAGATGTAGAGCCAATGGCTCATGCGGTGCCATTACAAAATGTATATCGTCCTGATGAAATGAAATCATCATTGCCACGAGAAGAAGCATTGCAAAATGCACCAGAAGAAGAGAATGGGTATTTCAGAGTACCTCGTGTTGTACAAAACTAGGAGAAGATACATGACTCTTTTTGAATTACATCAAAAATTAGTAAATAAAGAAATTTCTGCCGTAGAGCTTACGAAAGCTGTATTGGCACATAAAGACAATGTAGAGCCTACAGTACATGCGTACTTATCAGACTCTCACGAAGCGGCATTAGCACAAGCTGAGGCTGTGGATGCTAAAATTGCAAAAGGAGAAACTATTTCTCCATTAGCAGGGATTCCTGGAGCGATTAAAGATAATATTTGCACGAAAGGTGTGGCCACTACTTGTGGATCCCACATGTTGGAAAACTTTGTGCCTCCGTACAATGCTACTGTTATCGAAAAATTAGAATCTCAAGATGCTGTTATTTTGGGTAAATTAAACATGGATGAGTTTGCTATGGGTAGCTCCACAGAGAACTCTGCTTTAGGCAAAACCACAAATCCATGGAATCCAGACTACGTACCAGGCGGTTCTTCCGGTGGTAGTGCAGCGGCTGTTGCCAGCGGTAGCGCTATTTGGGCATTGGGTTCCGATACAGGTGGATCCATTCGTCAACCAGCATCCTATTGTGGCGTGGTTGGTTTGAAACCAACTTACGGTAATGTATCTCGCTATGGCTTGATTGCCTATGCATCTTCTTTGGACCAAATTGGCCCTGTTACAAGAGATGTACGTGATGCAGCTATTGTGTTAAATGCGATTACTGGTCATGATTTCCACGATTCTACATCCATCCCAGGGGATCGTGTAGATTATACAAAAGCTCTTGTGAAAGATGTAAAAGGATTACGTATTGGTGTTCCTAAAGAATATTTTGGTGAAGGTTTACATCCAGAAGTGCGTGTAGTTTTGGAAAAAGCTATTGAAACCTATCGCAATATGGGTGCCACTATTGTGGATATTTCCTTGCCAACTACAAAATATGCCTTGTCTGCATACTATATCATTGCCTTAGCAGAAGCTAGTTCTAACTTAGCTCGTTATGATGGAGTTAGCTATGGTCTTCGAGTGCCAGCTGACAATTTAGTAGAAATGTCTACAAAAACTCGTACCCAAGGCTTTGGCGAAGAAGTACAACGTCGGATCTTGTTAGGTACCTATGTATTGAGCTCTGGCTATTATGATGCGTACTATTTAAAAGCCTTAAAAGCTCGTCGTTTGATTAAAAATGAGTTTGATGCAGCGTTCCAAGAATGCGATGTATTATTAACACCAACTGCTCCGAATACAGCTTTTAAATTTGGTGAAAAAATTAATGATCCATTGACAATGTATTTAGAAGACGTATGTACAGTGCCAGTTAACTTGGCTGGTATCCCAGGTATCAGTATTCCTGCTGGATTTGGCTCTAATGGTATGCCTATCGGTATGCAATTGTTGGCGCCAGCTATGGGTGAAAGTACATTGTTACAAGCTGCTTATAGCTTTGAACAAGAATGTCCTGAATTTACAAAATTGCCAACTATGGGAGAATTGAAACTATGAAATATGAAACAGTCGTAGGCCTTGAAGTTCATACTGAACTGAAAACAAATTCAAAAATATTCTGCTCCTGTACAACGGCCTTTGGGGGCGACCACAATACACATGTATGCCCAACTTGCTTAGGTTTGCCAGGAACTATGCCTGTGTTTAACCAAAAAGTATTGGAATATGCTATTAAAGTTGGTTTGGCATTGAATTGTGAAATTGTACTATTTAATAAATTTGACCGTAAAAACTATTATTATCCAGATTTGCCTAAAAACTGGCAAACATCTCAATTTGATTTGCCTATCTGCGTAAATGGTCATCTTGATGTAGAAGTGAATGGAGAAACTCGTCGTATTCGCATCAATCGTATCCATATGGAAGAAGATGCTGGTAAATTAGTTCACAGCGGTGCTACAATTTCTAGCTCGGATAGCTCCAATGTCGACTACAATCGTACTGGTGTACCATTGTTGGAAATCGTATCTGAACCAGATCTTCGTTCTGGGGAAGAAGCGCGTCAATATGTGGATAAAATCCGTGCCATTGTACAATACTTAGGTGTTTCTGATGGACGTATGGAAGAAGGTAGCTTGCGTTGTGATGCGAACATTTCTATCCGCCCTGTAGGGGAAACGAAGTTAGGTACAAAAACTGAAATCAAAAATATGAACTCCTTAACAGGGATCCAAAAAGGTATCGAATACGAAGCACTTCGTCAAGCGGAAGCATTGGAAGATGGAGAAGCCATCGTACAAGAAACTCGTACTTGGGACGATAGCAAAGGGATTACTCTTTCTATGCGTAAAAAAGAGAAAGAAAATGACTACCGTTTCTTCCCAGAGCCAGATTTGGTACCTATCGTAGTGGACCCTAACTATGTAGAAGAGATTCGTCAATCCTTACCAGAGTTACCAGAAGCGAAACAACAACGCTTTATGGAATCCTATGGATTGTCCAGTGAAGATGCTCGCACATTGACAAGTCAACGTGCTACAGCGGACTATTTCGATGCTGTCGTAGAGGCTGGAGCTGATGCAAAAACAGCATCTAACTGGATCATTGGTGATTTAGCAAAACTTGTGAATGATGCTGGTATTTCCTATGCAGACAGCAAGGTACAGCCAGAACAATTAGCTGCAATGATTAGCCTAATTGAAAAAGGTACAATTTCTGGTAAAATTGCCAAACAAGTCATTGTAAAAATGTTTGAAACTGGTAAAAACCCAGATAAAATCGTAGAAGAAGAAGGCTTAGTTCAAATTATCGATACAGGAGCTATTGAAGAAATTGTAAAACAAGTCATTGCAGATAATCCTAAATCTGTGGAAGATTTCAAATCTGGTAAAGGTAAAGCTATCGGATTCTTGGTAGGCCAAGTGATGCGTGCCTCCAGGGGTAAAGCAAATCCTGGCGTCGTGAATGAATTGTTGGAAAAACATTTACAAGCTCTATAGGAGTGACTATGAGTCAAGAACAAAAGTATGAAGAAGGAACACGCGTTCTTTCAGAAGAAGAAGTACGTGATTTTGACGGAACAACTATTGATGAAGAGGGGCGTACATATGACGCTCCTCATCACCAATCTTCTCAACAGGAACAACAGGGTTTTCAAACTATTCCTAATATGAAGGTATTCTTGTGGAATGCCCTTAACTGGAAGTGGAAAGCAGGCTTAGCAGTAGCTGCAACAGTGGTGATTGTAGTGCTATTTGCATTAGCTAAATTTATCATTGCTGGTGCTTTTGTGATTATCCTAGCGTGGTTAGTGATGCGCTTGTTGGGAAAAGTATTTTTTTAAATCTGAATACAGAGGTTGTATTGCTATGGAACAAACATTTTCATGGAAACGGTTTGCATGGCTAGGGATGGGAATGTTCTTATTCTACCTGTTTATGGCATGGGCATTGCCTGTGACGGATACAGTGGAATCAAACTATGCTTTGTCTGCCGTGACCATGATGAAACATGGAGAGTTTTTGTCTCCTATGATTTATGACATGTATTGGTATGATAAACCAATTATGGCATATTGGGGGCTTATACTGTCCTACTCTTTGTTTGGTATCTCTGACTTGGCTGCTCGATTGCCATCCATTGTCGTTTCTACTTGTACAGTATTAGCGATGTATCGGATGGCTTTCAGTATATATCAAGTAGAACGGATTGCCATGTGGAGTGCCATTGCCCTAGGAACGGCGTTAGAATTCTGGTACATCGGTCACGCTGTCGTAACGGATGGATATTTATTTCTCTTTTCCATGGGTATTTTTTATTATGTTTACCGAGGTATCACTGGTGAAAGTCATCGCCATATGATCTACGCCTATATTTTTGCTGGATTAGCGGTGCTTACCAAAGGTCCTGTAGGAATTGTGTTGCCAGGGATTATTTTAATTCTTTACGTGGCCTTGAATCGCCGTATGGATTGGTTTAAGTATGTCTTTTCTTGGAAAGGTATCCTTGCCTTTATTTTAATCGTAGCACCTTGGTATGGCTATATGTACCATAGTCATGGTGATGCTTTTATACATGGTTTTTTAGGGCTCCATAATGTGACGAGAGCCACAGTACCAGAGCATCCTGAACATAATTGGTGGTATTTGTATTTTGCCTTGTTACCAATCTGCATGATGCCATGGACTAGTTTTGTGGTTCGTGGTATTAATGAACAGAAACATGCCTATATTTGGTATTGGTCTATTTTCTGGCTTGTAGGCACCGTTCTGTTCTATACGTGTATGGCCACTAAATATATTACGTACACATTCATTATGCTGATTCCGTTGGCATTATGGGCAGGCATGGGCATTCATGCTTGTATAGAAGGATACAAAGAACGTAAGATGACATGGAGGGTGTTTACCCTATATGCACTGGGTGGATTTCCATTCTTACTAGGATTAGTCATAGTGGGATTGAGTATGTCTTTGTCACATAATGCGTATCTTTGGATTAGTTTGGCAGTGACTGTGTTGACGTTTATTTATGCCGCTAGTAAACGAACAGGGCATGTCTTAGTGTGTAGTATGGCAACTAGTGCTATCGTATTCTATTTAGCGTTAGTTCCTAATTTAGTACCAATTATGGAAGACCAATCTGGAAAAGTATTAGCTAATGAAGTGATGGCATTGGAGGGGGCTACGCCACTAGATGTGTATCAATATGGCAATTATCGCACGTCTTTGTCCTATTATTTAGGGCGGACGACTTCCTATATTCATTACAAAGAACATGAAAGTGTTTGGGAAGATGGGAAGAATATTATGCCTATGGTGAAACCTATTGCGCTCGCAAAGGATGCAGAGAAGCTATCTCGTGCCTTAATTTATGTGCCGAATAAATATGCCACATATTTTAAAGACACAAGTTTATATGACTATGTTCAGCCTGTAGAAAAAGATTCTCGAGGAGTCTTCTACAAAGCGAAATAATGGTAATTATAGTATTGGGGATGCTCCTAGGGAGTATCCCCAATATGTTTCTGTTACTATAGGATAGGCAGCATGAGAACTACATTCAAGGAATATTGTATGACTCGATAATAGATGAAGAAGACAGAGAAATCAATTCTAAAAGGCTTATGTTTATATACAAAAAATAGGTATAAAACAGGCACCAACTGCAATAGCTGGTGCCTGTTTTGTACTTGTACTATTTTATTTCGCCTCAGGATCTAGGGACAATGGTTGTGTACCTAACATTGTGGTTAAGTTATTCACATTAAAGCGATATGCTTTGTTAGAGAAATCTCTTGCGGCATCGTAATTACCAGATGGAGCATGTATGATGCCCACTAGCATATCATACAATAAGTCATTGGTGAAATATTGTTGTTCATGATTGCGCAAGGTATTTGCTGTTTCAGGATACGCAGTACGATACGTAGGAGATAAGTACACCCACATTGGTATCCGTGTCATTCCAAAATTGAAGATATCTGGATTGTGGGATGTTTTAATATTTTCTCCATGGTCAGAGAAATAGACCATAGCTTGTAAGTTTAAGTTCTCCTTAGCATAGGTATAAATTTCTTGTAACAACCAATCTGTATAAAGTTGGCTATTAGCATAGGCCTCAATGCCTTCTGGATTTGGGCCTTGTTTCCATTTGCTGAACTCGTGAGGATATCTATCATTGTAGTAGATATGGCTACCCATAATATGAATGACGATGAAATTATTTTGGTTCTTTGGTACGTCTTTTAAAAGCGGCAACAAAGCACCATCATATTGATCGGAGAAGGCGTAGGATTCATGCGCCCATCGAGGGGTGTCACTAGCTTTCGCGATAAGGGAGATAGCAGTATCATATTCGCCATATACACCTTGGTTAGATAACCAAGAGGTATGATATCCAGCTTTTTTTGCCACATCGATAATAGTCGTAGCATCAAAGAACGGTTTATCATCATATTGATTGCGCTCAGTTAAGGCTCTTTCCAAAGTTGGTACTGTTTGTACATAGGAAGAGTAAGCGTGCTTAAAGACATTAAAGTTTGGGTTTTGATACAAGGAACCTTGCCATGGCGTATCATCATACGGGAAGTCTGGTGTGTACATTTTCATGTAATCTCTAGAAGAAGACTCACCAATCACTAAGATGACAGTACCCGGTGTTTTTTGTGCTGCTGTTTCTGTAGTGCTTAATTGTAATTGATTAAATACACTCACATGCTTATCGTTATAAGATTGCAACTCTTTCATATAAGCTTTTACTTCTAACCAGTTGCTGACGATATCGGTACGAGGGAATAAGTAATAGCCTCCATATACGATAAGTGCAATGGATACTATCCACTTCATGTCATTGTGATAGCGCTGAAAGAAAGAGGAAATAAATGTAGTAGGCTCATCATTTATTTGAGCTTTCACATTGGCGAAGTAGAAAAGACCAAGAATGATAGCGATGCCAACGATAGCTCCTCCGATGCCACCTACGCCGATGATGTTTTTCACAAAGCCTAAGGCTTCCTCAGGGTTCGTTTGGTATAGAGCCATCATGGTAGCTGGTGTAATGCAATGCCAAGTGGATAGGTAATAGCCAATTTGTCCAGCTGGGATTAACAGCAATAATACGTCAATCACACTATATAAGCCAGCCCATAGTTGTTTCCATTTGCCCCATTGGAACAGCCAATAGTGGGTGACACTAAGGCCACAGAAGAGAACGAGGCCGAAGAGAAAGTCATTGGCGAATTCGTAGAAGTAAAATGGTTTTTCATAAGACCAATGGAATAAGAGGGGAAATGTTAATGCCCAACTGATACCCACGATACCATGACCGATAAGATACCCTTTTGTAAAGGAATTACGAATAATCGATTGTAAGACGGTTAGACCTACAATAGTAGGAACGAATAAGGTAAGTACATCTTCTATGTCAAACCCTAAGGTTATAGGTTCGTAGATATAAAATAGTGCCACTGCGATGATAGTGGACACGATGGTATACAGTCCTAGCTGTTTCCATCTTTGACGATGCATATTGTCGCCTCTCTTTCTGGGTGTAGCAATTTTTGCCTATTTCATTTATAATACATATAGATACATACGTTGGTATGTCTATGTATTATTCTAACTGTTTCTAATAGGAAATGCAATTTTTTCATACAAGGTGTGGTGAAAGCCATACCTTTATTTTTGGTAGAAAGGAGTTTTCATGAATACCTACGATTTTAAACTGGATATTTTTGAAGGCCCTTTGGATCTTTTGTTGCATTTGATTGAAAAGAATCAGATTGATATATACGATATTCCTATTGTGCATATCACCTCACAATATATGGACATATTGAAAACTTGGAATCAATTCGATATTGCCTATAGTAGTGAGTTTTTAGTCATGGCTGCGACTTTGTTGCAGATTAAGTCACGCCTTTTGTTGCCTAAAGTCAATCATAAGGATGAAAGTGATACAGAAGATCCACGAGATGAGTTGGTGAATCGATTGGTAGAGTTCAAACGTATCAAAGAATTGACAGGTCTCTTAGAAGAACGTGTATCCGATGGTTCCTATGTATTCAATAGACCAGAAGAACTTAGCCAAGTGGGATTAGATCTTGTTTGCACTGTGGAGTGGGATGCTCTAGTGGCGTGCTTTCAGAAAGTGCAAGAAAGGTATCATCGTCCTGAGGTAGAAGCCCCTAAAGTCATGATGGAACGAGAAGAATATACACTAGAACAAGGTATTGAAGATGTATTACTAGCGACGAGACAGCAACAAGTGCCCTGTGTCAATTTGTTTGCAAAGGCACAAACAAAGGAAGAAAGCGTGGTTACATTTTTGGCGTTACTAGAGTTGATGAAACGTCAACTATTGCGGATTATTGTGGGCAATCACGATGTATATAGTGTGATTGTAGAAGGTATAGAAGAAGGAGAGGCCCTGTGAGTAGCATTGAATTTCAGCAGTTAGAAGCTGTTTTATTTGCAGCGGCTACCCCTTTAACAGTAGATACATTAGCAGATATTTTTGAAGTCTATGTACCAGAAGCTGAAAGAGCTATCAAAGCTTATGAAGAAAGTTTGATACAAGAGCGACGAGGTATTCGGATTCGTAAAAGTGCATCGGGTATAGAATTGGTGAGTGCTCAAGAATGCAGTGAATTTGTTACCAAAATTCGCCACAGAGATGAAAAGCTATCTGGAGCAGCCATGGAAACGTTGGCAGTAATTGCTTTCAAACAGCCTATCACAAAAGGTGAAGTAGAAGAGTTTCGTGGGGTAAACTGTGAAAAAGTATTAAAACAATTATTGGCCCGTGACATGATTGTGGAGTTAGGACGAAAGGAAACTATAGGACGTCCTGTGATTTATGGAACGTCGGATAACTTTTTAAGGACTGTAGGTGCGAATTCTATTGAAGAGTTGCAACAGTCTATGCCTCTTTCAGAGGGGTTATCCATAGATATAGAAGGAGAATAATATGGAACTAGAACGTTTGCAAAAATATATTGCCCGTTGTGGTGTGGCATCACGACGAAAAGCAGAAGAATTAATTACCTCTGGCAAAGTACTTGTGAATGGTAAATATGTAAAAGAATTGGGCGCTAAGGTAAATCCTACACGTGACCGTGTCAAAGTGGATGGACAATTGTTGGAGCCAGAGGCGTTGGAATATTATATTTTCAACAAGCCCAAAGGGGTGATTACATCCATCACAGATCCTGAAGGACGCAAAACTGTCATGGATTATATTAACTCTGTAAAAGTTCGTATTTATCCTGTAGGTCGATTAGATTACCATACAGAAGGATTATTGCTATTGACGAATGATGGAACTATGGCGCAAAACTTAGCGCATCCATCAAAAGGCGTGACAAAAACCTACGAAGTAAAAGTAAAAGATCGTGTGTTGGATGAACATTTGGAGCAGTTAGCAGTAGGTGTCAAACTAGAAGATGGTGTAACTGCACCTTGCGAAATTACAGACTATGGATTCAATGGAAAAACAGGCCTTACCACTGTAGAAATTACGATTCATGAAGGTCGTAATCGTCAAGTACGTCGTATGTTTGAACACTTTGGGTATTCCATTCATAATTTAAAACGTATTAATTATGCAGGTTTGACATTAAAAGGTTTGAAGCGTGGAGCATTCCGCAAATTGACGCGAGAAGAAGTGAAACAATTACAGGCTATCAAATAAGGGTGAATATGAAACGAATTATTGTCATCGGTGGTGGCGCCGCAGGTCTTATGGCTGGTGTTCGTGCAGCACAATTGGGTGCCTCCGTACGCATCATTGAAAAAATGAAAATGGTAGGCCTTAAAATGGGGATTACAGGTAAAGGGCGTTGTAACGTGACTAATGCGGCTCCCATAGAAGATTTTATTAAGCAAACGCCTGGAAATGGTAAATTTCTATATAGTGCGTACCAACAATGGACGAATGAAGATATGATTCATTTGCTCAATAGTTGGGGTGTCCCTACTAAGGTTGAGCGTGGTGGTCGTGTATTTCCAGAATCCGATAAAGCTACAGATGTACGCAATGCTTTTATCGACACATACCGCAAATTAGGTGGAAAGCTTCACTTAGAAGAAGTTGTTAAGGATTTGATTGTAAAAGACGGCGCTATTACTGGTGTTATTACAGATAAAGGAACCTATGAATGTGATGCAGCCATTATTGCTACAGGGGGGATGTCGTATCCATTGACTGGGTCTACTGGCGATGGCTATGAATTAGCCTCTTCTGTGGGACATTCCATTGTGGAACTTCGGCCATCCTTAATTCCTTTGGAAACAAAAGAACATTGGGTAAAAGACTTAATGGGGCTAAGTTTAAAAAATGTAGAAGTCTCTATTATTGCGAAAAATAAAGTCCAAGCAAAACAATTTGGAGAAATGCTATTTGCCCATTTTGGGGTGACAGGACCAATTATTTTATCTGCCTCGCATACAGTGACAAAGTTACTCAAGAAACAAGTAGCTCCTATTATCATTGAAATCAATTTAAAACCAGCCTTATCTCGAGAAGTACTAGATAAGCGTGTACAACGTGATTTCAGTGAATCTCAAAATAAGCAATTAGTAAATGTATTGAAAGGTTTATTGCCATCCAAATTAATTCCAGTTATATGTCAATTAGGAGAATTGGAAGGAACTAAGGCTATTCACGATATTACGAAAGAGGAACGCTTGCGTTTAGTGGATACGATACAACATATGCGACTCACCGTACATAAACCTCGCCCTATAGCGGAGGCCATTGTGACAGCTGGTGGCATTTCTGTAAAAGAAGTAGATCCAAAAACGATGCAATCTAAATTGGTGAATGGTTTATATATGGCAGGAGAAGTCTTGGATGTGGATGCTTTCACGGGGGGCTATAATCTGCAAGTTGCATTTTCCACAGCCTATGTAGCTGCCACTCATGCAGCAGAAGGAGGAGTCTAATATGAATCGACGAATTTCTGTAGCTATTGATGGTCCTGCTGGTGCAGGTAAAAGTAGTATTTCTAAAGTAGTGGCCAAGGAATTAGGCTATTTATATATTGATACAGGGGCTATGTATCGTGGTATTACATGGGCTTTATTAGATATGGGTGTATCCATTGATGATACTGAGTCTGTGGCACAAGCGTTACCTCATATTCAATTGGAATTACAAGCTACTGAAAGTGGCCTTGTGGTATTGGTAAATGGTCGTGATGTATCTCAGGAAATCCGCACACAATATGTAACTAGTCATGTATCACAAGTGGCAGCGCAAAAAGCAGTGCGCACCAAATTGGTAGATATGCAACGACAGATGGCAGCTGCGGGAGGTGTCATTTTAGACGGTCGTGATATTGGTTCCGTGGTATTACCTAATGCGGAATTAAAAGTTTATTTAACAGCATCTGTGGAAACTCGTGGTCATCGACGTTGGTTGGAATTGAAAGATTCCGAGAACATTTCTTTAGAAGAGGTATGTCGCACAGTAGCTGAGCGAGATGCGATGGATATGAACCGGGAGGAATCTCCTCTTGTATGTGTCGATGATGCAGTGGTTGTAGAAACTGATCATCTCAGCATAGAAGAAACTGTACAAACTCTTATCGACTTAATTCGCAAAGCGGAAATAGGAGGCCATCATGGATAAATTTTCTGAATGCTTATGGCGTTCTGCGTTTACCATCGTCTATGGATGGTGGTATAGAACAAAGGTATATGGGAAAGAAAATGTGCCTAAAGAAGGACCGGTTATTATTTCGCCAAATCATAAGAGTAATAATGATCCTCCTTTATGTGGATTTGCATTGCCACGGCATGTAAACTTCATGGCAAAAGAAGAATTATTTAGAAATCCAATTTCTAAATTAGTTTGTACTTGGTTGGGAGCCTTTCCCGTACGACGAGGTGGAGTGGATAAATTAGCCATTCGTCATGCCATGAATTTGTTGAAAGATAATTTAATGCTAGGTATTTTCCCAGAAGGGACACGACAAAAGGGTGACACCCTAGGGCGCTTTCACGATGGAGTGGCTTCGATGGCATTGCGCACAGGCGTACCAGTAGTACCGGTGGCGATTGTGGGTAGTGATAAAATGATTCGTGGAGAAGTAGCTGTTATTATTGGAAAGCCCATTGCCGTAGAAAAAGCAAAAGCAACAGTAGAAGCGATTGCAGAGGTAAATGATGTGGTAAAAACAGCCATCCAAACTATGATTGATGAGTATAAAGCAGGTAAGTATAAATAGGGGAATGCTATGTTTACAATACGATTAGCAGAAAATTGTGGCTTTTGCTACGGCGTAAAGCGTGCTGTTACGATGGCAGAAAAAGCTGCAGATTCAAAAGATGTGAGTTATACATTGGGACCTATTATTCATAACCCTCAAGTTGTGGGTCGACTAGAGGATAATGGTGTATATGCCATTAATGAATTAAGTGATGTAGAAGAAGGTACTGTTATCATTCGATCCCATGGAGTTGGTCCAGAAGTATATGAAGAAGCAGAAACACGGGGATTACCGGTGATTGATGCTACTTGCCCACATGTACAGAAGGCACAGCGCGATGCAAAATCTGTGGTAGATGAAGGATTAACACTCGTTATCTTAGGTGAAAAGAAACATCCAGAAGTAAAGAGTATTAATCTGTGGGCAGGTAATAAAGGCATTATCGTAGAAACAGAAGAAGATGCTAAAAATATTCAATTCGTGGAAAAAATTGGTGTTGTTGTACAAACTACCTTTTCACAATTTAAGTTTCAAAGTATAATAAAAATATTAGAACAAAAATCTAAGGATCAAAAGATCTTCAAAACCATTTGTCAGGCTACAGAAGAACGTCAAAACTCTGCAGTGGCATTGGCGAAGGAAGTGGATCTTATGATCGTGGTAGGTGGGAAAAACTCTGGCAACACGACTAGATTAGCAGAAGTATGTCGTGATGTAGGGTGTACTACATACCACATCGAAACTGCTACTGAAATACAAATGACGTGGTTGAAGGACGTCACAACAGTAGGAGTCACGGCTGGTGCATCGACACCAGACTGGATAATTAAGGAGGTCATTCAGACGATGGAAAATTTTGCAGAATTATTTGCAGCATCAGAAGCGCAAGCAGAAGAATTTAAGAAAGGTAATGTGATTGAAGGGGAAGTTGTACAAATCGACGACGAACGTGCCTATGTATCCTTTGGATACAAAACTGAAGCACAATTAGAAAGAAAAGAAATGGCATACCCTACACCAGCTTCTGCTAAAGATGTATTAAAGGAAGGCGACAAAATTAAAGCTGTTATCCTTAACCACATCAAAGAAGATAGCCCTATTTATCTTTCTATCACTCGTTTGGCTAAAGATGAAGATTGGCAATATGTTATTGAAGCACAAGAAAAAGATGAACCAATCATCTGTAAAGGTGTGGATGCAATTCCTGCAGGTTTAGTCGTAACTGTTAAGTCTTTACGTGGTTTCATTCCACTTTCCCAAGGTGACATTCACTTCGTGAAATCCCTTGATAACTTAGTAGGTACAGAATTCGAAGCTAAAGTACTTGAAGTTGAAGAAAAGAAAAACCGTTTGGTTCTTTCCCGTCGTGAAGTACTTGAAGTGGAACGCCAAGCTAAATTAAAAGAAGCGTTAGCAAATGTAGAAGTTGGCGGTACTTACAAAGGTACTGTTCGCAAAATCATGCCTTATGGCGCATTCGTTGATATCGGAGGAATCGAAGGTTTACTTCACATTTCCGACATCTCTTGGCAAAAAATTAAACGCGTTGAAGACGTGTTAGCAGTTGGTCAAGAAATCGACGTTAAATTACAATCCTTTGATGAAGAAAACAGCAAAATCTCTTTATCTTTAAAAGCATTATCCAAAAGCCCATGGGACGTTGCAGAAGAAACAATCCATGTAGGTGATGTGGTAACTGGTAAAGTAGTTCGCACAGTTCAATACGGTGCATTCGTTGCTATCAATGATGACATCCAAGGTTTACTTCACATCTCTCAAGTGACTAAACAACGCAATGCAAAAGTAGAAGATTACTTGAGCCGTGGTCAAGAAGTAGAAGTAGAAGTAATTTCTTTCAACAAAGACGAAAAGAAATTAGGTTTAAAATTAACTGAGTTAATGGAACCAGTAGCAACTGAAGAAGAAGCTGAATAATTTCTACATAATAGAAGAACAGTAGGTCCAATGGACTTACTGTTCTTTTTTTGCTTTCGTTTATGTGATACAATATAGGTTGATAAATTATGTGTTCTTATTCTTCCTATTGGGAAGTTGAAATATGAGGTGAAAGTATGTCAAAACCATTAGTTGCGGTCGTAGGGAGACCAAATGTAGGGAAGTCTACATTATTTAATGCCATTGTGAATAAACGAATTTCTATTGTAGAAGATATTCCAGGTGTAACACGAGACAGAATTTATTTCGATGCAGAGTGGTTACAACGTGAATTTACTATGATTGACACAGGGGGGATTGAGTTCATCACTGCGGAAAGTCATGAAATCCCTAAGATGATGCGTTTTCAAGCTCAATTAGCCATTGAAGAAGCGGATGTGATCCTTTTTGTTGTAGATGGTAAACAAGGTATTACGATTGCCGATGAAGAAGTGGCAAATCTATTGCGTGCTAGCGGTAAGCCTGTGATTCTTGTAGTTAATAAAATCGACAGTGTGAACCAAGAAGCCAATATTTATGAGTTCTATAATTTAGGCATAGGCGATCCAATTGGTATTTCTGCAAAAAATTTAATGAACTTAGGTGATTTGCTAGATGATGTGGTGAAACATTTCCCTCCACAAAGTACTAGTGAGGAAGATGAAGATACAATCCATGTAGCCTTGATTGGACGTCCTAATGTGGGAAAATCATCTCTTACAAATGCTTTGTTAGGTCAAGAGCGTGTTATCGTCAGTGATGTGGCTGGTACAACAAGAGATTCTATCGACACCCACTGGAGTCATGATGGACAGGATTTTGTGTTAATCGATACGGCTGGTATGCGTCGTAAATCTCGTATTGATGCACCTGTAGAGCGGTATAGTATTGTTCGTTCTCTTCGTGCGATTGATCGCTCTGATATTGTTGTTTTAGTATTAGATGCTACTGATGGAGTGACGGAACAAGATAAAAAAATTGTTGGCTATGCTCACGAATCTGGTAAAGGTTTAGTTATCGTTGTCAATAAATGGGATTTGATTGAAAAAGATGACAAAACTACACTACGATTCACAGAAGACATTTATGATGAAATGGCATTCCTACGGTATGCCCCAATCTTGTTTGCTTCTGCTTTGACGAAACAACGTGTTCATCGTTTAGCAGAATTAATTAAATATGTATCAGAGCAACAACATATGCGTATTTCTACGAGTGTCTTGAACCAACTGTTATCAGATGCACAAACTGTGAACCCAGTGCCATCTCGTGGTGGACGGATTCCTAAAATTTACTATATGACACAGGCAAGTGTAAAACCGCCTACGTTCATTTTATTTGTGAATGAGCCAGAATTAATCCATTTCTCCTATATGCGTTTCTTGGAGAACCGCCTTCGTGAATCATTTGGCTTTGAAGGGACTCCAATTCGATTAGTACTTCGTGGTAAGAAGGGAACTGATGAAGAATGATAACGATGGAAATTGCTGTATTAGTTTTGGTAGCGTACTTAGTAGGTTCTATTCCTACAGGTTTAATTATTGGAAAACTTTGTTTTCAGACTGATGTGCGCCAATATGGTAGTAAAAACATCGGCGCTACTAATACCTATCGAGTATTAGGTATGAAAGCTGCCTTACCTGTGTTCTTGGGTGATGCGGGGAAAGGTGCTATTGGTGTGTTCTTGTTTTCGCCGAATCCAGAATGGATGATTGTAGGTGGATTATGTGCTATGATTGGTCATAATTGGTCTATTTTTCTTGGATTTTCTGGTGGCAGAGGAGTGGCTACAGGATTGGGTGTGCTCATTGCATTATCACCAATAGCAGCGTTAATTTGCTTTGCTGTATGGGCCATCATTGTTAAGTTCACTTCCTATGTATCCTTAGGGTCCATTGTAGCAGCTACACTGGTGCCTATCGTGATGTACTGTTTATCTGAACCATTGCCATATATTATCTTTGGTGCTGTAGCGGCTGTGTTCGTTGTATTCCGCCATAGAGAAAATATTATGCGTCTTTTACAAGGAAAAGAGTTAGCTGTGAAACGTATTACAAAGGATGAGTAATTATGAAAATTGCGGTTATTGGATCAGGTAGTTGGGGTACTGCCTTAGCTCTGAAAGGGGTAGAGGCTGGTCATCAGGTGACTATGTATTGTCGCACGGAAGAAAAAGCGAATTACTTGCGTGAATATCGTATTAATCCCTATTTACCAGAAATTGTATTGCCTAGCTCACTAGAGTTTCAACATTCTTATGAAGCTACCTTGGCAGATGCAGAAGTGGTGTTACTGGTAACGCCATCCAGCTATGTGCGAAGTACTTTACAGGAGCTGAAACAATATTTACAACCATCTATGATTATCGTAGGATGCTCTAAAGGGTTGGAAAAAGATAGTGAAAAACGATTATCCTTGGTCATTGAAGAAGAAGTTCAAGGTTTAGTGAAAGCGACGGCTATTTTATCGGGTCCTAATCATGCGGAAGAAGTGGGTCGTAATTTGCCAGCTGCTACAGTGGTAGCAAGTCAACATGAAGGGGCGATTTGCACATTGCAAAAAGCTTTGGGTGGACCGAGCTTTCGAGTATACGGTAATACAGATGTAATCGGCGTAGAGCTAGGGGGAGCCACAAAAAATATTATCGCCTTAGCAGCAGGGATTGCCCATGGTATGCAATTAGGTGATAATTTATTGGCAGCTTTACTGACTCGTGGACTTCATGAAATGACGAAGTTTGGCGTTGCTATGGGAGCAAAAGCAGAAACTTATGCAGGACTTTCAGGAATGGGTGATTTAATCGCTACTTGTATGAGTCCTCATAGTCGAAATCGTCGAGCGGGTCAAAAGTTAGCCGATGGAGAGACGATGGAGGATATCATCAACCATTCCCAAATGGTGGTGGAAGGATTTTTTGCTGTTCGTATCATTTATGACTTAGCTAAAGCAAAGGGAATTGATATGCCTATCACGAATGCTCTGTATGAGGTGTTATATCATCAAGTTCCTCCTGCTGAGGTGTTGATGCAGTTGATGATGCGTGATGTAAAGCAAGAAGTTTGTAATGAGTCATAGACTATGAGGAAGATTTCATAAAAAATCTATTGTACCCCATAGTAAAATCATGTAGAATATACAGGTATAGGTAGTAAATCGTATGAGAATTATTTCAGGGACAGCTAAAGGGCATACCATACAAGCTCCGAAAGGTATGGATACAAGACCGACACAAGATCGTGTGCGTGAGAGTATTTGTAATGTCATACAAAGTCGAAGAGGTTTTTTTGAGACTCAGGTGCTAGATTTATTTTCGGGGACAGGTGCGCTAGCTATCGAATCTTTGAGTCGTGGGGCTAGTCATGCTATTGCTGTGGATACGCGTACTGATACGTGTATTAAGAAGAATGCACAACATTGTAAGGTAGAAGACCGATTGGAAATTATGAAATGTACTATGGAATCGGCACTTTCACGGTTACAAGGAAAGCAGTTTCAGTTGATATTTTCAGATCCCCCTTATGAGAAAGGGTATATCCAAAAAACATTGGATTTAGTGGAAGAGTTACAATTACTTACCGAAGATGGCTTTTTGATTTTAGAACGCCATAAGAATGAAACATTAGAATTATTGCCCAAGTGGGTGCTTGTGAAAGCTTTATCCTTTGGGTATACTCGCGTTGACATTCTGTGTCGAGAACCGTAGAAAGGGGCTTATATCGTGAGAATTGGAGTTTGTCCAGGTAGTTTTGATCCTGTTACAAATGGACATATAGATATATTTGAGCGTGCCAGTAAATTAGTGGACAAGCTGATCGTAGTGATTTTAGAAAATCCGAATAAGAAGTACTTGTTCACCTTGGATGAACGGGCTGAGTTAATTCGTCAATCTGTGTCACATATTCCTAATGTTGAAGTGGATTTTGGAGCGGGATTGTTGAATGATTATGTAAAATCAAGAGATAGTCATATTATCATTCGTGGTCTTCGTGCGCTGAGCGACTTTGAATATGAATTTCAACGAGCGTTGTTTTCAAAATATTTAGATGATGAGATTGAAACTGTATTTATTATGACTAATAATAAATATGCCTTTGTCAGCTCTACAGGAATACGGGAATTAGCTAAATTCGGTGGTAAATTAGAAGGTTTAGTACCAGCTGTTGTGAAACAAGCATTAGAAGATAAATTTAAAACAGTACAATACAAATAGGAGGACACCATGAGAACAGAAAAATTATTAGAAGAATTGGAAAATTTGATTGTTACCAGTAACAATATGATTATGACAAATAAAAAGTTAATTGAAGAAGAAGAGATTATGCGCATTGTAGATGCGTTGACAGAATCTTTGCCTCTTGAATTAGAAGAATCTCGTCGTATTGTGGCAGAACGTGACCGCATTGTAGCTGAAGGCCAAAAACAAGCGGATGCATTGATTGAACAAGCAAAAGAATATATTCAAAAATTAACAGAAGAAAGTGAATTAGTGAAACAAGCACAAGAGCATGCTAATCATATTATTGCAGAAGCTAATAAATCTTCTGAGGAACTTAAAAATAGTTCGATTCAATATGCAAGCGATGTGTTCAAATATGTAGAATCTAATTTAGAACGTACGTTAGAAGCATTGCAAGAAAATCGTCAAACATTATATAAATAAGTACATTAAGACTGTAAGGAATATATTTCTTGCAGTCTTTTTTGTATGTAAAATAAATACTATGCACTTATAGTTTTTACTGTATTGGAAGTGCTATGTTAGATACCATCGATTTAAAGTGTAATATGCTTATGTAAGTAAGGGATAATTCATAATTAAAATTTTGAAAGAAATTAAAAGGACTTTTTATAACTTCGTCGAATACTAATAATATCAGTTTCATATAATACTAAGAGGAGGTATACTATGAATTTTGAAATTCGTAATGGCCACGATTATATTGATGAAGTAAAAGATTTATTTGTAGAGTATGTACGATCCTTAGGCGTATCTGCAAGTGTAAGAGAGTTTCATGGGCTGGAAGATAAGTACAAAGGTGAAGGTGAAGCTTTGTATATTGCTTTCATTGATAACAAGCCAGCTGGTTGTGTAGCATTACGCTATGTAGATAGTAACACAGCGGCTATGAAGCGTTTGTATGTTCGTCCTGCTTTTCGGCATAGCTCTTTAGGTACGAATATGGCAAAACTGGTAGTGGAAGATGCCCGTGAATTTGGGTATAAAACATTGTTACTTGATAGTTTGCCTAGCATGGAAAATGCAAAAGAATTATATACTAGTTTAGGTTTTAAAAAGTTAGATGGCACGAAGAAACCAGTGAAAACTGTTGTTCATTTGTCTTTGCCATTGTAAAGGTTAATCATTGTTAGAATTGTTATCTATTATACACGAAAAGCTGTAATCAATTATGCACGTTATAATTTGTTTACAGCTTTTTTGTGGATATACATATCTTGAACTTTCATAGAGAAAAATAGAGATGTATTACTGAGCAAGATACTGTATAATAGGGTGAGTATAGAGAGTCTATTAATTGAATTAGTTCTATAGGAAGGTGAGACCTTTGAAGGGTAAGCATATTGTAGTAGGTGTAACAGCAGGTATTGCAGCCTACAAAGCGGTGGATTTAGTAAGTCGTTTATATAAAGCAGGAGCAGAAGTAAAAGTGGTAATGACTAGAAATGCCACTAAATTTGTGAGTCCTCTTGTGTTTGGTGAAATTAGTAAGCATAAAGTGGCTGTGGAAATGTTTGAAAATGTACAGGATTGGAATGTAGAGCATATTGCCTATGCAACTTGGGCAGATGCTTATGTAGTAGCACCAGCTACGGCTAATATGCTTGCGAAGATGGCCCATGGTATTGCGGATGATATGTTATCGACACAATTGTTGGCCACAACGGCTCCAGTATTTGTATGTCCCGCTATGAATAGTAACATGTACGCCCATCCAACTGTGCAAGAAAATTTAACTACTTTACGTGGTAGAGGTATCCACGTGTTAGAACCAGACAGTGGACTTCTAGCATGTGGGGTAGAAGGAAAAGGTCGATTACCAGAGCCGCAAAAAATTATGGACTGGGTGGACTTTCATTTAGGAAAAACAGAACTATTAGAAGGCAAAACTGTGATTGTCAGCGCTGGTGGTACGCAAGAAGCTATTGATCCAGTTCGATACATTACGAATCGTTCCAGTGGAAAAATGGGATATGCAGTGGCTCTAAAAGCGGCTCAGGCAGGAGCTAAGACAATATTGGTGTCCGCGCCCACAGATCTTTCTGTGCCAATTGGTGTAGAACGTATCATAGTTCGTTCTGCTACGGAGATGAAAGCGGTAATCGATAGTTACTATGACTCTGCAGATGCTGTGATTATGGCCGCAGCTGTGGCAGATTATCGTGTAGCTGAAGTAGCGGACAATAAAATAAAAAAACAAGAAACTATGACATTAGAGTTAGTAAAAAATCCGGATATATTAGCAAGCTTAGGGGACCGTAAAGAGCATCAAAAATTAATTGGTTTTGCTGCGGAAACGCAAGATGTCATTACCTATGGAAAGGAAAAAGTGCTCAAAAAGAATTTGGACATGTTAGTGGCTAATGATGTGAGTAAATCCAATGCTGGATTTGATGTGGATACAAATGAAGTGATCTTCATTTATCCTGGAGATCAAATTGTAAATTTACCGAATATGTCAAAACTTGATGTGGCAGAACGTATCATTCAAGCCTTGGCAGACTTATAATTTTATGCTATAATTCTTGATAGTGATTTTAAACTAAGTATTATATGTATGATACAAGTCTCATCAAGAGTAGTGGAGGGAGAGGCCCTTTGAAGCTACAGCAACCATTCCTTAGGGGAGAAGGTGCTAAATCCAACGATCTTTGATCGGAAGATGGGGATATGATTCCTCATCTTGTGATGAGGAATTTTTTTATTGGAGGTTTTATTCATGGCAGAAAAACATGTATTTTTCACTTCTGAATCTGTAACAGAAGGTCATCCAGACAAAATTGCTGACCAAATTTCAGATGCTGTATTGGATGCTATTTTAGAAAAAGATCCAACAGCACACGTTGCCTGTGAAACATTAGTAACTACAGGCCAAGTTCATGTAGTAGGCGAAATTACTACAAAAACGTATGTAGATATTCCTCATATTGTTCGTGATACAATTCGTGAAATCGGATATACACGTGCAAAATTTGGCTTTGATGCGGATACTTGTGGCGTTAATGTAGCGATTGATGAACAATCTGCAGATATCGCAATGGGCGTAGATGAAGCATTGGAATCTCGCGAAGGCGGCAGTGATGCGTTCGATAAAATCGGTGCTGGCGACCAAGGTATGATGTTTGGTTTCGCATCTAATGAAACTGAAGAGCTAATGCCTATGCCTATTAGCTTAGCGCATCGTTTATCTCGTCAATTAACAAAAGTTCGTAAAGATGGTACATTGCCTTACCTTCGTCCAGATGGTAAAACACAAGTAACAGTAGAATATGTTGATGGCAAGCCAAAACGTATTGAGACTATCGTTATTTCTACACAACATGGTCCAGAAGTATCTTTGGAACAAATCCAAGCAGATATTAAAAAATACGTGATTGACCCAGTGCTTCCAGAAGGATTCATTGATGAAAATACTAAATATTTCATCAACCCAACTGGTCGTTTCGTAATCGGTGGTCCACAAGGTGATGCTGGTTTGACTGGTCGTAAAATTATAGTAGATACGTATGGCGGTATGGCTCGTCATGGTGGCGGAGCTTTCTCTGGTAAAGATCCTACAAAAGTTGACCGTTCTGCAGCATATGCAGCTCGTTACGTAGCTAAAAATATCGTAGCAGCTGGTCTTGCTGATAAATGTGAAGTACAAGTAGCTTATGCAATTGGTGTAGCAAAACCTGTATCTATCATGGTGGAAACATTCGGTACTGCAAAAATCGAAGAAGAAAAAATCTCTGCATTAGTAAGCAAACATTTTGACCTTCGTCCAGCAGGCATCATCGAAATGTTAGATTTGTTGAAACCACATTACAAAAAAACAGCTGCCTATGGTCATTTCGGTCGTACAGATGTAGACCTTCCATGGGAACGTACAGATAAAGCAGAAGTACTTCGTAAAGAAGCTGGTTTATAATCGGTAAAAGATTTGTCATTCGCTTTTGAGTGATACATATATAGAGGATAAAGACGTATGTCTTTGTCCTCTATTTTTGTTATTTCAGTTGTGATGTATTTAAATTATAATAGTCTAGGTTACCTTGTAAATATTTCTTATAGAGGATGGGACTCGTGTACCAACTTAGTTGCTCTTATAACCTCGTATATATTCGTCTTAAAAGAAACGCCATGATGTGAAAATATGTAGGACTAGGGTATGAAATAGTATGAATCATAGGTATAAACGTGGTATAATGGAGAGTGTTTAGTCAGGAGGTTATGATGCGTTTAGGTGAAATTATTATCAATCGTCCTGCGAAACAATTGAATAAACCTTTAACTTATGAAATACCTGACTCATTCGGGCACGTACCTATTGGAACTCGCGTGGCAGTTCCGTTGGGAGCATCCAAAGAAGAGGGGATCCTTGTAGGTTATTGTGACATAGAAAATCCCCCATTTGTGATTAAACCCATATTAGCCGTGTTAGATCCAACGCCTTGGTTTTCATCGGAAATGCTGAGTACAGCTCGTAAGCTAAGTGAGTATTACCTATGCACCTTTGCAGAGGCATTAAGCTTATTTACTGTGGATAAAAGTAAATTAAAATCTTATGACAGACCAAAAATGGAATGGCTTGTGCCTAAGGATTCCTTTCATGTGGAACTCTTTTCGGAGAAAAAACGGAAGCAGCGTTTGTTAGCGAAATACTTAGTAGAGCATGGAGCAACTTCGGTGAGTGCCTTGCGACTGGCAGGATTTAGTTTGCCTGTCATTAAGCAAGTAAAAGAATCTTCTCATATCGATGTAGAATGGCGCTATGCAATGACGAAAACACGGTATGAAGAAGTTGTGGATAGTATAGACATTCCTTTGACAGAAGCTCAGCAGTCTGTATATGATCCTATTCAGGAATGCATTGCTAATCATACAAATAAATCCTTTTTGCTACATGGTGTAACAGGTAGCGGAAAAACGCAAGTGTATCTAAAAGCTGCGCAAGAAACGATTCGACAAGATAAGATTGCTATTATTTTAGTTCCAGAAATTGCTTTAACGACGCAAATTGTAAGACGATTTGTAGAAAAGTTTGGCCAAGAAGTTGTGGTCTTCCATAGTCAGTTAACAAAATCAGAACGTTACAATAATTGGGAGCGATTACGCCGGAAAGATAGCCATATTATCATAGGTGCCCGTTCTGCCGTGTTTGCCCCCACAGAAGATATTGGTCTCATTGTAGTCGATGAGGAACATGATCCATCCTATAAGCAACAGGATATGACTCGTTACGATGCACGTATGGTTGCTAGATGGCGCAGTGAAAGTCATCAATGCCCAATTATATTTGGCTCCGCCACACCGTCTATAGAAGCCTATTATTTAGCTAACCAAGGTATGTATCAGTTACTATCTTTGGAACATCGAATTTTTCATCAACCAATGCCTAAGGTAAATGTTGTGGATATGAAAGAAGAAATGTTCTATGGGAATTACTCAGTATTTTCTATGGCGCTAGATACGTTAATCCAAGAAACACTACAGAAACGGGAGCAAATGATTCTCTTGTTGAATCGTCGAGGACATAGTACCTTTGTGATGTGTCGAGATTGTGGTAAACCTATCCAATGCCCTCACTGTGATATCTCTATGGTGTATCATCAAGCGGGACAAGACTTGCGTTGCCATTATTGTGACCATCATGAAAGGATACCTCAAATCTGTCCTCATTGTGGTAGCCGTAAAATTAAATTTTTCGGTACAGGTACACAAAAGGTTGAAGAAGAATTAGCGAAACGATTTCCCCAAGCTAGAATTGCTCGTCTAGATCAAGATACGACATCTAAAAAGGGTGAATCACAGCGTATTTTGGAAGCCTTTGGTGCAGGCCAATATGATATTTTATTGGGCACGCAAATGGTGGCAAAAGGACATGATTTTTCAAATGTTACCGCAGTAGGAATTATTACAGCTGACTCTGTTTTGCACATTCCTGTGTATACGGCCTCTGAAAGAACGTTTAATTTACTAACGCAAGCAGCTGGCCGTGCTGGTCGTGGTGATAAACCAGGAAATGTTATAGTACAAACATATAGTCCTGAACATTATGCTATTCAGCATAGTATGCATCATGATTATGTTAGCTTTTATCAAAAAGAAATAGAAGCTCGAAAAGCCTTGTTGTATCCACCCATCGGTGAAATGATACAAATAACCTTGTTGGATGAAAAGCTTTCAGTAGTGCGAACAAGAGCGACAGAATTAGTCAATACGTTGCGCCAGACTTGTGTAGGTCAGCGCATAGATATACTAGGGCCCTATGAAAATGGTGCCGCAAAGATACGAGATATGTATCGACTTTGTATTATGATCCGTGGGATTGATTTATCAAAAATAAAATCATACATGTATCATTCAGATATATTTACATTGCCCCATATCTATATAGATGTGGATCCAGTATAGGAGGGAATATGGCAGTTTTAGAAGTAATGAAAACAGGGCATCCTGTGTTAAAACAAATAGCGGAACCAGTAGAGTTTGTCAATAAAAAGATTCGTCAATTATTAGATGATATGGCAGAAACGATGTATAAAACAGATGGTGTAGGCTTGGCGGCACCACAAGTCAACGTATCCAAACGAATCATTGTCTTAGATGATGGAAATGGTTTAATTGAAGTCATCAACCCAGAAATCGTGAAAAAAGAAGGTTCTCAAGTAGGCTTAGAAGGTTGTTTGAGCGTACCTGAACTATTTGGCGATGTAGAGCGATACGATAAAATTGAAGTACATGGTATCAATCGAAATAATAAAAAGATTAAAATTAAAGCAGAAGGATTTTTAGCGCGTATTTTTCAACATGAAATTGACCATTTGAATGGCATTTTATTTGTGGAAAAGTTAGTGAATCCCAATGAGATTTTTATCCATAAAAAGGAACAACAATAATGAATCCATTACGTATAGTTTTCATGGGAACTCCAGATATAGCAGTTCCTACATTACAGGCTTTAATCGACAGTTCCCACTCCGTAGTAGGTGTTTTTTGCCAACCCGATAAGCCTAAAGGTCGAGGCAATAAATTGCAAATGCCACCGACGAAGGAATTGGCGTTACAGCATGATATTCCTGTGTATCAACCGAAATCCTTACGCAATGAGGAAGCAGAGGAATTGTTGCAAACTTTGGCTCCTGATATTGTCGTAGTTATTGCGTATGGTAAGATTTTACCTTCTTGGCTCATTCATCAGCCTCCATTGGGATGCATTAATTTACACGCCTCTTTACTACCTAAATTTAGAGGTGCAGCGCCTATCCAATATGCGATTCTTCATGAAGAGTCAGAAACTGGTATGACGATTATGCATATGGATGAAGGATTAGATACAGGTGATATTTTGCTAATGGAACGCATTCCAGTGACAGAAGAAGATACATCTGGTACCATTTTTACCGCCTTAGCACAATTAGGGGCACAAATGATTGTACCAGCCGTAGATGCTTTACAAGCAGGTACATTAACTAGAATCACTCAAAATCATGAAGAAGCCATTGAAACAGGAAAAATTACGAAAGAGATGGGGCATCTCAATTTTACAGAACCAGCACATACATTAGCTGCGAAAATTAGAGCTTTCAATCCAAGCCCGGGATGTTATACATTCTTAGCGGGAAAACGGATTAAGTTCTGGCATGCAAAAGTTGACCCTACCTCTAATTATGCTCCTGAGCATTTACAAGGAACTTGTGGCTATCCTAAAGAGGGTACTATAGTGAATGTAGATAAAGAATCTTTCAGTATTTTCACTGGTCATGGTGTCTTACGTGTCACTGAAGTGCAGCCAGATAATAAAAAGCGAATGAATGCTGGTGATTTTGCTCGTGGTCATCAGTTAGCAGTAGGAGCTTGCTTTGGCGATGAATAAATCCTATCGTCTGTATTTAACGGTGACAGCTGTAGCCATGCTATTGATATCAATGGTATGGGGTTGGATTGTGTGGATGATGCATCCTAGCTTGTCTCAATGGGGACCTGTTGCAGGGCTTATCGGAGAGAGTGGACTGCTACTACCCATATTGATAGGGTGGTCCATGTGGATATATATGGCATTAGTTACAATGTACCCTATACAACATCCGATTCTACTGCGACTGTCTAATCGTGGGTTATATCTTTTATTTCCGTTGGTAACAGTCTTAGCTAGATGCTTTGGATATACCAAGGATGAAGTGAGTCAATCCTTGATTGCGTTAATCAATCATCTTGTGAGCACTCAAGTATATCGGGTGGAACCAGAGCGATTATTACTACTCACGCCGCATTGCATACAATTATCTAGTTGCGTACATAAAGTGACTACAGATGTGCATAATTGTAAGCGTTGTGGTGGGTGCCAAGTAGGAACCTTGCTAGATATTGCAGATACCTATGGATGTCACTTTGTGGTCGTTACAGGTGGTACATTAGCACGTTTGAAAATCAAAGAAATTCGTCCTCAAGCCATTGTAGCAATTGCCTGTGAAAGAGATTTAGTCAGTGGTATGGCAGATGTGTTTCCCATTCCCGTAATAGGTGTCTTAAATGAACGACCTTGTGGTCCTTGTTGTAATACGAGAGTCAATACAGAAGACATTAGACTTGTCATAGAAAGGTTACTATATGGAAACGAAACAAAAGAAAGAACATAAAAATATTCGGCGCCTAGCTATGAAAGCCTTGGTAGATATACATAGAGATAAGAAGTATGCCAATATTGTATTGCCTCAGTATATGATACAAGAAAGACTAGAGGATCTAGATCGTAGATTCTTTACAGAGTTGGTATATGGTGTGGTACGTCGCCAAAACTATTTAGATGCGGTTATTGTTCACTTCACAAAGAAACCAGTAAAAAAACTATCTCCGTTTGTTTTAGAGATTCTTAGACTTGGTGTATACCAATTACTCTATATGGATAAGGTACCATCTAGTGCTGCTGTGAATGAAAGTGTAAAACTGGCGAAAAAAGTAGCACCTGGTACAGACCGTTTTGTCAATGCAGTACTTCGTAATGTAGACAGACAACGCGAAGATATTGGTGTAGATACCCTAGCTACTTCAGAAGAGGAACGGATTTCCTATATTTATAATCAACCTCTTTGGCTAGTCCGTTTATGGATGGACCAACGAGGGATAGAAGAAACGATGGATCTCTGTGAGTGGTTCAATGAAACACCTTTATTAACGGCACGAGTGAATACATTACGAATCAGTCGTCAAGATTTATTAGAAGAGCTTTCACAGGCAAACTGGGTGGTAGAGCCAAGTCATATGATTCCAGATGCAATTATCATTAAAGCTCATAAAGGTCAATTGCAGGAAGCAAAATGGGTGCAAGAGGGATTGATGACATTTATGGACGAAGCATCTATGGCTGTGGCTTACGCAGTACAACCTCAACAACATATGCAGATTTTAGATACCTGTGCAGCACCGGGAGGTAAAACATTGCATATGGCAACCCTAATGAACAATACAGGAACCATCGTAGCTACGGATATTCATGAACATAAGGTAGAACTGTTACAGGCAAACGCAAAACGCATGGGTATGTCCAATGTACAGGCTCAACAAGGCGATGCTACAGTAAATGAAGAACAATGGAAAGATTCTTTTGATGTCGTACTTGTAGATGCGCCATGTTCAGGTCTAGGAATCTTACAGAAGAAATTAGATATGCGTTGGCGAAAAGAGGAATCCCAATTACAAGAATTGCCAAAATTACAGCAACAAATATTGCAAAATGCTAGTTCCTATGTCAAAGTAGGGGGACATTTGGTATATTCTACGTGTACTATAAATACGTTGGAAAATGAAGGGGTTGTGGAAAGATTTTTACAAGAAAACCCTAATTTCGTCTTAGAAGATGTGGCTCCCTTGTTGCCGTTTGTAGCAGAAGGCCCTATGGTTACTTTATTGCCACATGTATATGATATGGATGGATTTTTTATAGCCCGTTTACGTAAGGAGAGCGAATGATAGAATTAATTGGCCTTTCATTGCCAGCATTAAGTAAAGTTGTGACAGATGGAGGGTTTCCAAAGTTTAGAGCGAAACAGATTATGGATTATATCTATCAACGTCACGTATTCTCTATGGAAGATATGTTACAGCTTCCACAGACAATGCGTGAATGGCTCGGCACACACTGTACGATTACACTTCCTACAGTGGTGCGGGAATCTACTAGTTCTGATGGTAATACAAAAAAATTATTGCTCAGATTTTCTGATGGTCATCAAGTAGAAACAGTACTGATGAAGCAACACTATGGGAACTCTGTGTGCTTGTCATCTCAAGTGGGATGTGCGATGGGATGTATTTTTTGTGCTTCCACTACAGAAGGCTTATTTCGTAATCTAACAGTAGCTGAAATTGTAGGGCAGTTATTACTCTTTGAAAGCATCATTAAAGAAGAAGTGCACTCCATCGTTGTTATGGGATCTGGAGAGCCATTACAAAACTTCGATTATACGATGGAAGCATTGCAATTCATTCATGAAAAAGAAAGCTTTAATATAGGTTATCGTCGCATGACCGTATCTACTTGTGGCTTAGTGCCGAATATTTATCGCTTTGCCGAGATGGAATTACCCATAACATTGGCCTTATCACTGCACGCTACTACAGATGAAAGTAGAAAGAAAATTATGCCTATCGGTGCTACCTATGCGTTACAAGATGTGCTAGATGCTGTGGCAGAATATTATCGACGGACAGAACGTCGTGTAACCTTTGAATATATTTTAATTAAAGATGTGAATGCCTCTGAAAAAGAAGCTCATGAGTTAGGTGCTATTGCCAAACAATTTCCTCATTGTAATGTTAACTTAATTCCTGTCAATGGGAATGAACATATTAATTTATATAAACCGTCTATGAAAGCTATGCAAGAGTTTAAGTCTATTGTAGAATCCTACGGTGTGTCTGTGACAATTCGTAAAGAAATGGGCGATGAAATTCAAGCAGCTTGTGGACAGTTGAAAATACAACATCAACAATCTTTGAAAGAAGGGATGTTATGATTAGTTTAGGAATCAGTAAAACTGGATTAGTTCGCCAACGTAATGAAGATCGTTTTTATGCCCAGGGGCCACTGCTAATAGTAGCAGATGGTATGGGTGGATACACCGGTGGAGAATATGCTAGTACCATGGTAGTTGATACCATTGTAGAAGTAGTCAATGAGGCTACTGAAATGTCTGTTGAAGTATTAAAGAATGCCATTCTAAAAGCAAATCGCATGGTCTATGAAAAGAGCCAATCCTACAAAGAGCTGGAAGGTATGGGCACAACAGCAGTTGTAGCCTATGTAAAAGAAGATACCCTGTATTGGGCGCATGTAGGTGATAGTCGTTTGTACAGGTATGGAGAAGATGGTTTGCACCGTATGACAAAAGATCATTCTATGGTACAGCAATTAGTAGAAGCGGGAACGATTACTGAAGAGGAAGTCATTCATCATCCGAAACGAAATATGTTGACTCGAGCCATCGGAGTGTATGAAACTGTAGAAGTAGATACAGGCGTAGTTGAAGTGCATCAGAATGACCGTATCCTATTATGTAGTGATGGTTTGTCTGGTTATATTGAAGAATCTAAGATTGAACAAGTACTTTCAGAAGAAAACAATGAAAGTAGAGCTTTGGAAGATTTAGTGCACCTTGTGTATGATGCGGGAGCACGAGATAATGTAACAATCGTACTTGGACGTATATAAAGAGGTGACTTATGGATAGACATACATTAGTGGGATTGGTCTTTGACCATCGCTATGAGGTACAACAGAAGATAGGCGTTGGTGGTATGGCCGATGTATATCGTGGGAAAGATACACTATTGGGACGACCTGTGGCTATTAAAATTCTGCATCAAAATTTTGGTAGTGATCAAGATTTTGTGGCTCGTTTTAAACGGGAAGCACAAGCGGCAGGGAAGCTGAATCATCCGAATGTAGTGAGCATGTACGATGTTGGATTTGATCAAGGCTTTCATTACATCATTATGGAATATGTATCTGGATGTACGTTGAAAGAATACATTCAGCATCATGGCGCTCAGGTGACTGTGCAAGAAGCTGTAAAAATTACAGTAGCCATTGCAGAAGGCCTTGAACATGCCCACATGATGGGCATCGTCCACTGTGACGTAAAGCCACACAATATATTGATTACTGATTCTGGACGTGTGAAGGTAACAGATTTTGGTATTGCCAGAGCTATTAACTCAGCTACGACGATGATGTATACCAATTCTGTTATGGGGTCAGCCCATTATATTTCTCCAGAACAAGCTAGCGGTAAGAGCATCAATGTGAGTACCGATATTTATTCATTAGGTGTTGTTCTCTATGAATTACTAACAGGAGAAGTTCCATTTAGAGGGGAAACGCCTGTTAGTGTAGCTTTGCAACATGTGAAAGACCGTGTTGTAGCGCCGCGAATCAAGAATCCTATGATTCCCCCACAATTAGAGCAGGTGGTATTGATAGCTTTAGAAAAAGAGCCAGGCAAACGGTTTGGATCCATTTCTGAAATGATCCAGGCATTACGTATGTCATTAGGCTATCGTGGTGGTACATCAGCACGTCCAATGCAACATGATTTTGCGACACAAGTGCTGCCTCCATTGGAGTCAGAGGTCTTGGAAGAAGAGGAAGAACAGCAAGAAGGCATATTGGCAAAATTAGGTAGCTTGCCACAAAAATATGTGATTGGTGGTGCCGTATTTGCTTTCTTACTTGCCTTTTTATGGGCTTTCTTGAGTTTTGGTAACTTCTGGAGTAATTCTACTGTGGATGTCCCGAATGTGGTAGGTAAACAACTAAGTGTAGCTACGAGATTGTTAGAAGAACGACATCTACGGGTATCTAGCTCAGAAGTAACGAATTCGGATGTGCCGGCAGGGCAGGTCATTTCACAGAGTCCTGAAGCAGGGGAATCTGTCAAAGAACAGCGTATGGTACATTTAGTAGTTAGCAAAGGTGCGGGAGATATTACGATACCAGACTTGCAAGGTATGAGCTTTGACCAAGCTAGGGAGAAACTGAAAGCCTTGGGATTGTCAATTGGTAAGATATCCTATACGAGTGATACTAGTAAAGATGACGGTGTAGTGATTAGTCAAGGCTTACAAGCTGGAGGTAAAGCCTCAAAAGGTGCTACTGTAGATATTACGATTAATGAAACGAAATCAACCATGGTAGAAATCCCTAATGTAGTGGGTATGACGATTAAAGAAGCGAAAGAGGCATTGGGAAATTTAGGTTTAAGTATTAGTAAAATATCAGGTTCTAATGAGGATTCTGCAATTGTAACTGAAGTGAGCCCAGCACCAGGATCTTCTGTAAAACGTGATGAAAGTATTTCTTTAGTAGGCCAAGCAAAAGATACCAAAAAAGATACTACTAATAGCAAACAAAATGGTACTACAAAAGGTGTAGTAGATATAACAGTGCCAAATGGACGTGCCTCTCAGCATATCAAACTAGTAGTTATTGATGACGATGGAGGACGTGTTGTCTATGATGGTACTAATGCGCCTGGAGATCGTATTGTGAAAAGTGTGTCTGGATCTGGAAATGTACGAGTACAGGTGTACTTAAATAATGCATTAGTACAAGAGCAATCCTTATAGGAGAAACTATGAAACAAGGTGTTGTAATTAAGAATATGAATGGCTACTTTTATGTGCAAACTCCAAGTGGAGATGTACATGAATGTAAGGTTCGAGGGCGATTAAAGAAAGAACGATATTCCCTCTTAGTGGGAGATACGGTCAATATTACAGAAGATGGATGGATTGATTCTATCGAAGAGAGAAGAAACTCATTACGTAGGCCAGCTATTGCCAATATTGACCAAGTCATTGTAGTAGTAGCCGCACGAGAGCCAGATATTCATCCTTTATTATTGGATCGTTTATTAGTGATGATTCATCATAGTCATATACCTCCCATCCTAGTGATTAATAAATATGATTTACATACAAAAGACACGGTAAAACTGAAATCCATCTATGAAAAAATCGGTTACACTGTATTGTGTACATCGACGTATACTGGTGAAGGGATTGATGAGTTACGCCATGTATTACATGGTAAAATCAGCGCCTTCGCCGGCCCTTCGGGGGTAGGTAAAAGTAGTTTGCTCAATGCAGTAGATCCGAACTTTGCCTTTCAAACAGGAGCTGTTAGCGATAAGATTAAACGTGGTCGCCATACGACGCGCCATGCCTCTTTATACAGCTTAGATGAAAGTTCCTTTATCATGGATACACCAGGATTTTCAGCTCTAGAGCATACAGGAATGACTGTAGAAGAGTTAGTGCATACATTCCCCGAATTTGGTGACCATGATAGGGGATGCAAGTTTAGTCCTTGTTCTCATAGTCATGAACCCATTTGTTCTGTGAAAGATGCCTTAGCTAATGGGCAGATTAGTGAGCAACGATACCAATCCTATTTGACGATTAAATCAGAACTTGAAGATCAAAGGAGACGATAAAATGATTCAAATTGCCCCATCTATGTTATCGGCAGATTTTTCTAATTTGCGAGAAGATATTCGTACTATCGAAGAAGGTGGTGCTGACTTATTACATATTGATGTGATGGATGGACATTTTGTGCCAAATCTAACATTTGGTGCTCCTGTGGTAAAAGCATTACGTCCACATACAAAGTTGCCCTTTGATGTACATTTAATGGTAGAAAATCCAGACGATTATGTAGAAGAGTATGCCAAGATAGGTGTGGAGTATTTCACCTTTCATTGGGAAGCTGTGCCACATGCGCATCGTTTGATTCAAGCTATCAAAGCAACTGGTATGAAAGCAGGAGTTTCTTTAAATCCATCTACGCCAGTATCCTTACTGGAAGATATTGCAGAAGATTTGGATTTAATTCTAATTATGAGTGTAAATCCAGGCTTTGGAGGTCAATCGTTTATTCATAATGCAGTGAAAAAAGTAAAACAAGCTCGAGAATTATTCGATTCTGTAGGTAATATAAAAGCTGTTGTAGAAGTAGATGGTGGTATTAACTTGGAAACAGCTCCATTAGTGCGTGAAGCAGGGGCTACCCTATTAGTAGCTGGTTCTGCTGTATTTGGTGCAGCAGATCGTGCAGAGATGATTGCCAAATTACGAGGCTAATATGATTCGAGTAGGCACAGATATTATAGAAATTCATCGCATGGAACAAGCGATTGAACGGGATAGCTTTTTACAACGAGTATTTACAGAATACGAACGAAACTATGCGTGGGGACGTAACAAACAGGCAGCTGCATCCTTTGCGGGTATCTTTGCGGCGAAAGAAGCTTGTGTAAAAGCTTTAGGAACAGGATTTCGTCATGGCTCTTGGCAGAATATTGAAATTACTCACGATGCATGGGGGGCACCTGTTCTTACTTGTACAGGCTATTTTGGACAACAAATGAAAGCCTTAGGATACGAAACGTTGCAAGTTTCTATTAGCCATTGTCATGAATATGCTACGAGTACTGTCATTGTATATTAGAGGATAGACCTATGCGACTTTTAACACCAAAGCAAGTAAACATAGTAGATCAATATATTGAAAGTTTAGGACTTCCAGTATCTCAATTGATGGAACAAGCAGGCCGATCTGTTTTTGAGGTAGTACATAGATACATACAAGAAATAAAGGGGCCAAAGG
>CAUREE010000005.1:0-73995 GCA_963523985.1 uncultured Veillonella sp.
CATGTTGGCACCTCCTGTTAAAAAACCTCCGCAACTCTCATCCCTCAGCAAACGCGAAATTGCGCACAGAACTGATAGTCTAGTTGCGTGTGTATTCATACTTGGTTAGTATAGCATAAAATGTGGGTTGAAAGCAAGAGGAAATATGCTCATTAACACCTTTACGATCTATTTACTATTCCTAAATCTTCCCTCCCACTTTGCTTGATTGGCTTCATCTGCGGCTTCTTTCGCTGCACGGATCGCCTGAAGCGTCATAAGTTGGCTAACAATCATGTCTGCTCTTAACTCATCAATTCCTGTCAAGATAGAGTCTAACATTGTCTCCTGCTTAAATAGATTCATTGCTTCTTTTAAACTATCTGCTCTATAATCATTAACCAAGTCAATCATTCCTGTAACAGCTACATAGCTTTTAAAAGGATCTGGCAAAAAATTATTAGGAATGGCATCTACTAGTTTCTTAATGTCTCTTATATTATCATTAATTTCAAGAGATATTGCTCTGGCTTTTGCACTTTTTTTATTATCAAAATACGCTGAAATCATAAATCGAATGATTCCCAAACTAATAAAAAGCCCAACACTAAACTTCCAGAATCCTACATAATTAGCAAATGCTGTTAACCATTTGGGTACAAACCACCCCATATATATCCATGGGCCTAAAAAAACAAGGTATAATAAACACCCACATCCAACAGACTTCATTTCCGTTTCACCTGATTGACCCTGGGCCTTCAATTTTTCTTCCTCATAATATTTTAGTTCTTTATCTAATTCTGCAACTTTCATTAGATAAGGAATGGTTACGCGATATTCAATTTCTAATCGAGTCAACTCTCTTAATAACTCATCTCTATCCCTTGGGATACTTTCATAACTCAATTAAGTATATTCCTTTCAAAATAAATTCATCAAATACACATAAAATAATAAGTTTAAAGGATTTTAGTAATCCCAACCGAACATGTGGAATAGTCTATCTTTAATGTGTTCTTCTTCAGTGTCTGGAATATAATTACCATAGTGTTTACGCTCTATGATTCCCTTATAAATCAAATTTCCATGAACATCATAATATGAAGTAGGAATTGCATACATACCATAGTTATCATACACGCTATTTACTCCATATGAAATAGAATAATACTCCACTGTTACTACATCTGGTTTAACCTCTCCAAATCCACCTAACCATTGTGAACCAAGTGGCGTAAATTCGCGCTTAAAAACACCCGTTATCCAACGATCCTGAGCTTCACCCCTTGCATATACTTTAGTTCTATCCAGGTATGTTTTATAGTATTTATTTTCAGAAATCAAAATCCATCGTTCTCCTGCTTGTGGCAATCGAAGGTTACCGTCAGAATGTTGAGTCACTTGCGTATTACTATCAGGAACCCCCAAAGCATTATCTAATTTCTTTAACGTTTTACTTAGCCAACTTGCTTCTACTGTAGCAGTACCCGCATTCACTGCAAATACACTAGCTAAGACAAGCGCAATTGCCACTCTTCTTCTCATAGCACACCTCACACTTATAAAAACAACTATAATGACACTTCTATCATACTCTATAAATATATTCAATATCAAGCATTGTATGACGTTTAACTATATGGATGTAGCATTCTAATTGTATTCTTAATTAGAATGAGCATACACCTTTTTATCACTTTCTTTCACAGTGAAAGCGATATTACGTATTTGATATGCTTCATTGGGATGTTTAGCGTTATCAATATCTACTTTCTTTTTGATGTTAGCCGCCTCTTGTTCGTTAGCAACTGTAAAGAAGGAATCATCCGTTTTATACATAATAGAGTTGCTATCTTTACCGCTAACAAGCATTAACTTACCATTTTCTTTCTTAATCGTGTGGGTAGCACCAAATGCTCCGTCATAGGCCTTGCCATCTCTAACTGTCAACAAGGTCTCCTCTTTTATTTCATCATAGTAAGGCACCCATTCATAAGCATCATCATAGATGGGTAGTACTCCATTTTTATTTGGTCCTTTTGCAATATCTAATGTCGTTATTCTAGCGTGATCAGTACCATATTCCTTTTCGTTTACCAACTGATGTTTCGCATATACATTGCGCATATAAAACTTTGATTCAGTCATTTTATACACATGGTCACTTACCTTTTCAAAAGTTATTTTATAAACAACCCCACCATTATAGCCGTTGTCTTCATAAGGCGGATTATAATGATACCACGTGCCAGATAGATCAGGATTATCACCGACTGATGTATCAGATGTGCATCCTGTGAAAGCTAGCCCCATCATGATTACGCCTAATAAAATTAGCATATATTTTTTCGTATTCATACTACTAACCTCGTTTTCGCCACAGAATATAGGCGCCTACTACCACAACAAATACTACTACACCAATCATTACATTTCTAATAGTATGTGATGCTTTCAGAAAAACAAATCGGATATTTTTATCTTTTTCAAAAGTGATGGTGTTACCATTCACTACACCATCTGTTTTGAAATCAGTTTTAATGTCTCCATCTACTGTGATAGTTGTTGTTCCATATGAACGACCCATATTGAACATATATGCATTACTTTCTTCACCATAAGGATAGATAACATGTAATGACTCAGGTCTATCTATAGCACCATAAATAATTCTGTAACTGTTAGTTAATTCACTTTCATCTGAAAAAGAAGCGGTAATCTTCCAATGCTCAGATCTTGCCTCCACTTGATTAGGAAGTGCCTTACCATTTGAGTCAATTGCCTCAAGTTTAATATGTTTTGCACTAAATTGTTTTAAAGACTCTTTCTCTTTATTTTGTTTTTCTTCAAAAGAGTCATCACCTATATGCTTACGGTCATTAATAATTTTACTTATATTGTCATCAAATCCAGACTCTATATCCGATTTACACAAAGTTTCTGGAATATGTAATTGTGCTTCCCATTTACCACTAAAATCACTATCTACTTGTATCGTAGAGTCCATACTTGCACAACCAGTTAGCGCTAATAGTGCGCATCCCAGTGTTAACAGTTCCATTGTTTCATCATTGCACCTCTAAAACCCAATTTTCTCAAAAGATTCTCTTATATAATTGCACCGCTTACATTACATAAAAACATATTCATTATCTATATAATACATCAATTATATAGCTATAATCAATTTATTTATATAACAAAACAACCAACTCCCCTACGAGAGTTGGCTGTTTCGTTTCTCTTTTATAATATATCGATTTTCTCTCCCTCTAAGGCTTTGTTAATGCTCCGTACGGCGCAGAATTTTCCGCACATACTGCATGCTTCTTTATGTCCTTCTTCTGGAGCACGGCTTTCACGGATGCGACGTGCTTTTTCAGGATCTAATGCCACTGCATATTGCGCTTCCCAATCGAGTTTTTGGCGCGCTTCTGCCATGCGGTCATCACGGTCTCGTGCATTTGGTATACCTTTTGCAATGTCTGCGGCGTGCGCTGCGATTTTGAAAGCCATAATACCTTCTTTAACATCGTTTTCATCCGGTAATGCTAAATGTTCTGCTGGTGTTACATAGCAAAGGAACGCGGCCCCATGCATGGCTGCCACTGCACCACCGATAGCTGCTGTAATATGGTCGTAGCCTGGTGCAATGTCTGTCACCAATGGTCCCAATACATAGAATGGTGCTCCGTCGCAGATTGTTTGTTGAACTTCCATGTTGGCTTGGACTTGATTCAATGGCACATGACCTGGACCTTCCACCAACACTTGCACACCACGTTCACGAGCTCGTTTTGTTAACTCTCCCAGACGAACGAGTTCTTCGATTTGACAGATATCAGTAGCATCCGCCAAGCAACCTGGACGGCATGCATCACCAAGAGAAATGGTCATATCATATTCTGCACAAATATCTAAAATCTCATCATAGTATTCATAGAAAGGATTTTCTTGACCAGTCATGGACATCCAAGCAAAGACTAAACTACCTCCACGGCTCACGATGTTTAGTTTTCGTTTATGACGTTTAATTTGCTCCACTGTGTGTTGTGTAATCCCACAGTGTAAAGTAACAAAGTCTACACCATCTTCTGCATGAAGACGGATAGTAGAAATAAAGTCCTCTGCAGTCAATTCACCTAAATCCTTCTGATGATGGATAACGCTATCATAGATTGGCACGGTGCCAATCATAACAGGACATTCCTTTGTCAACAACCGACGGAACACTTTTGTATCCCCATGTGTAGACAAGTCCATAATAGATTCAGCACCTAATGCCACTGCATGATGGACTTTTTTCATCTCTTCTTCGTAGTCTGTACAATCTTTAGATGTTCCTAAGTTCACATTAATTTTTGTGCGCAACTTCTGCCCGATTCCTTCTGGTTGTAAAGAGGTATGATGCTTGTTACAAGGAATCGTTACATGCCCTTTTGCCACTAGGTCTCGTAATACTTCAACATCCATGTTTTCTTTTTCTGCTACCACTTTCATCGCGTCGGTAACAATGCCTTTTTGGGCTGCTTGCATTTGTGTGTAAAACATAAAAAGCTCCTTTCATTACAAAGGAGCCTATTTTGGGTACTCTATACACAAAAAGGTATCGACATTACATCGATACCCACATATGTCAGCGTGCTTCCTACGCGGGCATGATCCCGATCAGGTCAAAAGGTCAGGTACTTCATAGTCCTTTCTCAGCCTATTACATAGGCTCCCTTGCAAATCTAAAATATTTACTTACTTATAGTATAGCATGAAACGGTGGATTTTTATAGCAAATCATTGTTAATTATTTACAAAGTGATATACTATAAATAACTTGGAGGTGCTTATCTATGTTTTTACAAATCGATGATAACTCTATTTTTGAAAATATTAAACATATTTCAGATGCAGGAATAGAGTTTTGGTACGCCCGTGACTTACAAAAAGTTTTAGGCTATAAAGAATGGCGTAATTTTTACAAAATTATAGAAAAAGCAAAAATTGCTTGTGAAGTGAGTGGTTATGCGGTTTCATCCGAATTTGTTGAAGCCAACAAATTGGCACATGTTGGGGTTAACCTTACACGACCTATACAAGATATTGTATTAAGTAGATATGCCTGTTATCTTATTGCACAAAATGGAGATCCAAAAAAAGAAGAAATAGCTCTTGCTCAAAGCTATTTTGCTATTAAAACGAGAGAGCAAGAGTTATATGAAGAGTTTTATCAAGGAACAGAGGATACTAGACGTCTATCAATTCGTCACGAATTAAAACAACATAATGCTTCACTAGCTGAAGCCGCCAACCAAGCTGATATAACTGAACAAAAAGATTATGCTATTTTTCAAAACGAAGGGTATAAAGGTTTATATGGTGGCTTAACACAAAAGGACATACATTCTAAAAAAGGACTAAAAAAATCTCAAAAAATTTTAGATCATATGGGCAGTACAGAATTAGCTGCAAACTTATTTAGAGCTACACAAACTGATGAAAAACTAAGACGCGAAAATATTATAGGCAAAGAAAATGCAAATCGTACCCATTATGAAGTTGGAGCTACTGTACGAGCTACAATAAAACAGCTTGGTGGTACAATGCCAGAAAATCTTCCTACTCCGACTGAAAGTATTAAGCAAATAGAAAAAAAGTTAAACAAGCTTCAAAACCCCAAAAAATAATCTACCATATAAACAAAGCACTCCCACCGAGGGAGTGCTTTGTTTCATACTATATTATTCTTCCACGTCCATGATAGCATTGTGGTACACATCTTGTACGTCGTCCAAGTCTTCCAACATATCCAATATACGTTGCATATTCAATGCATCATCACCTGTTAATTCCATATTTGTATCTGGAACCATTGTGATTTGTGCCATATCTGTTGCGATGGATGCTTCTGCTAAGGCAGCTTCTACGGCATCGTAATCATCAGGTAATGTATAAATAACGAATACATCGTCTTCTACTTTGATGTCTTCTGCACCAGCATCAAGAGCCAATAATGTTAATGTTTCTTCATCGTTGCCCTCTTGTGGAATAACGAATACACCTTTGCGTTTGAACATCCAGTTAACGGATCCACTTTCACCTAGGTTGCCACCACGTTTAGAGAAAGCATGACGAACGTCAGCTGCCGCACGGTTACGGTTATCTGTCATTACGTCTACAAGGATAGCAGCGCCACCTGGGCCATATCCTTCATAGGTAATTTCTTCATAGTTGTTCGCATCACCTGCACCGGCACCTTTGTCGATAGCGCGTTGGATATTATCCTTAGGAATGTTATTTTCACGAGCTTTTTGTAACGCCAATTTCAATCGCATATTACCTGTTGGATCGGTACCACCAGCTTTTACAGCTACTGTGATTTCACGGCTAATTTTTGTGGTAATTTTTGCTTTTAACGCATCATTTTTACCTTTTCTATGTTTAATATTTGACCATTTAGAATGTCCTGACATTGTGTCCTCCTATTTATTCCACCACGCTTCGCCTCGCAAGCGGTCTAATATAATTGATACGGCACTACGAACAGATAGATGATTGTACTCCCCATGTCCATAGATAGGTTCTAAGATATAATCGAAATCTTCCATGGTTTCCTTCGTCATACCATACCCCGTTCCAAATAATACTACCACAGGACGGCTCTCACTTTCAAGTGATTTACGGAGCGATGCATAGGTGATGGTATTATCATAGGTCCGCGCATCTGTAGTACACACGATGGGCGTCTGTCCTTCTAGTTCTGTCACCATATCGATAGCTTGTCGAATAGAATTGACTAGTTCCACGTGTTTGAAAGCATCTTTTCTATCCGGGTTGTAGGTACTGCCAAACCCTGTCTTCCAATGACTCATGACGGTTTCTGCCAATTCACGTTGACTCGGTACATTGTGAATAATGAAATACCGTTCCACATCATAGGTTGTGGATGCTCTGGCAATATCGTGGATATCGTAGTTCGTGATAGCCGTCGTAATCACCTCACCATGCTTATTCATAATGGGATAATGAACGAGGCCAATATATAAATTCGCCATTTAATTCCTCTTTTCCTCTGTGAAAGTAGACTGACCTAAGATTCTTTCAAATCGTTCTTGCTCTTCTTTAGATGTAGATTTTTCTAGCAATCGTTTCAATACTTCTACTTCTTCTGCTGTTAGCTCACGTTGTAGTAAATCTTTTCGTAGCAGAGCTGTTCGTTTTATAGACTCTTCTAATCGCCACTGCTCAATATTTTTATGATGCCCACTCAGCAATATGTCGGGCACCATCATGCCTCTGTATTCTTGGGGTTTCGTGTATTGCGGACACTCAAGTACAGGATGATAAAAGGAATCTTCTATGGCCCCTGATGTAGCACCTAATACACCAGGAATCATGCGTGCCACTGCATCGGCTACCACCATGGCTGGTAATTCACCGCCCGTCAACACATAGTCACCTATAGATATAGTTTCGTCCACCAAGTGTTCTTCCACTCGATGGTCTACCCCTTCGTAGTGCCCACAGACGATAATAAGCTGATCATAGGTGGCTAATTCTCTCGCTTTTTCTTGTGTAAATGGCGCCCCAGTGGGCCCCATAAACACAACATGACGTTTATGATTCGCCTTTGTACTACGATGTTCTTCGATAGGCATCTGCAACACATGCTCTACTGCCTCAAAGAGAGGAGGTGCTTTCATGAGCATACCAGCACCGCCACCATAAGGAGTATCGTCTACTTGACCATGCTTACTATGAGAAAACTCCCTTGGATTTGTCACTTTCATCTCTAACCGATTCGCCTGTAAAGCACGTTTAATGATGGAATGTGTAAAGAAAGCATCAAAAAACTCTGGGAATAACGATATAATATCTATTTTCATAGGCAGTGCACCTCCTTTCTCTAGAAAATTATCTTAATCATTAAACAACCGATGCAATTATTTTAGTTATGATATAATATGCAGTTTTGCAAAAAGGATGTTCTATTAATCGATTTACACCAAAATATATACAACAATTTATAACTATGAGTCCACTTATCGGACAATATATCTATAAATTGACGATACTATTTGTCACCGTTAGATGAGACAACAATTGATCTTCTTCATCAAAAATATTGATTGTCCACACATGGTTTCGACCACCCTTATGCAATAATTGACCTCGTGCTATTACATAACCATTACATCGTTTCGCTCTTACATGGTTAGCCGTTATCGATTGACCTACAGCTACTTTTTCTTCAGCTAAACCTAAGTCTGTGTTATCTTTACTAGATGTAAATTCTTGTGCCAAGATAGTATTTGATGCCATGCCGGCTAATGCTTCTCCATAAGCAAGGTACACGCCGCCGTTGACGAACCCAAAGGGTTGTGCATGAAATGATGAAAGTCTCATAGTGCTTTGAAAGGCCTGTCCAGCACAGTGGAATGTCTCTATTTGTAATTGTTCTAATAAAGAGGCTGTTGTTTCTTTCATACTATGTCCTTTCATATCATTATATGTAGCATCAAAATGTCTTATATAGATAACACATAAGTAAATCCATTATTTCATAATAGAATAGATGAAATTCCTACCTACTATTAATATTACCTTATCCATGTTTGAGACAAGAATTGATTAACTCTTGTCTTAAGGTTTTCCCCATACTATTTTTCGGTAACATGTCATAATACACGATTCGCTTTGGCACTTTGTACTTTGCTAAACGACATTGCAAATACTCAATGATTTTTTGTTTTGTGCGACTTGTCACCACACATAGGACAGGTACTTGTCCCCACTTAGAATCAGGGACAGGAATAACTGCACATTCTTTAATCCCATTCATCCCGTATAAGACATCTTCGATTTCCTTAGGGTAAATATTCTCGCCCCCAGAAATGATGATATCCTTCCTACGATTGAGGAGATATAAAAATCCATCATCGTCTACATAGCCAATGTCATCTGTATTAAAAGCCCCTGTAATAGGCTCTTTATTAAGGTATCCTTGCATCAACATAGGTGATGAAAGCCACACTTCCCCTACCCCTTCTTCATCTGGATTTCGGATCTCAATGGTTACACCATCCAGCGGATACCCTACAGAGGCTAGTTTATGAGGATAGTCCCGAACACTAAATGTCGTACTTTGAGCAAATGTTTCTGACATACCATACGTCTTATAGACTGGCAAGTTTCGATCTACGCATTCTTGTAACAGTGGCATAGGAATAAACTCGCCACCTAAAAGTATGGCCCTTAATTTCGGCGCTGTAATCCGATCCACAATGCGTTGCAATACTGTGGGTACCAAGGATACCATGGTGACTTCTTCATTTTCTAATGTATCTAATACAACTTGTTCCGAGAACTTTTCACGAATTGTTGCTCTTGTACCATTATACAAGGTACGTAAAATAATAGATAAGCCACTCACATGAAACATAGGGAGTACCACAAGCCAATTGTCATTTTCTTCTACGCCAAGAACTTTAGCAGAAGCTTTTACATGAGCCTCAATCTGCGACCATCGCACAGGGACTGATTTGAATTTACCCGTTGTAGCACTAGTATTAATAATACAAAATACTTTGTTATCAGATGAATTCCATTCAAGACTGTTCTCACTAACAGTAGAATTATCAATATTCATCTGAAGCCCATAGTTACCTACAATAGATTCCATGCCATCAATTACTTCGCCATCTATTTGAGTAGATGTATGTTTTACATCATTAGATTTCTCTTCCTTGACATTTTCACCGCTATATATAGGCGAAATAGGCTTGAAATCAGTATCTATGCATGGTGAAAAACACAAATACTGCAAATCCCCTTGACTATGACTGTATTCAGAACTAGAAACATCTCTAATCTCTATGTCACATGCTTCCATCTGTGTTCGCAATACTTGTGCCATTTTTTCCGATACTAGCAAGATGCGAACGTCTGTGCTTTCCATTTGTTCTGTTACTTCTCGTTCTGTTAGATTCGTATTCAGTAACACGGTTTCTATACCCAATGTAGATAAAGCAAATAAGTGTATCCCCATGGATACAGAATTTTCTGCCCATAAAGCAATACGACTCTCTCCTCGAAGATGAGGAGCGAGTCGTTTTGCTGTAGCTATTGTTAGAGTATACACATCTCCATAGGTAAGTCCATTTAGGAAACACTTATCTCTATGTGTGTGTGCTCGTTCATATAACCACTTCATAACCTAAGCCATTAAGGGAATTTAGGGAATTGTTTGAAATTAGGTTTACGTTTTTCTTTAAATGCATCGCGACCTTCTTTACCTTCATCAGTTGTGTAGAACAATAAAGTGGCATCCCCTGCAAATTGTTGTAAACCAGCCAAACCATCTGTATCCGCATTGAAGGAAGCTTTCAAGAAACGAAGTGCCATTGGAGATAATTGAAGAATTTCTTCACACCATTTCACTGTTTCTGCCTCTAATTGATCGAATGGAACCACTGTATTTACAAGACCCATATCTAATGCTTCCTTTGCAGAATATTGACGGCATAAGAACCAAATTTCACGAGCTTTTTTATGGCCCACTAAACGAGCTAAGTAACCAGCACCGTAACCAGCGTCGAAGGAACCTACGCGAGGGCCTGTTTGACCAAATTTTGCATTTTCAGATGCGATAGAAAGGTCACACACGATGTGCAATACATGACCGCCACCGATAGCAAAACCATTCACCATAGCAATAACAGGTTTTGGAGTGATACGGATCAAATGTTGCAAATCCAATACGTTTAAGCGAGGAATTTTATCATCCCCTACATAACCGCCATCTCCACGAACACGTTGGTCACCACCAGAACAGAACGCTTCTTTATCTTCGCCTTGACCATGGTTAGCGCCAGTCAAGATAATAACGCCTACTTCTGCATCTTCACGAGCAATCGTGAAAGCATCGATTAATTCCATCACCGTTTTAGGGCGGAATGCATTACGCACTTCCGGACGATTAATTGTAATTTTTGCAATTCCATTATATGTTTCATAAATTACATCTTCGTAATTACGATCTAATACTTTCCAATCGAATTGACTCATAGTTACCTCCAAAATGATTAGCTATTGTCTAAATACTCTACAAAATATTATATCAAAACTATAGAAAAATTTATAGCACTTCTACATACTTGGTACAGCTCGATGCGCCATGGCCACCGCAATCTCATCTAAATGCAATACGCCGACCCCTAAATAGATGGCTACACTTAGATGTTCTTGACTACGTGCAATGCCTACCTTGCCACCTACATTAAGACCGACACATTTATTTTTTAGTTGCTCTAAGGCTTGTGCCGTAGCACCTACAACAGCACCTTTGCTAACATGATTGTCATGAATTAACTCTTGTCGTTCCGCTGCTACTACGGCCCGTTCAATAATTTTAGGAATAATCTCTGTGAAAGCCCCTCCAAAATCTACGGCACAGCTACGAATCCCAAGATCTTCAAACTCTTTTCGTAACGCCATCTCTTCTGCACGACTTTCAGAAATAGCAACATGCAATGCAGCTCGCCCTACGCCAATACTTGTTTTTTCCATACCCTATATCTCCTGTTAAGAATTATTCATATTCTTAAGTATACAGTATATTAAAGCATGTTACCATCAATTTTTTATAGACTGCAGTATATCTACATTAACTATACCCTTCTGTATATGTAATCTTCTTTTCAACGAAAAAATAGCTGCACAAGATATACTTCTTGCACAGCTATTTAATAGGTATTGCAAATATTCAAAGACAATGTAAGGTATGCTGCAACTTATTAATTTATAATATTATGTTATGACGTTGATTTCATATAAAAAACGCTCGAAAAACGCTATAACCTAGTAAATTTATAAAACATATACATACCTTATAAGTTTCGATGTTACTTACCTACTGCTTCTACCATAGAACGAACATATTGATATAATTCTTCTTCCCCAGTTGCTCCCCACTCGCCAATTTGTTTCACAATGGCACTACCTACGATGGCACCATCAGATAGTGATGCCATTGTCTTTGCTTGTTCCGGTGTGGAAATGCCAAAACCAACGGCTACTGGAATATCTGTGTATTGTCGAATCTGTTGTACGATGCTAGCAAGGTCTGTTTTGATGTCACTGCGCATACCTGTTACGCCAAGAGAAGACACGCAATATACAAAGCCTTCTGCTTGACTGGCAATCTCCTCAATCCGTTGCTCTGAGGTAGGTGCAATTAAAGAGATGACAGAAACTCCATGGGCCTTCGCTTGATGGCTTAGTTCTTGTTTTTCTTCCAATGGGCAGTCTGGCACAATGACACCTTGGATACCCACTTCTTCACAGCGTGTCATGAAACTTTCAACACCATACACATAGATAGGGTTCAAATAGGTCATGAACACAAGAGGGATGGTCAACGCATCATCACCGGTACGCAATCGTTGAACCATCTCAAAAATATCATCTGTAGTAACCCCTGTGGATAGTGCACGCTCACTAGCTGCTTGAATGACTGGACCTTCTGCAACAGGATCAGAAAAAGGAATGCCAATTTCAATTAAACTTGCTCCTGCTTTTGCCATAATACGAATGTATTTCTCTGTTGTAGTAATCCCTTGGTCACCGGCTGTAATGAAAGGGATAAATGCTTTCTTTGTGAAAGCCTGTGCGATTGTTATTTTATTCATGTAAGTTCACCCCTCTATATCTCGCCATAGCTGCTACGTCTTTATCGCCACGTCCAGATAAGCAAATGATGATGCTTTCATCAGGACTTAGAGTAGGCGCCAATCGCATAGCATGTGCCACGGCGTGAGCACTTTCAATGGCTGGAATAATTCCCTCCATACGAGAGAGATATTCAAAGGCATCCACTGCTTCATCGTCTGTAATCGGCACATATTGAGCTCGGCCACTGTCATGTAAATAAGCATGTTCTGGACCTATACCTGGATAATCTAATCCAGCGGAAAGAGAAAATACCGGTGCAATTTGTCCATAAGAGTTTTGACAGAAGTAGGATTTCATTCCATGGAAAATACCTACCGTACCTTTTGTCATAGTCGCCGCATGTTCTTCTGTATCGATTCCTTTGCCAGCCGCTTCACAACCAATAAGTTGCACACCTGCATCTGGAATAAAATGATAGAACATACCAATCGCATTGCTACCGCCACCAACACAAGCTAACACAGCGGCAGGTAATTTACCTTCTTTTTCTAAAATTTGCTCTCTTGCCTCACGACTGATGATGGACTGAAAGTCACGTACCATCATAGGGAATGGATGAGCGCCCATAACAGATCCTAATACATAATGCGTGTCTGCCATACGATTCGTCCATTCTCGCATCGTTTCAGATACTGCATCTTTCAAGGTACCAGTACCAGATGTAACAGGATGTACCTTGGCACCTAATAGCTCCATACGATATACATTTAAAGCTTGTCGTTCACAGTCTTCTTGTCCCATGAAAATTTCACATTCCATCCCCATTAACGCTGCTACTGTGGCAGTGGCTACACCATGTTGACCAGCACCCGTTTCTGCAATCACTCTCGTTTTACCCATTCGTTTAGCCAGTAACATTTGGCCTAGCACATTATTTAACTTATGAGACCCTGTATGATTTAAGTCTTCTCGTTTTAAATAAATTTTAGCGCCCCCCAAATCTTTTGTCATTTGTTCTGCAAAATATAGCAAGGAGGGACGCCCTGTATAGGACACATGTAAATCTTCCAATTCCTTTATAAAATCCGGATCATTTTTGTAAGTTTCATAGGCTTCTTCCAGTTCAATGATGGCATTCATTAATGTTTCTGGCATGAATTGTCCACCAAATTCACCAAAATAGCCATGGCGATGTGTTGTCATACTCTATCTCCTCATCTATGTGTTACTGTCTTAATTAATTGTGACATAGTTCTAATTGTATTGGCATCTTTTTGGCCATTTCTTTCTAAGCTACTACTCATGTCGAGCCCGTACGGTTGTAATCGTCGAATGGCACAAGCTACATTGTGTAGTCCTATACCACCAGCTAGGTAGTAGGGAACCTGCACATCATCTAATAATGACCAGTCGATAGTCTTACCTGTGCCTCCACGCTCATCCCTAGAATAGGCATCTACTACCAATCCATCGATGGGCGCTTGCTCCCATGGCAAAATATCTTCTTTACCTTGCACTTGGATTGCTTTCCAAATTTTAACGGATCCTAATTGTTCTTCCTCTAGGTGGTTTCGTAACGATTCAATGTAATCTATATCTTCATCTCCATGTAATTGCACCACTGAAAGTGGTACCGTCTTAGCAACTTCTACTACATTCGATATCGTTTCATTTACAAATACACCTACGCATGAGATGCCTTTGTCATCGCTTGTAGTTTGTAAACTACCTTGCAAAGCTCTTGCAATGGAATGAGCTTGTTCTATGGTCACTTGTCGTTTGCTAGGAGCAAAGACGAATCCAACATGATCTGGTCGTGTCTCCCCTAAAACTGGAACTGTATCTTCTTGGGATATACCACAAAATTTAACCTTCATCTCATAGCTAGGTTGAGTAGCTTCAGCTACTATTGGTGCACTGGGTGGCTCTAAGTTGAATATTTCTTTCGTTCCGAACCTATCTTGTTCTGTACTAGTATGTATAAAACGTTTCGGTCTAATTGTCCCATATAACTCAGTCAATTTCGCCACTTTATCTGTAGAGCGCATAAAGCTTTCGCCCATAAGGGCAGCTTGAATCTTGTTATCTCGTAAACGTTGGATATCTGCTGCCGTGTCTAGGCCACTTTCAGAGACAAAAATTACGGAATCATCCACTAAATTACGTAAGCGAATACTATTGTTTACATCCACAGTAAAATCTTTTAGGTTCCGGTTATTCACCCCAATGATGTGTGCTCCCATCTTAGCAGCTCGTAACACTTCTGTTTCGTCGTGAGCTTCTACTAAACACGATAGTCCTAGGCTATCTGCCAGCTTATGAAAGCGTGCCATTGTTTCATCATCTAAGATAGCAGCTATGAGCAATATAGCTGAGGCGCCCCATAGTTTTGCTTCATAGATTTGGTATTCATCGATGATGAAGTCCTTCCGAAGTATAGGAATATGTACAGTTGCTGCAATCTCTTGTAAATACTGAGGGCTACCTAGGAAGAAATCTGGCTCTGTCAAGACAGAAATCGCTGCAGCTCCTGCCATTTCATAGTCCTTGGCAATATCTAAGTAAGGAAAGTCCTCTGCAATAATTCCTTTTGAGGGAGACGCTTTCTTCACTTCACATATAAAATTGAAATCTAATTCTTGTAATACCCGTTCAAAAGGAAAGTCCTTCGTGATTGGCATTCCTTCTACTTGCTGTTGTAACTCTAGCAAGGGCAGCTTGGCTTTTGCTTCCTTGACACGCTTTTCAGTCGCTGCCACTATCTTATCTAATATCATAACTATCTCTATTTCTATCCAAATATTCTATAATAACCTTGTTAATAGTATGTATATTCCAAATTAATCTCAATAGTATTCATATAACTAGATAATATCCATATACTCTCTAAATCTACACTATATAGTTACAAAGATGCCTAAATAAGGTCTAGAATATGTTATTCCTAAAGAATATTCCAACTATATAAATACAATTACACTCTATTATGCATTTTGCGAGGCTTCTACAAATTTTGAAAGCGCTTCTGTACCCACACCGGAAAACAATAACTCTTCTACCGTTTTGAACGCTTCTTCTAAGGTTACTTCTCCATCTTTAGCTAAGTAGTATGCCATGCCCGCATTTAAAATCACTGCAGTAGCACGACCGCTTCTATCCTTGCCTTCTAATAGTGTACGTGTAATCTCTGCATTAACTTTTGCGTCACCACCCACAAGCTCATCCGCTGTAGCATAGGTAAATCCGTAATCCTTAGGATCCAATTCATAGGTCTTGAACGCTCCATGATTGATTTCACACACTGTCGTTGTCCCTGTGGCGGTAATTTCATCTAGTCCATCACTACCATATACGACAGCACCACGATGAACGCCTAAGTTAGACAAAACCTGTGCCAAAGGTTCTACTAAGGACCGATCGTATACACCCATCAGCTCTACCGTAGCGCCTGCTGGGTTTGCCAAGGGGCCTAAGATATTAAATACAGTTCTAACCCCCATAGCTTTTCGTACAGGACCTGCGTATTTCATCGCTTCATGATATACCGGAGCAAACATAAAGCAAATATTTGCTTCTTCTAAAACCTTTTTATTCTGCTCTCCATTGAGTTCTAGTTTCACACCCAATGCTTCTAGCACATCAGCGGCGCCACATTTACTAGATACGCTACGATTCCCATGCTTAGCGATAGGAATCCCTGCGGCCGCTAGTAAAATCGCCGATGTAGTAGAAATATTAAATGTACTACTGCCATCTCCTCCCGTACCTACGATTTCTACCACTGTATTGTCATGTGGCACAGAACCTGCTTTTTCACGCATGACTTCAGCAAAAGCTGTAATCTCTGTAACGCTAGGTCCCTTTGCTTGTAAGCCTCCTAAGAAAGCTGCCATAGGCACTTCCTGTACATCGCCGCTCATAATAGCGTTCATCGTAACTTTTGCTACTTCATAAGGCATATCTTGTCCCTCTGTGACGAGGCGTATTGCTTGTTGAATCATACTCTATATCTCCCTTATATAATCTTATGATATTCCAAGAAATTCTTAACCATTTGCGTTCCTTGTGGTGTCAAAATAGACTCTGGATGAAATTGTACTCCGTAAATCGGATGCGTTCTATGTTCCATAGCCATAATTTCTCCGTCTTCCGTACGAGCCGTTACCACTAGTTCATCTCCTAGGGTATCTTCCAAAACTGCTAAGGAATGATACCGTGCTACGGGGAACTCTTGAGGAATATCTTTCCATAGGATGGACGGATAACATTGAGTAGCTACGCTTTGTTTGCCGTGCATGACTTCTTTTGCATATCCTACAGTGGCTCCGAACACTTCGCCCATGGCTTGATGGCCCAAACAAATGCCCAAGATAGGAAACTCGCCTTGGCATGTTTCAAGCAATTCTTCATACACACCTGCATCCTTTGGTCTGCCCGTGCCTGGTGAAAGGATGACGCACTCAGGTGAAAGCTCTTGAATTTCTTTCACTGTCATTTCATCACTGCGGATTACCTTAATATCTTTTACTAGCGAGCCAATTAATTGATAAATGTTAAAAGAGAAACTATCGTAATGATCGATAAGTAATACCATGTTACACCTCCTGTGCCAATGTGATAGCCGTTACCATAGATTGTGCTTTGTGGATAGTTTCATTATACTCATTCACAGGCACACTATCTCGCACAATGCCACCGCCGGAACGAACGAATACCCGACCATCTTTTGCCATGGCCATGCGGATACCAATACACACATCCATATTTCCGGAGAAATCTAAGTATCCTACAGCACCACCGTAGACACCACGAGGACTTTTCTCTAATTCTTGTAAAATCTGAATGGCACGAATTTTAGGAGCCCCCGATAAAGTGCCTGCCGGTAAAGTAGCACCGATAGCATCTAAGGCATCAAACTCTTCTCTTAATGTTCCTTTCACAGTACTCGTTAAATGAATCACGTGAGAGAACCGTTGTAATTGATGTAACGCTTCTACTTGGACGGACCCGAACTCACAGACTTTACCAATGTCGTTACGTCCTAAATCGACGAGCATATTATGTTCTGCTAATTCTTTTTCATCTTTGCTTAACTTAGCCTCTTGCGCTCTATCTTCCTCTTCATTCTTGCCCCGTGGCAGTGTACCCGCAATAGGGAAAGTATAAACACTTCTATCTTGCAATTTCACCAATGTTTCTGGAGAAGCTCCCGTTAATTCTACGGACTTCCCACTCATATAGAACATATACGGAGATGGATTCATCGTTCTTAGTACACGATAGGCATTGAGTAGACTTCCCTTGAACTTCGCTTCTCTACGATTGGATACAACGGCTTGGAAAATATCTCCTTCTGTGATGTAGTCTTGTGTTTTTCGTACTACCTCTTGGTATTCTTCAGAAGTAAACTCAGAAGTAAATTCACTTTCTAATACACCTCGATCGATGTGAGCCTCTTCGCCTTCTTTCACTAGGTCAGCTAAGGCTTGTAATTCCAATTGGGTACGCTCGTAATTACGTTCAACATCGTCTGTACGTACATGACCGATGATATAGATTTTATTTTTGTAATGGTCAAAAGCAATAACTTTATCGAAAAGCATAAGGTCCACATCGTTAACCATGCTCGTATCTGTATCACTGATGTGTTGATCCAAGGTAGGTTCCAAATACCGAATGTATTCATAGGCAAAGTATCCTACGAATCCACCTGTGAAAGTTGGTAATTCTTCAACTCTAGGGCTTTTATATTGACTCAATATATTTCGAATCTCTTCTGCTGGATTATGACATGTGAAAGTACGTGTCATATCCCCCTTGATCGTCATGGTATGGTTTTTGCATGTGACTTCTAACAATGGATTGTAACCTAAGAAGGAATATCGCCCCCAGTGATGGGTGTTATCTGCACTTTCCAACAGAAATGTATGAGCGCTCACCTTTTTTAAAGCTTTCAGTACAGAAATAGGTGTGCGTATATCCGATAATAATTCTACATAGACCGGTACGATATCGTAGCCTTGTCCTAATTGTTTTACCGTTTCTAATGATGGTTTCATAAGTCCTCCTGCAATAAAAAAACTCGCCCTAGACGTAACTGTCAAGGACGAGTTCATATGCCAAATAACTGCACAAATGCACAGAAAGATTCATATAAATCGCGGTACCACCTTGTTTGAATGCATGCATTCCCCTTTGCAGGATACTATCATATCCCTCACGATTAACGCTCATGACACGTTATGCTATACTAAGACATATTGTCCGTTCCCCATACCCTCGGTGGTCCATTTAATAGACTGCGTTCTGCGGGGCTCTCAGCTACCCCCACTCTCTGGAAGTGCACGTTCTATTTTTATCTCCACCTCATCGGTTTCGTAGGCGAGTATTAAATTATGTAATTATACTACCACAACAAAAAACATTTGTCTACTATAAATTGACAATATACTTGTGTTTATATAGGAGATAGTGTTTCTATCCAAACAATTTCTATACATGTACTGTAACCTACTATGCCCTATCCCTATATACGGGTGAAGTAATATACACTTTTATTTGCACTAAACATTATGTAATAGTTTACTTGCATTAATACATTATATAATGGAATACTAACGCGCAATGGACATATAGGTTACAATAATTGTTGTAATATATTAACGTCTACCTGACCCGGTGCCGATGCTTGTCCCAGTGTGCCAAAAGTCAAACAATTACCAAATACATTGCCACAGGTTCGTGTCATCTGTCCTAATTGTCCCATAGACATGGTAATCCGTGGCAACTGTGGATACCGTTCCGTTAATTCTTTTGTAAATTGTAATACTGAAAGTACATCATCACTCGTTGTTGGCATCAATGCAAACTTAATTACTGAGGCTCCTGCAGATATCATACGTTCTGCATAGCCATGCAGTATTTCTAGTTTTGGGGTACTTTGAAAGTTATGATAACTCATCACTGTTTGTATGTTTTGATGATGAGCTTCTTTGATAATTTGACCAATCGTATCCGTATAGGCAAATAACTCCACATCCACTGCATCAACTAGATTTTGGTCCACAATTGCTTGTAATAGTTTACAGTAATTCTCATTACTTAAGGACGTATCTCCACCTTCAGCTAAGGTGCGCCATGTAAACAGCATAGGCATCTTTACATATCTGGAATGCAATTCTTCTACCAAGATTACGATTGTTGGTATGTATTCTTCTTCATGTAGATGAGAACCCTTCATCCACATGTCTGGACGCAACTCAATAAGGTCCACTTTTGCTTGCACTGCCCCTTGTGCCTGTGAAAGTATATCTTCTACCGTCGGTCCTACAATAGGAACGCAAATGGCACAGGTATTAATTTGTATTGGACTACTTGTTAGTTTTTTAGTCATCTATACCTCCTCATGATATATGCATTTAGACATATTACATATCCAAATAAAGTTTTTAAGATACTACAATTATACTCAGTCTTGTCTATTACTAAAGTAAATATAATCGATAACACTATACCATATGGAACCTTATAATAAAAGCCAAATTATGAAGTCTTTCACTCCATAATCTGGCTCTTTTATATTTCAATTGATTAATACTATGTATATCAATCAGATTTCTATTTAGCTTCTGCTGGTGCTGTTTTCACAATAAATGCAAGGGCAATGACATGACCTATCCATACTGCACCCATAACATATAAGGCTACTGGCATATTGCGCATACTATAGGCTCCAATGCCCAATAAAATAGACACAGATACTAAAATATTAATCTTAGTGCGTAATGGCATGCCACTTTTATTTTTAAAGGGTTCTACATAGTTTGCATAGAGCTTAGAGTTTACAAACTTCTCATGGAATCGTTTAGAACCTCTAGCAAAACAAAATACGGCAAATAAATAAAACGGTACCGTCGGCAATAAAGGCAATACGATTCCCAAGGACCCTAAGCCAAAACTAATAGCACCTAATACAATCCAAATATAACGAATCACACCTGTTGATTCTTGTACTTCTTTTGTTACTGTTTCTTTCACTTGTCACCCCTATATAACGTATATTCTAATACGTTTATTCCATATTTAAAATCCCTATTCCAATAGCCATTCTATCACATTTTTTTGTTGTATTCCCTCATAAGATGCATTGCTATTAATCTCATCCAAAGTAAGCAAAAATTTCGGATGATAGTCTTTCACCTCAAATAAAGGCGTTAGTTCTCTGTCTAATGTGGTAGGATCTAACACACTTTGACTCACTTGATAATACTCAAATAGTCCATGTTTCTGAGCTACAAAATCTATTTCACCATTTTTTAGGATACCGACATGAACCGTATAGCCTCGGCGTAATAATTCTAAATATACTACATTTTCAAGAATGTGACCTGTATCTCGTCCTGTATTAGGTATGAAAAATATTCTCAGCCCAGGATCAACTAAATAAAATTTAGAATATAATCTAAGCAATTCTTTCCCTCGCACATCAAATCTAGACGCTTCATAAATTAACAATGCATCTCTCAGTGCTGCTATGTACCTTTCTACAGTACGACTATCTACCTTTCTACCCATACTAGTAAGAGAATCAGCTATCTTTTTAGGTGTTAATAAACTTCCTACGTTGGCTGCAATATACCGAATAATACTTTCTAATATTAAAATATCGCTTCCCTTTAAGCGCGTCATAACATCTTTCAACACTACAGAATTAACTATACCTTCTAAATAGGTACGTAGCATTTCATCATGACCAGCATATTCTAGTGTCCCTGGAAAACCACTTTGCTCTACAAATAGACGATACAAACCATTCAAAGATAGATTCGTTGTCTCTTTGTGTGCTTCAACAAACTCTTTAAATGATAAAGGTAACATATCTAGCTGAACATATCGACCCGCCAATAATGTAGCCATTTCTGAAGACATAAAGTACGCATTAGATCCGGTAATATAGATATCTACATTATCTTTAATATAGAAACTATCTACCACACGTTCAAACCCTTGCACATGTTGGACCTCATCCAAAAATATATACATTTGTTGATTAGGAATTATCCTAGACTTTATGTATTCATACAACTGCATATAATCCGTTAAGTCCCTGTATTCTAAATCTTCAAAGTTAATGGCAATGATTTGATTTTCTTTTACCCCTTCTTGTAGTAACTCTTGTTGAAAGAGATAAAATAGAGTTGATTTACCACATCTGCGCACGCCAGACACAATTTTTATAACACGTTTTTCTCTGTGATTTCTCAGAAACTGTATGTACTTTTCCCTATTAATTAGCTTCATGTCTACTCCTCTATCATTTGTGATACCCTTCAATACAATGAAAGCGTTATCCATACTCTCAGCATGTTGCAAAAATACATTGCAATGCAATCTTTATTATAATTTTAACTAAGATTGCATTTGATTGCAATCTTCATTTTAAATAAATTACTTTTTGCATTCCGATGTAATTTTCATTCTATGATAGAAAATCTTTGCATCTCAATACAATCTTTAATCGCAATGTAGTTATTATATCACAATATAATTTGGGATACACAGAGAATGACCCATACCATTAGATAGATCGCAATCCTTTGTTCCCATACTAGTGCACATAGCATGGTAATAGAGGATAGCTAACTTGCATCGTTAACTATCCTCTATAGTATATCATTATGTACGGAATGCCAGCCTATCTTCCTATGTAGTTATACACAGACATAGTTCAATATCTATAAGATTTCTATTCCTTTATCTTAGAACTTGTACGTACCTTGGATACGAGTGTAGTTACCTAATTTAAAGTTTTCTCCACCGTATAATGTATCACGTTGTCCAATACCTTTTGCATCGAATGTGTAGAATGCTTCTACTAAGAAATCTTTCGCTGGTACATAGCCACCACCTAATGTGAAGCTACGAATACCATCTAAGTAACGATCTGGTACCACACCTGTACCATTACCACCTAAGAAAGCACCATGTCCGAAGTATTTGTAGTCAATAAATGCATTCCAGCTGCCAGGACGATAGTAATCAGATTGACCTACATCAAAACGAAGTGCCCAGAAGTGTGGAGTACCACCTGTTCTATGGCCTTTCAATTCAAATTGAGGATTACCTGCTGGATTATCATATACTTTACCTGCTGTAGATTGATAGATACTTCCACCATTCATATAGCGACCGAAGTCAGTTCTATTTTGACCATAGTCGAAAGATACAGCTGTATTATCACCAATTTGGTATTTTAAGCCTAAACCAAATACATTAGCTAAACGACCAAAGTTGCGAGACTCATTTCCGTTATCACTTGTATAATGTACAGTATGATTTTCATGGCCTGTAGAGCGTAAGTACCAAGCTGTGACACCTAATTTATTATTTACTTGTTGACGATATTGAATATATCCAGCACGTTTAACCGCAGGAATTACATCACGTTGGATGACAACACCCTCTGTTGGAATCACTTTACCTGTCGCATTACCTAAGGCTTCACGAGGAAGTTTACTATAGTGGTCAGCTTCTGTTAAAGTTTTTCTCATATTATCAAAAAATGATACTACCATTCTTGAATATGTATTAGAAGTTCCTGTTAACAGACCTCGTTGACCAGAATGAGCTTTATAAATGTTTTCATAAATAAAACGCTCTTTTAAGTTACTAATCGCTTGATCATCAAGTACTATAGATTTATTTGTAGCTGATTTATAAATAGAAGCTATTTTATCTTTATTAGTATCAAACCATTTTGTCAGATATGTAATACCACCATTATCTAATAACCCTGGAGTATTTAATGGTATATCAAACAATGCTTTATCTTTATCACTTAAATACCCAGTTGGATCAACAGAAACTTTTTCATCCATATTGCCATTTTCTAATACTGGTAATTTGACTTCAGGAATCTCAATTTTAAGTTTATTTTTTTCTGATAAAGCATAACTATATCCTTGATTAGCTAAATCAGTCATTCGTTTTAAAACTTCAAATTGTTTATCTATAAATGGCTTACGTATTTCATTTCTTTTCGCTTCTTTACTATCTTCTTTACTATTCTCTAAATCATTACGTTTACTTATAAATCTATTTTCTTCATCAATCACAGATTTATATTTTACTTTTAAATCTGACTGCTCTTTAACTAATTCTGTTCTTTTTTCAAGCAATGCATTGTATTCATCTTCAGGTAGTGGTTTTCCTCCCCACTCAGGATCTCCATCTGGGTCCCCCACTTCAATGTCATCGTTAAGCTTATTAATCTTAGTCTCTAAATCAACTTTCTTATCGTTATATTCCTTGTAAGCATTAGATTCTTTAAATGTATTTAATTCATTAGTTATCTCATCAATTTTAGAGTTTATTTCTTCTCCCGCATTATTAATAACATCTGTAGCTGCTTCTACTGCTTTTTTCTCGGCTTCTTTTATGACTTCTAACTGTTTATGGAATCCAATGGTATCTCCAGCATTTTCAATATTAAGCTCTTCATTACCGCCACCTGAGCTAGTTTTAACTCCCATAAATTCATCAACAGTTGGAGCTCGTTTAAACGAGTTATAAATCGCATGTGTATAAGCAGAGTCTGTTACTCCTGTACTATGGGAGAAATCACCGTAGCCGACACGAAGTTGTTTTGTATCATTTGTCCAAACACCACGAACACCATCGTATTCTTTGCCGAACCAATATCCAGTAACACCCATTGTCTCTGTCATACGTCCAGCAGTGATGTCCCACTTATTCGTATGCTTCGTAATCGTCGCTTCATCAATACGTTGATGATTGAATCCTTTTGTCACTTTTAATTGGTGATCTGTATCTACACCACGTTGACCACTGGCACTAGCTACAACACGTACATCTACGTCTTTACCAATACGAGCATCCATTCCTGCACGAACTCGTGATGTAATACCGTGATTATTTTCATCACGAAGATTATCTGCTGCGTCATCCTCAATATAGCTTGTAGCAGTTACACGACTAGTTGGGCGGTCAAAGCCTAAATGGCTATCCCAACGATTTCTAAAGTCACCAACAAACTCTACACCAGATTTTTTATCTACATTAAAGTCACGATGAATGAAAGTATTCAAATGGTCTACCACTTGTGTTTTCACTTCTACTTTCGCCATATTTGGTTGACTCTTATCTGTAGTCGCATCCGCACCAAATTTTAAATTAATACCCATACGGAATTGACGTGTAGACAAAGCACGATCATCATCTCGATGGTTGAATAAGTTGTTAATACCAAAGTATACACGGGAATCTTTATTGATTTTCTTTTGAACGATCATATTCCAAATGCCATATGTTTTACGTTCATACATGTCGCTGGTACGACGGTCAGATCCAGAGTAGGAAATTTCAGATTTACCTTCTATTTTCTTAGCTTTTCTTGTAACAGGATCAAATACGATAGCATTTGTAATCGGATCTCTTTCATAGGCTGTACCAGATGTCATATATCCACCACCACCAGATACAGAGTTACTATCTAACATGTTGATGTAATAATCCGCCCAAAGACTACCAGACCAACCTGTTTTTTCATCTTCGTAGTCTACTCCGATACCCACTTTATGACTTGGTTTATCTAATAATTGACGTGGCATATCTGGATTACTTTTATTCATAGCATGCAAGAATGTATATCCAAAACGAGCTTTCCATTTATTGGAAAGTTTTTGTTTTAATTCCCATTCAAGACCAGTAATTTCGGCTTTACCAATATTTTTAAAGCTATAAATCATATCTGGTGCATATAAGAATTTATAGATACCACGTTCAGTATTTTCATTCAAATCTGTGTGAAAATCTAACACATGACCTGTATTATAAGCAGTAATATAGTTTTTAATATTATTTCTAAATACAGTCAATTTACTGTAAGTATTTTTATTTTCCCCTTCAATAGAGACATCAAAATTTAAAGATTTCTCTGGTTTTAAGTTAGGATTTCCTTGCCAGTACCAACCTAATCGTGCTTGACCACCATTTAAACTAAATGCCGTAATATGGGATGGGAACATTTCCCAGTTATAGAATAACTCACCCATCCCTGGTTCTACATAGCTACTACCTACGTTGGCTTTGAAACGACGATGTGTATTTCCATTCAAGTTATGAGTTAACCCCATATTGAAAGATAAGTTAGAACCAAATAAGCTACTGTGATCTAAACGTGCAATTGGAGTTAACATCGTGTTTTTATTTAACTGCCATGTATCTTGCACAAATAGGTATTGTTTATTAATAGTACCAGTACCAACCGTTTGTTTATTGATACGTTTATTGGCTTCTTCTTTAAAAGTGGCGCCATTTAATTTAATTACTTCACTGACTTTAGGTTTAACTGTATTGTCATAATAATATAATGGTAAATAAGCAACATCGTTCTTATAGTCGGGATCTACTTTATCACTATAACTAGTTTGCTTTTTATTATACTCAATCAAATCTGCTCTATTAATTTCTTTTAGTGTATTGGCAAATTCTAAGTATTTTTTATATGCTTCAGGGTATTTTTTTTCTAATGTATTAGGGTTAGCTCCATTAATCCATGTTCTAGCGGCTGCAGGATCTCCTTCCGTCAACTTCTCTTTATAATTTAAGAAATCTTCATAAGTAAACTCAGGTACTTTGCTGTTTGGATTGGTTTTATCTGTGTTGTACCATTCTTTTTCTTTATTACGTTCGATAATGCCATCTTTACCTTTACTGAAAGAATAGTCATAGATATTAGACTTAGGCTTACCGTTGTTATCTACAGCTAAACTCTTATCATAATCCCATGGATCTATATCACGCACATAGGTATGCGGTGCATTTTTCAAACGGCTACCTGTACCTGTTTCACGAGACATACCAACACCATAGGATACTAGGTGATTATCGTTAGCTTGGATATCTCCAGAAACTCCAAAATTCCATTGTCTGTGGTCAATATTATCTGTGTATTCTAAAGTGTTTTTACCTTCATAGGTACTTTTTCCATAGTCACTGCTCAACGTTAAATCGTTTTCATTGGTACGAGTATAGTTAACTTCCGCTTTCCAATTGGAAACATCGTCTCTACCTTCATAGGTCAAATTCATTGTATTACGATTTAGGTCACGTTTATAGTGCATTTGTGGCACCATGAAAGAATCACTATTTTTCACATAGCGCTCTAAATCTTCACGATAACGATCTAGCTTCATACTGATCGTTTGATTATCTTTCATATCTATAATACTAGCCACACCTACATTGGCATTTGTACCATAATACCGTAAAGAATTTTTTAGGAATCCATGATCAACAGTATCATCAGCTCCTAGTGCAGATTGTCTAGGACTTTCACTAGCATAGATTGGCATAATATCTCGTTTGCTACCGAAGATATTCACTTTAACCTTACCGATTTTACCAGAGTCAGCTCGCACAAATACATTATTAAAAGGTAGAATATCGCTATTCCCTTTTTCACGAATACCTTCAAAGTTAAATTGTAAACCTGCTTTATTGCGTGGTTTATTCGTGATAACGTTAATAACACCACCCATAGCATCAGAGCCATATTTTGCACTAGCAGCACCTTGTACGATTTCGATATGGTCTAGATTTTCTGTACCTAAACGTTGCAATTCATCGCCTGCACCTTGGTATTTCGCCAAATCACCCATCACAGGCTGACCATCTACCAAAATTAATGTATGACGAGGTTCTGCACCACGAATGGATACACCAACCCTACCCATAGCATCTACAGTACGACTCACACCAGTTTCACTAAATACGATATCCTCAGCAGATTTAGCTTGCTTAGCTTCAATATCTTTTTTAGTAATAATTTGCACTTGTTGCGAATTATACTTCGCCTCTTCTTGTGCACGATTCGCTGTAACATATACAGATCCTTCTGCATGTGCTACAGTCGGAACTAAAAAACTTGCGCCCCCAACCCATGTAGCAATGGCACAGGAAAGCATAAAATATTTATTTCTTGCTTCGCTTTTCCTTGTCATTGGTATCCTCCTATTAGAACAAAACTCTCTTAGTAATGAGAAAATAAGTCAAATTACTATTATTGTACCTTGTATTGATAATCTTTTTCTACTCTAAAAAGTTTCTAACTAATCCATTGCGACATTTTAAGAATTATTTAATTAATTTTTTGATTTTTACTATTTAATAAATAAATTCCCATAAAACTGCAATAATTGTTCATGTTAACAAAAAAATATTAGTATTATTTTAGCTTTGTCTATTGAATAGGTAAGATAGGCTAGCTTCATAACATATAGAAAAGCTATAACTAATTGAGTATATACCTCAAATAAGTTATAGCTTTTCCTATAGGTATTTCACTTTTTATTCAATAAATAACTGTTATATATATACACTTAGCTATCATTGCATGTAATTTCAGCAAAATACTATGTTGTTGTTAATTAGAATTTGTAAGTACCTTGGATACGAGTGTAGTTACCTAATTTAAAGTTTTCTCCACCATATAATGTATCACGTTGTCCAATACCTTTTGCATCGAATGTATAGAATGCCTCAACTAAGAAGTCTTTACGAGGAACATAGCCACCACCCAATGTAAAGCTACGGATACCATCTAAGTAACGATCTGGCACAGCACCTGTACCATTTCCACCGAAGAAGGAACCATGAGCAAAGTATTTGTAATCCATGAAGGCATTCCAGCTACCAGGTCTTGTGTAGTCAGATTGACCGATGTCAAGACGAGCTGTCCAGAAGTGTGGCGTACCACCCATGGAGTGACCTTTCAATCTAAAGTCAGCCGTACCTGGTGTGTGTTCATAGTTTGTTTGACCATTCATATAACGACCAAAATTAGTTCTATTTTGACCATAATCTAAGGACAGTAATGCGGAATTGCCCAATTGATATTGAAGACCAACAGCAAATACATTTGCTAATTTATTAGATGTATATGTATGATTGATAGGATTTGTAATTTCAATCACTTTATCTTCATAAATTGGTTCACCTGGTATAATCTCATAATCATCAGTATATCGTTCTGGTGTAGTACCAGTTTGAACTCGTATGGTTTTTTTAGTAGATTCCATAAATCCAGATTTAAAATCAACATTTTTATCATTTAAGGAATGTAAAAACCATGCTTGAACTCCTAATTTATTATTAAGCTTCGTTTTATATTGTGCAAAAATTGCTCTATCAATAGCTGGAATTGTATCTCGTTGCAACGTTAACCCTGTAACTTGAATTGGTTTACCAATAACTTTTTCTAAGGCTTCTCTTGGCAATGTATTTCCGGTTTCAGAGTCTTGCACTGCAGATTTCAAATCTATAAGATACTGTTTAGCAATCTTAGGCAATCTTCCTTCAGCGTAATCTGCATCCTCTTTTGCGTTAAAGTTAGCTTCTTTTAACTCAGCTATTACGTCTACATCCTTTACAACCGATTTAGAGAGTGAAGAATCGTAAGATTCTTTAAAGATTTTTTTAACGCCATTAAACTTATATTTTGGTATTGGTGTCGTTAATGCATCTTGCTCAGTCTCAGTAAGTTTTTTATACTCACCGTTTTCTAACTTATATACCTCATAGTCAAAACTTCCATACTCTCCTTTTGCATTTAATTTCTTGTTTTTACCATCTTTATCATATACATATGAATCATACCAGTCATTTTTAGCAGCCCAATTGGCAACCGCAGCATATCCTTCTTCTAATTCTGTTCTATGCGCATCAATATAACTAGCATCAAGCAATGATAAATCAGATAATGGCTTAGCAAACTTTTTATTCACCTCAGCTTTTTCCCTAATATTAATATCTATCATTTCTTTTTTCATTAATGCAGGATTATCAATAAATGGACTGTTGTATGCATGTAAGTTTCCTTTTAAATATACTTTAAATCCCGATTCATCTTCTAACTCATACATTAATTGTACGCTATTAATATCTTTCTCAAGACTATATGCAATATTAATATTATTTAATAATTCTGGATATGCTTTACCAAGAATTTCACCCATATGTCGAATAATTTCTACTTTTTTAGCAGTTCTTTCTTCTTCGGATGCATTTGCCATATCTCTATCTACTTCACTTAATTGTTCCATAAAGTAAATATTATTATTCTTCCCTTTATAAAGCTTACGATATATATCCATAGCAGAACCTTCACTCGGAACTTTTTGTCCATCTACCTCTTTAATAGGTGTTCCATCCGCATCGTTTCCACTCTTGTACATTGCACCGGATGTGTTATTAAATAAAGAAGTGTATAAACCAATAAACTCTTCCATAGTAGGAGCTCTAAAGAATGTATCATATTCGCTATGATTATAAGCGGAGTCCGTAATACCAGTACTAGATTTAAAAGAACCTACTCCTGCACGGAATTGATTCCGTTGATCTGTCCAAACTGCACGCAAACCATCAAATGTTTTATTAAACCAATATCCAGTTGTACCTATTTTTTCTGACAATCGACCTACTGAAAAGTCCCAACGTCCACCAGAACTTGTAACATCTAAAGCATCTAGTCGTTGTTTGTTTAAACCTTTAGAATGTACAGTCGTACTAGCTGTATCAACTGAATGATTTCCGCTTGCACTAGCAAGAACTTTCACATTAGTATGATCATTAATTTTAGCATCCACACCAAAACGAATGCGTTGTTCAAGACCATGTTCAGCATTATCTTTAAAGTTATATGCTCCAGTATCTACATAAGCTGAACTTGTATATAAAGATTGTGCATGCTCAGAACCATCATGTGCCATTAAACGTGCTCGATAGTCACCAATAAATTCAATTCCTTTTTCTTTCTTAGCATCAAATGGTCTTTCTAAGAATTGATGCTCACGTCCCATATCATCGCCATTCACAGTAGCTATAGCTTTATCTACATGAACTTTTGTAATAGGAGTTGTACCATTTATACCATTTGTTAATGCAGGATTTTGCACCTTCGCATCTTGAGCTTTACTATCTCCACCTGCACCAAATTTGAGGTTTACACCAAAACGATATACGCGAGCTTGTGTCGCTCTATCATCATCACGATGATTAAATATATTATTGACACCAAAATATACGATAGAGTCTTTGTCGAATTTACGTTGAACCATAGCATTCCAAATGCCATAAGATTTTTCTTCGTAGATATTGGTTTTGTTGTAAATTCTACTATCAGAGTCAATAGATCCATTCCAATAATTAGATTTACCTTCTAAGGTATTACTATCTAACATTTTATGATAATAATCGGCCCAAACCTGAGCATTCCACTTATTTGTTTCAAATGTTACACCAAAATCGATTTTATTTGTAGGTCGATCTAGCAAGTGTCTAGGCATAGTTGGGTCAGATTTATTTAAAGCCTGTAAACGAGTGAGCCCAAACCGTGAGCTCCATTTAGAACCAAATTTATGTTTCCATTCTAATTGAAGCCCCGTAATCTGTGCTTTGCCTATATTTTTAAAGCTATATACCAAATCTGGAGCTCTCATCCATTTATCATCTTTTGATAATCGTGGCGCCCAGTCAAGTAGACTACCTGTAAAATAAACGCTCATGTAATTACGAATGCGGTTTTGGAATACACCTATTCGTGCATAGTCATTTTTCCCTTCACCTTCAAAACTTAAATCTATATTTCTAGAAGTTTCTGGTTTTAGATTTGGGTTACCGATCCAATACCAACCCATTTTTGAATAACCAACACCTAAAGGCGTAGAGTCAAACATCTGCCAACTATACCACAATTCACCCATACCTGGTTCAGCATAACCCGTACCAATATTAGCTTTTAATCGACGATGTGCGTTAGAATTCACATTATAAGTAGCACCCAAATTCCAAGATACATGCGACCCAAATAGGTTACTTTTATCAAATCGTATAGTTGGTTGCACCAACAAATCTTTATTTACTTGCCATGAATCAGATAAATAAAAGTTTTGTTTTCTGATACTGCCTTCACCTTCAGTAACACGTTGATCTCTTTCTCTATATTTATCTAAAAATTTAACACCATTAAATGTTGGTGCTTTTTCATGAATTTTTGGATCTAAACTTTCACCTTTTTGGAAATAACTTCGATATAAATAGTAGTCCCTACTGAATTCATCACCGGTATTTTCTTTTTTTAGCTTTCTTGTGAAAGATACAATTCTGTCAAAAACATCTTTCGTAACACCATTTATCGCATATCTTTCATTAAACTCTGGATTATCATCTGGATCTATGAATGAATATTTATCAAGATTATATTTTAAATAATCTTCATAGGTAATATCTGGTTCCTCATCAGAATTTTTAGATCCATAATATTCATAATTTTGGTCATAAAATGGCTTATTATTTTTATCAAAGGAAATTTTAAAATCATGAACATGAGACCAAACACGTAGACTATTATCACCGGCTTTTCTTTGTAATCTATCTACACCTGCAACTAACAAATCTTTAGAATAATTAAATGGATCGATATATTTTGTACGTGTAATCGGGGAGTTCTTTAGGCGACTTCCCGATCCAGTTTCATTTGTATTTGCAAACCCCCAACTAAGTGTATGCTTATCTCCAATAGCAGAGTTAGCATTGAAACGGATATCTGTCTGTTTATGGTCTATATCATCTATATATTTTAATTCATTTTTGCCTTCGTATTTAGAACGCCCTGAATAATCAACTAATGAAACATCATTTTCATTGATGCGAGAATGATTTAACTCTAATTTCCAGTCACTAACTCCACTTCTTCCATTCCAAATTGCATTCATCGTATTACGATTACTATCCCGTTTAAAATGACGTTGTGGTTCCAATGGAGATGTCGTATTTTTAACATCCCGTACTAAATCTTCTGTAAAGCGATCTAAACGCAACTGAATGTTATGATTTTGATTAATATCATAAGTAGCATTAAAACCTATATCATCAGTAGTTCCATAATACCGAAGTGCATTAGGCTTAAAATCGCCTTCCAATGTGTCTCCAGTGTCTCTACGAGCTTTCGTACCAAGTACAGGCATTACATCTCGTTTACTACCAGAGATAGCTACACGAACTTTACCCATTTGTCCAGAATCGGCGCGCAAGAAGAAATTAGTATTACCATAGCCAGTTTCTCCACCTTTTGCACGAGATCCTTCTCCATTGATTTGGATAGTTGGTTTTTTAGCCGCTTTTTTAGTGATGATATTAACAACACCACCAATAGCATCAGAACCATATTTAGCGCTAGCAGAACCTTGTACGATTTCAATACGTTCTACGTTCTCTGTGCCTAAGCGCATAACTTCATCTGCTGCGCCACTAAATTTAGCCAAGTCGCCTAGTACGGCTTGACCATCTACTAAAATCAAAGTATGGCGTGCTTCTGCACCACGAATGGACACGCCTACACGACCCATAGAATCTACAGTACGAGATACACCACTTTCAGTGAAAATGATATCTTCTACTGATTTAGCTTGTTTTTGTTCAATATCCTTTTTAGTAATAATGCTCACTTGTTGTGAGTTATATTTAGCCTCTTCATGAGCTCTATCAGCGGTAACATATACAGACCCCTCAGCTTGTACTGAGTTAGAATACATTAAACCTGGTAGTGCTATCCATGTAGCAATCGCACAAGATAGCATGAAGTACTTCTGTTGCTTTCTACGATTTGTCGTCATTGCAATCTACTCCTAAATACTAATCATAAAATTAACACAAATAATAACACAAATGACAAAAAATATCATTTTGCTTTAATTCTATACTAATTTATCTATCAAATCCACTCCGAAACGTTTTCAATTAGCCCATTTAGTTATGTTTTTTGTAAATATTTCTCATTTTTATAATGAGCTACGTATATAAATTAGGTTTATTAGCATATATTTCTATCGCTCAACAAAGGGTCCATATAAGTCTACTTATATACGTATAACCATTACACACTCTTTTAAGGAGATTCATTAAAGAGTATTAAAGTCCTTCCTATTTTAGGATCATATGAGTGTCAATATATAAAATGCCTAATGAGTACTAGATACGCACTCATTAGGCATCAAAAATAATCTTTTACATTACATCATGGATGTATGGAATAAGATAGTATTAGAATTTATATGTTCCTTGAATTCTTGTATAATTTCCTAGTTTAAAGTTTTCTCCACCATACAATGTATCACGTTGTCCAGTCGCTTTTGCATCAAATGTGTAGAACGCTTCTAGTAAGAAATCCTTACGAGGCACGTAACCGCCACCTACGGTAAAGCTACTAATGCCGTCTAGGTAACGATCTGGCACAGAACCACTGCCATTACCACCAAAGAAGGAACCATGATCAAATCGTTTATAATCTATAAAACCATTCCAGCTACCTGCACGTTTATAATCGGATTGACCAATATCAAAACGTACTACCCAGAAGCTTGGATTTCCACCCATTGTACGACCAGTTGGTGTAAAGTTGATACTACCTGGAACATAGTTATACACAGTGCGTCCATTCATAAAACGACCAAGGTCAGTTCTGTTTTGACCATAGTCAAAGGATATAGATGCATTACCTGTACTATATTTTGCCCCAATACCGACCACATTAGCCACTCCTTTGAATGTAGTGCTAGAAGTTCCTAAACCACTGGCAAATTGTACAGTATTTGTATCATTGCCCATAGAACGCAAGTACCAAGCAGTCAAGCCTAATTGTTGACCTACCATATGGCGTAACTGTACATAGCCAGCTCGTTTAATCGGTGGAATGACATCACGTTGTAATACGATACCTTCTGCTGGAATGATAGCGCCAGTGTATGGAGTGAAAGCTTCTCGTGGTAATTTACTATGTCCATCTGTTGCTTCTAAAGCACTTACAATTTCATTGAAATATTGCGCTACAAGATATGGATACATGTCAGATTGATATGTTTTAGCAATAGATGATTCACCAGGAGTACCGATAGCAAGGTAATTCATTTCATAAAGTTTATCGCCTATGTTATCTAACAAGCTACTCTCTGCCTCAACTTTTACTACCCCTGCATTAAATGAGTTTTTAGCAATCGCTTCTGCTTGCTCTTGATAACCTTTTAGGATGGATTCTTTATTCGCTTTAAACCATTCTTTTAAAAATTCTTTTTTATTATTTCCCAAAACCTTCATATCAGTTAATTTTAATTTAAAGATAGGGTTATCTAAGTTTGCACCACTCGGACTGATTGCTTTAGTAAAGGAACTTTCCTTATCTGGCCCATCCACTACAGGTTGATCATCTGGTCCATATACTAGTTCTCCATCATCATCATACTTATAGCTTTTTTCTTTACCAGTTAGTCTATAAGTTATTTCTGGCATCTTAATTGGAATCGTAATTTCTTCTTCTGCTTTTTTAGCTACATTATATTTTTTGAAACCTTTATCATGTCCATAGGCCTTTACAGCAAGCTCTTGCATATGAGCAACGACACCATATTGAGCATCGATATTGGCGTCTAGTTTCGTAGTAACTTCTTCAAGTTCTTTTGTTTTTGCCTCGATATCTTTTCTGTATTGCTCTTTCTTTTCAGGAGTATCTGCAATATATTCGTTGTCCATGTCTTCTTTTAATGTAGCTATATCGCTAGCAAATGTTTCTTTTTTCTCGCTTAAGGTTTTGTAATCTCCTTGTAAAGCTTTCAGCTGTTGATAGAAGTTAATAGTATTTGGTGCATCTTTCACTACTTTTTCAACTTTCGCCCCACCTACTAATTTTTTCTCTTCCTCAGAAAGACCTGTATAATCAAAGGTTGTTCCTACGAATTCATCCACAGTTGGAGGTCGTTTGAATTTAGTGAAAATTGCATGGGTGTATGAAGAATCTTCAATACCTGTACTATGACGGAAATCACCATAACCAATACGCACTTGATCTTTATCGCTAGTCCAAACACTGCGTAGTCCATCAAATTCCTTATTAAACCAATAGCCGGTCATACCAAATTTCTCAGTCAATCGACCGACACTGAAATCCCATTTAGCATGATGGTTTGTGACATCTATTGTTTCTAAACGGCTATGAGAAAGTCCTTTAGACCCTGTTGTGACATGCGATGCATCGACGCCTTCTTGACCTTGTGCTGTAGCTACTACTTTTACATTCGTATGATCGCCCACACGAGCATCCACACCTAAGCGTAAGCGACTATGGAAGCCATGTTCATTTTTATCTTGTAAGTTTTTCAATGCTCCATCGCTAATTGAACTTACTGCTGTCACACGGTTTGCTGGTCTATCACTGCCTAAGTGACTGTCACCACCAAATCGGATATCTCCCACTACAGTAGCCCCTTTTTCTCGATTTTGGTCAAATTGAGATTCTAATACTGACGGCGTTAGAGCTTCTTGAGCTTTAGATACACCATGTTCTGTGATTGGAGTTGTTCCATTCATTGCTACAGCCTTCGCATCAGTATGTTTAGAAGTACTAGAACCATCGGAACCAAATTTTAAGTTCATACCAAATCGGAACTGACGTCCTTGTAGAGCACGATCATCATCACGATGGTTGAATAGGTTGTTCATGCCAAAGTAAACAAGGGAATCTTTATCGATTTTTTTCTGTACAATCATATTCCAAATACCATAGGTTTTCTTCTTGTACATATCCGCTGTTTTTTTCGTATTGAACTCGTACGTGATAATAGACTTATCGTTATTTTCTGGATTTACTTGTGATGTAATATAGTTACCACCGCCAGCAACAGAGTTACTATCTAACATACCATAATAGTAATCAGTCCAAATATTGCCACTCCAGCCACTTACTTTATCTTCTAACTCCAATCCTAAATCGAGTTTATGCATTGGTTTGTCCAACAATCGTTTTGGCATATCTGGATTCGTTTTATTCACTGCATCTAAATATGTATAACCTACTTTTAATTTCGCATGGTCATTCAACCGTTGTTTCACTTCTAGTTCAACACCATTGACACGAGCTTTTCCGATATTGCGGAATGTATAAAGCATATCTGGTGCATGCGCATATTTTGTAGCTCCGAAATAAGTGCTTTCATCAAGATATGGATAGAAATCCATTAAATGTCCAGTATTAGCAATGGTCATATAGTTGCGAATTTGATTGCGGAAAGCCGTCAATTTCATATAGGTATTTTTATTTTCTCCTTCAAAGGAAATATCTATATTTTTTGACGTTTCAGGTTTTAATGTAGGGTTGCCAATCCAATACCAACCTAAGCGAGCACGTCCACCAGACAATGGAGCCACATTCGTTACCGTAGGTCCAAACATTTCCCAGTTATAGTATAATTCACCCATACCTGGCTCTGTATAACTAGTGCCGACATTTGCTTTCAATCGACGATGTGCATTCCCATTGACATTGTGTGTAACACCCATATTGAACGTCATATGAGATCCGAATAAATCACTATGATCTAAACGTACAATTGGTTGTAACAGAGTATCCTTGTTGATTTGCCAAGTGTCTTGCAAGAAGAAGTGTTGTTTCCGTAATCTTGCACTACCCATGGTTTGCTGATTGATACGTTTATTGTATTCATCTTTGAAATGACCGCCATTAAATTGAGGTCGTACGATTTTGAAAGATGGATCTTCCATGTAATAGAATAAAGCTAAATAATCTTTATTAATGACAGGTGGTTTGACCCCATCAATGGTTTCAGTTCCTTGATGACCTGGGCCATACTTAGCAATCAGTTCTTTATTGTATGGAATTTCATTTAATTTATCATTAAATGCCTTGAATCGTTTCAATGCTTCTGGGTTACGGGATTCCATATTGTTTGGCGTATATCCAGAGTTATACACAAGTCCATGGAATGCGGCTGGATCTAATCCTGCTTCTGGATCTAGATAGTTTTTAAAGTCTTCGTAGGTGAACTCTGGTACACTTGTTTTATCTGAACCATCATAACCATACCACTCTTTTTCTTTATCCCACCGTAATACGCCTTCTCCATTTTCTTTGAAAGAATGACGATAGATTGTACTATCTGGTTTTCCGTGTTTTACAGCTAAACTCTTATCATAGTCCCACGGGTCAATATTACGTACCCATGTATGAGGGGCACTTTTTAGTCGGCTACCTTCACCACTTTCAGTAGTATATCCAAAACCATAAGAAAGTAAGTGATTATCATTAGCCTGTGTGTCTCCAGTGATATTAAAGCTCCATTGTTTATGGTCCACATTGTCCACATAGTTCAATGTGTTTTTACCTTCATAATTACTGCGACCATACTCACTTGTTAAGGTTACATCATCTTCTTTTGTACGAGTATAGTTTAATTCAACCTTCCAATTGCTTTTTTCATCTTGTCCTGCATAGGAAAGGTTACTTTTATTTCTATCTAAATCACGTTTGTAATGAACTTGTGGTTCATCTTCGGAGTTTGTACGTTTTACAAAACGTTCTAAATCTTCGTTATAACGGTCTGTTGTAAATGTAAATGAATTATTTTGATTCACATCATAAATCGCAGACAATCCTAAATTGGAGTTTGTTCCGTAATACCTTAAGGAATTTTTAGGAAATTGTTCATTGACAGCTGCATTACCAAATGGAACTTCCTTCCTATCTCTTGCAGCGTATACAGGAACAATATCACGTTTACTACCATGAATATTGACACGTAATTTACCTTGTTGGCCAGAGTCAGCACGCATAAAGAAGTTACTATATGGGAACAAACCTTGATCCCCACGGGAACGAATACTTTCACCATTGATGCGGATATTCGCATTTTTATTTGGTTTATTCGTGATGACATTGATAACACCACCAATGGCATCGGATCCATATTTTGCGCTCGCAGCGCCTTGGATAATTTCTATACGTTCTACATTTTCTGTACCTAGTCGTTGTAATTCATCACCTTGACCTTGGTATTTTGCAAATTCACCCATCACTGGCTGCCCATCTACAAGAATTAATGTATGACGAGGTTCAGCACCACGAATCGATACACCGACACGACCCATGCTGTCCACTGTACGACTCACACCAGCTTGTGTAAATACAATATCTTCCACAGATTTAGCCTGTTTTTGTTCAATATCTTTTTTAGTAATGATTTGCACTTGTTGAGAGTTATATTTTGCTTCTTCTTGTGCACGGTCTGCTGTAACAAACACAGATCCTTCTGCCTGTACAGGTGCTAATCCACCAAGTAGATACCAAGAGCAAGCCATCCAACTCATGACTGCACCAGTAAGTAAACGTTTCTGAAACGGCTTAGAATAATGCATAGCATTCCACCATCTTCCTATAAATACAAATAAATTTGATAATATTAATCATTTGTATTATAGACCTAATCAAATATCACATCTACTCCATATGGATTTCAAATGCTCCATTTGATTCACGAATTGTAAAATTATATTTATATTTTAGACGATGAGTTCATGATAATATACTTTAATCATATCTAACTTTCATGATTATATGTTTATATTTCATTGACACTTATCACAGCTAGGAATATAATAATAAATGAGTATGAATAGGGAAATAAAGATTCATGCTTTTGGGTATATTCTAGTTTTAGGTAAGGAGAATTATTATGAAATTCTTTTCTAAAAGCGCTATGATTGCGGCATTAGCAGTAACTGCAGCTTTCGGCGTTTCTCAATCTACTGATGCGGCGTACATGTTAAACTCTGAAGTAAAAGATGCAACTCCAGCATTACAAGAAGCTGCTTCCATTGGTGTTCGCACATATGAAAATCCAATGATGAAAAACGCAATGAATAAAGATGCTATCGTAGTTATGTCCTTTGGCACTACTTTCAAAGATACTCGTGCAAAAACAATTGATGCTACTATCAATGAAATCAAAGCACAACATCCAAATGTTAAAGTTGTAACTGCTTTTACATCCCATATTATTATTGATCGCATTAAAGCCCATGAAGGTATTACATACCCTACTCCAGAAGAAGCATTAGACCAATTAAAAGCTGATGGATACACTCGTGTTGCTTTAACAACATTAAATATGATTCCAGGCATGGAATATAACTATGCTGGTGCTGTATTCAACCATCATAAACAAGATTTCAAAAAAATGACATTAGGTTTACCTTTAATGTACTGGATGGGCCAAGAAGAACAACGCGATGATATTGAACAAGCATTAAAAGCATACTCTTCCCAATTCCCTATGATCCAAACAAAAGATTCTGCTGTATTGATCATGGCTCATGGTACTCCAGATCCATCTAATGCGTACTATGCAGTAATCCAAGATCGTATCGATTCCATGGGATTCCAAAATACATACCTTTACACAGTTGAAGGATGGCCAAACCTTGAAACAGTAATCCCTCAATTGAAAGAAAAAGGTATCAAACACGTTACATTAATGCCATTAATGATGGTGGCTGGTGACCATGCAAACAACGACATGGCTGGTGACGAACCTGATTCACACAAAAGCATCCTTATGAAAGAAGGCTTCACTGTAGATACTTACATCCATGGTGCTGGTGAAAACCAACTAATCCGTGATATCTTTGCTGAACGTGCTTCCGAAGCATATGATGCATTAGTAAAATAATTGCAATAACAATAGTATAGTATTAAAATTTAGGGGGATACGTTTCGTATCCCCTTATTTGAAAGAAATAAACAATGAAAACATATTTAAAAATTTGTGGTGCTGTTCTACTCTCCACTTCTTTGTTACTAGGTGGATGCGCAAAAACAGGTCCTACTACAACAGAAACAACTCGCACAGTCTCTTATCAAGATCAGTCCTATACAATACCTGCTAACCCATCTAAAGTTGTAGCATTATCTAATTCCATCTCTAAAATGATCTATGCTGTAGGTGGCAAAGCCATCGCTCGTGTTGAAAGTAATGAAAAATTACCTAGTGAAATTGAATCATTACCAAGCATAGGCCATACAGCCAATCCTAATATGGAACAATTAGTAGGATTACATCCTGATTTAGTATTAGGTTTACCTAGCCAACATGAAAAATTTAAAGGGCAGCTAGATAGCAACAATATTCCATCTATTCTAATTAATTACGATGGCATCAATGATAACATTCCACTATTAACATTATTGGGCAATATTTTCCATACAGAAGACAAGGCCAAATCTGTCATCGAAGATTACAATAAAAAAATCGATACAGTGAAAGCCTCGATTCCAAAAGACAAACCAGTCAAAGTTGCTGTATTACGAGCTACTGGTAAATCGGTAACAGCAGAAACTCCACTAGCAATCACGGCATCTATGGTTCGTGAATTAGGCATCACCAATGTAGTAGAACAACATTTGAAAGACAATGTAACATCTAAAACAGTACCATATTCCTTAGAAACATTAACCGTAGACAACCCTGATATCATTCTTGTGGTTACCATGGGTAGAAAGGATGAAATCAATGCAACCTTTGCCAAAGAAATGACTAGCAATCCAGCTTGGAATCAATTACAAGCGGTTAAAAACGACAAAGTCATCTTCTTACCATCCCAATGGTTCTTATTGAACCCTGGACTAGAAACACCAGAAGCTATGGCTGAATTAGTTAAGATCATTTATGGTGTGAAAGTACAATTATAAGCACTACCTTTAATCGGAGCTTTAATAAAATAAAATGACCACCCTAGAGTATTGAATCACTCTGGTGTGGTCATTTTTGTTATATGGAATTTGACATGTACGATATTTTCGTTCAGCTGATTTGCAACTGCTTCACCATTAACTGAATTCGTAAAATACTACAACAATCCCTGTATCCGTATATAAGGAAACTCCCCTACTTCTACATCGGTTCTAACAGCAAATACTTTCTCTAGTAATTCTTCTGTCATCACATCTTTTGGTGAGCCATCGGCTAAGATCTGTCCTTGATAAAGCACACCGACCCGATGAGAATATTGTGCGGCCTGGTTCAATTCATGAAGAACCATGACAACTGTTAACCCTTCACGGCGATTTAAGTCCTGTAATAACTCCATAATCTCCAATTGGTGGTTAATATCTAAATACGTGGTAGGCTCATCCAAGATTAACACTTTTGGTTCTTGAGCTAATGCCATGGCAATCCATACACGTTGCCGTTCCCCACCGGATAAGGAAGATACTAGCTGATTCCGCAAATGGCTCACTTGTGTGGCCTCTAAAGCAGCATCTACTACTTCTTTATCATGAGACCCTTGTTGCTTCCACCAAGATTGGTAAGGGAATCGACCACAGTTGACGAGTTCTTCTACTAACATATCTTTTGGGATAGATGGTACTTGTGGTAAGAATGCCATATATCTAGCTAATTCTTTATTAGAATAGACCTTTGCTTCTTTCCCTGCAATTTGGATAGTTCCCGTACTTTTAATAGCACTAGTAATAGCATGTAATAAGGTACTTTTACCACAACCATTAGGGCCGATTAAGGTAGCGATTTCACCTTCGTACACAGTCCAATCGATGCCTTTTAAGACTTCTTTTTCACCGAAGGAGACACGACAATCTTTCACAGAAATTACTGGTTTCATTAGTCATCCCTCCTCAATAAATACAAGAAGAATGGAGCCCCGAAGAAGGCCATAATAATGCCTACTGGAATTTCAATAGGACTAAATATAGTGCGCCCTACAGTATCACTTATGACAAGAACAAAAGCTCCTAAGAAGGCAGATCCTGGCAATAAGAAGCGATAATCTGTGCCCAACATCATGCGTGCAATGTGCGGAATAATCAATCCTACGAAACCAATTAAACCCGCTACTGAAACGGCACTGGCTGCTAATAATGCTGCCACAGCAGTCATCATAAACCGTGTTTTTTCAACAGCTAAGCCTAAACTGCGTGCTGTTTCATCACCTAAGCTGAGTATGGTCAATCGTTTTGCCCCTAAGAAAGCAAATATCAAGCCCCCTATGGTATATGGAATTAAGACATACACTTGTGGCCAACTACGAGCGGCAAGACCGCCTACCATCCATAATAGAGCCCCTTGTACACGATCTCCATAGAATACGAGAAGGGCAGATATCATGGACCCTAGGAATGCTGCTACGGCTACCCCAGCCAAGATAATACGACTTGGACGTATACCCTGTTTCCAGGCTAAGGCATACACAAGTATGGCCGCTGTCAAAGCGCCAATAAAGGCAATAAATGGCACCGCATATTCTAGGTAAGGAAATAAAATTAATACTATGACACCAGCTAATCCTGCGCCTGAGGAAACCCCTACAATTTGCGGATCTGCTAATGGATTTTTCATAACTGCTTGTAAGATAGCACCTGCTACAGCTAGATTCGAGCCTACTAGGGCCGCGACTATATTTCTCGGCAAGCGAATGTTCCATATAACTAGTGAGTTCGTATCAGATAATGTGGGAGACCACAATGTATGCCAAATTTGAGCCAATGTAGTCTGGGCGGACCCAAATACTAATGATAAGATGAGGGCAGCAATCGCTGCTGCCCCAAACACTAGAACGAGAAACATACGCCATGCATTGCGTGTTTGACTCGTTCTATTCATTATTTCTTTTCTTTTCCTTCTACAAATAACATGTCGTTACGTTTTACATCTGTATAGAACAATGCATTAACAACAGATGCAGCAATAGAGCTACCACCTTTGTTACCTTGAATTGTAATATAAGGAACTGGAGATACTTCTGCCAAATAATCTTTAGATTCTGCAGCACCTACGAAGCCTACTGGAATCCCGATGATTAAAGCAGGACGAATACCTTCTTCTAAGGCAAGGCGCAATACTTCGTATAAAGCAGTTGGTGCATTACCGATCGCCACGATTTGGCCTTCTAATTCTTTACCGAATGTACGCATCGCAGCAATAGAGCGTGTCACGCCTAATTCTTTTGCCATTTCAGCCACTTTTTCGTCACGAATTAAGCAATGTGCTTCACTGTTATGAAGCTTCAATGCTGGTTTAGAAATACCTGTGCGCACCATTTCCACGTCAGTGTAAACATGAGCGCCATTATTAACAGCTGCAATACCTGCCGCTACAGCGCCTTCACTAGTACGGAATAATTTCGCATATTCTACGTCACCAGACGCATGAATGGTACGAGATACCACACGAATTTCGTCCTCAGTAAATCCCATATCTTTTACATATGGATAGATAATTTCCATACTTTTATCTTCAATTGCTTTCGGGTTTTTAATGTAATCCATCGTAATCCTCCCATAGAGTCTTAAATTCTTCTACTGTTGAAATCGTCACTGCTCCTTTCGCCGGTGTTGGGCGATCGATAACAATGACATGCACATCTAAATCGATAGCAGCTTGTAACTTAGTGTCTGAACCTCCTACAAGGCCAGAGTTTTTCATCACAACTACCTCTGCTTTTGTATCTTGGAACATGACCTTATTCATGTCATAAGAAAATGGTCCTTGCATAGCGATTGTATATTTAGGAGATACTCCCAAATCTTCCATCATTTGTAGCACTTCCGCCGTCGGTAATACACGGGTCCATACTTCTTTATCTTGTAGAGCTTCGGACTTGGCAAAGATATGCATCGTCTTACTACCTGTTGTAAGATATACCACCTTACCTAGTTCACCTGCCAAAGTAGCTGCCTCTTCTTCATTGCTCACATGATGTAATTTATCATACTCAGGCAATGGCACTTCTTTCCGTTCAAAGCGAATGAAAGGAATGTCCATATCTGCGGCGGCTTCGCGAGCTGTGGCGGTCACAATCGCCGCATAGGGATGGCTCGCATCTATGAGCATCGTAATGCCTTTATTTTGAATGAGAGCTTTCATCTCCTCTAAATTCAAGCGTCCTTCATGGACTTCAATGCCTGGATGGGATGCTAATTGTGCCCCATATTGGCTAACCACAGACACTAACACAGGTAATCCTGTATGCTCTTGTACTGCTACCGCCAAATTACGACCATCTAGCGTACCCGCTATAACCCAAATCACAGTTTATATCCTCGCGGCGTAATGATATTACCATTTTCCACATACGTTTGGCTGTTACCAATGATAACTAATGTTTGCATATCGATTTCTTCTTTGTGGAAATGTTCTAAATCAGAAATGATAATGTGTTGACCTACACGACCTGCTTTTTGGACAATGCCTACTGGCGTTTTAGGGTCACGATGTTGCAATACTAGTTCACGTACTTCATCTAAATGTGTGACACGTTTTTTACTGCGTGGGTTGTATAAAGCGATAACCATATCACCTTCTGCACATAGAGCTGCACGTTTTTTGATTAAGTCCCATGGTGTCATCAAATCGCTCAAGCTAATAACAGCAAAGTCATGCATCAAAGGAGCACCCAACACAGCTGCTGCCATATTCACAGCACTCAAGCCTGGAACGATATGTACAGGAGGACGTTTCTCCTCTGCCACTTTATTAGCCAATTCTATAACAAGTCCAGCCATACCGTATACACCAGGGTCACCGCTGGATACTACCACCACTTTATAACCTTCTACAGCTAAATCCACTGCTTGTTGGCAACGATCTACTTCTTGCATCATGCCTGTTCCTACAGTTACTTTGTCTGCTACAAGGTCTTTAATCAAATCTAAATAGGTAATGTAACCTACTACACGGTCAGCTTGTAGAATCGCTTCGCGTGCTTCTGGTGTCATGAATTCTGGGTTACCAGGTCCGATTCCGATGACTTGTAATGTACCCGTGCAATGGCTACGGTTGTTCTCGGAAATATTGTTTTGTGCTGCAGTAGCTCCTGCCCCTGCGCTAGTAATAGTGCTGTCGTTTCGCATACGTTTCCTACTCCTATAGTTTGTTTAACAAAATTTGATTCAATAATATGTGCCTCTTCAATACAAGGGGCCATTTCTTCTTGTGTATAAAATTGGATAGGCCATTTTAGTGCTTCCATGGCTTCCAATAATCCTATTTCATCAGCTTTCACGATGACTGAGGCCGCTCCTTTGACACTTAATGGGGACCGTCTTACGTTTTGTAATGATTCTGCTACCGCTGAAAGTATCAATTCTTTCGGTGTATCACGGCGGCATCCGATGCCCACCGTCATAGTCGGTGGTCGTAACACCAGTGTGACGCCTATGCAATCAATGGTGCTATCCGTAATGACAACCTTTGGCTCCTCTCCCCATGGGAATGGTTCCTCTGGATGAAAGAGAACATAGTCCACTTGATGTGCTTGTACAGCTTGTTCAAAGTCATCTGCCAAGGTACTATCCAAATAATATTTGACAGTTTCTCCATTGACAATGGCTGCATTCACCTTGATAAGCATGGAAAAATCTTCCACCTTGGCGCCGATTTTTCGAGCCAATACATCTGGTGCAGGCAATTGATTCACATCGGTGGCTGTAGTAATCACTGGTGTAGCCCCCGTAATCATTGCCACCTCACTAGTCCATTCATTAGCACCACCTAAGTGACCCGATAAAAGACTAATCACAAAGTGACCACCTTCATCCATGACTAATATGGCTGGATCTTCTGATTTATGCTTGATGAAAGGGGCAATCATGCGCACTACAATACCTGTAGCCATAATGAATAAGATGCGGTCGTAGTCTTTCCACAACTGTTCTATATGTGGTTTCAAGGAAGAAAAGGATATGGCTGTGTCTCCACTTTCACGGTCTTCCTTTTCATAACAATCTACCACATGATCTTGTACATAGGCGCTTCGCACCTGCTGTCCAAGCTTAGCCCCACGTTTTGTAACAGATACAATAGCAATCTTCATTACTTCGCATCTCGATACATATGGGCAAAACCTTTGTCATAGAGTTTAGATAATTCATAATCTGTATCCAGTACACGGCTTACTACAATCATAGCTTGGCGAATAACGCCTCCTTCTGCCACCACATCAGCAATCGTTTCTAAAGTGCCACGAATGATGCGTTGGTCTGGCCAAGATGCTTTCACAACGATAGCCACTGGTGTCGTTTTATCGTAGCCACCTTCAATTAATTCTGCTGCCACTTTATCAATCATTTGAACAGACAAGAAAATACACATAGTAGCACCATGGCTAGCCAACATAGATAATTTTTCTTTCTCTGGCATTGGCGTTCTGCCTTCCATACGAGTGATGATGACAGTTTGCGTTACATTTGGTAATGTATATTCTTGTTGTAATGCAGCTGCTGTAGCCAAGAAAGAGCTTACCCCAGGTGTTACATCATAGGTAATACCCATTTCTTTTAAGGCATCCATTTGTTCTTGGATGGCTCCATAAATAGCTGGGTCACCAGTGTGTAAGCGCACTACTGTTTTACCTTCTGCAACGCTCGCTTTTGTTACTGCTAACACATCATCTAAACTCATAGATGCAGAGTTGTGAATTTCACAACCTTCTTTACAAGCTTCTAAAATCGCTGGATTCACCAAGGAACCAGCATAGATGACTACATCTGCTTCTTGTACCAATCGATACCCCTTACGGGTAATTAATTCTGGATCTCCAGGGCCTGCGCCCACGATATGTACTTGTGCCATATTATGCCTCCTGTTTCACTGCAGTTACGATAAAAATAGGGCTCAATGGATTTAACAAATGATAAGGACCAGCCTTTCTAAAACGGCTCACTTGCATTTGAAATCCTTCATACGTATATGGTCTACCTTTTAACTCTTTCAAAATTGTATAGCCAGTTTCCATAGTAACAGCAGTTACCACAAGACGACCGCCCACTTTTAACAACCGTGTGGCTTCGTCCATAATAGTACCCATGCCACCAGCACTACCGCCGATGATAACAGCGTCTAATTCTGGTAAATCTTCCATACCTTCTGGGGCTTTCGCCTCAATAATTGTTAAGTTTTTCACACCAAATTTTTCTTGATTTTGGCGAATCAAATCTGTCGCTTTTTCAAAGCGTTCAATAGCGTATACATGTCCTTTCGGAGCTCCTAAAGCAGCTTCGATAGAAATAGAACCTGTACCAGCTCCTACATCAAGGACAACGCTATCTTCTTCAATGCGAGCTTCATTCATAACAACCATGCGAATTTCTTTTTTCGTCATGGGCACGTCGCCACGAATAAATTCCTCGTCTTCAATTCCAAAAAAATATCTCATCCTAATACCACCATTACGGAGTGCCCAAAGCCCTCCAATGTCTGTAATTCTTCTAATGTACCGCGTTCAATACGCTCATCTTCATAACTCAATCGTTCGCAAGCAGCCGCTCTTGTATCCTTCGGCCAACCATGCTCTTCGATTAAATATCTTGCAATATACGCAGGGTTTTGTTCGGGATCTGTTAAAAAACCTAACTTACGCCCTTCTGCATAATACAAATCTTTTTCCTCAGGTCGACGACCGTGAAAGCTCATTAAATCTGCATTGTGCCACACTTCACCAAGTCTAGCAAAAGCAAATGTCATGGAGCTAATGCCCGGCGTCACATCAATTGGATTGTTAGGGAATTTAGTTTTTAAGTATGGCAACAAGGAATAATATCCTGTATCACCACTCACTAACACTACAATATCATTGGATTGTAGTTGCTGTCCCATCCATTCAGCCATAGGCCCTAATTTTGCTATGGGAAAGGTTATTTGACCAGGCAAAGCAAAATCTTCTAATGCCCGTTCACTTCCTACCAGAACCTTAGCCTCCTGAATGAGATGTAATCCTCTAGGTACTACATACTCTGGATTCCCAGGGCCAATACCTACGACATACAAGGTATGTGCCATGATTCTTCTTCTCCTATTTGTTTTGCTACCTCATCGACAGCCAATATAGTGCCATCCAAGGTAGATATGATAATACCAACCTTTGCATCTTGCGCAATATAGCGCATAGAACGCATAGATGCTCGATCTGCTACACGCTGATAAATGCCCTCCAAGTGTTCTCGTTCTATAATTGGCATAGCCGCCTCTGTAGTGCGACATTCCATCAATTCTTCGCACACCTGTTGGGATGCCCCTTCTAAGGCTGCATAGGCAACGATCGTTTCCATACGGCCGTCACTCATACGATTATGGGTATGAAAGCTTCCACTAGCCAGTTTAATAATTTTACCAATATGACCAATGATAAGAATATTTTTAAAACCAATTTTTACACATTGTTCTAGCATAAAGCCAATAAAATTACTTGTTTCTGCCATTTGATTGATAGAAATACCTAGCTGTTCCTTAGCAATTTCTTGACCAATACGGCCCGGAACTAAGATAGCTGTCGCATAACCTGCTTCTTTCATGACACGCAATTGCGGTACTAAGGAGTTTTTAAACCCTTCTTCACTCATAGGTTTTACAATACCTGTAGTGCCAATGATAGAAATACCACCTTCAATACCAAGAGTGCCATTCAAAGTTTTTCTAGCTAAGGTTTCTCCCGCTGGAACAGAGACTTTCACATGGATACCCATGCCCTTCGGTACCAGCTCATCAAACACATAGGAAATCATCGTTCTAGGACCTGGATTGATGGCAGGCTCTCCTACAGATAATGCCAGGCCTGGCTTCGTTACTGTACCAACCCCAAAGCCAGCTTCGTAGGTGATAGCACCCGATTGATTGAGTGTCACCGTAGTCACAATATCTGTGCCATGTGTGACATCGGGGTCGTCACCACCATCTTTCACAACCGTCACCATCGCTTCTGTTGGCGATACTACTTCTACCTTAGCAATGGGTACATCAATGAAAGCATCTTGAGGGTTTCGTATAGAAACTTCATCAACAATTTCTTCTTCGATTAGGGCTAAGAGTCCAGCTTTCACCCCTGCTGTTGCACAGGAACCAGTGGTGTATCCACCACGCATATCTTCTACGTTCATAGTCCCTCACATGATAAAATAGGAGCATCTATTGGGTGATGCTCCTCTATTTGATTAAGAACGGAAATTCACAAATTGTAATTCCACAGGTAAATCTTGTTCACGAAGCATGGTAATCACTGCTTGCAATTGATCTTTATCTTTTCCTGCTACACGTACTTGGTCTTCCATAATTTGAGCTGTCACTTTTAATTTCATGTTTTTGATTAATTTAACAACATCCTTAGCCACCTCTTTAGAGATACCATTTTTGATAGTCACAACTTGGCGTACAGTACCGCCAGATGCTGGTTCAATTTTACCATACTCTAAATTTTTAATGGCCACATTACGTTTTACCATTTTACCTTTTAATACATCAATAATTGCACCTAATTTATATTCATCATCGCAATGAATTTTAATAGTGTCACCATCATGTTCTATATCTGCTTTGCTATTACGGAAATCGTAGCGTGTACCGATTTCTTTCTTCGCTTGATTTACTGCATTATCTACTTCTTGCATATCCACTTCGGATACTACATCAAATGAACAATCTTTAGCCATATAAACCTCCAATAAATATTTACATGAACAGTTTAATTATACCCTACTTCCCTTATATTTTCTACCTATGTAGTGCCTTTTATTATAGCTTTTAGGAATGTAGTATACGTAAAAAAAATACCTAATGAATACAGTTTTGATTCCTCTATTCATTAGGCATCTTATCATCATAATGTAAACTTATTTCACACCATCTTTAGTGCGTTCGAAACCTACTTGTTCTGCTGCGATTTCATACAAAGCAATGGATACAGGGTTTTCTGTTCCTACTTCTCCTACCAAAGATGGATCTCCATCTGTCAATTCACGAGCACGCTTAGCAGCTAATGTGACCAATGTGTACTTGCTGTCCACTTGTTTTTCCAAATCTTTTAAATGCGGTTCTACCATCATAATGAAAGTCTCCTTTATCGACTTACTATATTATTGTTGTTCTTGTTCATTGCTATATCGTTTGTAAATGTATTGAATCTTTTCTTTGTTGCGACTGATTTTACAAGTTTCAGCACGCAAGATAGATGCAGTTCTTTCAATGGCATCCTCTAAATCATCATTGACGACAATATAATCGTAACGATGTGCCAAAGCCAGCTCAGAACAAGCCAAAGATAAACGTTTATGAATGACTTCTTTATCATCTGTACCACGACCATGCAGACGAGATGTCAGCACATCTAATGACGGCGGTACAACGTAGATAAAGACCGCATCACTGTAGGATTCTTTTACCTTCATAGCACCTTGAATATCAATCTCCAAAATCACGCTTTTGCCTTCTTCTAATAAATTCATCACGTGCTCTTTCGGTGTACCATAATAATTATCGTACACTTTTGCATATTCTAAGAATGCATCTTCTTTGATTAATTTTTCAAACGTATCTACATCTCGGAAGAAATAGCTAATGCCCTCTTCTTCACCCACTCGTGGTTGACGTGTAGTCATCGATACAGAATAGACCAAGTTTGGCATTTGTTTGCGGAGTTCTGCACAAATCGTGCCTTTTCCTGCCCCAGATGGTCCTGAAATGACGATTAATATTCCTTTATCAGACATGATAACTCCAGTACTACTTACATATTATTCTATATTCTGAATTTGCTCTCTTACTTTTTCTAACTCTACTTTCAATTGTACAACTGTATCTACAATTGTAATTTCATTCCCCTTAGATCCCATCGTATTGACCTCACGATTCATTTCTTGTAACAAGAAATCTAATTTGCGTCCAATAGGTCCTTCTTCCTCAAGGATTTCTTTTAATTGTACCACATGTGAGGCAAATCGAGCAATCTCTTCTGATATATCTACTTTATCTGAAAGTATCGCCACTTCTTGCATAAATCGTTCTTCTTGAAAGTCTACACCCACTTTATCTAGCATCGTTTGGATTCGTTGCAATAATCGTTCTTCATGATGCGCTAGGGCCACATCTCTTCTACTTTTCATATAAGCGAACAATGTTTCAATACCTTGCAATCGTAAAGAAATATCTTCTTTCATGGCAATGCCTTCTTTAGCACGCATAGCAAGAACACCGTCTATAGCTAACTTTGTAGCCTCTTCTAAGGCACGACCTATCGCCTCTTCGTCAGTAGGTGGTTCTTCTACAGTGATCCAGTCCGAGGAAATGGACATGATGGCAGATAAAGGGACCTCTTTCACATCTGCATAGAATCCTTCATCTACTAAAAACTGTTTAATCTGTCCACATAAAGCACGATTCATACGCAAGTCTTTTTCTTGTTCACCAGATTCTTTATAGAGAATAGCAACTTCTACCTTACCTCGTTGAAAAGCATTTTGAATCAATCGTCTCACTTTATCTTCAAATACATTAAATTGTTTAGGGCTTTTAATAGTAATGTCACAATATCGTGTATTTACTGTTTTAATCTCTACTTGAAAACTTCCTGTTTCTGTAGTCACTATGCCGCGACCAAAGCCTGTCATACTGTTCATGGATTTACCTCGCGCTTCCGTTCCATTTCTTATCTTTCAGTATAGCACGGTAGGCGCAAAAATAATACTATCATTTATAGAACTTAGTGATATATGTTATAAAATATAATTCCTTAAATGTGAACTAATACTTCCTATATCTCCTATTAGTAGATTAGTGTATACTATTAGAGTAATAGCATTTAAAAATACGATATACCTATAACGAAAGGATTTTCATGAATTTAGATGGTTTAACATTGTCTGTATTAATACGCGAACTGAACGACCATGTTGGAAATGGTCAGATTCAACGTATTCAGCAGATTGATAAAACAAGTATTCTCTTAAAAATTAATACACTTACCACGAGTCCCTACTTAGTGATTACCGTGGGTAGCGCGCCCTCTATCTATGTAACGGACAAAATCGTGGATGCTCCCAAGGAGCCTACATCTCTCATTATGTATTTACGTAAACATATTGAAGGAGCTCGCATCACAAATATCGAGCAACTTCATGGAGACCGTATTATCCGGATTACAGCCGACAAATTAGGCTTAGATGGTTCCATCGTTGTAAATGAAATTTATGTAGAACTAATGGGGAAATATTCCAACTGTATCTTCGTGCAAGATGGCATCATTTTAGAATCCCTTGTTCACGTTACTCCGCTCATGAACCGCGTGCGCTCCGTGGCACCTAAATTGCCTTATGAATTGCCACCCAATACCTCTCGTGTAGACCTCATGCAGTTCTCTGGTCCAGAGATAACTCAATTACTCCAATCATTCTCCCAAGATACAGTGGGCAATACGATTCGTCACATCTTCAACGGCTTCGGTCCTGTTCTATTAGATGACCTATGTTGTCGCATGGACTTAACACCAACTACACCAATGACAGAGGACCTCATTAACCAAATCACTGAAGGGCTGACCCAATTGCAGGCTCAACTTCTCAATGCGCAAGGATTATTACAATATACCACGGCTACTGGCAAACGCTTGTTAACTCCTATACCTATCTGTGAAAGTTCTCCTCACACTATTGTTGACACCATACATTATGGAACGATTTCCGAGGCACTTTCACAGGATGTGGCAAAGCTAGGAGCCATCCATACAGCAGGAAAAGAGCTAGAAAAAATTATCTCTGCAGCTATCAAAAAAGAAGAAGGCCGTCACGAAAAGATTAAGGCTGAACTCGATGATACTTCAAAAGCAGATACCTATAAAGCATACGGTGATTTGCTCATGATTTATAGCTACTTGCCTCATCACTATGAATCGGAAGTAACAGTGCAAAACGTCTTATCTGATGATGCCGAAAATATCACGATTCCTTTGGACCCTCCATTGTCAATCACAGAAAATGCACAAGCCTATTATAAACTGTATCGTAAGATGAAAAATCGTACGAAGAATGGTCAATACCAACTGGAACAAAGCTCTATGCGCCTTTCCTATTTAGAATCCATTCAATACAGTTTATCTTTGGCTACCACAAAACAGTCTGTTCAAGAAATCCGTAGCGAATGTGAAAGCGCAGGCATCTTAAGACAATCTAAAAAGCCGATTCCTTTCAAGATAAAGAAAGATAATTTCTTGCACTTTACCATTCCTAATGGAGATGTATATGTGGGACAAAATAACCAACAAAACGAATACCTTACCAATCGGTGGGCCAAACCAAATGATCTGTGGTTACATACACAGCATATACAAGGATCCCACGTTATCTTGCGGTCTGACGTTGAGCCTGATATTAAAATGATTGAGGCCGCCGCGCAAATTGCTGCGTACTTTAGCAAAGGAAAAGATACTTCTAAAGTAACCGTGGACTACACCTTAGTGAAACATATTAAAAAGCCCCCTGGATCACCTTTGGGGTATGTCATCTTTAATACCCATAACGACATTGTAGTAGAACCTAAAGCACCTGAAGGGTATACAGAAAATAACCACAACAATTGATTATTTGTGTATAATCTCAACACGCTATACTTTGATTCATTCAGATATGTAATATATTTAACGATTACATAAAAGTTTATACACATTACAGAAAAAGGCTGTAAGCATTCGTATTGTTTGCTTACAGCCTTTTATTATTCTAATTCATTATATATGGCACTACTATAACAATGCATTCATTTTGCCAATTTCAGTAATTTGCCATGCTTGTAATATGATATTTTGATAACCATAAATTATCCTAATACATCTGCCATGGCTTGTACTGTTCGTTCAATGGCAATATCGATGGTCTCTTTATCTATGGTTAATGGTGGGTTAAAGTAGATAACATTCCCTAATGGTCTAAGTAGTAATCCTCTATCCAACGCTTTTTTATAGATTTGATAGCCCATGCGCAAGGATCCATCAAATCCTTCTTTTGTTTCTTTGTTGGTAACAAGTTCAATGGCATTAATTAATCCCATGCGACGAATTTCACCTACATTTGGGTGATTGCCTAATGCTTTCACTAAAGCATCATGTAAATAGTTACCCATTTCTTCAGCTTCTTCTAAAATATGTTCATCTCGCAAGGTATCTAACACTGCTAATGCCGCAGCACATCCCAATGGGTTACCACTATAGGTATGGCTATGCATGAACGCTTTCATTGTATGGTAATCATCGTAGAAAGCTTGGTAAATCTTTTCAGCTACTACTGTAATAGACATCGGCATATAGCCACCAGTTAATGCTTTAGAGACAGTCATGATATCTGGCGACACTCCTGCATGGTCAAAGGCAAATAATTTACCCGTACGACCAAAGCCTGTTGCAATTTCATCAGCAATTAGCAATACTCCGTAACGATCGCAAAGATCACGTAACTTACGTAAATACTCTGGAGGATACATTTTCATTCCTGCACAACCTTGAATCAACGGTTCTACAATAACCGCTGCCAATGTGGAACCATGTTCTGCAAAATCTTTTTCCATATGCTCAAAACATTCACAGGAACAAGTCTCACGAGTTTTATCATAAGGGCAACGATAACAGTCTGGTCCTTGTGTGTGGATTGTTTGATCCATCAGCATAGGTTTATAAATTTCTGCAAATAGATCCATACTGCCTACGGACAAAGCGCCAATGGTTTCACCATGGTAACTTTCACTAAGGCATAAGAATTTTTGACGTTCTGGATGACCTGTTTGATAGTGATACTGGAACGCCATTTTCAAGGCACATTCTACAGCACCAGACCCATTATCACTAAAATGAAAGCGTGTTAATCCTTCTGGCACCACTTCTTTCAATCGTTCCGCCAAGGTGATGGCAGGGCGATGACTAAAGTTAGCAAAAATAACATGTTCCAATGTATCTAATTGGCTTTTTATAGCCTCATTTACTTTTGGATGACAATGACCCAATAAATTACACCACCAAGAACTTATGATATCTATGTATTCTTTTCCCTCTACATCATATAAATAACAACCTTTTGCATGGTCGATCACAATAGGTGGCAATGTTTCATAATCTTTCATTTGAGAACATGGATGCCAAATTAATTCTAAATCCTTTTTTGCCCAATCTTTCATGTGTATACCTATACCTCTCGTACATTTATATTATAATTTTTAAACGATGTTTCAGATATGTATATCTCATATATAGCACCATTAGTAATTGTATTAACTATACATTTCAATAATGTATCTTTTAAATGTATCTATCCGTAATTATATAAACTTCTAAAATAAAGTTTCACACTAACATTACATTATTTTAAAAAATATATCTCCTACATAACTACTTACGCATGTGGATTCACAATATTCTCATAGCAATCTAACATAGTGTCCACATCCATATGTAATGCTGTTTCACCAGGTCCTACTCGATCTAATACAGAAATGCCTGTCAATCGTTCTATCATTATACAATTATCTTCTTCCATAGGATTTCCTGTATATTGATTTACGATAATCCCTTTTACAGAGATACCTTTGGATTGCAAATAATGAATTGTCAACACCGTGCTATTAATCGTGCCAAGTGCTGCTGTGGCTACCACTATGGTTGGCAGCTGTAAATCCTTTACTACATCTTCTAGCATGTATAATTCAGTATCTGTCACATGCAATGGGCACACAATTCCGCCGCTACCTTCTACAGTTGTGTATGCATGTGTTCTAGCAACGTTACAGAAATTACGGTTTACTACGGTTCTATCGATAATCTTTCCTTCATGACGAGACGCCAAATGGGGAGATACGGCCTCATCAAATACATAGGATAATAAAGTCTCATCTGCTTGTGAAAGTCCTGCCACTTGTTTCACATACCCTGCATCACTTTCAGAAATGCTAGGAGCACCACTAACCGCTGCTTTATAATACGCCACATCATGGCCTGATTCACGAAGTTTTTTGAGCCATAAGGCAGTGATATATGTTTTGCCTACATCTGTTCCTGTACCTAAAATGTATAACCCTTTTGGGCATTCAATTGTTGTCATGATTTATGTCCTTTCCTACGTTGTTCATCACCTATTATGACTTTCACAAATATCAACATAAGGTGCATACCAAAGTGTATATGCACCTTATATTAAATCTGTTATGTTCACTATCGTTTTAAAATCGGAAGTAATCGTTTTGCAATGAAGGCTGCCAAGATGCAAAGAAAAATATCTGGAATCACTGGCAATGCAAAACAATAGATAAATAATACATCTAGTCCAATTGGTTTTGCTAGGTATAAATCCATAATTTCATATAAGTAAACCATACCTAGGGCATACACGATAAGTAAGTTTACAAAGGATGCAGTTAACAATTTTTTAAAAGTAACTACCCCTGCATTTTCTATCATGCGACCTGCCACAAAGGCACCAATAGCAAAGCCTACAAGATAGCCAAATGTAGGTTTGAAGATGTACATGAACCCGCCACCTTCTGTAAATACCGGCACCCCTACAAGGCCAAGAATAATGTACATCGCTACGCTCATACCACCTAAACGACTTCCCAAGATGAGACCAGCTAATGTAGTAAAGAGCAATTGCAAGGTAAATGGCAAATTCGGAATGGGAATCTTAATAAACGCCCCTACTGCTACCAATGCCACAAATAATGCAGTCATCGTAATCTGTCTTGCACTCATCGTTCCTGTTACATTTGTTTCTTCTTTCATGATACGATCCTCCCTTGATCGACAACATAAGATGATAAAAAATGTCTTTCAAGTAGTATTAAAGCACTATTGGTTTTTATTGTCAACTCCAATGTGTTTAATAGGAGTTTACAATAAAAAGAAACGACCTATTATATCATTTACTTTGATATATAGATCGTTTCTATATTGCTAGATACACCCCAAATGTATAACTAGACTATAAACATATGTAAAAGTTGATACTACCTCCATAGGGATGTAAAACTTTTATGACTGCACGCTATTTATTTGTAATTAACCGTTCTACTACTGGAATTTGATCTGTATCTTCTTGTTTCCACGTCAAAGGCACCACAGAGATATACCCTTCCTTGATATGTCCCACATCAGTTGGCTTATCTTCTTTATGAAAACCTTGGTCTCCTACAATCCAATAGTACTTTCTGCCTTTGGCATCCTTCCGAACATCGATCACATTCGTGTATTCTTGAAAACCTTGATGGAATACTTTCACTTTATCCCAACCAACAGGTCCCTCTTTTAAGAAGTTAACATTTAACAATCCTTGGTATTTGCCCTCTTCGTACATTACTTTGATAAAATCAACAATGAAAGGTGCAATCTCTTCCAAACGTTTTGCACTATATTTTTCTAAGGATAGTGCCAAGGATGGAATGCCGTACATCAATCCTTCTAATGCGGCACCGACAGTACCCGAATATACCGCATCAGAACCTAAATTAAATCCGTGGTTGATACCTGATACCACTAGGTCAGGTCGATCTTGTTCCAATAAATAGGACAAAGAGAATTTCACGCAGTCCACTGGTGTCCCTTCTACAAAGATCATTCTTGGGTTTTCACCGTCTTCGCTCATCTCTTTTGCTCTGATTGGTACCTGCACTGTTAACGAGCTGGATTTAGCACTTTGCTCCACCTTAGGTGCTACCATCGTAACTCGATGGTGCTTCGCTAATTCCTGTGCTAATCCTTGTATCCCTGGGGCCCATAAGCCATCATCATTTGTTAATAAAATATGCATAGTGTCTCCTATCTAATAGTAATATTATATCTACTATTGTATAGGAAAATGAGTAATATTTCTACATTTGTAAGATACCGAGTATTATTATTTAAAAATTACATCGAACATAAAAACGGCTAGCCTCATTTTTGGACTAGCCGTTATTTTGTTCGATATTATTCTTTTGTATTATTCTTCGATAGCGGAGATTTTATCCACACGTTTAGCATGACGACCGCCTTCAAATTCAGTATGTAACCAAATATCAACGATATCTAATGCCAACCCTTGACCGATAACACGTTCCCCCATAGTGAGTACATTTGCATTGTTATGCTCACGGCTAGCATGGGCAGAGAATGTATCATGACATAATGCAGCACGAATGCCTTTTACCTTATTCGCTGCAATACCGATTCCAATACCTGTACCACATGTCAAAATACCACGGTCAAATTCACCAGCTGCTACTGCTTCTGCCAATGGTTTTGCTACATCTGGATAATCCATAGAATCTGTGGAGTATGTACCAAAATCTTTGTACTCAATACCTTGTTTTTCTAGTAAGCCTTTAATAGCTTCTTTCAAATGAAATCCACCATGATCACAACCAACTGCTACTTTCATTTTGTCCTCCTTTATGTAATGCTAGGTTCCTAAAACAGTATCTTATCAATATATATCTGTGTACACCTATATTGTGGATACATATCCGCATTGTTAATGTATAGATACAAGCAATTATAGTATTCTTTATATGCTAAGGTATCCAATCTATTTTATGCCCCAAATAGAACATTCTTATTTATGCAATGCAAGCCCTTGTTGTATATACCGTACAATCTGTTCCGCTGTTTTCGTATATACTTCTTGAGATTGTCCAAATGGGTCTTCTACATCGCCTACTTCGCCAGCAAATTCAGCAAGGGTCATGATTTTTTTACTGTCGAAAGGAAATTGGCGAAGTAATATTTTTTTATGATCTTCTGTCATTGCCAATACATAATCTGCGGCTTTCACAAAATCTACTTTTAAGGGGCGCGAACTGTGCTCGCTAATATCTTCGCCTACTAATTCTCGAACTGCCTCCACAGCTTCGTCGCTCACCTTAGCCCCTGGCACACAAAATAAACCTGTGGATAAAGTTACCACCTCTATACCAAGGTCACGTCCAACAGCACGAGCAATTCCTTCTCCCATGGGACTACGACAGGTATTCCCTGTACAAACAAATAATAAATTCATAATTACCTCTACTATCATTTACACAAATTGTACATGCCCACCACTGGCCTTCTCTAAGCGATTCATAACGGCCACACCAAGTCCTACCGGAGCACAGCCTTCCACAAGTAATGTATCCACACCCATGTCGTTGAACTGTAATAAACTATCATATAAACGGTTGGCCAATGCCATAGGCTCTGCTTGTTCACCATATACAATGATATCTACTGACAGTGCAAAGTTGGAAAGAATTACATTTAAATTTTCCAAGGTTTCCTCTGACAGTAATAACCCAATTCTCGTTTTTCCCTTACAATCTTCTTGTAAAACAGGTTCTTGCTGAACCATCTTATCTATGATGTCTTTCATATGTTCTGCTACTATTAATGACTGTCCCACAAGTACTTGTACAGGCATATCAGGGGCATAATGGCGATATTTCATCCCTGGCGCTTTCGGCGCCTCTGTAGGATCATGCAATGCCGTATCATATACCACATGGTCCGCCACCATTTCTAGCATCTCTTTTGTGACACCACCGGGACGCAAGATAATGACAGTATTATCTTCTACTTGTACTACTGTAGATTCCACTCCAATTTCACAGGGACCTGCATCCACTATTGCATGAATACGACCTTTCATATCATGTAGAACTGCCTCCGCAGTTGTCGGACTTGGTCGACCTGAGAGATTGGCACTAGGTGCTGCAATAGGCACACCCGCAATACGTATCATCTCACGACACACCTCATGGTCTGGGCATCGTAATGCCACCCGTGAAAGTCCACCGGTCGCACGCTCTGGCACTAGCGCAGACTTTTCAAAGGTAATCGTCAAAGGACCTGGCCAAAAGGTATCCATTAATCTTTGTTCTAAAGGAGAGATATGTTTAACTAAACGGTGTACCATAGACTGATCACATACATGTAAAATTAAAGGATTATCAGAAGGTCGCCCCTTTGCAGCATAAATGCGATCCATCGCATCTGCTGCCAGTCCATTAGCTCCTAAGCCGTAAACCGTCTCCGTAGGTATAGCTACTAAATCGCCTACACGAAGCAAAGTGCCCGCTAACTCCATATCATTTGCAGTTAATAACTGTGTCTCAATATGATCTAATGTTTCCATATCGTACCTCCTTTCCTATGCACTATTATATCACTATTTACGTTGTATCTTCCAACGCACTTCACGAATAATACCAGCTATATCATGTTGATACACTGGTTCTCCATAGCATCCTGTTTCTACGGCTAGCTTTGATACAGCGTCTTCTTGACCTTGTCCAATTTCGATGGCAAGGTATCCACCGTCTTTCACAAAACGCCAACCTTCACGAATGATAGGAATATAAAACTCTAATCCTGTAGTTCCTCCATGAAGGGCAATATGAGGTTCATGTAATACTTCTTGAGATAATGTGTTCATCTCTGCGGTAGTAATATATGGTGGGTTTGATACAAGCACATCAAATATACCTTCTAAGAATGTTTGTTGCTCATCAAATAGAGACTTACAAGCATCCAATACCGCACTATATTCAGTACCTTTGCCTACTTTCACCTGTTCTAATAGTTGCTTTATATCACTTTCACAGAACCTTGAAACATCGGCTAATTCTAAGGATACGCGATTCTCCTCAGCTACTGCTAATGCTTTGTTGGAAATATCTACACCTACACCAGTGGCATTGGGCAAATAATGCAATAGACTTAATAAAATGGTACCGGGACCTGTACATAAGTCTAAAACGCGTGGCGATGCATCCACATCATAAAGAGCTAGTATATCCTCAATTAATGTTTCCGTATCAGGACGGGGAATCAATACATGCTCGTTCACATGAAAGTCTAACCCCATAAATTCTTTATGACCTGTAATGGCTGCTACACTATAACCTTTGGCACGTTGTACCACTAGAGGTCGATAGGCATCTAATTCTACTTTGTCCAAGGGACGGTCAAAGTTGACATATAAGTACATACGGTCACAGCCCAAACTATGAGAAAGCAGTACTTCCCCATCCAAGCGGCTTGATTCTATGCCTTTGGAGCGAAAATACTGCTCTGTCCATTGGAGCATGCGACTAATAGTCCATAACTCATTATCCATGTTGATTTGCCTCTTGCATTTTAGCGGCTTGTTCTGCTGTGATTAAAGCTTGGATTAATTCATCCATATCCCCATTTAATACAGCATTTAATTTGTATAAAGTTAAGTTAATGCGATGGTCTGTCACACGACCTTGTGGATAGTTGTACGTGCGAATACGCTCAGAACGATCCCCTGTACCCACCTGGCTCTTACGGTCTGCTGCCATAGCGGATGTCGCTTCTTGCTCTGCTTTATCTTGTAATTTAGCACGCAATACACGCATGGCTTTTTCACGGTTTTTGAGCTGGGAACGCTCATCTTGACACGCTACTACAATACCAGATGGTTTGTGAGTAATACGAACGGCAGACTCTGTTTTATTGATGTGCTGTCCGCCCGCACCAGAGGCACGGTACGTATCGATTTCTAAATCTTTTTCATTGATTTCGATATCGATGTCTTCTGCTTCCGGCAATACCGCAACAGTTACCGTAGACGTATGAATACGTCCAGAAGATTCTGTATCTGGCACACGTTGTACACGATGTACACCACTTTCAAATTTTAACTTAGAATATACACTATCACCTTCGATAGAGAATACTACCTCTTTGAAACCTCCTAATTCAGGCTCATTGGCATCGATGATAGTACATCTCCAGCCTTGTGTTTCTGCATATTTTGTAAACATACGGAATAAATCGCCTGCAAACAAAGCTGCTTCATCACCACCAGCACCGCCACGAATTTCGACGATAATATTTTTATCATCGTTCGGATCTTTTGGTAATAGCAAAATATGTAATTCTGCTTCTAATTCGTCACGGCGAACTTTTAATTCATTCAATTCTTCTTGCGCCATGGCACGGAAGTCCTCATCTAGGCTTTTATCGCCTAATACTTCCAATGCTTCTTCGATACCGGCTAAGACTTGTTTATATTGGCGGAATGTATTCACTGTATCCGTTAATGACGCATGTTGACGAGTCAATTTACGCCATTCTTCTTGACGAGCAATCACGTCTGGGTCAGAAATACGCTGTTCCAAGTCTAAAAATTTATCTTCAATCACTTGCAGTTTATCTACTAACACGGTGACTCCTTTCTATTCTTCTTCGTAAGCATCTTCTTCACTAGGTCGCACCGATGTTAAGGCACGAATGGCCACTTCAATTTGATCATCATCTGGTTCACGTGTTGTCATATATTGCAACACAAGACCCGGAGCGATCATGGCTTTCACTAGTGGGTTTTGGGAGCGTCCAGCAAAACGGATAAGCTCATAAGAAATGCCCGCTACTACAGGCATAAGGGCTAATCTAGAAACGATGCGTTCCACTAAATTTGGCCACCCTAGAAAAGCGAATACAAATATACTCACAACCATCACAAATAACAAAAAGTTTGTCCCGCACCGAGCATGTAATCTCGAATGATTTCGCACTTCTTCTACCGTTAATGGTCTATCATTTTCATAAGTGTGAATGGTTTTATGCTCCGCCCCATGATACTGAAAGACACGCTTAATATCTGGGGTTAATCCGATAGCAAAAATATATAGTAAAAAAAGAACTAATCGAATGGTTCCTTCATATAGATTCAATATCATATGATCTGAGCCAGCACCAGGCATAAATTTTGCTAGCCACGTTGGTAAGGCAATAAATAATGCTGCTGCAATGAGCACAGATACAGCCATAGTGATGGCGATTTCCTTATTTGTGACCTCTTCCTCTTCTTCTCCAGAGGCTTGTGCCGAAAACGATAATGCTTTCATACCAATCACTAAGGATTCAAACAAAGCTACAGTTCCACGTAAGAAAGGCAGTTTTAAAACGGGATATTTGTCTTGGATAGATTTCGTTGGTTCTTCCTTTACCGTTATGGTTCCATCCGGTTTACGACAAGCTGTGGCCATTATTTTAGGACCACGCATCATAACCCCTTCAATCACTGCTTGACCACCGACAAATTTCTTTAATCGTTGTTGAGTCATAGGTTCTCCTGTAAAACAAATATAGGCAGAGCCTTAGCTCTGCCATTTAATTTGTATAGTTTGTGTACGCAATTATTTGCCGTAACGTTTGTTAAATTGTTCGATACGACCGCGAGCTTTAGCCGCACGTTGTTGGCCTGTGAAGAATGGATGGCAGTTGGAGCAAACGTCCACGCGAAGATCACCTTTAACAGAGCCAGTTTTGAATGTGTTACCACAACCGCAAGTTACAGTTGCTTCCACATAATTTGGATGAATTCCTTCTTTCATGTATATACACCTCTTTTCAACGTCTAAACTATTCCTAAAGATTATAACACGAATCCCAGTAACTATGCAATACTAGGGACTATGACTTATTCAGATTTTTCTGCTTCTAATTTTTTAGCCTCTGCTCGTTCTTGTTTTGCTTCTTCTAAGGCTTCTTCTAAATCTACAGAGTTTAAGATTTCTTTTAATTCTAAAATTTCTTCCAATGTTAAGGTGACACCTTTCGTCATTTGTGAGTAATCTTCATCCCATGCACGGATATCAAATTTAGGATTGTAACGTCCCCAGCTTGTGCATGTTAATTGTTTTTTCAAACCATCTTTATTTTCTGACAGCGTACCTAATACTTTATAAATTGAATAATTCACAACAGCCATGATTAGTCCTCCCCTACTTCTGTATTTGTTTCTGTTGGTACTGGTACAATCTCAGTAGCTAATGTAGCTAATGCACTAGCCCAGTTTATTTCAGCTTGCGCTTTTTCTGTTTCATATTGTTTTAATGAATTTGTAAAGCTTGTAGTAAATGTAGCTAGCGCCTCTTCTTTCACCACTTGGCGACGACAACTACCCATTAATTGCAATAAGGCTGGTGTAGTAGTTACCATGGATGCTAATGTACGTACTACTTGTTTTCCTTCTTCACTGTTGAAATAGGTATACCACAAGAATGGTGCACTTGGATGATTAAAATACCAATGATATGCTACTGTATCATCCTGTAAAATTGATTGTTCCATTGTTTCTTGTACAGTTGCATCTTCTGGAGAAGCACCTAATGGGATACCCTGTTTGTGTTCCAAGGTGACAGATACATCGATGCCTTTCATAGAAACTTGTAAATAGTATCCTTCCAAGGCTTCAAACATGCGTTGCATGTATGTTGGAATCCGATAATCGCCATGCATGTATCCATCCTCACCCATAGTTGGATGCTTCGGATTCATACTTACTTGTACTCCATATAGTGAAAGTCCATAGTGAGCTAAGCTAAATGTTTCCATAGAGGCTAACACCTCATGTGGCAATGGAATAAAGTTGGTTTGCTTATAACCATCTTCAACAATTTCACAAATAGAAAGATCTACTTTTTTCACAGAACCTAAGCCATAACGGAATTCATAGGTTTGCAATGGCGCCCATTCTCGAACTACTTCTAAATGGTTTTGAAGAATCATGAACTGCAAGGCTACTCGATTCATATTCAATTGATCTTGTACAGCAGACACTGGAATGAAGTAACGTACTGTACCTCTTTCGCTCACATTATTCACACGAGCTGCCATTTGTTCCATCGTAGTTACCGGTGCTGTAAACATACCAGATGTAGCCGCTACAATATGATCAAAGATAACATCTTCTGGCCATTCATTGATCACTGGTGCTAATGGATATAAACTACGGAAGAGATTATAACAGCTTTCAGAGGCTGTATAGAACAGCAAACGATCGGTTGGAAGGGTTTGCATAATCTCTTCTGCAATAGCTGCATATTCCTCAAAATAGGCAAAGAGGATGATCCCTTCTGTATTCTTATGGAAATCAATCACTTCTTGCATCGGTACAGACCACTGACGACCTGCGGACACGCCTTCATAATAACCAGTAGCACTTATGAAATCCATTAATTCCACGCTAAAAGAAATGCCGTAAATTTCCTTAAAGCCTGCTTCATCATATGGTAAAGAACCAAACATATCTATTGTAGAAGTTTGAGCAAGCTCAAACAATTCTTTTGGCGTAATGCCCCACTCACGAACTTCACCACTTTGGGTGATGATTTGGTCTAACACTCGAAATCTTGCGATTTCCTGTACGATAGCAGGACCTGTAACACCTACTTTGGTAAAAGTCTCAATGAGACGTCTCATTTGTTCTGTCATACTATACCTTTCCTGCCGATTGGCATACATCATATAAAGGACATTCGTCACATAATGGTTTTCGTGCTTTACAAATTTTTCGACCGTGCCAAATCATCCAATGATGTGCAGCACTCCAATGTTCCATAGGAATCGCTTTTTTTAGTTTCTTTTCTACTTCGTCAGGTGTTTTACCCTTAGCAATCCCTAACCGATTGGACACACGGAATACATGAGTATCTACTGCAATGGCTGGCGTATCAAATAAAATAGATACCAATACATTGGCTGTTTTACGACCAACTCCTGGCAATGTTACTAAGGTATCAAAATCTCGCGGCACTTCACTATTGTATTGTTCTACTAAAATCTTGCATGTTTCATGAATATGTTTCGCTTTGGATCGATATAATCCACAATCTTTAATCAATGCCTCTAATCCTGGAATCCCTAATTCATACATATCTTTGGGATCGCTATATTTTGGAAAGAGTCGTTTTGTTACAATGTTGACTCGTTCGTCCGTACATTGTGCAGACAATGCTACCGCTACTAGCAATTCAAAAGGCGTTGTAAACTCTAGTGCCGGTTTTGCATCGTGGTAGACTTCTCTCAAAATTCGTATTTGCTCTGACTTAATGGCTTTTGTGATTCGCATCGGAGCCTTCTCCTCTAAGATGAAAAAACTATGTAAATTGTGTTATAATAAAATCTACAATGATTACCATAGGTTAGATACTTTGATCTAACACTAATATATAGTGTATCATACCATAAAGGGTGAGCGCTAACAAATAAGGAGATTATACATGACAGAACAAGAAAAAAAAGATATGACTATGGAAGAAGCCTTAACTCGCATTAATGCATTGGCAGCGAAAAAAAAATCTGGTCAAGCTCTAACAGAAGAAGAATTAGCAGAAAAAAAAGATTTATATGAAGTGTATTTAGGTTTTATCCGTGCCCAAGTGGTACAACATTTGGAATCTATTGAGTTTGTAGATGCTGAACCTGAAGCAGATACTGTGGAAGTTGATGTAGATTTAAATACGGAATACTTACGGAAGAAGCGTTAATATGTCTCAATATACAGAAAAGGATTTGCATATTTTAGAAGAACCCTTTGTGGAAATCAGAAAAAAGGTAAAAATTCTACTTCGTATGGGCTGTTTATTATCTGAAAATGGAGCCAATGCGAACCAAATTGTTCGAGATATGCGTCGCGCAGCCGCATATATGGGAATTCCAGCAGATCATCTTCATATCCATATTGCCTACTCTAATATTTTAATTAATATTCATAGTCCAGAAGATTGCTTTACATCCTTTAGAAATGTCCAATATTTAGGAGCTAATATGGATATTATTTCCGCCATTAGTGTCTTAACTTGGACTGCATTACGTAATGAGTATACTCTTGATAAATTTTCCCAAAAACTCGAAGAGATTGCTAAAAAAGATCCTCCCTATTCGAATGCCACATCTGCCATCTTTGCAGGATTTGCCTGTGGTGCTTTTCCTATCTTATTTGGGGGTACTATTATCTCTGCATGGATTACAACAGTTTGTGCTTTATTAGGATTCATAGTCCAACTCATCTTAAAACGTTTTCAAATTAATGGCTATATCAGTATCGCCTGTGCTGCTGCGGTATCTTCTGGATTAGCCTTTCTATCCGGATGTATTTTTGACTCTGCCGATGTGATCTATGCTATGATTGCTTGCACATTGTTTATGGTTCCTGGCATTCCTCTCATTAATACCGTCGATGATTTGCTAAACAACTACATTTTGGCAGGAATATCTCGAGCTGTACATACGTTACTCATTGTGGGCAGTATGACTGTAGGGATTAGCATGGCTCAATACTTCAATCATTCTTATGATTTCACCCATTTAAGTATTGTTCCAGACAGCATTTCCATTGTTTTATTAGGTGCTGCCGTTGTGGGTGCTGCGGGCTATGCTGTGATGTTTTATACTCCAAAGCGTCTACTCCCACTCATAGGTATTGGTGGCCTCATTGCTATTTTAGTAAAAAATATGCTCATATTATACTTAGGATTTTCTGTGTTTGGCGCTACTTTTATCGCTGCTGCTATGGTCAGTTTATTTTCTCTGAAAGCAGCTCGTTATTCCCATACATCCTCTAAGGTATTAGCGATTCCATCAGCGATTCCTCTTGTACCTGGCGTATTTATCTATCGATTTTTATATGCCATGTTACATATTAATTCTCTCACATCTGCAACCTTAGTCGAAGCCATTCAAAGTGGAGTCACTGCCATCCTAATCATCATATCCATCGGTGTAGGCGTAGCAATACCATCCATTTTGGCAGGCAAAGTATTAGACGCTCGAAAAGAGAAAAAACTAGAAAGTTTATTAGATAAACGATATACATAAAAAAGCATGTATCTTTTGACGCACTGTCAATGAGATACATGCTTTTTGCATAACATACACCAAATAGTAGTTTAACTATTCTTTCTAATACATGTTGTTACTTGTTACATACCTATTATGCCGATAGAAATACAAACTCAAATAGAGTAGACAAAAAGGACTGAATGCATCAGTCCTTTTATGTATTATAGATGTGCTTCTACAGCTGCTTTTAATTCTTCTAATGGAATGAAACCGATTTTGCGATCTACGATTTCACCATTTTTGAAGATAGCAAATGTAGGAAGAATTTCAATTTTGAAGAATTGTGCCAATTCAGGTTGTTCGTCAGTGTTTACTTTTGTCAATGTCACTTTGTCACCCAATGCAGCCGCTAATTCATCATATACTGGCATCATGCGAACACAGTATCCACACCATGGTGCCCAGAAATCCACAACAGTTACTTTATCATTTGTTGCTACTACTTCTTTAAAATTTGCAGATGTTACATCAATAATTGCGCTCATGTTAGCCTCCTATTAAATTTGAATCAATACACAATCTTGAATCACTTCAAGACCTAATTCAGTTGCCTTTTTCACTACTGCCGGTTTATCCGCACCTGGTTGTAGCCAAACGGTCTTAATCCCTAATTCTTTACAACTATCTAGAGCTTCTAAACCAACTTTTTCTGGCACAACAAAGTCCACTACAGTAGGTACTACTGGCAACTCATGCAAGCTTGGATAGCATTGTACGCCATCGATAGATGTAATATTAGGATTCACTGGATACACTGTATATCCTTTATTGACAAGATGTTTGAAAATCTTATATCCGAACTTATCGGTTCTTGTTGTGGCACCTAAAACGGCCCACGTTTTTTCTTGGATCGCTGTTTCCATTGACATACGTATCTCCTCGTTACTGTACTATCATACCATAATATCGAAATTTGTCAATTTAATTATATCTTGTTTTAATAGTTTCTTTGGAATTGTAATCTCCAATAGTTCTGAAAGCCCTATGTGACCGCTAAGAGGTAAGTCCCCCTTTGTGAGTAATCCTGTTTCTAATGCAAACCATGCCCACAGTATCTCTGGTGTAGCCCCTTGGTTCTGCAGATCACGTATGGTTATACTTTGTTGCCGTTTAGACAGACGATACCCTTCTGCATCCACTAGCATAGGGGCATGACCATATTGCAAAGTAGAAAAGCCCAAGGCTTGGGCCAGCGCAATTTGATGACCCGTCACAGGCAGTAAATCATTACCACGAACTACTTCTGTGACACCCATTTCATAATCATCAATCACCACCGCCAAATGATAGGCAATCATTCCATCCCATCGCTTTAACACGATATCATCACTACAAGATTGGATTTCATAATCTACCACACCTCGATATATGTCCTGAAAGGATCCTTTTATATCCTCCATATGAAATCGCCAAGAAGGAGGTCTTTCACCTATAGTCGGCTCATGGGTTAAACAATATCCATCGTACACATGATGGGCTTCACCTTGATGAGGAGCGCTACTGATTTCCTGTAAGCGCGCTCGATTACAATAACATGGATATAACCGTTTTTGGCTACGTAATTCTTGTAAATATCTCTCGTATATATCCAAACGTTCAGATTGATACGTAGGTGCTTCGTCCCAAGTAAAACCAAGCCAAGATAAATCTTCTAGTATATGATCTGCATAGATTGATTTAGACCGTTGTGTATCTACATCTTCTATGCGCACTATATATTCACCATCTTGATGCCGTGCAGACCAATAGGACAAAAATGCTACCCACAAATTACCTACATGTATATGGCCTGTAGGACTGGGTGCAAAACGACCTTTCATAGAAACCTCCTAGGCCTCTTCGCTAAGGTGTTCCCACCTCTCATAAAGAACCTCTAACTGTGATGTTGTATTGGCTAACTCTTGAGATAATCGTTCATATTCTGATATATCTCCTTGGATAGATGGGTCCTGTAGCTGTACCGTATACATTTTAACAGTCGCCTCATACCGTGCAATATCTGACTCTACTTTGGCTAATTCCTTTTCTAGCATGAAAAAATTCGTTTTCTTTTTAGGGGCTGTCACTGCTTCTGAATAGCTAGTATCTTGTTTTTCTGTTATAGTAGCCTCTGATGTACCTTTATGTATCTCACCATTAGAATCAGTACTCACTGCTCTATCTTTAGCATTATCGGATTTTCCTGCTGTATTGTTGGACATATTGTTGTGTTTCGTCTGCTCCGCTTCTAATCGTTGAGCTGCTAACACTGATCGTTCCAACATTTTTTCTTTATAATACGAATAATTACCATGGAACTCTTCAATGCCACCATTATCTAAGACCACAATGCGTTTTGCCACAGCATCCAACAAATATCTGTCATGAGAAATAATGAGCAATGTGCCCTCAAATTGTTGTAAGGCTTGCTCCACTGTTTCTCGTGTAGGGATGTCTAAATGATTTGTCGGTTCGTCAAGGATTAAGAAGTTACGGCCTTCTAAAAATAACTGTAATAAAGCTACCCTAGCACGTTCTCCACCTGATAAATCTCCTATTAACTTGAATACATCATCACCTCTAAATTGAAAGGCACCTAATACGCTACGAGCAGATTCTTCTGACATATCATAAGGAGCCATGATCTCTTGTAACACAGACCAACTAGGGTGTAATTCTTCATGTTCTTGCGAGAAATATCCTGTCTGTACACGATTTCCAGTGGTAATCGATCCATCCAGTGTATTAAGTTCCCCCATAATTGTTTTTACAAAAGTCGATTTTCCAGCTCCATTCGCACCAATTAAGCCTACCACATCTCCTCGACGTAAGGTCGTTGTAATATGTGTAGCCACTGGATGTTCTATATCATATCCAATGGACACATCTTCCACCATCAACACTCTGTCTGCACTCATTTCTGCCTTAGGAAAGGTAAAAGCAAACTCTCTATCTTGGTCTAGTGCCTCTAATCTTTCTAGTCTATCTAACTGTGATTGACGACCACGAGCCATTTTAGATTTTATGCCTGCTCGATATTTGTCAATATATTCTTCCGTTTTACGAATGTGTTCCTGTTGCTTTTCATACGCACGTTGATACGCCACTCGTTGCTGCTCTCGTTGTTTCAAGAACTGGCTATAATTACCTTTATAGGTATGCACTTTATGATGAGATAATTCTACCACTTCTGTCGCCACTTGATCTAAGAAATATCGGTCATGGCTGATGATGACAATGCCACCTTTGTAGGATTTTAAATATCCCTCTAACCACTCTAACATTGGCATATCTAGATGGTTAGTAGGCTCATCAAGAAATAAAAAATCAGGACGACGCACCAAGGCTTTCGCCAAGTTAATACGCGTTTTTTGTCCTCCAGAAAATTCACTGGCTTTCTTCTTTAAATCTTCGTCACTAAATCCTAACCCATAAGCAATACGTTGGCTTTGTTTTTCATAATCATACCCACCAAGCCATTCTAATCGCTCTTGTAAATAGGATAAACGACGCAAGTCCTGTTCTGTGGCATCTCGATTTTCTAATTCTGTCGTTAACGCTTGTAACTGGGATTCTAAGTGCTGTACATCAGCCCAAGCCGTTTGAATTTCTTCTTCTAAACTAGCATCACCTAAATTTACATCTTGTTGCAAATAGCCTATAGTGATACTACTGTCTTTCACAATGATCCCCGCATCATGTTCTTCTATGCCTAGTATGCATTTCATCAACGTCGATTTACCTGCCCCATTCGGGCCAACTAAAGCAAGACGCTCTCCTTGTCGTATGGTAAAAGATACATTAGAAAAGATTTCTCGTACCCCAAAGGATTTTCCTAGTTTTTCTATTCGGATCTGTTCCAAAATACTTCCCCTATCCTATTTCTGTTCCCTATACAAAAGTATTACCATTACATAGTATCTAAAAAATATACCATTTATATTAGTAAATAATATAGGTAGTTTATAAACTAAGTAATACTTCTTGTAAATGATTCATCAAAGCTTGCTCAAATTTATCTATCGTAGTTGCGTCCAAGTCATGTGTAATTCCTGGATAGCCTTGTTGTCTAGTTTCACCAAAAAATTCATCGCGGAATGTATTATAAAATAAGACCACTCCTGTTTCCTCATTATCTTTGATATAGGTGCCAATAATATAGGAACCATTAATCATATCTAATGCAGTATGAGGTGTCACATCTAAATGATATTCTGCGATTGTTTGTGGCAATGCCTCTGTATATTTCCACTGATGTATACCTTTTTTCTTGTATTCGTACACAAATCCTTCTTGGGGCGCCATAAATCGTGTCATCATAGATGCTTTATAGTTGGCCTTTAGGTTCTCCATAAATGGGGTTAAAGACTCACGTATAAAAGCAATATCTACAAACTCTACTAAAGGTACTGTAATACGTACCATATAATCCCCTACTTCCGTATCATAGAGAACTGACCAACGCCAATTTCTATCATTTGTATAATAAAAGATACTATATACAGTAGATGATAAGGCTTTTTGTTCCACCACTAAGTGAAAGTCTCCAATAGTGGATTCTAACCATGATAAATCGAGGGTTTCACATTCTTTTATGATTGCATCCATGGACTCTTTCCTTATCGTAGTTGACTATATAATGCTTGATACTGTGATTCATTCGCTATCACGCGTTTCACGTAATCTTTTGTTTCTGGAAATGGTATTTTGTCTATATCATCAAAATTATCATCCCAGCCATAGGTCTGCATCCATTCCTCCACATGACCACGTCCTGCATTGTAGGCTGCTAAGGCTAAGATTTCGTTACCTTTAAATTCTTCTAATAAATATGATAAATACCAAGTCCCTAATTGTATATTCGTGTTCGGTTCCTTAATATCTTGGTCAGACAGGCTAGACTGATTTAATTGTTCTCCAATCCAGTGCGCTGTTTCTGGCATTAACTGCATCAATCCTATAGCCCCTGGTAAAGATTTTGCATTCGTATCAAATTTACTTTCCGTATAGATAACAGCCGCAACCATAGATGGTCTTACATGGTAAGTAGATGCATTTTTCATTACCGCGCTTTCATATACTAACGGATACGCATACTGTCTAGCTAAATAGGGTTGTCCATATTGCACATAATAGGCCGTAAGAACAACGATTAGCCAAGCAAATGCTGTGGATACCCTCATAGTTCCTCCTTCTGAAAGTGAATTTTCGCTGTTTTCCACAATTTACGTAATTGTTTTTCTAATTCTTTCATAGTCCCAGAATTATCGATGACCACAGTACTTAAATCACGTTTTTCATCTAAACTCATTTGACTACGAATTCGATCCAGTGCCTCCTGTTCAGAATAAGCGTTTCGTTTCATCAAACGCTCTAGTTGTGTCACAGGGTTTACGTACACAAGCCAAATCTCATCCATCTGTGTATGCCAATCTGTTTCAAACATCAATGGTATATCATAGATAATAGCCTGCTTTCCTTTTGCTTCCCATTCTTCTGTCAATTCTTGTATACGATGTCTAATATGGGGTTGCAATATAGAATTGATGGTCTCCAAGGCTTCTGGATCAGAAAATACAAGGCTACCAATATAGGCACGATGTAACGTACCATCTTCTAGCACTGTATTAGGTCCAAAGGCCTCTACCAATTCCTGTAAACCTGGTGTCCCCGGCTCTACTACTTCTCTAGCCACTACATCTGCATCAATATAGGGAATACCTTTTTTTTGTAACCATCGTAACACTGTACTTTTACCAGAGGCAATACCTCCTGTGAGTCCGATTTTATACATATTTACCCCCACATTTGATTCTAGTCATACTCAACTATTATTATACACAAATACATTGTATAGAAATTCTATAAACCTACTATTTTACATCTGCCCAGTTCTGTGCACTGTGCACATCTACCTGCAATGGCACTCGTAATGTCACTACTTGTTCCATACAATTACGCAACAGAGTTTCTACTTGCTCTTGTTCCGATTCTACTACTTCTAGCACTAGTTCATCATGTACCTGTAAT
>CAUREE010000006.1:0-70662 GCA_963523985.1 uncultured Veillonella sp.
GAGCACCCAAAAGGGTGCTCTTTTTTTATTACTTAGTGAGTTTACATACGAGCAGGTCGCCCTGGGATAAGCAGGGCTCATAATTTAAAGGAGCGGAGCGACGCATAAATTGTAGAGCATCGCTTAGTTCCTAGCGTAAGATTTTGAAGCCCCAAAGGGGTGCACAAAATCCACAGCTAGGAACAAATAGGAAGTCGCTGATTAAGAAAATAAAGAAGACGCCGAAAGGCGTCTTTTTTATTTTCTCATTCAATATATTATTTTGGTCTGGCCGTTTCCAGCCAGATTAGAATAGTAATATCTAAGGTATGAATGATTAGGCCTGGGATCCCCAGTGAACCACTTTCATAGGAGCGAAGCGACACATGAAAGTGTGTGAATCGGGGAGTTCGGCCCGTAAGCTTTTCCACGACCGAAGGGAGTGAAGAAAACCCACAGGGTAGAACAGGAAGTTGCAAATGACAAAGATATAACTCTAAGACGTTTCTTATGAATAAAATAGAGTAACCAGTTTTCCTACAATTAGTATATTTTTCATCATTCTGACTTTTTATATTAGGATACCGATAATTTTGCATAATGACAAATCAACTGTAACCTTGTATACTATACCTATTATTAAGGTATATAAGGTGATAGTATGATACACAATAAACGAAACAATATTTTCAAAAGACCTAAGATAGAATTTTTTAACACCTTTGACAGGGAAGAGTTTCTTTTATTAATTGTAAAAGGCATTCTTATTGGGATAGTGGCAGGTACGATTGGATCTGCTTTCAGATATATCATTCACTGGGGCAATGATTTTCGACATGAATTCATGTCTACTGCAACAATGGAGCAAATCATTATATGGACTATTGCTATGATGATTTTAGGGTGGTGTTGTCATTTACTATTAAAATGGGCACCTTTATCAGGTGGTTCAGGGATTCCTCAAATCGAGGGTGAAATGAAAGGTATCTTTAACATGAACCCCTTTCCTACATTAGTGTCTAAGTTTTTTGGAGGTGCTTTTACAGGCATTGTTGGATTCTCTGTAGGTCGGGAAGGACCATCGGTACAGCTTGGAGGTGCAACTGGCAAGTTACTGTCGAATTGGTTTGGGAGTTCTCTTCGAGAGGAGCGGATTTTAACATCTGCAGGGGCTGCGGCAGGTTTGACAGCTGCTTTTAGTGCACCAGTATCAGGAGCTATCTTTGTATTTGAAGAAGTGCATAAAAGTTTTTATCCTAAGCTGGTGATTCCTACATTTTCTGCTACTATTTCGGCGAATTTAATAACTTCTTTGGTGTTTGGCTTAACGCCGTCATTGGGTTTCTCTGTGATGGAAAGTATCCCTATCGAGTATTTTGCTACACTTCTTATATTAGGTGTTGGGGTAGGTTTCTTCGGGATCTTTTTTAATCGTATGATTGTGGGCATCAAATCCGTATATGATAAACTTCCTATTTCTAGAGGGTGGAAAATTTCACTCACATTTCTTGGGGTAACACTCTTAGGGTTAGATTCACAACTGTTACTAGGTGGCGGCAATGATGTAGTTAGTATGATGGTTGAGCATCAACAGACATTACAACTGCTAGTATATATTGTTATAGGCAAGATTATTTTAACATCTATTTGCTATGGTAATGGTGCACAAGGTGGTATTTTCCTACCTATGGTGGTGATTGGATCGGCAGTGGGAGCGTTGACGCATAGTATATTGGTAGAATTGCACATGCTTCCTAATGCCTTCGGTGGTAGTTTTATCATTTGTGGTATGGCAGGTATGCTAGCAGCTTCTATGCGCACTCCTTTGTTAGCGATTTTACTTGTTCTAGAGATGACAAATAGCTTTCACAGTATATATCAAGTAGGAACGGTGGCAATCATTGCATACTTAACGGCAGAATTTATGAAAGAGTTGCCAATTTATGATAATCTATTACTTCGTATGAGCCAAGGCATTGTAGGCGCGGAGGAAGAGCAAACATTTTTCCAAACACGATTGTCAGTACTATGTCCTTATGTAGATACGATGTTGAAAGATATTGAATTACCGAGGGGAGCCATCATTGTTAGCATTGACCGAGGAGGGCAACCGATTGTACCAGTGGCAACAACCGTATTACAGTGTGGCGATGAACTATATGTTTCTTGCACAAAAGGACAGCTAAAAGAAGTAAAAGAATTTTTCAGCTATTAACATTTGCTATAGAGATGACTATGAGAGATATGGTACTATACATATAGGTAGTACTCAGCGTATTTGCTAGTTATATATTGTAAATCTTATAAGCTATATCTAGGGAGCTGAAAGCTTAAGAAGAAGTCATAACTGACTTAGTAAGATGAATAGAGTATAGGGGGCCTTATACGTATAGTTTTGGTTACATAGAAAGGAAGAGAAACATGGCAATGATGGAATTTACAGACCGTCCGTTGACAGTAGCGGTTATTACGGTGTCTGATACAAGAACAAAGGAAACGGATAAAGGTGGAGCCCGTGTTGAGGAGTTAGCTCGTGAGGCGGGTTTTGTTGTGGTTTCTCGACAAATCGTGACAGATACAATCGATGAGATTCAAGGTGCTATTCATAAGGCTTTCACTGGCAATTATGGTAGAGAAGTTCAAGTTTTGACGGAGTCTACAGGTAATGATGTTCGTGCTTGGACATATGAAGATAATGTAGGTGTTGCAGATATTATTATCAGCACAGGTGGTACAGGAATTGCTAAACGTGATGTATCCATCGAGGCAGTGCAACCTCTATTAGATAAGGAGATTCCGGGCTTTGGTGAGTTATTTCGTTTCTTAAGTTATCGTGATGATATTGGTACAAAAGCGTTGGCATCTCGCGCGATTGCTGGTGTGAAAGAACATACGATTTTATTTGCCATCCCAGGTTCGGTAGGGGCTGTTACGTTGGCTATGAAAGAATTAATTTTACCAGAAGTGAAACATTTAAAGCGGGAATTAATAAAATAATAGATTAGAGATAGCTATCTTTTGTAACTATGTATTCATAGTGCTGAGGTAGCTATATTTTTGCTTTTTACAGACTAAAATTTGATACTTGTACATAGTTATTAGTTTTATGAGATATTGTAATGACACATAAATAGAAGCAAATTAGTCATAGAATGTATTTTTCGTAAAAGATGCAAAGTAGAAACTAAAAAATGATAGGCTCTTTTGCATTTTGCGTGCACAAGTGATTGGTAACGTGCTATAATGGAACTATATAAATCACATAGTAAGTTATTGGAGGATGTAATGGCTTTCAATTTAAAAGGAAAAGAAGAAAAGTTTTTCAGTATGCTGAATGACCATGCTGAACTATGTCATGAGGCGGCACAGTTGATGCAAGACGTATTTGAAGGAGAAGTGGAAAAGAAAGAAGCTCTTCGTCAAATTGAACAAAAAGAGCACGAAGCTGATGAGTTGGTGGCGGCTACGATGGACCGTTTGCGTAAAACCTTTATTACACCAATGGACCGTGAAGATATCCAACTATTGATTGATCAATTAGATAATACCATTGATAATATCAAAGAAATCATGGATAAAATGGTGATGTATCAAGTGCAAAGTGAGCCAACTACAGGAGCTATTCGTATGGCAGAAATTGTAGCGAAGTGTTGTAAGCACATTAAAAAATCTATTTCTTATATGGGAAGCTTAAAGAAAAACTATTTGAAAGTAGAAGGTCGTGCTTTAGAAGTGTTGCGTCTGGAAGCAGAAGCAGATGACATTTATCATGTGGAAATGGCGAAACTTTTCACAGAGTGCAGTGACCCTATTGAAATCATTAAGTGGAAGGAAATTCTTAGTTCCATGGAAGAAGTTATCGATGGCTCTGAGACTTTGGTAGGAACATTCCGCCGGGTAGTATTGAAGTATGCTTGATGGTTGGGTGATATGGGCCGTCGTTTTATTAGCGTTGGCCTTTGACTATATAAATGGATTCCATGATACTGCGAATGCGATTGCTACGTCGGTATCAACAAGAGCCATTGCTCCAAAAACAGCAGTGATGATGGCGGCTACGTTAAACTTTTTAGGAGCCATGATCAGTACAGGTGTTGCGAAAACAATTGGTGGGGATATCGTTACAGCTCCTGAGATGATTAATGGTGAGATTATAGTAGCGGCGCTAGTAGGCGCTATTTTCTGGAACCTCTTAACCTGGTGGTATGGAATTCCCAGCTCTTCTTCCCATGCATTAATCGGTGGTATTATTGGTGCCGTACTGATTTCTGTAGGACCAGAAGCGTTACAAGCTAGTGGGATTGGTAAGATTTTTATTTCTTTGGTGGCCTCTCCTATTTTAGCGCTAGTATTAGGCTATATTGTAATGAAAATTTTGCTGATCTTATTTGGACGATTTTCTCCCATTGTTTTAAATGATCGATTCCGGAATATGCAATTGGTATCTGCGGCACTCATGTCATTCTCGCACGGTTCCAATGATGCACAAAAAGCGATGGGTATCATTACGTTAACCTTAGTAGCTAGTGGTCATTTACAAACCTTAGATGTACCTATTTGGGTTAAAATTGCCTGTGCCACAGCGATGGCCTTGGGTACAGCAGCAGGGGGATGGAAAATTATTGCTACTGTAGGTAGTAAGATTTTTAAATTAGAAAGCATCAATGGATTTGCAGCGGATTTAAACTCTGCCATAACTATTTTTACGGCTACTTTATTACACTTGCCAGTATCTACAACACATGTTGTGAGTGGATCCATTATGGGCGTAGGCACTGCTATGCGTGTGAAAGCGGTGAACTGGAGTACAGCACGGTCCATGGTATTTGCTTGGTTTATTACGATACCATTATCTGCTGGTGTATCAGCCTTGGCATATGTAGTGATTGATGTGTTGGCACATATATAAAAAATGAAGAAATAATGAAGAAATGTGTTGCAACATTCTCAATAATTTCTTATAATAGAGGTAAGAGATGCTCGAAGGCGTATGCACTCGAGCATTTTTTATACTTTTAAAGTATACTGTTAGAGTGTACTTTTAATGCCCATACATATACAGTTTAGTTTAGATTCAATAAGGGAGATATCATTGAAATTTAATCAGGCAACAGACTATGCATTTCGGATTATCTTATACATGTCTACATTACCATTTGGTACTCGAAAGGTAGGGGCAGAACTAGCAAAAACAAGTAAGATACCTGAACGATTTTTGTTAAAAATTATGCGCTATTTGGTGAATGCAAAGTTATTACATTCCTATCGTGGCGTAGATGGTGGATTCACCTTGGCTAAAAAGCCAAAAGATATTAGTTTATATGATGTGGTAACAGCCGTAGAAGGAGATACGTATTTACAACATTGTTTATACGACTCTAACAGTTGCTCCCGTGGTTGCCATGGTCAATGTGCCGTGCAAGAAGCGGTTGGTAAAATTCAATCTGTATTAATAGAAGAATTAAAAAATGTTGATTTCGAAACGTTAGCGAAACGTGAACGTTCGATTCATATATCAATGCACCATGTGGTCTAAATGTATATTCAAGTGAGGAGGAATTAGCATGATGGATGCAGTCTTGTTAGCTCGTTTTCAATTTGCGTTGACTACGATCTATCATTGGCTCTTCGTACCGTTCACGCTAGGAATGACAGTATTGGTAGCAATACTTGAAATTACCTATGCGCGCACAAAAAACGAAGTGTACAAAAAAATGGCAAAGTTTTGGGGTAAATTATTTCTAATTAACTTTGCAATGGGTGTTGTAACAGGTATCGTTCAAGAGTTCCATTTTGGAATGAACTGGGCGGAATACTCTCGTTTCATGGGAGATATCTTCGGTGCTCCTTTGGCGTTAGAAGCCTTAACAGCATTCTTCTTAGAGTCCACCTTTATGGGGGCTTGGATTTTCGGCTGGGATAAATTATCTGCGAAAGCCCATGCATTTGTAGCGGTGTTAGTAGCGATTGGTAGTAACTTATCCGCATTTTGGATTTTAGTAGCGAACTCATTTATGCAACATCCAGTAGGGTATGCACTTCGTAATGGCCGTGCAGAAATGGATTCTTTTGCAGCCATCTTACAAAATGGGTATTTACCAGGTCAATATTTACACATCTTTACCGATGGCATCTTAACAGCAGGTGTGATTATTGCTTCTGTCAGTGCATGGCATTTATTGAAAAATAATCATGTAGAATTTTACTCTAAATCTATTAAATTTGGTTTAGGTGCCGCTGTGATTGGTGGTTTATTAGTAGGTGGTGCTGGTCACTTCCAAGGTCAAACCGTGGCAAAATTACAACCTATGAAAGTAGCTGCCTTTGAAGCATTATGGGAAACTCATGATCCAGCTCCATTTGCTATCGTAGCTGGCATTGATCAAGAGGGTAAGAAGAATAACTTTGAAATCGGTGTGCCAGGAGCATTGTCCTTCGTAGTTCATGACTCTTTCAAAGGGGAAGTGAAAGGTATTAATGATCTTCAAAAAGAAGCAGAACTAAAACATGGTGCTGGTGATTATGTACCACATGTAACATCTATGTTCTGGTCCTTCCGTGTGATGATTTTAGCGGGCATCATTATGCTTGTCACATCTATTGTAGGTTACTACTTGCATATGAAAGGCAAATTGCTTAGCAATAGAGTAGCTCTAAAAAGCATCTATCATTTACTAGCCCTTCCATTCATTGCTAACTCCACTGGTTGGTATGTGGCTGAAGCAGGTCGTCAACCATGGCTTGTATACGGTTTACAAAAAACAGCTGATGGAGCATCCAAAGTAGTAACGGCGCCGGAAATCTGGACAACAATCATCGGGTTTACTGCTGTATACGTAGTGATGGCGATTGCTGCGATTTACCTAGCAGTAAAACATATTCAAGCGGGACCAGCTGGTAACTCAGCTCATGATGTGGTTGAACAAGAGGAGGCTACATTATGGAAATAATTACAAATAACTTAGAATTAATTTGGTTCATCTTAGTAGGTGTACTATTTACAGGATTCTTCATCTTAGAAGGTCTTGATTACGGTGTAGGCATGTGGCTTCCATTCTTGGGTAGAACAGACCGTGAACGCCGTCAATTAATCAATACGATCGGACCTGTATGGGACGGTAACCAAGTATGGATGCTGACTGCTGGTGGTGCGATGTTCGCATCCTTCCCACAAGTATACGCTACACTATTTAGTGGTTTTTACTTGGCATTATTCTTGATGTTAGCAGCTTTGATTGCTCGTGGTGTGTCCTTCGACTTCCGCAGTAAAGATAAAAGCCCAACATGGCGTGCTGCTTTCGACTGGTGTATTTTCTTTGGCTCTACTATTCCAGCTCTTCTATGGGGTGTGACAGTAGGTAACCTAATTCAAGGTACGCCAATCGATAAACACATGAACTATGTAGGTGGTTTCCTAGATTTATTGAGCGTATACACAATCCTTTGTGGCATTGTATTTGTATGCGTATTCTTGTACCATGGTGCATTATATGCTTCCTTGAAAACAGTAGGGGAAATCTCTGAACGCGCTCGTGCAGCAGCCTTAGTAGAAGGTGTGATCACAGCAGTAGGGGCATTAGTATTGGTAGGGGCTACCTATGTGTACACTGACTTATTCAATAGTACATTGGCTACTGTAGCCTTTGCCTTAGCTATTGTAAGTTTCTTGGTATCATGGGGCTTCACACGTACACGCCAAACTGGTAAAGGATTTGTATTCAGTGCCTTAACCATCCTATTTGTTACATTGGCTTACTTTGCAGGATTATTCCCTCGCATTATGGTATCTAGCATTGATTCAGCGTACAGTTTAACAATCATGAATGCAGCATCTTCTACATACACATTAACATTGATGACAATCGTAGCATGCATCTTCGTACCTATCGTATTAGTGTACCAAGCATGGGCATACTACTATTTCCGTCATCGTGTTTCACAAGATGACTTACACTATTAATTTATAGTACTTTTGAAAGGGGCGTGGTTTCACGTCCCTTTTGTTGTATAGACTAGGAATCCATACACAACGATTCTGAAAGGAGGTCTTATGTTTCATTCTTTTGCTTGGCAATTGGTCAAGTTGCACCCTCGTTCCTATGGCGGGCTGCTGTTGCTGACCTTAGTTGGTACGGCAGCGACTTTAGGACAAGCCTATGCCTTTGCTCTTATCATTGATAGCTTAGTGGTACAAGGTGAAAGCCTATCCTATGGCACGATGACTGTATTAGGAGCCATGATTCTTATGCGTATGGCATGTTCTCATGGAGAACAGTGGTTGCGAGACCATATTGCTAGCACCGTTCATGAGGACCTACGGAATCGAGTCTTGCATCATATGATCGCCCAAGGTGTTCGTCAATCTGACAGTGCTGGATCTGTCACCCATATTTTGACAGATGGATTAGACCATGTAGATGCCTATATGAGCCAATACATCCCACAAGCTCTCTATGCGGTGTTGATTCCTCTTATGATATCCATAGCTATCATCGATTCTATATCTTGGATTGGATGGATTTTATTGGTTACCTATCCTTTGATTCCTTTCTTTATGATTCTCATCGGAAAAAAAGCGGACAAATTAAACAAACAACAATGGGAACGAATGCAATTCTTAGGTGGTCATTTTCTTGATGTATTACAAGGTTTGACGACACTGAAAGTATTTGGCAGAGCCAAAGAACAGGTCCATGTTATCGGTCGCTTATCTGGCGAATTTCGTGATGCTACATTAAAAGTATTACGAATCGCTTTTTTGTCTGCCTTGGTATTAGAGTTAATTGGCACCATTAGTACCGCCATGATTGCTGTTTACCTAGGGGTGTCCTTAGTCTATGGTGAAGTAGAGTTTTTGCCGGCTTTCTTTATCTTGCTACTAGCACCAGATTTCTATGCACCTCTACGACAACTAGGTGCTGCTTTCCATACAGGTTTGTCTGGTAAGGTAAGTTTGACAGCAGTGCAAGAGTATCTCACATCTGGTATAGAAGTAGTTCGTACAGGTCAAGAAATACTTGAGGAACCGATTCAAACCATTGAGCTCTGCGATGTGGCGTACCAATATGAAGAAGAGCAGGTGGGTTTGGAGACTTTCACAGGTGTATTGAAACGTGGGCATTCCTATATGCTAGTTGGTGAAAGCGGAGCGGGCAAAACTACTATATCCAATGTGCTCATGCAATTATTGACGCCTACTAAGGGGCAAGTCACAGTGAATGGTTGTGATTTACAAAGCTTAGATAGTCAGTGGTACCATAAGCAAATTGCCTATCTCAGTCAAACGCCGTATATTATGAGTGGCACCTTACGGGAAAACTTACAATTTGGGTTAGAGGTAAGTGACGAAGAATTATTGAAAGTACTGCAACAAGTACAATTAGCTGGTTTTGTGTCCACCTTGCCATTAGGATTAGATACAGTAATTGGAGAAGGTGGCTACGGATTGTCCGGTGGACAACGTCAACGGTTAGCGTTAGGTCGAATCTTGTTACGACCAGCACAAATCCTAATCCTTGACGAAGTGACGGCTCATTTAGATGTGGAAACGGAAAGCCTAATCATGCAGGTATTGCGTGAGTATGGAAAAGATAAAATCGTTCTATATGTGGGCCATCGTGTGCAAACTATGAAATATGTGGATACTTTATTTGTGATGCAAACAGGAAGGCTAGTCGAATCGGGTAGTTATGCGGACTTAGTGGCACAAAATGGATATTTTGCGTCTTTAGTGAATACCTATAGTAATCCAGTGATGCGGAAACTAACGGTGAAGAGCGACGATTTTATATGTGTAGAACAAGTCTCAGAAACAGTGTCTAGTGAGAATGCTGGCATCCGTGATAAAAGTGGTCCATTTGACGTAGTAGTTCTACATGACTCAGATGGATTACATGGTAAGGAATCTATTGCGATAGTTGATGCACAGGTGGTACAAGAGGGAATTGCTAGTACCTACCAAATGAAGTATGGCAATGAGGCTCATAGAGCCATGAAATCGAGCACTTCAAAAGGTGAGGTACTACGAGGTGGAGCGACAGGTTCTGTGATACAACAGGATATACGCCGTGGGCTAGTATCGTTATGGAACTTGCTATCTCAACATAGAGTATTGTTAGTGGGTAGTGTTATGTTTGCCATGGGAACGGTGCTCATGAATATAGGATTACTGACTACGTCCACATGGCTCATAACGAAAGCCTCGGAGCATCCTATATTGGTAGTTCTTAGCTTGGCTATTGTAGGAGTACGTTTCTTTGGGATTGGTCGTGCCATCTGTCGCTATGGGGAACGATATGTGTCCCATTCGATGGCTTTTCAAGGTTTGTATGAATTACGTATTGCTTTCTTTAAGCGGTTAGAACCGTTGGTGCCACGCATCTTTCAATCGATGAAAATGGGTGACCTATTAGGTCGCATTATGGCAGATATCGAAACATTACAGTTCTTTTATTTGCGCACCTTAGTCCCTAGTCTTTCGTTCATCGGTGTGACGGTATTAGGATGTTTGATGGGATACCAATTGCATCCTATAGTTGCGATAGTGATTGCACTATACAGTATCATTGTAGGTGTGGTGTTGCCAATTATCATTACCTATGCCTTACGACAAGTTCCACCTATGAGGCTACACACAAGAGGACGGATGAAAGAGGAATTAATTGAATCGATTCACGGTGTAGTGGATATCATTATGAGCCATCAAGAAACAAGATTTGTACAGTCTATGAAAGCATCTTTTAGTGCTTATGATGGTTGGCAAAGTATATGGAATCGTGGTGTTCGCTGGAACCAGACTATCCTACTAGGGCTAGCTCAATCAGCATTACTAGTGGGGGTGGTCGTTGGAGTGTGGGTCATCGATGAAACTGCCTATGGACCACTATGGGTGGCTGTGATCGCTATTGGATTGCAGGCCTACTTTGAAGTATTGCAACCTATGACAGAAGCCTCCTTGCATGGATATGAAAGTGCTTTGGCCATGAATCGATTAGAAGGTCTAGAAGGTCAAGAAAGCCAATATATACAATCAGTAGATCGTGTAAGTAATGATAGTAGTAGAGGCTTGGGCGAATACGTTGATAATGACAGTTCGCACGATGTATCCCCTATGATTTGTATACAATCGCTATCTTTTGCTTACGATGTTCTACCTATTTATGATGGGTTAGACTTGTCGATTCAAAAAGGTGAGAAAGTAGCGATTGTAGGCCCTAGTGGGTCTGGTAAAAGCACCTTATTTGCACTGTTGCAAGGATGGTATACATACAGTGGTACTATCTCTATTGATGGAGTCGATGCAAAGATGCTTTCAGAGGAACAATTGCAATCCTATATGGCATATGCTACTCAAGATATTTATGTATTCTATGCGACTATAGGAGATAATATTCGATTGGCTAAGCCGAGTGCAACAGATGAGGATATTTGGCAAGCTTTGGAAGCTGTACAATTGGCAGACTGGGCACGCAGTTTACCGAAAGGTTTGCGTACCATGGTTGGTCAAGGGGGAATGGGACTCAGCGGTGGACAACGGCAACGGCTTGGTATGGCGCGATTGTATCTACGTGATGCAGAGGTTTTGCTTTTGGATGAGCCACTAGAAGGATTAGACCAAGTCACACGGCACTTGGTACAAGAGCAGCTGCATACCTTGTTCCAAGGAAAAACTGTGTTATATATTACACACCATATCGAACAATTGCATGAAATGGATCGTATCCTGTTCTTAGAGCAAGGACGCATTGTAGAAAGTGGAACTTATGAAAGCTTATTAGCTTTACAAGGACGATTCTATGAATATCATCGTTTGAGTATGGAACGAATTTAATAAGTAGAAAGAACCAAGAGGCAAAGAGCCCTACCTATAGTGAATATACTATAGATAGGGCTTTTCTTTCATTTGTAGAGGGACTATGATATAATTGTGGTAAATTATGAAAGTGTATCACTTAGATTCGAATAACCTACTAGATAGGAGATATATATGGGACAATTAGTTACGAAGCTATTGAAGTTAGCCAATGCTGTAACTACACAAACACATATAGAAGGCCCACGCTTACCTGAGTCATTAGAAGATGGAAATACATTGTATGATCATCGTATGCTATCCATTGAGGAAGAAGCGGTGAACCGCAAGATGCGATCTGTGGTGCGTAATCATTGGTTCTTTCATTCTATTATCTTTGAATTTGAACCCAATAATAAGGTATTTATGAATGTTATTACGAAATTGGGGAATGTCATCAATGTGGAGTTTGATATTGATGATATTTGGTTTGATGATTATACCTCTACAATTCAGCTCAAAGTAGATATGGCTAATGTGGATATGGGTGGTTTATTCTTAAATATCATTACCCACATTTTGGGGAATTGGAGTTTGCATGTATTGGGGATGTTCTTTAATCCTTTCAGTATCGGTGATGATACATCATCTATGCGTTTAGAAAAGAAAGGCATTATTCGCTTTGACTTGTCACCGAATAGCCCAGTACGTGAGTTCATTCCTTGGCCGCAACGACCAAAAGAAAGTGTAGGGCCAGTGCTATTAACAGCCATCAAATCAGGACAATCTGTATTGCAAGTGGAGTACTATGCATTCCATCAGAAGCTAGAGACCTATTCAGCTCCTGAAATGCCGGGAAAAACGAACTGGGTTCGGTCCATAGATATGGCAGCAGCGTTGTTAATGCCGATAGGGGTTTGGGTGAGCTTTATTATCTTGAACCACTACTTACCACACGAAGAATTACAGGATTTTTCTTTTTCTACGTATTTCTTTATTTCCTTAAGCATTTTACTATTCAGTTTTGTCGTCATGAATATTCCTCGGTATATTTATATGTATTTTGAAACGAGGAAAAAATGGCAATCTGTCTTTGTAAGCAATAATGTTAAGATCCAGATGCGACGACTACAACGACGCATTGCTATGCAAAAGCAGGCTCTAGAGAATGATAAAAATGTTGTGAAACGACAAGAACATATCGTGGAAATGTTGATGCAAATACGGGATAAACGATTCTTGGCACATCGGTTGAAAGTGGCTGATGAAGATCGGGATCGGAAACAGAAAGTGAAGTTTATTATTGCGTATGTGCTGTGTACATTCCTCGAATGGATGCTCCTTATACACTGAGCACTGATGCTAGGAAGAGTTGTTAGTGGGGGGATATGGCTCTGTAAAAAATATGCTGTCGCAAATCATTTTTTACAGAGCCATATCCCCCCCTCTTTTTTACTCTTCAATGCAGTCAGTGCTGAGGTAGGCGTCGCAAGAAAAAGCTGCCGCAAATTGTTTTTATGTCTCATATATTCCTCCTTTTCAAATGTAGTTAGTGCTGAGGTAGGCGTCGCAAGAAAAAGCTGCCGTAAATTGTTTTTATGTCTCACATATCCCTCTTTTACAAATGTAGTAAGTGCTGAGGTGGGCGTCGCATGGAGAAGGGCTAGACAAGAAAATATTGAGTAAACAAAAGGGCTGCTTTTTGTACTAGGTACAAGTGGCAGTCCTTTGTGTATTGTTTATTAAGCAAAAAATAGCACTAGCTATTTAGATAGCTAGTGCTAGAAGTTTTTATATAAGCATCCACTATATTTGATTTGAAAGTTTTATTTTTTAACGTCTGGGACGTTGGTTGGGTTTGCTTTGAATGGGGCTTTGACTGGTGTGGATTTACTTGGTTCTGGAGCCTCGATGTCAGGGTGTTCCCATTCGAGTTGCATGATGCGGAACTGGTGTTGGTTGGCAAAGCGTTTAAGTTGCCAATTGTCTCGCTCTAGTTCTTTCAGTCGATCTCCGTGAGAGTTGCTGATATTTTCTAGGTTAGTTAAGCGATAGTGAAAGGTATCGCTATGTTCCACGGTGTGCTCTGTGTCGATGCGTTCTTTCAGCGCATCGATTTCTAGTTGTTGAGATACCATCCAATAGGTTGTGCTTAGCACGTAGAGGATAATCCAGAATAGGGGCTTCCGTAGGGGAGTGCCTACTTTCAAAAGTAGATTACTCAGCTGTTTCATCATGGGTGTCGCCAGGGATCAAAGGCAAGCGCGCCATCACAAAGTCTAACCATAGGCGGGAAGCATGAGATAGGTAATGTCCTTTTTTCCAAATCACGTGTAAAGTATGCATAATTTCAGGGTTTACTAAAGGACGTACTACCACGCTAGATCCTACTTTTGTATTTTCATCTTCTGTAGGGCATAGACGGCTAGGTAATAGTGCAATTGCTAAGTGAGCAGCTACAGTTTGCAACATTAAATCGCGTTGGCTAGTTTCAAACACAATATGCGGTTGGAAACCAACAGATTTACAAGATTTTACGATTTCATCATGCAAGTTAAAGTCATCTTTGTGCAATACGAAAGATTGGTCGGCCAATTGATCAAGGGAGATAGAGTCTTCTTCTGATAATGGATTGTCTTTCGGCAAGATAACACTAAGAGGGTCACTTGTTAAGTAGAAGGAATCGAATTCTTTCGCATTAGGTTTAGTACAAATAATCCCCACGTCGATAAGACCTTCTTGGACAGAGATTTCTATTTTTTTAGAACCATGTTCATATAATTCTAATTCGATTTGAGGGTAGGTTTGTTTGAACTCTCCTAATAATTGCGCAAAGATAGGGGCATCTGTCACTGGCGGTAATCCAATTAATACAGAGCCTTGCTCTAGACGGAATTCGTTTTCGAAATCGATTTTTAAATGCTCAAACATGAATACAACCCGTTTAGCATGCGTTAAAAAGATGGTGCCGCCGTCAGTCATTTCAACGGATTTTGCATTACGAATGAATAATACAACACCTAGCTCATCTTCAAGAGCTTTTATAGTACGGCTGATAGCAGATTGTGAAATGTGAAGATTTCTTGCGGCCTTGCTGAAACTTTTTTGATCCGCTACTTCTACGAAGTATTTTAAGTGATGAAAGTCCATAATGCACCTCTTAAATATGGTAATAACAAAAGTCCTCTTTTTTAGTATGCTATTTGAGCAACAATGCATGTATAAATGTAAATTGATAATCGCATAATTAGCAATGCATCATAGTCTATATGGTATTGCGAAGTTATCGTTCTCAATGTATAATGAAACCATAAGGCTATATCAATTTGTTCACGAAGTAGATTAGCTACTTCACGAATTTGCAAAGAGGTACTATATAACTTATATATTATTACATTTTTGCAACATATGCAATCTTTTTAGAAATAAATGATTCATATTTCAAAAACAATTTGATACTCAAGAGGGGAAGACTTATCCGGCGAGTGCTTGGATATGAGTCTGTATACATCCCCCTATTTTGTATGTAACTACAAGTGTTAATTTTTATTTGCTTTAAGGAGGCTATTTTAACATGCGTAAAATGAAAACTATGGACGGCAACCAAGCTGCAGCTCACGTAGCGTATGGTTTTTCTGAAGTGGCAGCGATTTATCCTATCACTCCATCTTCTCCAATGCCAGAACATGTGGATGAATGGGCAGGACAAGGTCGTAAAAACTTGTTCGGTCATACTGTACAGGTTGTTGAAATGCAATCCGAAGCCGGCGCTGCAGCAGCAGTTCACGGTTCTTTACAAGCGGGCGCATTGACAACTACTTTCACATCTTCTCAAGGTCTATTATTGATGTTACCTAACTTGTACAAAGTGTCTGGTGAGTTACTTCCAGGTGTATTCCACGTAGCAGCTCGTGCTATCGCAGCGCAAGCATTGTCTATCTTTGGTGACCATCAAGACGTTATGGCAGCTCGTGCTGCTGGTTGTGCTATGTTAGCAGAATCCTCTGTACAAGAAGTTATGGATCTTGCTCCAGTTGCGCATTTAACAGCGTTGAAAACTCGCGTTCCTTTCATCAACTTCTTCGACGGTTTCCGTACTTCTCACGAAATCCAAAAAATCGAAGTATTAGAATATGATGAATTAAAACCTTTAGTAGACCAAGACGCTTTAGAAGCATTCCGTCAACGTGCGTTGAATCCAGATGCTCCTGTAACTCGCGGTACTGCTGAAAACCCTGATATCTACTTCCAACATCGTGAAGCTTCTAACCCATTCTATTTACAAGTTCCTGATGTAGTAGAACATTACATGCATGAAATCAACAAAATCACTGGTCGTGATTACCAATTGTTCAATTACTATGGTGCAGCTGATGCAACTGACGTAATCGTAACAATGGGTTCTTCTGCACAAGTAGCTACTGAAACTGTAGATTACTTAAATGCACAAGGTCGTAAAGTTGGTTTCGTACAAGTACACTTATTCCGTCCATTTGCGACAGATCGTTTTGTAGCGGCTCTTCCTAAAACTGTAGAACGCGTTGCAGTATTAGACCGTACAAAAGAACCAGGTGCTTTAGCTGAACCTTTATTCTTAGATGTTCAAGCAGCACTTGTTCAACACAATATCAATGCTAAAGTATTCGGCGGTCGTTATGGTCTTTCTTCTAAAGACGTAATCCCAGCTGACCTTGTAGCAGTATTCGATAACATGTTAGCAGAAGCTGGCAAACGTTTCTTCACATTGGGTATCAATGACGATGTAACTAACTTGTCCTTGAACCGTGCTGAAGGTGTATCCGTAAAAACTGAAGGTTTAACTGGATGTAAATTCTGGGGCTTCGGTTCTGACGGAACTGTAGGTGCTAACAAATCTGCTATCAAAATCATCGGTGACCATACAGATATGTATGCACAAGCATACTTCGACTATGACTCCAAAAAATCTGGTGGTGTGACAATGTCTCACTTACGTTTTGGTAAAAACCCAATCAACAAACCATACTTGGTAACTGAACCAGAATTCATTGCTTGTCATCGTCAATCTTATGTACATGAATATGATCTTCTTCGTGGTATCAAACATGGCGGTACATTCTTATTGAACTGTACTTGGGGTCCAGAAGAATTGGCAGAAAAATTACCAGCAAAACTTCGCCGTACAATTGCTGAAAAAGAATTGAACTTCTACATCATCAATGCAGCGAAAATTGCAGCTGAAATTGGTTTGGGTGGCCGTATCAACATGGTTACACAAGCTGCATTCTTCAAATTGACTGAAGATACAATTATTCCTATCGATAAAGCAGTAGAGTACTTAAAAGACTCTATCGAAAAAACATATGGTAAAAAAGGTGCAGATGTTGTTGCAATGAACAACCAAGCTGTTGACCAAGGTGTTGGTGCTCTTGTAAAAGTAGACGTTCCAGCAGCATGGAAAGATGCAAAAGATTCTGAAGATACTTTTGAAAAATCTTCTTGCACAACTTGCCCAAGCTATGTGGCTAACATTGCTAAACCTGTTAATGCACAAGCTGGTTACGATTTACCAGTATCTGCTTTCACAGGCTATGAAGATGGTACATTACCTTCTGGTACAGCTGCATTCGAAAAACGTGGTGCCGCTTTATTTGTTCCTCACTGGATCAAAGAAAACTGTATCCAATGTAACCAATGTTCCTTCGTATGTCCGCATGCGACTATCCGTCCTGTATTAGCGACAGCAGAAGAAGCAGCAGCAGGTCCAGAAAACTTTGAAACAATTCCAGAAATGATGACTAAAGGCGAATTGCAATTCCGTATTGCAGTATCTCCATTAGACTGCTTAGGTTGCGGTAACTGCGTAAACATCTGTCCAGCTCCTAAAGGAAAAGCAATCGAAATGCGCCCTATCGATGGCGAATTAGAATTTGCTCCAGCTTGGGATTATGGTGTAGCATTGCCTACCAAATCTCATCCAATGAAACAAGAAACTGTAAAAGGTTCCCAATTCAAAACTCCATTGCTTGAGTTCTCCGGCGCTTGCGCAGGTTGTGGTGAAACTCCATATGCTAAATTGATTACTCAATTGTTCGGTGACCGTATGATGATTGCCAATGCAACAGGTTGTTCCTCTATTTGGGGTGCATCTATGCCAGCATCTCCATACACTAAAAACCAACAAGGCCAAGGTCCTGCATGGGCTAACTCCTTATTCGAGGACAACGCTGAGTTCGGTTATGGTATGTTCATCGGTACTGAAAAAATTCGTACACAATTAGCTGAAACTGTAGCTTCCATCGCTGAAACTGCTGATGAAACAACTAAACAAGTTCTTGACTTGTGGTTAGAAAAACGTCTTCAAGGCGAAGGTACTCGTGACCGCGCTAAAGCAGTGATCGACGCTCTTTCCAAAGTAGAACAAACAGAAGCTGTAAAAGAAGTGTTGGCTAAAAAACAATACCTTGTTAAACGTTCCCAATGGATCTTCGGTGGTGACGGTTGGGCATACGATATCGGTTTCGGTGGCCTTGATCATGTATTGGCTTCCGGCGAAGACGTTAACGTATTCGTATTCGATACAGAAGTATACTCCAACACTGGCGGTCAAGCATCTAAATCTACTCGCGTAGGTGCGGTTGCTCAATTCGCTGCACAAGGTAAACGTACAAACAAAAAAGACCTTGGCATGATCGCTATGACATATGGCAACATCTATGTGGCTCAAGTTGGTATGGGTGCTGACATGAACCAATTGATGAAAGCATTAGCAGAAGCGGAAGCATATCCAGGTCCATCCCTAATCATCGCTTATGCTCCATGTATCAACCATGGTATTAAAGGTGGTATGGGTAATGCACAGGCTGAAACTAAACAAGCTGTTGCATCCGGTTACTGGGATCTATACCGTTACAACCCAGCATTAAAAGCACAAGGCAAAAACCCATTCAGCCTTGACTCCAAAGAACCTGATTATGAATTATTCGATTCCTTCTTAGGAAAAGAAGTTCGTTACACATCTTTGGGTAAAGCAGTTCCTGCAATGAGCAAAGAATTGTTAGAAATCAACAAACAATTAGCTAAAGAACGCCGTCAATCCTATGTTCGCCTACAAAAAGGTTTTGAAGAAGAATTGCAAGGCTAATCAATAGCTAAGGTAATACGAAGAGGCTCTCCTTTGGGAGAGCCTTTTTACTGGAGTTGTATGAAGGTATTTTTTACTGTATAACCTGTTAGTAATTTATGCAAAGTATATTGCTTCAAAGTTATAGATAATATATAAAGTTAAAGGGATGGTCCTTGACAAATAGGCCTTTATACCGTATACTAATTAAGTATTAACAAGTAGAAGCCATCCGCTTCTCACCTAATGTCATGAAATGTTGGGTACAGATAGTTACAAACTATGCTCGGATGGCCTTGTGCCATCCGATTTTTTTATCCCTTTGGAGGTGACTAGTATTAGCAAAGATACACCGCGTATTAATGAAGAGATCCGTGCTCGCGAAGTTCGTGTCGTAAGTGCAGATAATGATCAGTTAGGTATTATGTCTGTTCGTGATGCTTTAGCTATGGCAGAAGAACAACATTTAGATCTAGTAGAAGTAGCCCCTAATGGTAAACCACCAGTTTGTCGCATTATGAACTATGGTAAATACCGTTATGAGCAACAAAAACGCGAAAAAGAAGCAAAGAAGAAGCAAAAAACTTTCACATTGAAAGAAGTTAAGCTTCGTCCTCACATCGAAGATCATGATTTTTATGTAAAACTTAAAAATGCAGCTAAATTCTTAGGTGATGGTAATAAAGTTAAGGTAACGATCATGTTCCGCGGTCGTGAATTGAGCCACCCAGAATTGGGGCTTAATGTGCTGACTCGTTTTGCTGGTGAATTAACTGACCAAGCGGTTGTTGAAAAAGAAGCGAAACTAGAAGGCCGAAACATGACAATGATTTTAGCTAAAAAAGGTAATTAGGAGGAAGAATAATGCCAAAGATTAAAACTCGTCGCGCAGCGGCTAAACGTTTCCAAGTAACAGGTAGTGGTGAATTCAAACGTGCAAAAGCTTTCAAAAGCCATATTTTAGAGAAAAAATCTCCAGCACGTAAACGTAATCTTCGTAAAGCTACATTGGTTAGCAAATCTGACTACAAACGCGTAGTGAAATGCTTACCATACGCATAAGATGCAAATATTTTAGTAACATATAACGATATTGGAGGAATACAATAATGGCAAGAGTAAAAACAGGCGTAACAGCGCATGCACGTCATAAAAAAATCTTAAAATTAGCTAAAGGTTACCGCGGTACACGTTCTCGCTTATTCAAAAAAGCAAACGAATCCGTAATGAAAGCATTATACTATGCTCGTCGTGACCGTCGTGCTAAAAAACGTGAGTTCCGTAAATTATGGATCGCTCGTATCAATGCAGCAAGCCGTATGAATGGTTTATCCTACAGCCGTTTCATCGCTGGTTTAACAAAAGCTGGTGTGGAAATCAACCGTAAAATGTTGGCTGACTTGGCAGTACATGATGCAGCTGCATTCGCTAAATTAGTTGAAATTGCTAAAAACGCGTAAGACAAATATATAACGACCTATACAATAGGTTGCGAATAGAAGAACAGCCCTTTGGGGCTGTTCTTTTTTGTTACGCTAAAATTGTATCATTATGGCTATAGGACAAAATGAGTTGTTTTTTATCCATAAAAAATACCCTTGAAAGCTATGTTTCAAGGGTATTTTGCCGTATTCATATGAAATTCTCTAAGATTTATTCCACTAATGGCAATATGCAATTATCCAAAAAATGCCGGTAACAGACAATACTTAATTACCTAAAGAACCGTCCTACTACAGGCAATCGAGCGCCGTCGTTTTTGTTAAGTCCCTTCAATACAATCATGATTGCGACATAGATGAAAGCACCAATGATGGCAGTAATCATAATGTTAAAGAAGGTAGGGATACTTCCTTGCAAGATTGGGTAGAAATAATACATAGCTACGCCCATGATGGAGGCGGAGATAATATTTTTACCCAATAAGATAAGGTCGATAAAGTAGCCTGTATGACGATGAATCCAGATAAGATTTAAGAGCGCTGCAAAGCCGATGTCAGCTACAGTGGCATAGGCAGCACCGCCGATGCCTAAAGCGGGGATAGCTGTTAATTGCCAGTTTAAGATGACTTTCACAATGGCTGCGATGCCCATGTTGATAACGGGAATACGTGGTTTTCCTAAGCCTTGTAGGATACCTGTCGTCACCTGGTGGAGACCTAAGAAGAAGATGGCCCACGCTAAGATTTGCGTTGCTTCCGCTGCACGTGGTGCATTATAAATGGTGGATACTACTGGTTCCGCCAAAATGTATAGCATCACTGTAAAAGGAATGGTAGCCACAAAGGTTAACCGCATGGAACCTGCCGTGCGATAGTAGACTTGTTTGATATCCTTAATAGATACGGCGTTGGAAATAGCTGGTACAATACTGGTCGCAATGGCAGCAGTAATGATAGTCGCTAAGTTAATAAGAGGTACCGCCATACCCGATAGATAACCGTATAGTTCCGTAGCTTCGTGTAGAGGATAGCCGATGTCGATTAATCGTCTTGGAATGATCGCTACGTCTAGCATGGCTACGATAGGTAACATCATGCTGGCTAACGCGATGGGAATGGACAAGTTGATTAAACGACGAATGATAGACTTGGAACTTTCAGGTGGTTCTGTAGTCGTTATCGGTTCGTCTAATCGTTTTGGTAGACGATAGTAGTAGTACATCAACACGACTAACGCACCGACTGCACCGATACCAGCACCTAGGCTAGCACCACCGGCAGCTACATCTAAACCATAAGGAAGTAAGATGTATGCCGCTCCCAGCATGACTACAACACGTAGTAATTGCTCCACGATTTGGCTGATGGCTGTAGGTGTCATCATTTGCCATCCTTGTAAGTAGCCACGATAACAAGAAATGAGGGTTACAAAGAACACCGCTGGCGATAGGGCGATTAAGGAATAGTACGCCCTTGGGTCTGTAATGAAATTAATATCAATAAGCCATTGGGCAGAACCGTAGACGGCAATACTGAACAATAGGCCGAGGATAAATAGCATTTTAAAGGAAATAGAGAATACTTTTTTAGCTCCTAATAAATCATATTTTGCTAATTTTTCCGCGGTCATAATGGAAATGGCAATAGGGATTCCTGCGCTGGATAGCTGCAACGCTAATAAGTACGCTGGAAATGCCATTTGGTAGATACCGATACCTTCACCACTGAGGACACGAGATAAGAAAATCCAGTTCAAGCTACCAATAGCTTTCACCACAAATCCCGCAATCGTCAAGATGAGCGTACCCTGTAAAAATCGATTAACCATGATATCTCCTATACTGAAAGATTCGATTGAATCTATGAAAGACTTACTTTTAATTGTACCATAGAATAGGCGTGTTCTCAATCATATTGACAACCTTTGAGAATATAGATTTTTCTTGAATCGCTCTAGTAGATACGGTATAATAACAATATATAGTCATTAATAATGTATTTAATTATATACTACAAGGAGGCCCATTATGCCATTAGTATCTACGAAAGAGATGTTTGAGAAAGCCTATGCTGGCGGCTATGCCATTGGTGCATTCAATGTGAACGACATGGAAATTATCCAAGGTATTGTGGATGCGGCGAAAGTGGAGCAAGCTCCATTGATCTTGCAAGTATCTGCAGGGGCTCGTAAATATGCTAAACCTGTGTATTTAACAAAATTGGTAGAAGCAGCTTTAATCGATACAGATCTTCCTATCGCTTTGCATTTAGACCATGGCGATGATTTTGAAATTTGTAAAGACTGCATCGACAGTGGGTTTACTTCCGTTATGATTGATGGTTCTAAACATCCATTTGAAAAAAATGTGGAACTCACAGCTCGTGTAGTGGAATATGCTCATAAACATGGCGTGGTAGTAGAAGGCGAGTTAGGTCGTCTAGCAGGTGTGGAAGATGATGTAAATGTTAGTGAAAAAGATGCCTTGTTCACAGATCCAGAAGAAGCCGCTGAGTTTGTTCGTTTAACTGGGGTTGATTCCTTGGCCATTGCTATTGGTACAAGCCATGGTGCTTATAAATTTAAAGGGACTCCATATTTAGACTTTGACCGTTTACAACGAGTAGGAGAATTGTTACCTAACTTCCCAATCGTATTGCATGGTGCATCCTCTGTACCACAAGCATTCGTGGAAAAATGTAACTCCTTTGGTGGCGCTATCCCAGGTGCACAAGGGGTACCAGAAGAAATGCTTCGTAAAGCCGCTACAATGGCAGTGTGTAAAATTAATATCGATACAGACTTGCGCTTAGCGATGACTGCAAGCATTCGTGAAGTATTAGCAAATAATCCTGCTGAGTTTGATCCTCGTAAATATTTGGGACCTGGCCGTGAGGCTATTCAAGCTATGGTGCAACATAAAATTAAAAACGTATTAGGTTGCAGCAACAAAATTTAATTTGATTTGAGAAAAGCTGGCATGCCCTTAGGGTGTGTCAGTTTTTTTGCACACAAAATGGAAAATAGTTGTTTTGTCTTATAGCCTTAATATATAGTATACGAAAAGGACTGTATCACATGCCTAGGCATGTGATACAGTCCTTTAGTTATGTTAGTTGTATATCGTCGGTGGGAATCACCGCTCTAATATAGCTTCTCACTTCTCGATGTACCACACATACATCGTCGGTGGGAATCACCGCTCTCGTATAGCTTCTCACTTCTCGATGTACCGTACATACATCGTCGGTGGGAATCACCGCTCTAATATAGTTTCTCGCTTTTCGATATACCGTACTAACAAGATACTATCATGTGAATGATTTGTCAATGGAAAAATGAGTGTGTTAAGGGATTTCTTTAAAATATTCCGGCAAGGGTGCCTGCAATGCCATCCACTCTTGTGTCATGGGATGGATAAAGTAAAGTTCTGAGGCGTGGAGGCATTGTTTAGTTCTCCACGTTAGGGAGCCTCCATATAAATCATCGCCTGCTAGTGGGTATCCTAAAGCGCTAAGGTGGACTCGAATTTGGTGAGTCCGGCCCGTATGCAAATAACAGCGCACATGAGTATGATATGGATGTCGTTGAACCACGGTTATATCTGTATGAGCAGGTTGCCCCAATGGATGAGCACAACGTTCAATAATGCTACCCTCTAGGCGAGCGATGGGAAAATGAATGGATAATTCATCAACAGGAATGATACCATCGGTGATGGCATCATATACCTTTTGAATACGTGTATGTTGCTTGGTGAAAGCATGTTGAACTAATGCATTCTTAGCAATGATAACGAGACCTGAGGTATCTTTATCTAACCGATGGATGGGATGAAAGCTAGCATTCATAGAGTGCGCTTCAAAGTATGCCAATACACCGTTGGCAAGTGTGTGATATCTTTCAGAGGAAGTAGGGTGCATAAGCATGCCCATAGGTTTATTGATGACCAGTAGATGGTCGTCCTCGAAGACAATATCTAAGTCCATTGGCGTGGGATCGATATGTGAAGTTTTGGTAAGGTATACTTTCACAGAATCACCAGGATGTAATAGGCTATCCCAAGAAGCAGGTGTGTCATTCACAAGGAAGGAACCTTCACGACGAAGACGACGACGCATAGCCTGCGATACCTTTTGCTCTCGAATAGCTTGGTTCATGGAGCAAGGTGAATGATCCATTGAAAGTGTGAAATATAAAATTGGGTACATAAGACTCCTTGTTATACTTGTAACCAGTTAATAAAATATCTACATTTCTTTTATCATATCATAAGCTAGGATAGATACGATACTTGTTAATAAACAATTTATAAATAAAAAATATCTTTCTTATAAACCCTGTTTATGTCTAGCTAATTTCAACGTTTAGGAGTATAATGAGGTATACAAATGTCTATTCCATAAGGTGTTAAGGCTGAAATAGACAAAGTTGAGGAGGGTTTATAATGAAACAAATACGTTCGCTATTAGTAGCAAACCGTGGGGAAATTGCCATTCGTGTACTTCGTGCATGTAACGAAATGGGCATTCGCACAGTGGCTATTTATTCCAACGAAGATGCACTTTCATTACATCGTAATCAAGCAGATGAATCCTATTTAGTAGGGGAAGGTAAAAAACCGGTTGATGCATACTTAGATATTGAAGATATTATTCGTATTGCCAAAGAACATGACGTAGATGCGATCCATCCAGGGTATGGCTTCCTGTCTGAAAATGCACATTTTGCACAACGTTGTGAAGAAGAAGGGATTACTTTCATTGGTCCTAAAGTAGAACATTTAGTTATGTTCGGGGACAAAGTAAATGCTCGTATTCAAGCCAAAAAAGCAGATATACCTATGATTCCTGGTAGTGATGGTCCATTGAAAGACTTTGCAGAGTTAGAAGCATTTGCTGAGAAATATGGCTATCCATTGATGATCAAAGCTGTTAATGGCGGTGGCGGTCGTGGTATGCGTGAAGTGACAAAATATGAAGAACTTCGCGATGCTTATGATCGTGCAAAATCGGAAGCAAAAATGGCTTTTGGTGATGATGATGTGTACGTAGAAAAATTAATTGTAGAACCGAAACATGTCGAAGTACAAATCATCGGTGATGAACATGGTAATATCGTGCATTTACATGAACGGGATTGCTCTATCCAACGACGTCATCAAAAAGTAGTAGAAGTAGCACCAGCATTTGCCTTGTCTCGTGATTTGCGTGACCGTATTTGTGCAGCCGCTGTGAAAATCATGAAACACGTGAATTATGTCAGTGCTGGTACAGTAGAATTCTTGGTAACCGCTGATGGAAACTTCTATTTCATTGAAGTTAACCCTCGTATCCAAGTAGAACATACAGTAACAGAAATGATTACAGGTATTGACATTGTGCATACGCAAATTCGTATTGCCGAAGGTCACGAATTGCACAGTGAAGCGGTAGCCATTCCTGCACAAGAAAATATTCGTTGTGAAGGGGTAGCTATCCAATGCCGTATTACTACAGAAGATCCAAACAATCATTTTATGCCAGATACAGGTAAATTGATCACGTACCGTAGCTCTGGTGGTTTTGGTATTCGTTTAGATGGCGGGAATGCGTTCACAGGAGCTGTCATTACACCATATTATGATTCCTTACTAGTAAAAGCTACGTCTTGGGCATTGTCCACAGAAGAAGCTATCCGTAAGATGTTGCGTTGTTTACGAGAGTTCCGTATTCGTGGCGTAAAAACGAATGTGCACTTCTTGGTAAATGTATTAGAACATGAAGTGTTCCAATCTGGTGATTACAATGTTCATTTCATCGACGAACATCCAGAATTGTTCAACTTGAAAAAAGATAAGGATAGAGGTACGAAGTTACTTCGCTACATCGCCGATGTAACTGTGAATGGTTACAATGGTCATAAAGAAGAAGTGCCAACATTCGAACCTATCATTATGCCATCTAATGTAGCCGATGTACCAGCAGCGGGGACAAAACAAAAATTAGATGAATTGGGACCAGAAAAATTCTCTAAATGGGTGCAAGAACAACCAAAAGTATTGTTCACAGATACAACATGGCGTGATGCGCATCAGTCCTTGTTCGCGACTCGTTTGCGTACGGCTGATATGGCTCGTGTGGCGGGTCGTGTAGCGAAAGGCTTACCTAATTTGTTCTCCCTAGAATGTTGGGGCGGAGCTACCTTTGATGTGGCGTATCGCTTCTTGCACGAAGATCCATGGGAACGATTACGTATGTTCCGTGAGCAAGTGCCAAATATCTTGTTACAAATGTTACTTCGTGGTTCCAATGCTGTGGGATATACAAGCTATGCAGATAATGTAGTGCGTGAATTTATCCGATTAGCGGGCAAAAATGGTATCGATGTATTCCGTATTTTCGATAGCTTAAACAGCTTAGATAATATGAAAGTAGCCATCGATGAAGTACGTAATCAAGGTAAAGTAGCAGAAGTTGCCTTATGCTATACAGGGGATATTCTAGACCCTCGTCGTGATAAATATAACTTGGCGTATTATGTGAATATGGGTAAAGAATTGGCAGCAGCAGGGGCTAATATTTTGGCTATCAAAGACATGGCTGGTTTATTAAAACCTCAAGCGGCATATAATTTAGTAAGCGCCTTAAAAGATGCAGTAAATTTACCAATTCATTTACATACTCATGAAGGTTCTGGTAATGCGATTTACTCCTATGGCCGTGCTGTAGATGCAGGGGTAGATATTATCGACTTGGCATACTCTGCATTTGCCAATGGTACAAGTCAACCTAGCATGAGCTCCATGTACTATGGTTTGACTGGTCACGATCGTCAACCGGATATGAATGTAGACTATATGGAAGAAGCATCCAACTACTTTGGATCTATTCGTCCATACTACAAAGGGGTAGACCATACATCTTCCTATCCAAATACAACTGTATACCAACATGAAATGCCTGGTGGACAATATTCTAACTTGCAACAACAAGCGAAGAGTGTTGGACTTGGCGAACGCTGGGAAGATATTAAACGCGTATATCACGAAGTAAGTATGTTATTTGGGGATATCATTAAAGTAACGCCATCTTCCAAAGTCGTAGGGGACATGACTTTGTTCATGGTGCAAAATAATTTGACAGAACAAGATATCTACGATAAAGGTGATACATTGGACTTCCCACAATCCGTAGTTGAATTCTTCAAAGGATACATCGGTACTCCATACTTGGGATTCCCTGAACGTTTGCAACAAATCATCTTGAAAGGTGAAAAACCATTAGATGGACGTCCTGGTGCTACTCTTCCAGCAGTTGATTTTGAACTAGTTCGTAGAGAATTAGCAGAAAAAGGCGCAGGCACTACAGATGAAGATGTAATTGCTCATTGCTTATATTCCAAGGTATTTGCTGATTATACTACGTTCAAACATGACTATTCCGATGTAAGTGTTCTTGATACACCAACATTCTTCTTTGGTATGAAACGTGGTGAAAGCGTAGAAGTTACCATCGAACAAGGTAAAACATTGGTGATTAAATATATTCAAATGAGTGAAGCGGACGAAGACGGTAATCGTTATGTCTTATTCGAATTGAATGGTCAACCTAGAACGATTAAAATTCACGACAAACACACTAAAACAACCGGTGTAGTTCGTCATAAAGTGGATCCAACAAAACCAGGCGAAGTAGGTGCTACGTTGTCCGGTTCTGTGGTGAAAATTGTGGCACAAGTAGGTCAAGCTGTGAAAAAAGGTGACGCTCTTGTGGTGACAGAAGCGATGAAGATGGAAACTACAATTACAGCGCCGGTATCTGGTGTGGTAGGGATCATCCATGTCCGTGAAGGTAGTCGTATTGAAAGTGGCGATTGCTTGTTAACTATCGAAGAACAAGCGCATGTAGCAAACTAATCCATACGACGCATGTTGTATCAGTTTGTTAGAAGATATGGGACTAATAGTATTTATGTATATGGATTATACATAGGTTACTCAGTATTACTAACAAGATATACCATAGATGTACCGCAGATATACGACAGATATATCGCAAGTTATAGTGTACATATGTTGTAGGTTATATCATATGACATACGAAAACAGGAGCAACGCTGTTGCTCCTGTTTATCATATATATGTGAGAATCTGTTATTATATAGTTATGTCGCAGAAATGAATAGAAATACATAGAAATAAATATAAGAAAAAATATAAGATATAAAAGGAGTGATTCTTATGGCATTCAAATTGCCAGAAAGGTCCATCAGTAAGGGCCCTAATTTCATTCGAGATGTATTTGAACGTGGCGCAGGGATTCCTGGATTCATTAGTTTTGGTATAGGAAATCCTGCTGGTGAAGTGGTGCCAGTAAAGGAAATTCAAGCTGCCTTTGACCACATTGTACATACAAATCCATTAGAAATTTTACAATATGGTCCCATGCAAGGAGATGCCAAGTTAGCAGAGCAAACATTGCACCGTTTGGTACATGTTCATCACATGCCTACAGAGAACCAACAGTTGTTATTGTCCATTGGAGCGGGTCAAGACTTAGGGCTAGTGCCACGTACCGTGTGTGATGCGGGCGATGAAGTGTACATGGATGCCTATACTTTCACAAGTGCTATCAACGCAGTGCGCAGTGTAGGAGCCAAAGCTGTGGGGATTCCTACCGATGGGGATGGCATGATTCCAGAAGCGCTAGAAGAGGCGGCAAAATCAGGAAAAGGTAAATATATCTATCTGATTCCTAATTTTCAGAATCCTACAGGTATCACTATGCCATTAGAACGAAGAAAAGCGATTTATGAAATTGCAAAAGCTTATGATTTGTTCATTTATGAAGATGATCCATATGGTGAAATTCGATTCGGTGGTGAACGAGTTCCTACTTTCAAAGAAATGGACGCGGATAATCGTGTGCTCTATGCAGGGTCCTATTCTAAAACGATTTCTGCGGGGTTACGAGTGGGATTCTTATATGGTCCAAGTGAAGTGATCCAAGCCATTCAAGTGATGAAGAATAATTGCGATGGTCAAATGCCACTGGTCACACAACGTGTAGTGAGTCATTTGCTAGAACATATCGATTATGATGAGCAAATCCAAAAGGTATGTAAGGTGTATCAAGAAAAATGCCAAGTTATGTTGGATACATTCCGAAAATTTGGTAGTTCTAAAGTGCATCTAACGGAGCCTACTGGAGGGATGTTTATATGGATGACCTTACCAGACCATATAGATTGTGATGCCTTTTTTGAAGAGGCCATTGCTCGCAAAGTAGGCATCGTAAAAAGCGGAGCCTTTGCCGCAGATGGAGTTCCTTATGGACAACATTTCCGTTTGAGCTATACTGTGCCATCTTTGGAAGATATCCGTAAAGGCATGCAAATCATTGGAGAATTGACATGTGAGTATTGTGGGGACTAAGTATTTCCACTGTACATGTATTTGATACAGATGAATTACAAGCGCAACATACGTAGGATAACTGTGTTAGTTATTAGCGATTATGTTGCGCTTATCTTATAGGAGGGTGTTACAAAATACTTGTATCCTATGATATAATATGAATATACCTATAGATATATAGGATATACATGCTTTCACAGGTGTGAATGGCATTTATTGTTATGGTAGAGAAAGTTCTTAGGACTTTCAGACATATAGAAAGAAGGTTTATTATGGCATGTGGAGATAACGGTGGTTGCAGCGGTTGCGCTTCCTCTAGCGGATGCGGTACGCAACAACCAGTAGATTTAACAGTGAAAACAAATGATAGAAGTCATGTGAAAAAGGTGATTGGCATTGTATCCGGTAAGGGTGGTGTAGGTAAATCCTTAGTCACAAGTTTAATGGCAGTAAGCCAGTCTCGTAAGGGTAAATCTGTAGGGATTCTTGATGGAGATATTACAGGTCCATCCATTCCAAAAGTATTTGGTTTGAAAGACAAAGTACGCAGTGATGATGGCAAGCTAATGTATCCTATCGTGTCTAAAAACGGCGTAAAAGTGATGTCTGTGAATTTGCTATTAGATGATGAGTCGGATCCAGTTCTTTGGAGAGGTCCTGTGGTAGGCAATGTGGTTAAACAATTCTTCTCCGATACGGTATGGGGCGATGTAGATTACTTATTTGTAGATATGCCTCCTGGAACAGGGGACGTAGCGATGACAGTGTTTCAATCTTTACCATTGGACGGTATTATTGTGGTCACATCTCCACAAGATTTAGTATCTATGATTGTGGAAAAAGCAGTAAAAATGGCGGATATGATGCAAGTGCCTATCATTGGTGTGGTAGAAAACTTTGCGTATTTCCATTGCCCAGATAATGGAAAAGATTATAAGATCTTTGGTGAAAGTCATATCGATGAAGTGTTGAAAAAATACAATTTATTGTTACTAGGTCGATTACCAATCGATCCAAAAGTAGCAGAATTGTGCGACGCTGGTGAAATTGAAACGATTACAACAACAAATTTAGAATCAGTAGGCTTACCAGAGTAAGTGTGGACAATACCATAGTGTACGTTGTACCTATGGTATTTTTCATAGGAGGAATTATGTGTGAACAAAATGAAGTAACAGCTATGTATGCTGACCTTTTTGAGTATATTGAAAGCTCCACCTCACCGTATCATACGGTGGAAGAGTCTTATCGGCGACTCGAAGAGCAAGGCTTTACGGCTTTATCCATGGATGAAGAATGGGACTTAACTGCAGGAGATTATGTCATTGACGTATATGGTACAACCTTAGTGGCGTTCCATATTGGAGAGAACCCTAGAGAAACATTGCGTATTGCTTCTGCCCATACCGATTTTCCAGGGTTTCGGGTGAAGCCAAATGCTATGATTACAGACAAAGGATATGGTAAGCTCAATGTAGAAAGTTATGGCGGATTAATTCAATATACTTGGTTTGACCGTCCGTTGTCCTTAGCTGGTGTAGTAGTGACAAAAGGAGCGGGTCTGGACATAGAAACACACTACGTAGATATAGCAAAGCCGGTGGCTACTATTCCTAGTTTAGCGATCCATATGAATCGTACGGTCAATGAAAAGGCTACATTTAACAAGCAAAAAGAAATGTTACCCCTCATTTTAATGCGTGGCCTTGGGACGGAATATGAAGACGACAAGACCCTATTAAAAGCTTTGTTAGCCCAAGAAATTGGCTGTGAACCAACAGATATTCTATCCTATGAGTTGACCGTGTATAACACAGATACGGTAGAAACCGTTGGTTTTGATGCGGAATATATTAGTGCACCACGATTAGATAATCTTACGTCTTGTTATGCTTGCTTACAAGGTATTAGAAGTGCGAAAGAACAACATGTTACAGGGATTCGTATGGCCTTTTTATTTGACCACGAAGAGGTGGGTAGTCGTACCAAGCAAGGAGGTGCCTCCTTGTTGTTACCAAATGTAGTGCGCCGTGTGTATCGTGCCTTGGGGCTCTCAGAAGAAGCCTGTGAAGCGGACATTGCCAAAGGTTTCATGATTTCTTCTGATGTGGCTCATGGATATCATCCTAATTATGGAGAGAAAAATGATATTACGAATTACCCAACATTGAATGGTGGTGTAGTTTTAAAAATAGCGAGCTCTCAATCCTATGCAGGAGATGCGGTTGCACAAGCGATTGTAACAGATTTGTGTGAGACCCATAATATTAAGCATCAGATTTATGTGAATCGCTCTGATATTCCGGGTGGTTCTACGGTGGGATCCATTTCTTCAGCACAACTGGTGATGCGGACTATGGATGTAGGGTTACCCCTGTTAGCGATGCATTCCGCCCGTGAGTTAATGGGTACCTATGACCAAATCGAGTTAAATCGGTTATTAACAGTATTTTTAGGGGAGGCATAATATGATTTCTATGATGGCAATTTTTGTGGCATTAGTATTGAATCGGATTTCTACACCCTTTCAACGTATTTTTTTTGAACGGACCACAGTGAAAGAACAGCAAAAAGAAGAAGTCACAAAGGCATTACAATTATTGGGTATGATTGTGGTAGCTGTATATGGGGTGACAGGAAATATTTCCTTATTAGGCATTGATGGGGTGACCATTGTACAAACCGTTCTTGCCATAGCCTTAGGTATTGGGGTTGTGCAAGTGTTTGAAATCGTATCGGTGTCTCATTTACGCCCTGTATTAGAAGGACAAGAAGCACCTAAGACCGTATATGATCGCTGGATTTGGGATACTATATTCATCGTAGGGTTACTATCTGCGCATGTACGGTATGGCTTAGAGTTTTATTACATGGTCCTTGCATGGGTATTGTATATTCTTATCCCTTATGTAGTAACGCGATATAATATGAGTCGTGGCATAGAGTTTAGCATTGGAAAAAAGGCCTATAAATGGGGCGCTCTAATCTGGATTTTTGCAGGTCTTATTCACTTGTTTGTATTATGATTCTCAATGAGAACGTGATATAATAAGTTAGCATTATGACAAAATGTTATACATATATAACAACGGTTTGAACTAGTGCGCTAGGGAGAGCCGTTGTATGTTTAGTAGATAGAAAAGAGGTATTATGAAGTTAAATACAGTCTATGCAGGCTTTCGTGTAGAGCGAATTGAACCTGTTCAAGAGGTGAATGGCACAGCCTATATGTTACACCATGAGCAATCTGGTGCGCGTTTGTTATATATTGATACAGAAGATACAAATAAAGTATTTCATGTAGCATTCCGCACGCCCCCTCATGATAGTACAGGAGTAGCACATATTTTAGAGCATTCTGTGTTGTGTGGATCCCGTAAATTTCCTTTGAAAGAGCCTTTTGTTGAACTAGTAAAAGGTTCTTTGAACACATTCTTAAACGCTATGACCTACTCTGATAAAACAGTGTATCCAGTGGCGAGTAAAAATGATGCAGACTTTCATAATTTGATGGATGTCTATTTAGATGCCGTATTCTATCCTCGTGTAGCTAAGGATCCGATGATTGTTATGCAAGAGGGATGGCATTATGAATTGGAATCTCCAAAAGATCCATTGACCTATAAAGGTGTTGTGTATAACGAGATGAAAGGGGTTTACTCCTCACCGGACTCTCAATTAGATCATCATAAGATGAAATTGTTATATCCTGATACTACTTATGGGCATGATTCTGGTGGATATCCGGACAATATTACAGATTTGACCTATGAAAACTTTAAAGCATTCTACGAGTCTTATTATCATCCATCTAATAGTTATATCTATTTATATGGAGATATGAATATTGAAGAAACCTTAGCATTTATCGATGAGGAATATTTGTCAAACTTCCACGCCATTGACGTAGATTCTAGTATTGCTATGCAAGAGCCTTTAGCTGAACCAGTGGTAGCATCTTTCCCATATGGTATTGGCAATGATGAAAGTGATAAGGGTAAAGCCATACATTCTTTAACCTATGTATTCCCAGAAATGACATTTACCCAAAGCTTAGCCTTTGAAGTGTTGAATCATGCTTTATTTACATCTGGTTCAGCACCGTTGAAAGAAGCTTTAGTGAAAGCAAATATTGGTAGTGATGTAAGCGGCTCCTACATGGATGGTATTCGTCAGCCATTGTTTGAAATTAGCGTGACCGGTTCTGAAATCGAAAAGCAAGCACAGTTACAAGACGTGGTGGAAAGTACGTTACGCCAATTAGTAGATACAGGCTTAGATAAGGAATTATTAGAAGCCTCCTTGAATCGTATTGAGTTCATTTTGCGGGAAGCTGATTTTGGAGGACGACCAATTGGTCTTGCTTACGGCTTACGAGTGATGGATAATTGGCTATATGACAAAGATCCTATTGAGCTGTTACAATATGAACCAGTATTGAAAGCACTTCGTGAAGGATTATCTACTGATTTTTATGAAAACTTGTTGCGTACCTATATTTTAGATAATACGCATAAAGGGTTAGTTTCCTTGTATCCTGAAAAAGGATTGCAGGAGAAAAAAGAACAAGAAGAGACTGCTAAACTGGCGGCTATTAAGGCGAATATGAGCGAAGAAGAAATTGCCCATATTATCGACCAAACATCCAAACTAAAAGAAATGCAACAGGCTGTGGACTCTGAAGAAGCGTTAGCAACCATTCCTTTATTAGAATTGTCTGATATTTCCCCAGTCGTAGAGGTAACGCCACGTCGTGAAATTGACCATAAAGGTATTCGTGTTCATCATATCGATGTACCTGCACGGGGAATTAATTACGTTAGCTTGTACTTCAATATGGAATCTTTGCAAGAGGATGAAGTATTCTATGCAGAATTATTGTCAGATGTATTAGGCCGACTAGATACAGAGCGTTTTACCTATGCAGAGATAGCAAAAGAAATTAATCTTCATTTAGGTGGTTATACGATGGATGTATTGCCAGTGTCTATCCATAATGAACGTGATGCATTTGTACCATTAGCAGTCGTTCGTAGTAAGGCTTTAGCATCTAATATTAGTCATTTAACATCTCTACTTGGAGAAATTGTAGGGCGCACAAAATTTGATAGCCAAGAACGTCTTGTAGAATTATTAAAAGAAGGAAAAGCCATCTGGGATACAGAAGCCTTCCGCCGTGGTAATACGATTGTTACTAATTTACTCATGGCGAAAGTATCGAAAGTTGGTAAATTTAGAGACCAAGATACATTAGGCTATTTCCGCCGTTTAGTAGAAATCTTAGAGAATGAAACATTACTAGCTGGTGTGACAGAACAATTGGTGAAAGTACAACAACGTTTATTCCGTAAAGATAATTTGGAAGTATCTTTTGTAGGTACTACGGAAGAACTAGAAACTTTCTTAGCACACTTAGACGATATTACTAATGTTTTGAGTGACGATAGTTGGGAAGCACAGCTAACTATGACTCAATCCTACGTGAATGAAGGCTTAGCTACATCTGGTAAGGTACAATATGTGGCAAAAGGTGGTAACTTCCGTGATCATGGCGGCACACATACAGGCACTATGAGTGTTCTAGAAACTATGCTGCGCTATGATTATTTATGGAATTTGATTCGTGTACAAGGTGGAGCGTATGGAGCCTTTGCTAATTTCCATAATAATGGGAATATGGTATTCTGTTCCTACCGTGATCCAAACTTGGAAAATACATTACAAGTATACGATGGATTGCCAACCTATTTGCGTGAATTAGATTTATCTCCTCGAGAAATGCGTAAATACATTATTGGTACCATGAGTGCCCTTGATGTATCTAACACACCATTCTTACAAGGTGCTCGTGCTATGAGTCTATACTTTGGCAAGACCAATGAAGAAAATATGACAGCTTTCCGTCAACAAGTATTGGAAACAACGGTAGAAGACTTACGAGGATTAGCAGATGTCATCGAAAAAGTATTACAAGATAACCATATCGTCGTCATGGGTAGTGAACAACGTATCAAAGAGGCAGAACAACTCTTTGACAAAGTTAGCAACCTAGTACAATAATTTCATAAATTGATTGTATGTAAAAAGCCATACCCCATCTGGGAATCCAGAGGGGTATGGCTTTTGTGAATTCACGATTTATAGAATAATAACAACGCACATCAGAATGTACTGATGTGCGAATTTTATTGGTATTTAGTTAGGGAAAATATATCCATCGATAGCATCAGCTTGTGTAATTTTGCTGTTTACGATGTATGGTTGTTCTACGCCGTGGAAGTTACGAGTACCGATAGTTCCTTCCATTGTGTACCAACTATGTTCTAATAATGGAGTAGTGGAAGAATATTCTGTAGGCAATCCGAATGGAGCCATATCTGCTACGCAACAAATCATTAAATCACGAGCTAATACAAAATCGTTGCCTTGTAATGCTTTGTCATGATAAGAAATATAGCCTGTAGCTGTTACCGTATATCCTTTGTATTTATCGATGTGATTAGATACTTTCAAAATAGTATCATAATAATTTTTAGATGTTAATGTAATGTGTCGATGGGTGTCATCGATACCATCGCCAATATTTTTATAATCGTTCGTTGGAACTGGTTCTTTGGTAATAGAAATAACTTGGTCCGCAGGTTCTTCTGCTGGTAAAGCAAAAGCTTGAGCATGGAAGATGGATGGACTTAATAATAAGGTACATAATCCGTACAGGATGGCATTTCGATACGAAGAGCCATAGGATCTACGGAATATGTTTTTACTTGCTTTAATCGTGCTCCATAATAGTAATAATGTCAAGGCCCATAATAAAGCAATGATATAGGAATTAGGAGCAATTAAACGATAGATAGAGCCTGTTGTTAATAAATATAACAAAGACAGGCTACAACTAGCAGAGGCCACGATTTCTACGGCGGCGTGAATGTTGATAGTAGGAATATATTTCATAGTGCATAACCTCCTATGAGTGAAAATAGGATACAGATAATCGTTGTTCCTAGAATAATGGAAAGACTATATACTTTCACAAAGGAATTAGGGAACAGATTACGTAATAAAACATAGTTTTTGATATCTAATAATGGTCCAAAAATTAGAAATGCTAAAATTCCAGGGAGAGGAATGACGTTCATAAAGGACCGGGCGATAATGGCATCTGCAGTAGAGCAGATAGATACGCAAAAGGCGAGTGCCATCATACCAAAGATAACTAAAATGGAGCCAGATAAGGATATATCTTGCAACCATTGTTTAGGTAAAAATAATTGTAACCCACTACTTAGTATAGACCCAATTATGATAAAGGGCAATAGGCGTAAGGTTTCTTCTTGCAATCTGCCGAAAAATCCTACGTCTTTTGACAGCGATTTTACCAGGGTTAACTGTTTCCATGGTGGGAAGGCATCGGTACGACCGTAAATACGGGGCCCACAATACTGGCTCACTATGAATGCTAGTACTATTCCTAGTAAAGGTCTTCCCCAGAGTATCAGAGGCTCTTTTGGAAAGGCATAATAGGTGGAGAGTAGTACAATGGGGTTTAACAAAGGACTAATCATAGTGAAAAATAGGCTAACCTTAGGGGCTAGACCTTGACGAGTAAGACTTCGTAAGATAGGAATGACGGCACAGTCGCAGAGGGGCATTGTACAGGCCATGATAATCGCTAGTATATAGGCAAACATAGGAGAACGATGTAAATATTTTTCTATGCGATAGGGAGAGGCATATTGTTCCACTATGACAGAAATACCTGTTCCTAAAAGTAAGAATGGTATCATCTGTAATAAAATCGCTGTCGTCATGGTCACCCAATTTGGCTGTGCATAAAACATGTATGCCAAAGCTAAGAAGATAGGGACGATAGCATATTGTTTCCATTTAGGCTTAGCAATTTGTATAGGTTTTGTAATAGGCCATTGTTTCACATCTCCGCAGGCAATCCAAGTGCTACTAGGCGCTAATTCAGTATACTCTTTAGCATTTTCTTGTGTAGTGTTACCAAGTATGATGGTATTGCTATAACGAATTTGTGAAAGTGGAATTTCTCCTAAATAAGGTAGTCGATCCTCAATCCATTGTGGATGAGTTACATAATAGATATGTTTAATGTCTAACATATCTCCTAAGGGAGAGCGAAGAAAAAGTTCTTCAAAACTTTCTAAGGAGCCCATGCCATTCCATTCAATCCAAAGTTCACGATACTGGTGATTTTGTAATACTTGCTGACAAACGGAAATAGTGTTCTTGGGATCATCATCGATGGAGAAGGTGTGTGATCTCTCGTTGGAAAGAGCAGGACTTTGTAAGCCCTGCTCAAATTGAAAGAGAAGAACATTTGAAATTTTATGACTTTCAATACCAGCAGTGATGGCGCTTGTCTTTCCTGAGCCAAGAAAGCCCATCACCACATAGGTGGGGATAGTTTTCATAGGTGTTACATTGTTCCATTAATAAAAGACTGCAACGCATCATTGTTCAAAGAAGGACCAATGATGGTTAAATATGAATCATGTAATGTGGTAGGAGTAATCTCTAAACCAGTTCCATTGTATTGTACCAAAGCTTGCCCACCTGTGGAAAGAGGGATACATCCTTTCAAGCGTAAGATATGACCAGTTGTATTCGTTTCGATGAGAGCTTTCAAATGATCTTGCCATTCATCGATGGTGCGAGGCAAGGTGCATTCTACGGTGCATGTCAAGAAAGCATCTTTGGCCTGTGCATGATGAGCGATGTGGTCATGGTGAGGAATCTCAGGATGATTCCGAGCTGTATGATGACCTTTGTGGTTTTCAATATTCTTGCTAGCTGACAAAGAAGAGACAGCTTGCTCTCGAGGATACATAGAAATATATTTTGAAAGCTGAATTTCTTTCCATGCCGCGATATAAACAGGTGCAGATGGATTTAGGTGACGAATAATTTCTAAGGTGTTTTGTAATAGATGCTCATCCTCTTGATGGCTAATGAAGACTTGACTAGAATAAGCAATTTGATCTTTAAAGAAGACGCCAAAGTTTTTATAATACATAGGAGCTCGCATGGCATCCACAATGGATACACAACCAGTGAGTTCAATGCGTTTAGCAATGGATGAATCCTTACAAATGGCGAGGATGTCCGATAATTGGCTAACCCCAGATGGTTCAATGATAATATAGTCCACATCTTGAGTGTCTAAAATATCTACTAAAGCTCTACGGAAATCTCCTGCTAAACTACAACAAATGCAGCCAGATGTAAGTTCACGAACAGTATATCCTTTTTCTCGAAGAATGGCTCCATCCAAGTTCACTTGGCCAAAATCATTCTCTAATACTAAAATTCTTGTTGGATCTGGCAATTCTTGTATGAGTTGCTGAATGAATGTTGTCTTTCCAGCACCTAAAAAACCAGAGACGATATACACTTTTACCTTATGGGAACTTAGATTTTGTTTTGCTCGGGTAAAAGCACGACTGATTAGATTCATCATACATCTCACCTCCAATGTGTATAATGGTATATATAATAAAATGAAAGTTCTTGCATAGATAGTATACTCTCTTTTAGTAAGCTATGCATGAATGATTGAGCATTTCAGTCTGTATAACTTATGGTCGTTATCAAAATTAAAAACAAATGATAAAAAATCGAAAAAAATAGAAAAAGAAGGTTGATTTATTTCGATTTGTCTGCTATAATGATGTCAAGATATGAGAACATATCGATTTTAATTTTAGTTTATATAAGTATATATGAGGTATAAAAAAGATGAATCAAAAAGTAGCACAAGCTCTTAATGAGCAAGTAATTTTCGAATTTAACGCAGCATCCACATATTTAGCTCTTTCCTTAGCAATGGCTGATGCTAACTTCAAAGGTTTCTCTGCATGGTTACGTGCACAATACCAAGAAGAAGTAACTCACGCTTTCAAATTCATTGATTACTTACAAAGCAACAATGAAAAAGTAACATTAGGTGATGTAAAAAATACGGCAGCTACTTTGACTAATCCTTTAGAAGTAGCAAAAGCTGTATTGGCTCATGAGCAAATGATTACTGGCAAAATCCACAACTTATATGCATTAGCATTAGAAGAAAAAGATTATGCAACAGTATCTTTCTTGAACTGGTTCGTAGAAGAACAAGTAGAAGAAGAAGCGAATGCAACTGACTTAGTAGATCAATTTACATTTGCACAAGATAGCCGTTCTGCACAATTATTCTTGGACTCCAAATTAGGTAGCCGTCAATAATTGCTATACTCACTCTTACAGTAAAGTGAGAATTTTATATCAAGTTTAACAAAAAACCTAACACATATATAAAACATAAAACAAACAAAACACACAAAACACACAAAACCTAAAACACACAAAACACATAAAACCTAACACACATATAAAACACACAAAACAAAAACCTAACACAAGAAATATAACTAGATATAAAGTTGATGTTTGTAAGAGTGATGTTGTTTGCTAACGTAAGAATATGGGTAGCCTTTCCGATGGAAAGGCTACTTTTTTGTCAACGTATAGAGAGATGACAAATGGTAAATGTCATTTAGTTTTATTTTTTTTAACTAAATAGTCAAAAAGTCAAAAAAGTATTTGACAAAGGTCAAAAAGTCAGATATAATCTAACCATAGAAAAGAGCAAAAAGTCAAATCTAGATGTTCTATGTATATAATGACTGATGATGTGTATGTACAGGAACGCATTATAGTAGATAGTACATCATAGATGGAAGAAATGAGGTTATATTATGAGTATTTTAGCAGATAAGATTGAACAGTTTATACTGACGAAATTATTGGAAGAACAGGAAGGTATTACGCTGAGAAGAAATGAACTAGCCGAAGCGTTGGATTGTGCGCCATCACAAATTAGTTATGTGTTGAGTACGCGGTTTTCTAATGATAGAGGATTCATAGTTCAGTCTAGACGGGGATTAGGTGGCTCAATCACAATCACTAGAGTTATGGAACCAGTAAGAACGCAAGTCTTGATTCCCTTAGAACAAACTCCACAACGTAATGAAGAAGAACCTGTCATTACAATTGGTCACATTGACCAGGTGTTGTTTCAACATATGAAAGAAGCGCGCATTACAAAGCGTGAAGCAGCTATGTTGCATGAAGCATTTGTTAGAATTTTACAAGATGTTCCAGTAGAACGTAGAAAGGAAGCAGCAGAGCATTTCTATCAAGCTATTATGAATATCGTAAATGAGGAGGTGTAGTCTATGAAATGCGATTCTTGTGGAAAAGAAAATGCTAATGTTCATATGACATCGATTGTGAATGGAGTGAAAGAGGAGCATCATTATTGCCAACAATGTGCAAATCAAAAAGAGCAGGGAACGGGATCTATGTTTTCTTCCATGTTTGATGATACCTTTTTCAATAATCAGTTTTTTGCCAATGTGATGTATCCTCAAAGTACGCTAGGTAACAGTAAATTGAGTGCTTGCCCACAATGTGGAATGACTATATCGGCATTTAATCATCAAGGTCGATTAGGTTGTGATAAGTGCTATGAGGCGTTTCAACAACATTTAGTACCACTCATTAAGCGTATTCAAGGATCCACATCGTATGAAGGTCGACTTCCTCAACGAGGGGCAGAAGATTTAAAAGTAGAGCAAACCATTAAGCAACTACGAAATGATTTAATTCAGGCTGTAAAGCAAGAACAATTTGAAAGAGCTGCACAGATTCGTGATGAGATTAAGTCTTTGGAACAGTCTAAAGTATCAAATTAAGGAGGGTCTATGTTACATACAATTTTAGATGAGGCGCTGTCGCCTTGGATGAAAGATACAAGCTTAGATCATCGTATTGTGTTATCTAGTCGTATTCGATTAGCAAGAAACTTTAAGGGGATACCGTTTACCAATCGAGGAGATATCAATGATTTAGCTAAAGTTGATGGGTATATGCGTTCTATGATTACCCCTTTACAAACAGTTTATGGTAAAAGTTTTTCAAAAATTAACCTGGAATCTTTGAGTGCTATTGAACGAGACGTATTAGTAGAAAAACATTTAATTTCTCCAAACTTAGCTAATCAAATTCAAGAACGTAGTGTTATTATTTCTGAAGATTCCCGTATTTCTATTATGGTAAATGAAGAAGATCATTTACGGATTCAGTCGATGGAATTAGGATTGCAGCTAGAGAAAGCGTATGAAAAAGCTATAGCTGTAGATGACGCCATTGAAAGTAAATACGATTATGCATTTTCAAAAGACTTTGGATACTTAACCGCCTGTCCTACCAATGTAGGAACGGGGATGAGAGCATCTGTGATGGTCCATGTCCCAGCGTTGTCTATGACGGGTAAATTACAACGAATCATCCGTAGTATAATCCGCATGGGGTATTCTGTACGAGGTCTTTATGGCGAAGGGTCTGAGGGCTTAGGGCACGTATATCAAATCTCTAATCAGCAAACCATGGGAATTAGTGAACAAGCAACAATTGAACAACTTTCACAGATTGTACAAGGCGTTGTAAAAGAAGAAGAAAAAGCTAGAGCTGAATTGTGGACTACTGATAAAGAAGGTATAGAAGATAAGGTGTGGAGGTCTTATGGTATCTTGACCCATGCACGCCGTATTTCAGGAGAAGAAGCCTTGGCTTTATTGAGTGATGTGCAATTAGGCATAGATATGAAATTAATCGATGTGACCATGAATTTTCATGAAATGCTAGTCATTACAAGACCAAATTTCCTAGCTAAATTGGTGGGGAAAGAGTCAATGGGTACGCAGGAACGTGATAGTCAACGAGCACAAGTAATACGAGATACCTTATTACGAGGTACAAAAGGAGGAACAATATGATAGAAAGATATACAGAAGGGGCAAAACGTGCGTTAGCGATTGCCCAAGAAAAAGCGATTGAATTTAAACATAATTATGTGGGAACTGAGCATTTGTTGTTAGGTCTTGTAGAAGAAGAAAAATCAGTGTCTGCTCGTGCATTGGCAACGCTAGGAGTACAAGGGAAATCTTTGGAGCAAGAAGTGATTCGTACAGTTGGTAAAGGTACGCACAGTGGTGGGCAATTGCAAATGACCCCGCGTACGAAACATGTATTGGATTTAGCGCAGCAAGCGGCCAATAGTCGTGGTCATAATTACATCGGTACAGAGCATATTTTATTGGGCCTACTGTACGATGGTGGCGGCGTAGCCATGCAATTATTGGCATCGAAAGGAATTCGTCCAGAAGATGTAGTAGAAAAAGTAAATGCTATTGTAGGCGGTGAAGAACAAAGCTCTAATCCAACACCAGCTAGTGACTTAGGCGAAATTTCTGATTATGCTACAGATCTTAATGAACGTGCAAAACAAGGCAAGATCGATCCTGTCATTGGTCGTGATATAGAAATTCAACGGGTAATTCAGATTTTAAGCCGTCGTACAAAAAATAATCCAGTCCTTATCGGAGAACCTGGGGTAGGTAAAACAGCTATTGCAGAGGGGTTAGCACAACGTATTGTCAGTGGTGATGTGCCGGATGTATTACGAGATAAGCGCATTATTTCTGTAAGCTTGAGTTCTATGTTGGCAGGAGCTAAATATCGCGGAGAATTTGAAGAACGCTTGAAAAAAGTGATGGATGAAGTGCAAGCGCATGATGATATGATTGTATTTATTGATGAAATTCATACTTTGATTGGAGCAGGCGCTACAGACGGAGCTATGGATGCGGCGAATATTCTAAAGCCAGCTTTAGCTCGTGGTAATTTCCAAGTGATTGGTGCCACTACATTAGATGAATATAAGAAACATATTGAGAAGGATGCTGCCTTAGAACGTCGTTTCCAACCAGTACAAGTGGGAGAACCAAGTGAAGAAGATGCTTTATCTATTTTGAAGGGCTTACGTGATCGCTATGAAGCATTCCACAAGGTACAAATTACAGATGAAGCCTTGGCAGCGGCTGTACATTTATCAAGTCGTTATATTGCAGATCGATTCTTGCCAGATAAAGCAATCGATGTAATGGATGAAGCAGCATCTAAAGTACGTATGGCTGTATTTACGGCAACTCCAGATGTGAAAGCATTAGAAGATGAGTTAGTACAAGTACAAAAAGAAAAAGAGGCAGCTGTAACAGCCCAAGACTTTGAACGAGCAGCCACACTTCGTGATAAAGAAAAAGAATTAGAGTCTGACATTGCATCAAAACAAGAAGATAGCAAAAAGGATAGTGAAGCCAAGTTAGTGGTTACAGAATCTGAAATTGCTGCAGTAGTGTCTGAGTGGAGTGGAATTCCTGTTTCACGTGTGGCAGAGGAAGAATCAGAACGATTATTGCGTTTGGAAGAAGAATTACATCAACGTGTGATTGGTCAAGATGAAGCTGTGGTAGCTGTATCAAAAGCCGTTCGTCGTGCTAGAGCTGGATTAAAAGATCCTAAACGCCCTATTGGATCCTTCTTATTCTTAGGTCCTACTGGGGTTGGTAAAACAGAACTAGCTAGATCCTTGGCATCTAATTTATTTGGTGATGAAAATGCTATGATTCGCATCGACATGTCAGAGTATATGGAAAAACATGCGGTGAGTCGTTTAGTGGGAGCGCCTCCGGGCTATGTTGGATATGATGAAGGAGGTCAATTGACTGAGGCTGTTCGTCGCCGCCCATATAGCGTAGTTCTCTTCGATGAAGTAGAAAAAGCGCACCCAGATTTCTTTAATATGTTATTGCAAGTGTTGGATGATGGACGATTAACAGATAACCAAGGTCGTACTGTTGATTTCAGAAATACAGTAATCATTATGACAAGTAACTTAGGAGCGAAATATCTCAAAGAAGATGCGGCAGCTATGGGATTCTTAGCGGCTAAAGGAGAACATGAAGGTGGAAAAGATAAAGAGTCCATGAAAAAAGATGTGCTCCAAGCTGTGAAATCTCACTTCCGTCCAGAGTTTTTAAATCGTATTGATGAAATGATTGTGTTCCATGCTCTAGAAACAGAGCAATTGCAAAAAATTGTTCGTATCCTATTGCAATCTGTAACAACACGATTACATGAACAAGGTATGGAATTAGAAGTATCTGATGAAGCTATGGAGAAAATCGTAGCAGAAGGAACTGACTTTGCTATGGGTGCAAGACCATTAAAACGAGCTATCCAACGGTTAGTAGAAGACCCAATTTCTGATGCTATCTTAGAAGGAAAAGCTGGAGAAGGTAAAACAATTCATGTAGTAGTAGAAGATGATGACATTGCGATTACTGTGAAGTAATATAAGTAACGAGCTATACTCAGTTGTTGCGTAAGCGACTGGGTATAGCTTTTTTATAATGACTTATATTTATTTTACAGAACTCTATTTTTCTTATACACTATAGATTAGGTATATTCTTAATTTAAGTATGAGGTATAACATGAAAGAGATTATATTAGTCACATCCTTTGGCTCTACTGTAGATAGTGCTAGAGAAAAACAAATCTTTCCAGTAGTAGAGGCCATTCGTAAGGCTAACCCGGAACATGAAGTTCGAATGGCTTTCACATCACGTATTGTCATTAAACGTTTGAAAGATAGAAGTATTGTATTCCAAAATGAAATTGAGGTTATGGAGTCGATTGTGGCGGAAGGGTATGAACGTGTCATTGTACAGCCTACACATTTAGTAGGTGGTGCAGAGTTTGATAAGCTTCGCAAAAATATTATGGCTTTCAATGGACAGGGTTCTGTACAAGAAATCGTATTTGGTAGACCTCTTTTGTATTTCATGGGACAAGAAGAGGAAGTACCAGATGATTATCAAATCTTGATTGATCGATTTATCAAGGCCTTACAGGTTCCTACAACAGAAGATTTACTTTTAGTAGGCCATGGTGGATTTAATGTAGGAAATGCATCTTACGCAGTGTTACAATTAAAATTGCAATATGAAGGCTTTGGAAATACTTTTATAGGTGCATTGGAAAACTTTCCTACTCCAGAAAATGTGTTAGAACGATGGATTCAAGAAAGTCGTGGACACAAGAAAGTGCACGTACACCCATTATTATTAGTTTGTGGTGACCACGCATTGAATGATTTATTCGGAGAGGAAGAAGACAGTTTACTGTCTGAATTAACAGCAGCAGGTTATGAAGTGGTATCCTATGAAAAAGGTCTTGGAGAATACAAAGAAATTCAAGATATTTATGTGGATCATTTGGCAGATGCTATGCAGGGGTTATATCAAAAACGATTATAATGTTATGATTCATGATAATTTGATGGTTAAGGGATTTTCCAGTAGTGTATAGAAGAGTATTTCGTGTACATTCATGGGTAATCATGATATACTAAACAAGTTATAGTAGATTAGAAGTAGTAAATCTTACTAGTTCCATGTTGATAGATAAAAGGGGTGTCCTGATGAAAGGTAAATTATATGGTATAGGTGTAGGTCCTGGGGATTCTGAATTGATGACTGTAAAAGCTGCTCGTATTGTGGGAGAAGCAGATGTTATCATTACACCGAAAACAGAAAAGAAAGATGGCTCTGTAGCGTTACATATTGCAGAACCATATATTCAAGAACATACAGAAATTGTACCTGTTGTATTCCCAATGGTATTGGATGATAATGAACAATCTAAAGGTTGGGAAGAAGCACGTAAAATCATTACTGGATTACTCGAAGAAGGTAAAAAAGTTGTATTCTTAACATTGGGAGATCCAATGTTCTATAGTACATATATGTATGTGTATCGCTTAGTAGAATCTGCTGGTTTTGAGATTGAAACAATTCCTGGCGTTACGGCATTCTGTGCTATTGGATCCCACTTGGGGTACCCAATTGTAGAAAAAGAAGAAGTGTTAGCGATTATTCCAGCCACAGCACCAAAGGAAAAAATTGATGCTGTACTTGCCGTAGCTGATGATGCGGTTATTATGAAAGTGTATAGAAACTTTGCAGAAGTACAAGAAACACTTCGCAAACATGATATGGCAGATGAAGCAGTAATGATTTCTCGTGTTGGACTGCCAGAGGAAGAAGTCTATCGCAATGTAGATGCATTGCCATCTGATACAAAGCTAAATTATTTATCTACAATTTTGGCGAAGCGTAAAGATCGCTAAGAGGTATGTTATGAACACTGTACAACGACCAAGAATTGTCATAGCAGGCACTAACTCAGGTGTCGGTAAAACAACCATTGTAGCAGGGCTTTTGGCGGCTTTGACAGAGCAAGGCAAAACGGTACAGGCATTTAAAGTAGGCCCGGACTATATTGATCCGGGCTTTCATAAAATTGCTAGCCAACGAGAATGTTACAACTTAGATACATGGCTTGTGCCACCACATAAATTAATACCTTTTTTTGCAGGACAAGCAGAAACGGCAGATATTTCCATTATAGAAGGCGTAATGGGGCTATATGATGGGGGCCGTGAAGGAATTAGTTCTACGGCGCAAGTAGCCAAAGATTTAAATGCACCAGTGGTGTTAGTGATCGATTGTAAGGCAATGGGAGAAAGTGCGGCAGCTATTGCTAAAGGCTTTCGAGATTATGATCCAGAGGTACAATTTGGTGGGGTTATTTTGAATCGATTAGGGTCGGATAATCATGAACATATGATACGGACGGCGATGAAGAAATTGGGTGTTCCCGTACTAGGTGCCATTCGTCGTGACGAACGCATGCAATCACCAGAACGTCATTTAGGATTGACACCAGTGACAGAAATTGATCCTACGGATGCTATTGCTACTATTCGAGAAGCTGTGAAAGTCATGGTGAATTTGGAAGCCTTAGTAGATTTGGCTCAAAGTGCTCCTGATTTAGCAGTTGAGGAAGTAGAAACGGTAGGGACGATTAATAAACGAGCGCGTATCGGCATCGCCATGGATGAAGCTTTTTCTTTTTATTATCCAGCTAGTTTAGCAGCATTAGAAGCGGAAGGGGCTGAGCTGTATTATTTTAGTCCTCTAAAAGATCAAGTTTTACCAGATGTAGATGGAATCTTTTTTGGCGGAGGTTTTCCAGAGATGTTTTTGTCTCAATTAGGATACAATACATCTATGAAAGATAGTATACGTAAGGCCAGTAAAAAAGGGATGCCAATTTATGCGGAATGTGGCGGTCTCATGTATATGACAGAAGCAGTGACAGATTTTGAAGGGAATACCTATCCGATGGTAGGGGTTGTACCAGCTACCTGTGAAATGCAACAAACCTTACAACGTGTAGGTTATGTAAGTGCCACTATGCTGGAGCCAAGCATTTTAGGATCTGTAAAAGATACTTTGCGTGGACATGAGTTTCATTTTTCCACAATGACGCCGACCCAAAGTCCATTTCCATGGGCATTTGAATTAGTAGGTGGACGTAAACCTAAAGCCTATCAAGGTGGATATGCACATAAGAATGTGTTAGCCTCTTATTTGCATATTAATTTTTCAGGTAGTGAAGCTGCCGCGAAAGCCTTTGTAGACTCCTGCGAAGCATATAGTCAACGGAAACAGTAGTGAGAGTATAGATTGATGTTAAATTAATAATTCTACTTTGCGTTTTAGGTATACTATAAAAGGTAGAAAAAGATTGACATTTTTTTTGTCTCTGTGTATACTAATATCGTTGACGAGCCGGAGTGGCGGAATGGCAGACGCACTTGACTCAAAATCAAGCGGGTAACACCGTGTGGGTTCAAGTCCCACCTCCGGCACCAACGATTAGCAGATACTGTGTAACAGTATCTGCTTTTTTATTTTGTGTTGAAATATGGTAATTATTCTTGCAAAGAGCGTATTGTTAGTAATAAGAGTTATAAGAGTTATAAGAGTATAGATAGCATAATCTAGGGAGAAACATCATCAAGATAGTTTGAAATAAGATCTATTATGATTATTTTATATAGCTTTCATGATGAAAAATAATTGACGTTTTGTAGAAATTTATATATGATAGTCACAAATTAAGATGATAATAATTTGCAAAAAGTTATATAAAAATAGAGAAGGCTAGGAGGTCCTAGTTAAAAATGATGCATATACACTATAAGAAAGGAGGGACCCTATGTCGGGCGAGCGCAAAAGACTATGTATAAGAACGTATGAAATTAATAGGAAATCGAATGAGGGAAAAAGCTATGGATGGATACGAATATACATTGGATAAAACGGGTTTTTATAAAATCCTTTTTAGTACGTCTTTGACAGTAGCCAAGGAACAATTGCATACGGCATTAACACCAAAGAAGCTAGAAGGGGCCGTGGAATATATGTGTATGCTTTGTACTTGTATGAATTTGGCCATTGATCAAAACCAACTAGAATGTGCCAAGTTTAATGATGGAATTGTAGAAGAGTATGTAAGCTTAGTAGATGTCATCATTAGTAATGAAGGATGCATTAACTATGTAAAAGCAGCTAAGATTGACGAATTATTTATAAAGTCTGCTGAGTTGGTACGGGCATTGTTGCAAGGGGGCGCATTAACTGAACAGTTGGGAGAGTTACAACGGACTTATCATTATTGGAGTCTGAAACAGCGCATGTATGGTTCGCGAAAAAGATTACTTCATTAGTGTGCAAGAACGGGTGACATACAGCAATACATAGACTGATGTATTGATGTAAATATGTAAATACAAAGGGTTGTCATAAAATTGCTCTACCTGGAAGAGAGGAAAGTTGACCATGGAGGGTCAGGTTTCCTCTCTTTTTCATATTATAAAAATTATAAGTTTAATCTATGGTGTATGGCGAAAAAATAGGGATAGTATTGTGGTATACATCTTCTTAGTCTAACTATGAAGTGTATGAAAGTAAGCCCTTGTATTCCACGGTACAAAAAACTTGCACCAACCCCAATAGTCTTGTAAAATAGAGGTATAACAACTTATATAATACAAGATTTTTTAGGAGGAATTGATTATGGCAGTGAAGATTGGTATTAATGGCTTTGGTCGTATTGGTAAATGCGTCATGCGCGCGGCTCTTAACAACCCAGAGGTGGAAGTAGTAGCCATTAATGATACTGGTGATATTGAAGGTTCCGCTTTACTGTTTAAACATGACTCAATTCATGGCAACTTAAGCTGTGACGTGTCTGTAGAAGGTGAATATTTAGTGGTAGACGGTAAAAAAACACGTGTATTCTGTGACCGTGATCCAGCAAACTTAGACTGGTCCTCCGAAGGGGTAGAAGTGGTTATCGAATGTACGGGTGTGTTCCGTTCTCGTGAAAAAGCAGCAGCTCATCTAGGTGGCACTGTTAAAAAAGTAATCATTTCTGCACCGGGTAAAGATGAAGATAAAACAATCGTTATGGGTGTCAATGAAAGTGAATATGATCCAGCGACACACCATGTTGTATCTAATGCAAGCTGCACTACAAACTGTTTAGCTCCATTTGCAAAAGTATTGCATCAAGAATTTGGTATTAAACGTGGTATGATGACAACAGTACATTCTTACACTAATGACCAACGTGTATTGGATGCACCACATAAAGACTTACGTCGTGCTCGTGCAGCAGCGATGTCCATTATTCCTACTACCACAGGTGCAGCAAAAGCAGTGGCGTTAGTATTGCCTGAATTAAAAGGTAAATTGAATGGCTTTGCACTTCGTGTACCTACTCCAAATGTGTCTGTTACAGACTTAGTAGTAGAACTTGAAAAAGAAGCAACTAAAGAAAGCATCAATGCGGCATTCCGCAAAGCAGCTGAAGGCGAGTTAAAAGGTATTCTTGGTGTATCTGATTTGCCATTAGTATCCAAAGACTTCAATGGTGATGCTCGTAGTTCTATCGTAGACGCTGATTTGACAATGGTGATGGAAGGCAATATGGCAAAAGTAGTAGCTTGGTATGACAATGAGTGGGGCTATTCCTCTCGTATTGTTGACCTAGCTGTGTACATGAGCAAACGAGGCTTATAATCTGCGAGGGACTACGAGAGTAGTCCCTTTTTGGCATGTTTATTATATACATAGGAGATAGTATGAAACTTTCACTAGCAAATATGAATGTAGCAAATAAAACTGTATTTGTTCGAGTTGATTTTAATGTACCTTTGAAAGATGGCGTTATCACTGACGATACACGGATTCGCGCGACCTTACCTACCTTGCGTCATTTGATTGACCAAGGTGCGAAGGTAGTGATTGCCTCTCATTTAGGCCGCCCTAAAGGAGAGCGCAAACCAGAGTTTACCTTAGCTCCTTGCGCGAAACGATTGAGTGAACTATTGGAACAACCAGTTCGTTTTGTAGAAGATTGTATTGGAGACATTCCGGCACGAGCTGTGCATGACATGCAATCCGGCGATGTAGTGGTATTGGAAAACCTACGTTTCTACAAAGAAGAAGAAAAAAATGACCCTACCTTTGCCAAAGCCTTAGCGGATTTAGCGGAAGTGGGCGTTAATGATGCCTTTGGAGTATCTCACCGTGCTCATGCCTCAGTGGAAGGGATTACGAAATACCTGCCAATGGGAGCTGGTTTCTTATTAGAAAAAGAAATTCGCTATGTAGGCGGTGCGGTAGAGCATCCAGAACACCCATTTGCAGCCATCATTGGTGGTGCAAAGGTAAGTGACAAAATTGAAGTTATCTCTAATTTGCTACCAAAAGTAGAAGTACTAATTATTGGTGGAGGTATGGCGAATACCTTCGTAGCAGCCCAAGGCCATAATGTAGGTACTTCTTTGGTAGAAGCTGACAAATTTGACTTAGCTCGTGAATTAATTGCTCGTGCGAAAGAGACAAACACTAATTTATTGTTACCAGTAGATTTCGTGGTAGCTGATGCTTTCAGTGAAACAGCTAATCACAAGGTGGTGGATGCCACAGCCATTGAAGAGGGCTGGATGGCGTTAGATATTGGACCGAAGAGCCGTGAGCTATTCGCAGAGGCCTTGGCACCGATGAAAATGATCGTTTGGAATGGTCCTATGGGCGTATTCGAAATGGAAGCCTTCGCAGGTGGTACGAATGCGGTAGCAAAAGCGGTGGCAGAGGCGAATGCTACTACCATTGTAGGCGGTGGCGATTCTGTAGCAGCTATTGAAAAAAGTGGATTAAGCCATAAAATTTCTCATATTTCCACTGGTGGCGGTGCGTCCTTAGAATACTTAGAAGGCAAAGTGTTACCAGGTATTGCAGCCTTACAAGAGGCGTAGGAGGTTATCATGCGACAACCGATCATTGCAGGAAACTGGAAAATGCATATGACGAATACGGAAGCAACGGTATTCGTAGAACAATTGAAAACACTAGTAACGGATGCTAGCTGTGAAGTGGTGGTATGTCCTCCGTTTACAGCCATCAGCACCGTAGCTGATTTAGCGGAAGATACGAAGGTTCGTGTAGGGGCACAAAATGTATTCCACGAAGAATCTGGTGCTTATACTGGGGAAGTATCTCCTTCGATGTTGACAGATTTAGGCGTATCTTACGTGATTGTGGGCCATTCCGAACGCCGTTCTATCTTCAAAGAAGTGGATCGCTGCGTGAATAAGCGTGTGCGTATTGTCTTACAACATGGTATGAGCCCTATTCTTTGCGTAGGTGAAAGCTTAAACCAACGTGAAAGTGGAGAAACGGTAGCGTTCATTCATTCTCAGTTAGAAATGGGATTGCATGGAGTACCTGCAGAAGAAATGACGGAAGTGGTGATTGCCTATGAACCGATTTGGGCCATTGGTACAGGGCGTACTGCTACAGCGGAACAAGCTGGTGAAGTATGTCAAAGTATTAGAGAGCAAATCGCCACAATGTATACTCCTGAGATTGCAGAACAAGTACGTATTCTCTATGGTGGTAGTGTAAAACCAGAGAATGCGAAAGATATTTTAGCCCAAACCCATGTAGATGGGGCGTTAGTGGGCGGTGCTTCCTTGGAAGCAGAATCTTTTACAGGTATTATTGAGGCCTGTTAAGATAGGTTTGAGGTAGAGTATGGCAAAATTAAATGGACCAGTGATGCTAACTATCCTTGATGGATTCGGCATCGGGGACGGTCAAGACCCAACGAATGCGGTGGTGCAAGCGAACCCCCGAACATTTTTAGATCTGTGGGACACGTGTCCTCATACCTTACTAGAAGCATCTGGTATGGCGGTAGGTTTGCCGGATGGACAAATGGGAAACTCTGAAGTAGGCCATTTGAACATCGGTGCAGGGCGTATTGTGTACCAAGAATTGACGCGCATTACAAAAGAAGCAGAAGAAGGGACTTTATTCACTCGTCCCACCTTGGTGAAAGCCTACGAAGAAGGAAAACAGCAAGCCTTGCATTTAGTGGGTTTGTTATCTGACGGTGGCGTTCATTCCCACATTGATCATTTGAAAGCCTTGCTTCGTGGTGCTGAGGATGCCGGTGTAGGAACAGTATATATCCATGCGTTCTTAGATGGTCGTGATGTACCGCCACAAAGTGCATTGGCTTATATTGATGACATTGCTCACTATTGTAAAGAATTAGGCTTAGGGGCCATTGCTACCGTGGGTGGACGTTATTATGGTATGGACCGTGACCAACGTTGGGAGCGGGTACAATTAGCGTATAATGCCATGGTCTGTGGTAGTGGTATTCCAGTGGCTTGCGCTCATGAAGCGGTGGAACGCAGTTATGCAGAGGAAACGACAGATGAATTTGTCATTCCATCAGTGGTAGAAGGGTACGAAGGTATGCAAGATGGCGATACCATCTTGTTCTTTAACTTTCGCCCAGACCGAGCTCGTCAATTGGTGCGTGCTGTGGTAGATCCTGATTTCACTGGATTTGAACGGAAACGAGTATTGCAAGGTTCCTATGTGGCGAGCATGACTCGGTACGAAGCGGACTTGCCAGTACCTGTGGTGTATGATAAAGAACTCCTTACAGATACCTTAGGAGAAGTATTATCCAAGGGCGGTTACCGCCAACTGCGCATTGCAGAAACAGAGAAATATGCCCATGTAACATATTTTTTCAATGGTGGTAAGGAAGATGTATTCTCTGGAGAAGATAGAATTTTAGTGCCATCTCCGAAGGTAGCTACTTATGATTTGCAACCAGAAATGAGTGCCCCAGAGGTAACGGAAAAGGTAGTGGCTGCTATTCGCATTGGCGAGTATGATATGATTATCTTGAATTATGCAAACCCAGATATGGTAGGACATACAGGTGATTTTGAGGCCGCAAAACAGGCCATTTTAGCGGTAGATACGGGACTTTCAGAAATCGTGAAAGCCATTCAAGATATGAATGGAAAATTATTAATTACAGCAGACCATGGTAATTCTGAGGTTATGGTGGACCATACCACAGAAATTCCGCACACGGCACATACCACGAATCCGGTGCCACTTATTTTAGTGGGTGCCTCAGAGGGTGTGACCTTGCGACCAGGTCGGCTATGTGATTTAGCACCAACCATGTTGGCATTAGGTGGCATCGAGCAGCCTGAAGCCATGAGTGGTGAAAGTTTGTTAGTACAATAAGGAGAAGTAACAATGGCAGTAATTACTGATGTATACGCAAGAGAGATTATGGATTCCCGTGGCAATCCAACAGTAGAAGTAGAAGTGTATTTAGAAGACGGTACGATCGGCCGTGCTGCTGTTCCATCTGGAGCATCCACTGGTCAATTTGAAGCGGTAGAGTTGCGCGATAGCGATTCTCCACGTTATTTGGGTAAAGGTGTATTGCAAGCGGTAGCAAACGTGAACGATATCATCGGGCCTGCTATCTTAGGCTTCGATGCATCTGAACAAGTGGCTATTGACCGCATTATGATCGAATTAGATGGTACTTCTAATAAGGCAAAATTAGGTGCCAATGCAATTTTAGGTGTATCTATGGCGGTAGCTCGTGCAGCAGCTGAATCCTATGATTTACCATTGTTCCAATACCTTGGTGGTACGAATGCAAAAGAATTGCCAGTACCAATGATGAACATTTTAAATGGTGGGGCTCATGCAGATAACAACGTGGATATTCAAGAGTTCATGATTATGCCAATCGGTGCTACTAGCTTTATGGAAGCATTACGCTATTGTGCAGAAGTATACCATACATTGAAATCTGTATTGAAAGCAAAAGGCTTGGCAACTGGTGTAGGTGACGAAGGTGGTTTTGCTCCTAACTTAGGCTCCAACGAAGAAGCATTACAAGTCATTACAGAAGCTATTGAAAAAGCAGGTCTTGTAGTAGGTAAAGATATTGTTTTTGCTATTGATGCGGCATCTTCTGAGTTCTACAAAGATGGTAAGTATCACTTAGCTGGTGAAGGCAAAGTAAAAACAGCTGCTGAAATGGTAGAATACTATGCAGAACTTTGCGAAAAATATCCAATCTACTCCATCGAAGATGGCTTAGCAGAAGAAGATTGGGAAGGCTGGAGATTATTAACAGATCGCCTAGGTAAAACTGTTCAATTAGTAGGTGACGATTTATTTGTAACGAACACAGAACGCTTGTCCCGTGGTATCAAAGAAGATACAGCGAATGCGATCTTAATCAAAGTGAACCAAATTGGTACATTAACAGAAACGTTCGATGCTATTGAAATGGCAAAACGTGCAGGCTATACAGCTGTTATCTCTCACCGTTCTGGTGAAACAGAAGATTCCACAATTGCTGATATCGCAGTAGCAGTGAACGCTGGTCAAATTAAAACTGGTGCTCCAGCTCGTTCCGAACGTGTAGCGAAATACAATCAACTACTTCGCATTGAAGACATGTTGGCAGAAACGGCGCAATACCGTGGTAGCGATGTGTTCTATAACATCAAACGATAAAAGATATGAAAATGCAAAAAGGACCCTGTGGGGTCCTTTTGTGAAGAGTATTTATTGAATTATCTAGTTAAAACTGTTAGCTTACAGTTCACCTAATAAACTAGCAAAAAACTCCTCTGCAGATTGCACTTTTCCATTTTCTGCTTCTTGTAGCCCTTGTAAGAGAATTTTTTCTAGTTCATCTGGTGTGAAGTCAGTTGTAGAAAGTGGAGAACATGTGAGTTGTAGTTGTTCATAGAAGTTGATATCTTTCATAGGTAATTGCTCCTTTGGGTATGTAAAATACATGGAATATAAATTGACTAGATATTAGTTTGTGATATAATATAGTTAAGAAAAGGAGAGCCATCGACGTGTGTTCGGCGTTAGGCTCATCTAGGAATTAATGAAACTTGATGATACCTAACGTGTTGAGGAGTGGTAGTCCTCATGCGTTAGGTATTTTCATTGTCTACTTACATAGATCAATGATAGCGATTACTAATGAAACGATTGAAATAATTGTTTGGATTTTTTCAAAAGTGGTCATAGCATCACCTCCCTTACTGGTAAGGAAGATGAACCTAACTACACATTAATGGTTCTCCTATTTATATTATAGCACTCGCTTTGTTTTATACAAAGCGTTTATTTTTTGCATAAAATCCGTGAAAGACGATATATATAATCTATGATATAATAGAAAAGATTAATGCTGAATGCATTCTATAGAATTTTAAGTAAAGGTGAAAGGATTAGGAAAGGAGGAGTAGGGTGTACAATAATTTTGAAGTGATTGGGGCATTTGCATTGTATCTAGGCCTCATGATGTACATCGGGGTATATTATTACCGCAAGTCTAATAGCTTAGACGACTATATTTTAGGAGGTCGCCAGCTAGGCCCCTGGATCACGTCCATGAGTGCGGAAGCCTCTGATATGAGCGGATGGATGTTGATGGGTTTACCTGGATTTGCCTACTCAACAGGGATATCGGCGTTATGGATTGCCATTGGTTTGGCCTTAGGAACGTGGCTGAACTGGGTGTTCGTATCGAAACGATTACGCAACTACACAGAGGTAGCGAATAATAGTTTAACTATACCGGATTATTTGAAAAACCGTTTTCATGATACATCAAGAATTGTGCCGGTTGTATCTGCTATCTTCATCGTTATTTTCTTTTTAATTTACACATCTTCTGGATTCGTGGCAGGTGGTAAATTATTTAATACCATCTTTGGCTTAGATTATATGACATCCCTCTTTATTACAGCTGGGGTAGTTATTTTCTACACATTCTTAGGTGGTTTTTTAGCCGTAAGTTGGACGGACTGTATCCAAGGGATGATGATGTTCTTCGCCATCTTATTGGTACCGGTGACGGCAGCCATGTATTTAGGTGGTCCTGTAGAAACAGCAAACTTAATTGCTACGGAGTTCCCTGCAGGATTGTCCATTTGGGGACCGGAACAAGATACGTTCACTTTAGTGGTGGGTATCATTTCTAGTTTAGGCTGGGGTCTTGGTTACTTCGGTCAACCGCACATCTTGGTGCGTTTTATGGCGATTTCCGATGCGAAAGAATTGAAAAAAGCAACAAACATTGCCATGATTTGGGTAGTTATCTCCTTGTTGGCTGCGGTGGCGGTAGGTCTTGTTGGTAAAGTATATTTAACAACACCATTAGTAGATGCTGATGCAGAAACAGTATTCCTTGTGATGAGCGAGCATTTATTTAATCCATTTGTGGCAGGTCTTATTTGGTCCGCTGTATTGGCAGCTATCATGAGTACAGCGTCTGCGCAATTATTGGTAACAGCCTCTTCTGTGTCGCAAGACTTGTACCGCAATGTATTTGCTCGTGATGCGGGAGACCGTGAATTGGTTATGGTTAGCCGCGCTACTGTATTGATTGTATCTGCCATTGCTATTGTGATGGCGGTGAATCCACAAAGCTATATCTTAACGATGGTAGCCTATGCATGGGCTGGATTCGGCGCTGCATTCGGTCCTGCTATCTTAATCTCTTTGATCTGGAAACGTATGACTCTGAAAGGTTGTATCGCAGGCATCTTAGTGGGTGGTATAACCGTTCTTGTATGGAAACAATTTGGTTGGTTCGGCTTGTATGAAATTGTACCAGGCTTCATCTTGTCTACCATTGCTATCTTTGTAGTTAGTTTATTAGACCATGAGCCAAGCAAAGAAATCCAAGCGGAGTTCGATGCATCAGAACAAATGCATATTTTATAATTACATACACATAGTAAACGAAATGTTGGGGCTACTCCTTTGGGAGTGGTGCCAACATTTTTTGTAAAATATACTTAGGGATGAGGTATGCATAGAGCATATATTTAGCAATTATTGGGGGCTGTAAGAATTAGTATAATATAACGATATAGCCAATGACTATGGAAAAGAAAGGAGAGTTCTTGGCGGAATAGTTTATAGGTATCTATAAAAATGGTATAATAAATAAATACGATTCGATGAATGTACTGTTAGAAAGGAGGAAAGACATATGGATGCTAGAGCCCTACGAGCATTGCAATATTTTTATGGATATTCCAGTTTTCGCCCCGCTCAAGAGGTACCTGTTACAGCTTTGTTAAAGAACCAAGATGTGCTAGGAATTATGCCTACAGGGGCAGGTAAATCGATTTGCTTTCAGATTCCTGCTATGTTAAAGGCGGGCATTACCATTGTTTTTTCTCCGTTGATTTCCCTGATGCAAGATCAAGTAGATACTTTGAAAGAACAAGGTATGCCAGCAGCTTATATGAATAGTACGCTCAGTCGAGAGGAACAAAATAAAATTCTCTACTACCTAAGGGAAGGTCGGATTAAATTATTATACTTGGCTCCAGAAAAATTAGAATCCGAAGGGTTCTGTGAGTTTCTAAGAGGACTACCAATTAGCCAAGTGATTATTGATGAAGCCCATTGTGTGTCACAATGGGGTCATGATTTTAGACCCTCTTTCACAGCCATAGGACCTTTTATTAAAAGTTTGCCACATAGGCCAGTGGTAGGGGCTTTTACAGCCAGTGCTACGGAAGAAGTAGAACGTGATATGAAACAGCTCTTAGGATTGGAGAATGCTCGTGTGCATATTACGGGATTTGATCGTCCTAATTTGGCCTTCTCTGTTATCCATGAAAGCAAGCGTATGGAATATGTACGGGATTATGTATTACACAATCCGAACGATGTGGGGATTGTCTATTGTGCCACTAGGGCGAATGTAGAAAAAGTATACCGTGAGCTGTTGAGATACGGCGTGAAAGCAGGCTATTACCATGGTGGCTTATCTGATGAGGAGCGTAAGTACCAACAGAATCGGTACGCCTTTGACGAAGTGCAGGTTATGGTAGCCACCAATGCGTTTGGCATGGGTATTGATAAAAGTAATGTACGGTATGTGATTCATTACCAAATGCCACGGAATATGGAAAGTTATTATCAAGAGGCAGGCCGTGCTGGACGGGATGGAGCTCCTGCAGATTGTATTTTGCTTTACAATGGGCAAGATGTGGCAGTGCATCAATATATTTTGAGCCAAAGTGATTTACCACCAGAACGACAACGAATTGAGCGGAATATGCTCCAAGCTATGATCGATTATTGTCATACACCTATGTGTTTGCGCAAGTTTATGTTGTCCTATTTTGGTGAACAAGTGCCATGGGATCAATGCCATCATTGTAGTACTTGTGATGAACCGCGAGTGGCTGTGGATGTGACTGCCGAGGCGACTGCCGTATTACAGACGATTTGGAATACAGAAGAACGATATGGTGTGACCATGATTGCGGATATCTTATGTGGGAATCGGACGGAGCGTATTGAGAAGTTTCGTTTACACCGTTTATCCGTATTTGGACAATTAAATCGCTGGGCAGATAAAGATGTAAAAGGCTTTATTAAGCGTTTAATGGCGATGGGCTATGTTACTTCTTCGGGGGGGCAATATCCGATTTTGTCCGTTACGGAACAGGGCCATGAAGTATTGGCTGGACGTGTAACGGTAAAAGATGTACCCATAGAAGTCGGAGAGCATCGACCATTACAAAAGCGTGGAAAGTCTAGTGTAGCCAGCGTGGCGAAAGCTACTAAAGAAAACTCTTTATTTGAGGCCTTACGTGTGCATCGATTGGAACTTTCAAAAACAGAAGGGGTAAAACCGTTCATGATTTTTTCAGATGCCACCTTATTGGACATGGTAGCAAAAGAGCCTTTGACCTTAGGAGATATGGCGAATGTGAAAGGTGTAGGAGATATGAAGTTGCGCAAATATGGCAATGAATTTTTGAAGGTTATCGCTGAGTTTAAGGGCAACATATGATGATAGATGGATACAAGGAGGCATAGATGAGTTTAGCAGATACGCAATATTTACAGATTATAGAGAATATATTAGACCATGGGTATTATGCCAACAATCGTACAGGCATTGCGACTTATAAATTACCGCATCAAGTGATGCAGTTCAATTTAGCAGAAGAATTTCCAATTTTAACTACTAAATTTGTGGCGTTCAAAACGGCCATTAAAGAATTGCTTTGGATTTGGCAATTACAATCTAATGATGTGCGCCAATTACAGGCCATGAATGTGAAAGTTTGGGATGAATGGATGCGTGAAGATGGTACGATCGGTAAGGCCTATGGGTACCAAATTGCCAAATATAAACAGTTGGACAATTTATTGGATATGCTACAAAAGGAGCCTCAAAGCCGTCGTATGATTGTGACCTTGTGGAATATTGAGGATTTGCCAGATATGGCCTTGCAACCATGCGCCTATGAAACGTTATGGGATGTCACTGATGGTCGCTTAAATTGTATGCTTGTACAACGCAGTGGGGATATGGGATTAGGTGTGCCTTTTAATACGGCTCAATATGCCGCATTAGTGCATATGATTGCCCAAGTCTCTGGATTACAGCCAGGAAAATTCACGCATGTCATCAATAATGCGCATGTGTATGAGAACCATGTAGAAGCCTTGCGTACTCAATTAGAGCGTAAGCACGAAGCCCTAGAGGCTCCGGTGTTACGATTAAATCCGGATGTTAAGAATTTCTATGATTTCAAACCAGAAGATATAACTCTAGAAGGCTATGAGCATTTAGGGAAACTATCTATGACAGTGGCTGTGTAAGGAGTTTTATATGTTAGCAATGATTGTAGCAGTGGCTGAGAATGGTGTTATAGGCAAGGATAATCAACTGATTTGGCGCATTCCAGAAGATTTAGCATATTTTAAAAAACGCACTACTGGTCATGTTATCATAATGGGACGGAAGACATTAGAGTCTTTACCATTTTTGTTGCCTAATCGTGAACATTGGGTCATTACGTCGCAATTAGATTACACAGCACCCTATGAAGGTGTAAAAGTATTTCATAGTCCAGAGGATGCGGTTCAGGCGGCGAAGGACTTAGACTTGGTGTATTGCATCGGAGGCGCTCAAGTGTACGCTAGCTTAGCGCCCTATGCAGATCGTTTGTATGTGACGGAATTACACCGAGCTTTCACAGGGGATGTGATGTTTACGGAGCATACAAAGCCAGAATGGATAGAAGTAGAGCGTATACAAGGCGCAGGGCATGAGGAATTGTCCTATGATTTCGTAACGTATGAAAGGCGGAAATAGAATGGAAATACATGTAGTGATAGCCCAAGAATTAGGGGTAAAACTGCATCAAGTAGAAGCGGCTATTACTTTATTAGATGAGGGCAATACAGTACCCTTTATTGCACGGTATCGAAAAGAAGTGACTGGTGAGTTAAAAGATGAACAATTACGTGAAATCGAAGAGCGTACGAAATATTTGCGCAATTTGTTGCAACGTAAAGAAGAAGTGACAAAATCTATCGAGGAACAGGGCAAATTGACGGAAGAATTGTCCTTAGCCATTACGAAAGCTATGAAATTACAGGAGTTAGAGGACTTGTATTTGCCGTTCCGTCCGAAAAAACGAACTCGTGCTTCTATGGCGAGAGATAGAGGTTTAGAACCATTGGCACAGGCATTGTTCACAACGGCTACAGAAGAAGCATTACGTCAACTAGGGGCAGAGTATCTTACTGAAGAAGTGCCGACTGTGGAAGATGCCTTACAAGGAGCGATGGATATTGTCGCAGAAGAAGCCAGTGAACGAGCAGATATTCGCCAATATTTGCGTAAAGCTATGTGGGAAACGGGACATATGAAAACAGAGCTTGTGGGCGAAGAAGAAGTAAACCAAGGATTCTTACAGTACAATGAAGAATATAAGGAACCAATTCGTCAAGTTCCATCTCATCGTGTATTGGCCATGAACCGAGGGGAAAACTTGGGCGCTTTAAAAGTTAGCTTTGTGGTACCGGATGAAAGGTTTATCCAATATATGGTAGACACCGTACAAGGTGACACTAGGGTAGAGCATTCGTATATTGCTGAGGCTATTGCTGATGGATATAAGCGTCTATTATATCCATCCTTAGAGCGTGAAACTCGAAATGCTATGACAGAGCAAGCAGAAGAGCAGGCTATCAAAGTATTTGGGACGAACTTGCGCAATCTATTACTACAAGCACCTTTATCTGGACATGTCATCATGGGGTTAGACCCAGGGTATCGTACAGGTTGTAAAATGGCCATCATCGATAGGGAAGGTAATGTCCTAGATTATGGAGCTTATTATCTTACGATGAGTGATAAACAAGCAGAGCGGGCCAAACAAGAATTAGCTAAGAAAATTCGCCAATATGGTGTTACCTTGATTTCTATCGGCAATGGCACGGCGTCTTATGAAACAGAGCAATTCACATCTGCCATGATTGCGGAAGAAGGATTAGATTGTCATTATATTATCACCAATGAAGCTGGCGCCTCTGTATACTCTGCTTCTAAGTTGGCTATCGAAGAATTGCCAGATTTAGACGTATCTATTCGTGGTGCTGTATCGATTGCGCGCCGTGTACAAGACCCATTGGCGGAATCTGTGAAAATTGACCCAAAATCAATTGGTGTAGGTCAGTACCAACACGATGTAAATCAAAAACAATTGGGCGCAACCTTAGATCAAGTGGTAGAAACTGTGGTAAACCATGTAGGGGTAGAGCTCAATACAGCCTCTCCAGCCATATTGAAGCATGTGTCAGGTATTTCTAGTACAGTGGCGAATAATATTATTGCTTATCGCAAGGAACATGGAGCGTTTACAAGTCGTAAGCAATTGTTGAAAGTAGCTCGTTTAGGCCCTGCGGCCTTTACACAATGTGCAGGTTTCTTGCGCATCGGTAAAGGGGAGAACCCTCTAGATGCGACGCCAGTTCATCCAGAGTCTTATGAGATTGCCCAAGGCGTGCTCACACAATTGGGCATGTCCTTAGAAGATTTGCGAGATAAAGCAACGTTGGAAACGGCAAAGGCGAAACTGCAAGCGGTGGATGTAGAAGAGTTGGCGAAACAGCTAGAAGCAGGTATACCTACTGTGCGAGATATTGTAGAAGCCTTACAAAAACCAGGTCGTGATCCACGGGAAGATTTACCAGCACCGATGACTCGAAAACAAATTATGAGTTTAGAAGATATTCAAGTGGGCACTGTGGTAAAAGGAACCGTCCATAATGTGGTAGACTTTGGTGCCTTTGTAGACTTTGGTGTAAAAATCAATGGCCTTTTGCATAAAAGCGAGTTTTGCGCTTACCATGAGCACCCATCTGATGTATTGGCAGTAGGAGATATTATCGAAGTGGAAATCATCTCTGTCGATGCGAAACGCAATCGTATTGGTTTATCTATGAAACGAGAAAAAACAAAAGATTCAAACCGCCAAGGTCATAGACGTAATGGTACTGGAAACACTCGTGGAGATACACAAACTAAGAATGGTCAGCAACAAAAGGGAGAAAGACAAGAGTCTAGAAGTCCTAAAAACTCAAAAGGGAATCCTATGCGAGATAGAAACAAAGGCAATGGTGGAAAGCGTCGAGAAAAAGAACAGGATCTAGGTGCCTTATTACAACAATGGGCTGACCGTGGAGGACGTAAACGATGATATACATTATAAGTATCTTGACTTTCATGTTGGATCAAGTAGCAAAATGGTATGTACGCAGTCACTTTCGATTAGGTGAATCTGTACCAGTTGTACCTGATGTATTTCATTGGACCTATATTGTGAATCATGGAGCAGCTTTTGGCGTGTTGATGCACCAACGATGGATATTGTTATTAGTCGTAGTACTGTTGTTAGGCGCTATGTATGTAGGTCGTAAGAAATTAGCTAAGGCGCCGTTATATGCGCGAATTGGTACAGGGACGCTCTTAGGTGGTGCCTTGGGGAATGCCTGGGATCGTTTGTACTTAGGTGGTGTGGTAGATTTCTTTGATTTCCGAGTATGGCCTATCTTTAATATTGCGGATATTGGTATTTGCATTGGTGTGCCTTTGTTGATTCTATATTTTTGGTCCTATGAAAGTCAGAAACAGTGAGGTAAATGATGGAAACAAGACAATATATAGTAGAGGCTCAAGATGAGGGTACACGATTAGATGTGTACCTCACGAAAGAGCTTGGTCAGTCACGTAGCTATGTACAATCCTTAGTGAAAGAGGGTCATGTACAAGTGAATGGCAAAACAGGGAAATCGAATTTGAAGCTATCATCATCTAGCGAAATTCTTGTGACGATTCCAGAGGTGCAGGAAGTAGAGGTAGAAGCAGAGGACATTCCACTGGATATTCTATTTGAAGATTCCCATATGATTGTCATTAATAAAGCGCGTGGTATGGTGGTACATCCAGCGGTGGGTAACCATTCGGGAACCTTGGTAAATGCACTTCTCTTTCATTGTAAAGATTTATCTGGCATCAATGGAGAAATTCGTCCTGGCATTGTGCATCGCTTAGATAAGGATACATCGGGTGTGATGATGGCAGCAAAGCATGATGAATCCCATTTGGGTTTAGCAGAGCAAGTGAAAGAACATAGTGCTACAAGAACCTATTATGCATTAGTACAAGGAAATATTGCAGAAGAAAAAGGGACTATCAAGGCTCCTATCGGTCGTCATCCTAAAGATCGTATGAAAATGGCGGTGGTTTTTGAAAACAGTAAAGAAGCAGTGACCCATTTCCGTGTATTAGAACGCTATGGCAAGCATACATTAATAGAATGCCAATTAGAAACGGGTAGAACGCACCAAATTCGTGTACATTTAGCGTATATTGGACATCCTGTGGTGAATGATCCATTCTATGGGTTCCGGAAAATGGACTTCCCTATTGTAGGGCAGGCTTTGCATTCTAAAACTTTATCTGTGAAACATCCTATGACAGGAGAAGCATTACACTTTGAAGCGCCATTGCCGGAAGATTTTTTGGCATGTATTGAGTATGCGAAAGAGCATAATCGATAAGGAGTGATACTATGGAAGAACGTATCTTAATTGATGAAGCGGGTATGATGCGTGCCATTCGTCGTATTGGGCACGAAATTTTAGAGCGTAATAAAGGATTATCCAACGCCTTAATCATTGGCATTGAGCGCCGTGGTGTATACTTAGCAAAACGATTACAAGCTCAAATTGAGGCCATCGAAGGGATTCAAGTCGATGTAGCAACCATGGATGTTTCTTTGTATCGAGATGATCGTGGAGAGACTGCAAAGGAAGGAGTTCCTTTCACCATGGATACGACCGGGAAAGTCGTGATTCTTGTAGATGATGTGTTGTTCACAGGTCGTACGATTCGTTCTGCTTTGAATGCCCTTATGGATGCGGGTAGACCGAGTGCGATCCAATTAGCTGTATTAGTGGATCGAGGCCATCGAGAACTACCTATACGAGCTGACTATGTAGGGAAAAATATTCCTACGTCTCACTTGGAAACGGTGCAAGTTCGTGTGCACGAGGTGGATGGGGACGACAGTGTAGTGATTTTTTAGAAAGATGAGGAACAACCAATGCATGGTATGGGAACCATCCTTAATGTGGTGTTGATTATTTGTGGTAGCTTATTAGGGCTCTTTATTCGACACCGTATGAAAGATAATTTAAAAGAAACGCTCATGATGGTGTGTGGCATCATTATCCTTTTGTTAGGTATGAGTGGCACTATGCAATATATGCTAGTTATTGTTAGCGATAGTTTGCATACAACGGGCCCCATGATGATGATTATCTCTATGGTACTAGGGGCTATCATAGGAGAGCTTATCGACTTTGATCGTCGCATTACTGCCATTGGAGAATGGTTAAAGTTGAAAACAGGCAATAGCCGAGATCCACAGTTTACGAATGCGTTTATTACGGCATCTATGACATTTACCGTAGGAGCTATGGGAGTTATTGGCTCTATTCAAGATGGTTTGACTGGTGATTACAGTACGATGGTTGTTAAAAGTATTCTAGATGGTATTATTGTGATGGTTATGGCATCCTCCATGGGAAAAGGGGCACTGTTTTCCTTTTTACCAGTGGGGATTACCCAAGGGATCATTACGGGGTTAGCGCATTTGGCGGCACCTCTTATGACTCCAGAGGCGATCGATAATTTATCCTACGTAGGCTCTATCTTAATTTTCTGTGTAGGTATCAATGTATTGTGGCCTAATAAAATTCGAGTAGCTAACTTGTTGCCAGCTATTTTTATTGCTATGCTGTTAACATTTTTGCCGATTACACTGTAAACGATAAGGGGACTACGAATAGACCTTATAGCATAGAGAAAAAAATGAGCGTAATATTCTATAAGGAATATTATAGATGTATTGCATGATAGAGGAAGGTTGAGTATGTGGTACTCACTTTCCTTTATTTTTTATGAAAGTGAATTGAGCCTGCTTAATCTATATCTAGCATTGCTAGAGATATCGGATTTTTTGTGATGAATTATAAAGACTCTCAGCCAGTGACTATGGTAAAATGAGTATACATCTAGATGAATGATTTATAAGATACAGTGAAATGAGTATGAATTATATGTATACGTAGTTGATAGGGGCATAGATTAAAAGATGATAGCTGAGGTGTTAGTAGTGAATCAAGGAATACAAAAACAAAGAACTGTGGAAGATAAGCGCATGAAGGAATTAAAAACTGTGCGCAAGATGATAGAAATCTATTGCAAAGGGCAGCATGGATGTAAGTCCGGTGCTCTCTGTGAAAGCTGTGCAGAATTGATGCGCTATGCAGAAGCAAGGGTAGAGCGATGCCCGCATATGGAAGAAAAAACATTTTGTGCTATGTGCAAAACACATTGTTACGCACCGACCTATCGGGAACGAATTAAAGAAGTCATGCGCTACAGTGGCCCTCGCATGTTATGGATACATCCAATCATGACGATACGACACATATTATTAGGGAAAGGTCTGTTAAAATAATTTTTCACAGAAATTAAAATGCATTAAAAATCAAGTTTAGTACTTTACACTATATCGAAAATTATAGTATACTATAGGTAGACAAAAGAGCGCCCACAATAGGTTGCTCTTTTTTTTACTGTAGGAGGCACGACATTCGTGAGGGAAACTCCTAAGCGTATATTGGGTATAGTTAAAGGGCGTATAACATGAAATTAAAAATTGTAGGATTATTGATCTTACTGGTCATTTCACTCGTAGTAGCCCCTCAATTTGGGGCTTCTTTTATACCGGTGTGGGATATGTACCAGGCATTTACCAGTCCAGTGCCAACAGATGAGATGAACATGTTGAGCACCATTGTGCAAGATATTCGATTGCCAAGGTTGTTGTATTCCGTACTAACAGGGATTGGATTATCTTTAGTAGGGGTTCTAATGCAAACGGTAACACGAAATGCACTAGCCGATCCCTATGTACTAGGTGTCTCGTCTGGGGCTAGTACAGGGGCAGTCTTTGCTATCATTATGGGAGGCTTACCATTTTTGGCATCCTATAATGTGCCGTTCTTTGCAGCCTTAGGAGCGGGTATTTCCATCTTGTTGGTGTTACTCTGCGTGGGGCGTAGCCAAAGTCCAGTGAAACTAATCTTAATCGGCATGGGGATGACAGGTATTTTTTCATCCATTACGATGATGATTATTTATGGTGCGAAGCATGAAGCACAAGTGCGAAGTGCTATGTTCTGGTTGCTCGGTAGTTTTGCAGGTATTCAGTGGAGAGATTTACCATTAACAGCCATCATCATTGGTTTGTTGATGCTCTATATGTACATGTATAAACAGGATTTTGACCTCCTCTTGTTAGGTCAACAAGAAGCAAAGCAAATGGGATTATCTGTGAAATCCTTGCAATTATCTATGGTCATCGTATCCTCTGTGGCTATTGCTACCTTAGTAGCAAAAGTAGGTGTAGTGGGCTTTATGGGCCTTATTATTCCGCACTTGGCGCGCATGGTTGGGGGACCTAAACATGGACGATTACTGATTTTTGCGCCACTCATTGGTAGTATTGTGATGATCTGGGCGGATGTACTTTCACGAGCTATGTATAGCCCCGAAGAAATTCCTATCGGCGTATTGACATCCTTACTAGGGGCACCGCTATTTATTTGGATTATTATGACGAGATACCGTCATCAAGGTTAGACAATAGGAGGGACTATGTACGAGGTAAATTCTTTGTCCTTTTCCTATGGAAAACGACAAATTTTAGATGATGTGAAGCTCAGCTTTCCTAAACATAAAATGACGGCTATCATTGGACCTAATGGTTGTGGTAAATCGACACTCCTTGGACATCTAAGTCAGTTGCATCCTACCGATGCAATTACATTGGATGGTGTGCCTTTACAAACGATTGATGGCCCCACCTTTTCACGAAAGGTGGCGGTCCTAGCACAAATGCATGATGCTATGATCGATGATTTTTTAGTGAAAGATATTGTGCTTATGGGGCGATATCCCTATAAAAGTCATTTTGGAAATTATACAACAGAAGACGTTGCTATCGCCCAGTCTTATATGGATCAAGTGGGTGTGTCTCACTTGGCAGAAGAAGAAATGGGACATTTGTCGGGCGGTGAACGGCAACGGGTGTTCATTGCAAAAGCATTGACACAACAAACAGAGGTATTACTGTTAGATGAACCAACGAATCATCTAGACATGAAATACAAGGTAGCACTCATGAAAGAATTGCAAAACTTTTCGGGCACAAGTATTGTAGTTCTCCATGACCTAAATCTAGCGGCGCGCTATTGCGATCACATCGTATTGATGAAAGATGGCAAAGTATTACAGACGGGAACACCTCAAGAGGTGTTAACTCCAGAGTTGCTAGAACCTATTTTTGAAGTGCCATTCCATGTGTCCATGGAAGATGGCGTGTATCATTTATATTACTAAGTTTAGTAAGAAAGGGAAGATTATGTTAAGTAATTGGAAAAAATCTAAAGGATTCGTATTAACAGCTTTAGTATGTGGCGCCTTGGCAGTGGCAGGCTGTGGTTCTGAAAAGGAACAAGCTAAAACTGGTACAGAAGTAACGTGGCATCAAACATTTGAAGGAAAACAAACAGAATTTGCTGTGAAAGAAGCGCCAAAACACGCAGTATCCATGTCTCAATTTACAACAGAAATGATGTTGCAATTAGGCTTGGAAGATAAAATGGCAGGCACAGCCTTCCAAGAAGAAGAAATCTATCCACCATTACAAGAAGCCTATGGTAAAGTAAAAGTATTGTCTGAAAAATGGCCTTCTTATGAAGTGTTTATGTCTGTAAAACCTGACTTCGCTACAGGTTGGGAAGATTCTTTTAGTAAAGAAGGTATCCCTGCAGATAAAATGATTGCTCAAAAAGTAAATATTTGGGTTCCAGAGTCTGCATTATCTACACAAGCTGATTTAGAAACTAACTTCAAAGATATGATTAAATTAGGTGAAATCTTCGGTGTGAAGGCAAAAGCAGAAGAATGGGTAAAAGGTCAACGTGCTATTTTAGAAAAAGTACAAGCTAAATTGAAAGACCTTCCACATAAACGTGTATTCGTATATGACTCCCAAGATGGACAACCTTTCACAGTATTTGAAGGTTACACAACTAACGTATTGCGTTTAATCGGTGCCGATAACGTAATGAGTGGTTTAGGGGTAGATAAAACTTGGGCGAAAGGTTCTTGGGAAACTGTAGTTCAACAAAATCCTGATTACATCATCATTCCTGACTATGGTAATTCCATCCGCAACGATGATGATTTCCAAGAAAAAGTAGCTAAAATTAAAGCTGACCCTCAATTACAAACAATTAAAGCCGTACAAGAAAACCATTTCGTTCGTGTAAAATTGTCTGAAATTACACCAGGCGTTCGTACAGTAGAAGCGCTAAAACGTTTAGCTGAAGAAATCCATGGTATCCATATTGACTAATTACATAGTGTCATACATAGGGAAAGCCGTCACAATAGTGACGGCTTTTTTGTGTGTTTTACTTATTACTTCGAAATATAGTATTATTTAAGTATAGAGAGTACATGTTGATTAATATGTACTACATAGTGATTCACTATGGGCAGTGGATATACACTTGGTAAAAAAATTAACTATAGGAGAGGTAATGGTGAAAGGGAAGACATTACATATTGTGGTGAGTATGATATGAAACATTCTATATTACTCATTACGTCTATGACGAAACATTGGCAGTGGGCTAAAGAAATAGAACAGAAGTGTACAGATGAGACTATGTCCTTGGGCATAGTCTTTCTGTCGTGCAACGATATAGAGTTAGCAGATGTTCAGCACGCTATAGATGTGGCGGATATAGTACTGTTTACTCATGTAGGCAGTACGTTAGATACTCCTTTGGTAAAAGGAATTTACAAATATATTACACAGAAACAAGTTCCTTATGTATTACTATTCCATGATTCAGCGTCGGATGTACAGCGATATAGTGTTGCAGATGAGGGCATTGATCAAATTAAGGTTTATTTGCACCAAGGTGGAACAGAAAACTTTTATGGACTGTGCCAATATATGCTATCCTTACAAGGTTATACAGGGCCAGTGGAAGCGGTGAAAGAACTACCATACCAAGGTATTTTAGGCAGACAAGGGGAAGTGTATCCATCCTATGAGTCATATCGTAAGGACTATGATCATGGTGGTCCAGTGGTAGGCATTTTCTTTTATCGAGATGAATGGGTGCAAGGTCAATTAGACTATCCCTATGCACTGTATGATTGTGCATTAGAACAAGGATTATCGCCAGTATTAGTATTTGGTCAATACAGCAGTAA
>CAUREE010000007.1:0-51596 GCA_963523985.1 uncultured Veillonella sp.
GTGTGCGGTATGACAAACTATGCAAATCATCCGAGTCCATTCCTATGCAGGAATTGTTGATGCCTATGTACATGGACGTTAGTGAAGAAGAGTTAATATTTGTGGATGAACAAAGAGATGCTTTATTAGACTTGGGGTTCCAAGTAGACCAAGGTGGACCCACTTCCTTACGTATCGATGGACATCCTGTAGATATTGTTGAAAGTAAAGTGCAAGAGATTTTACAATACGTCTTTTCCTATATGCATGATCATCAAAGTCCAAGTGCTTCCCAACTACGTCACGAAATGTTGGCTTACGCTTCCTGTCGTGGTGCTATTAAAGCAGGTCATAATCTAAACTTGGTACAAATTGATGCCTTATTACAGGATTTATTCAACACAGAAAAGCCCTATGTGTGTCCTCATGGACGACCTACTATCATTAAATTTACACCAGACGAATTAGGGAAATTATTTTTACGGAGTTAATATGTACCTCATCAGCACATGTTCAAAGACAAATGCATATCTCATTGAACAGGCTAAGAAGGTTAGTCAACTCTTGCAGATGCCCTATGTACCTCGTAAACATCAGTCTGTGGAAGACTTGTTAACTACCCATCATTGTGCTGGTGCCTTACTCATCACAAAGGAAGGACCTTCTTTTGTGACAAAAGAGGGGATGCCGCATCACTTTCATCTGTCTATGGCACATTTGCGCTTGTTAGAAATTGACCGTGGAAACACAGACCACCTGCTACGAGCTATCGGATATGAATCGGTGACATCTGTGTTGGATTGTACCGCTGGATTAGGATCAGATAGTGCTGTTATCAGCTATGGTTGTCCACAATTAACACGTCATACGGGTATTGAAGGACATCCAATTCTGGGGTATATCACAAATCATGGATTTCGAAACTTTCAGCATAAAGAGCCAAAGGTAACTGAAGCATTGCGCCGCATTCAATTGGTCATCTGCAATTATCAGGACTATTTGGAGCAGTTAAAACACAATACATACGATGTTATCTATATAGACCCTATGTTTGAAAATCCCGTCTATGAAAGTCCACAGTTTCTGCAGTGGCGTGGTCATTTACTAGAATCTAAGATCACTCCAGAGATAGTAGAACTGGCCTTGGAGAAATCGAAACGCTTGGTCATTAAGGAGCGCAAAGGCAGTCGATTATTCAAAGAGATTCCACCTATAAAGATGGTGGGTGGTAAATATAGTTCTATTGCTTATGGCATCTATGAAAGGAGGTAAGATGAATCAGTTAATCACTATTTTGGGGCCTACCGCAGTAGGGAAAACAGCCCTTACCTTGCGGATGGCGGAAACACTAGAATCTCCTGTATTATCTGGGGATGCGTACCAAATCTATAAAGGGTTGAATATTGGTACCGCCAAACCTACCCTTGAAGAATTGAACAGAGTGCCTCACTATTTCATCGATACCCATGAGCCAAATGACTCGTACAGTGTGGCAGAATTCAATGCACAAGCTAATACTGTCATAGATGCTATTAACAAAGATGGTAAGATTCCCATCTTATCTGGTGGCACAGGGCTGTATGTGCAATCCTTGCTAGAGGGCTATGACTTTTTAGATGTACCTCGCAATGAAATTTTGCGCCTCGAGCTGGATAATATTTTTGATACCTCTGGATTAGAAGGTTTGCAAGCCTATGCCAATGAATTGGCTGAAAAAGAAGGTCTTACGTTACCATTCCAAGATAAACATCGACTATACCGTGCGATTGAGTGCGTCTTAGCTGGTGAGGGACATGCCTTATTGACGCCATCAAAAGAAGGATTAGTCTTTCGTGGCCCTGTGATCGGCTTAGAACGACCAAGGGAAGAGCTATACGAACGGATTAACCTTCGAGTAGAGTATATGGTTCGTGATGGCTTATTTGAAGAAGTAGAACAGCTGTTAGAAGCTGGTGTACAGCCAGATTCACAGGCTTTCAAAGGAATTGGCTATAAAGAAGTTATCCCGTACTTTCAAGGTACATACTCGAAAGAACGGGCCATCGAATTAGTGCAACAACATACGCGGCAATTTGCAAAGCGGCAAATTACGTGGTATAAACGAATGCCGTATATTCAGTGGATTTCTATTACGCGGAACCGCAGTGAAGACAGCATTTATGAAGAAGCCATGGAGCTAGTTCAAGCTAGTCTAAAGATAGAACTAAATGACTAGAGTAAACTAGGGACTAATGATTGACCCCTATACTTCCATAATATAATTAGAAAAATTTTAAAATATAATATAGATATGTATAGTTAACTTATGAGGCGTATATATTAAAATTAGTTTTCTATATATAGAAAGGAATAGAATGACTGTAGAAGAAATCCGTCAACAGGCGCTTGAGCTAGCTGAAAAAGAGTTCAAAAAATTTGAGCCTGTGGCGTTATATAATACAAAAAAAGTGCTAGAAGCATTTAAAGAATGCCAGCTTTCAGATTATCATTTTAATGGAACCAGTGGCTATGGTTACAATGATGTGGGCCGTGAAAAGTTGGACGAAGTGTTCGCTCACGTATTCAAAGGAGAGCGTGCCATCGTGCGCCCTCATTTCGTATCCGGTACCCACGCATTAGCGACCACATTACAAGCTATCTTGGGCAATGGAGCGAAAGGGAAAGAGTTCGTCTATGCCGTAGGGCAACCATATGATACGATGCAATCCGTCATCGGTGCCTCTCGTCATGTACCAGGATCGCTAACAGAGCAAGGTTTCATCTACAAAGAAGTTCCTTTGATGAATAACACCTACGACTTAGAAGGCATTCGCCAAGCTGTCACAAAAGATACTCGCGTGGTGGTTATCCAACGCTCTAGAGGGTATAGCACACGAGAACCTTTATCTGTGGAAGATATTGGTATCATTGTGAAAGCTGTAAAAGAAGTAAATCTTGAAACCATAACCTTTGTTGATAATTGCTACGGTGAATTTACAGAAACTAGAGAGCCTTTAGAAGTAGGGGCAGATATTATGGCGGGGTCCCTCATTAAAAATGCTGGTGGCGGTATTGCTCCTACCGGTGGTTATGTGGTAGGTCGAGATGACCTAGTAGAACAAGTGGGCTATCAATTAACAGCTCCAGGCTTAGGGGACCATATGGGTTCTTACGCACCGGGCTATCGTCTATTCTTCCAAGGATTGTTCTTAGCACCGCATGTGGTATTACAAGCCTTGAAAGGAGCGGTCTATACAGCGGCAGTGGGAACCTTATTGGGATATGACGTATTCCCAAAAGTGGATGCACCTCGCTTTGACTTAATCCAAGCCATTAACTTACATGGACTAGAAGAAATGGAATACTTCTGCCGTGGCATGCAAGCTTATAGCCCTGTAGATGCTCATGTTCACCCTATCCCAGGAGATATGCCTGGATATGAGGATAAAATTATCATGGCAGGAGGTACCTTCGTACAAGGATCCTCTATTGAACTCAGCGCAGATGGACCAGTACGACCACCGTACACCATTTTTATGCAAGGCGGACTTGTATTTGAACATTCCATGCTAGGTATCTTAGGTGCTGCGGAAGAAATATTAAAACATAGAGGATAAGTATTAAAAACGGCTCTATAATAAATGTTGGGGCTACTCATATAAGAGTAGTCACCAACATTTTTTTGTTGCAATAAAATAGACATATATAAACTCATACCGTATCATAAAAGTAACCACACAATTAAGAAAGGGTGAGTCATATATGTCTATAGTTAATTATACAGAAATTATCTTTAAAATTAAAGAGGAATATATTAAACATACAAGAGTAAATGAGGATGGTTCTGTTCATTTTACACTAGAAATACCGGTAGCTGAGCAAGTATGTCCTCATTGCGGAGCGAGCACTAGAAAGTCTAAAGGCAAACGCTCTAGAGATGTTAAATTTGGCGCTATGCAGCATCATACAGTGACTGCAACCTACTTACAAAGACGTTACAAATGTCAGGAATGTAATCATACTTTCATAGAAAAGAATCCTTTTGTTAGTCGTTATTTGCGATTAAGTAAATCTAATTTGGAATATCTATTTAGGCAACTTGGCGAAAAAGGATCCTTTACTGAGATGGCTAAACGCAGTGACGTTTCTGTATCTACAGTCATTCGATATTGCTCGAAACTAGCTATTCCAAAGCCTGCTCAATTACCTACGGTACTAGGTATTGACGAATATAAAGGAAATGCTGAAGGACAAATGTACCAAGTTATCATAACTGACTTGAGGAATCATTCTGTGGTGGATATTTTACCTAAACGAGAGACGCGCGCTCTTATCCAATACTTTAAAACCTTTTCTAAGGAAGCTAGAGAACAGGTTAAATATATTGTCATGGATATGTGTCCACTATTTAAATTAGTGATGCAAACTATGTTTTCTCATGCGCATATTGTGGCAGATCGTTACCACGTGTGTCGCTTGGTGGATTGGGCTCTTGAACGCGTACGCAAGCGTGAACAAAAACAAATAGTAACACACTCAAGAATGCTCAAATATAACCGAAGGGTTCTTATGAAGAATCCTGATACATTAACTGAAAATGAGCGAGTAAAGCTGCTAGAAATATTGCGTATATCCGATGACCTACGGCGGGCATATGGGCTTAGATTAGGCTTTAGAAAAATATTTAAGACATACAGCATACCTAACATAGAAAGGCATATACAATTATGGTTAAAGATAGTAGAAAGCAGTCATCTCCCAGAGTTTAGTAATTTTAAAACTTCTTTTATTAGTTGGTTCCCTCAAATTGTTAATGCCTTTGTATTACTCTATTCCAATGGGTTTACCGAAGGATGTAATAATAACATTAAAGTATTAAAAAGAATAAGTTATGGGTTGCGTCATTTTGAACGCTTCAGAGTTCGTATACTTCTATTAAGCCAAAAGAATAGCACTAGCTATTTGAATAGCTAGTGCTAAGAGCTTTTTATATGAGTAGCCCCCACATTTGACAAAGAGCCTTAAAAACCACTTACTTAGGTAGGTGGTTTTCTTATTACGAAAAAAGCATATATAAGCCAATTATTGGCTTATATTATTGTCATAATTCCCTAAAATACGGTATAATATAGTGATATGTATAAGTATAATTTTTTGTTCAATTATACATCTTCAGACTTTCAATCTGTTTTGATGTATCAATTTGATGGTAGGAGATAATATGGACAAAGTATATGCAGTAGCTATGAGCGGTGGCGTAGATAGTTCTTTAACCGCTTCAATGTTATTAGAACAAGGGTATAAGGTATTTGGTATTACCTTGCGTTTATGGGTCAGTGACACAGAGGAAGATGAGATTCCTCAAGCTGTCATTGATGCGAAGAAGATGTGCGATTTTCTTGGTATTGAACATCACGTGGTGGATGCGAAGGACATTTTCAAAGACAATGTGGTAGATTATTTCATTACGGAATATTCCAATGGTCGTACACCGAATCCGTGCGTGTTCTGTAATCGCAATATTAAATTTGATTTGCTTTTACAACGTGCATTATCCTTAGGGGCTACGCACATGGTAACAGGTCACTATGCGCAAGTGATGTACAACGAAGAAGCACAGCGTTACGAGTTACATAAAGGGGAAGATCCAACAAAGGATCAAAGTTATGTACTATACACGTTGACGCAAGATATTCTAAAACATCTTGTATTCCCTCTAGGGCATCAACCCAAAACGAAAACTCGCGAAATGGCTCATGAAAAAGAGTTGCCAGTATGGGACAAGCCAGATAGTTTAGATATCTGTTTCTTACCGAATCATAATTACCAAGGGTTCATCGAAAAAACATCGAAATCGAAACCTAAATCAGGGCGCATTGTCCATGAAAATGGTGAGGTCTTAGGCACGCATAATGGATTATACAATTATACAATTGGACAACGTAAGGGGCTTGGCATTGCCTATGCATACCCTCTATATGTTGTGAAATTAGATGGCGAAACGAATGAGGTTATCGTAGGTCCTAATGAAAGTTTATTCTCTCGCACGATGTTGTGTAAAAACTATAATTTCCTAGATGGAGTTGTACCTACAACATTACAAGCGGAAGGTAAAATTCGGTATGCTGCGAAACCATCACCATGTACTGTTACTTTCACAGAGGACGGTACTATGAAAGTTGAATTTACGGAACCACAACGCGCCATTACACCGGGGCAATCCGTCGTATTTTACGAAGGGAGTCGAGTTCTCGGTGGTGGTGTAATAGATATTGTTTGTTAGAAAGGGAAGTCATGAGTACATCACATATTCGTAACTTTTGTATCATTGCTCATATTGACCATGGTAAGTCTACGCTGGCGGATCGGTTAATCGAAGAAACTGGGTCTTTGACGAAACGAGAAATGCAAGCTCAAGTGTTAGACTCCATGGACCTAGAACGGGAAAGAGGCATTACAATTAAAGCCCAATCCGTTCGTTTATTGCATACCGCGAAGGATGGACAAGAGTACACATTAAATTTAATCGACACACCGGGTCACGTGGACTTCAGCTATGAAGTATCCCGTTCCTTGGCAGCTTGTGAAGGGGCGCTTCTGGTGGTCGATGCTGCACAAGGCGTAGAAGCGCAAACATTGGCCAATGTTTATTTAGCATTGGAGCATGATTTGGAAATCATTCCTGTCATTAATAAAATTGACTTGCCAAGTGCTGATCCAGAGCGTGTAAAACGTGAAATCGAAGATGTTATCGGCTTAGATGCATCTGACGCTATTTTGGCGAGTGCCAAGTCTGGCATTGGAATCCAAGATATATTAGAAGCTATTGTTGAAAAAATTCCAGCTCCTCAAGATCGTTCCGATCAACCAGCTCGTGCATTGATTTTCGACTCTCGTTTCGATTCCTATAAAGGTGCTATTGCATACGTGCGTGTACAAGAAGGTTCTTTGAAAGTAAAAGATACCATTCGTATGATGCACAGTTCCAAGGATTTTGAGGTCACTGAATTAGGTGTATTTACACCACATCTGTTGCCAGTTAAAGAGTTACCATGTGGCTCTGTAGGCTGTGTAGCGGCAAGTATTAAAAACGTTCGAGACTGTCGTGTAGGGGATACCATCACAAAAGCCGATAATCCAGCGGAAGAACCATTACCAGGTTACCGTAAAGCTGTGTCCATGGTATATTGTGGTCTATACCCAACAGATTCTAAAGATTACGAAAACTTACGTGATGCCTTAGAAAAACTAAATCTCAACGATGCTGCTTTAGAATATGAAGCAGAAACATCCTTGGCACTAGGCTTTGGATTCCGTTGCGGTTTCCTTGGCTTGTTACACATGGACGTTATCCAAGAGCGTTTGGAGCGGGAGTATAATCTATCCTTGATTACGACAGCGCCAAGCGTAAACTATAAGGTATATAAAACAAATGGGGAAGTTATCGAAGTGGACAACCCTGCTAAATTACCGCCACCAACTGAAATTGACTATGTAGAAGAACCATATGTAAAAGCCACAACTATCGTACCAAAAGACTATGTAGGGGCCATTATGGAACTTTCACAGGACAAACGTGGGGAATATATCAGTATGGAATACATCGATGAAAGTCGTGTATCCATTGTATACCACTTGCCATTAGGGGAAATCATTTACGATTATTTCGATAAATTGAAATCCGCTACGAAAGGCTATGCATCCTTGGACTACGAATTGATTGGATACCAACAATCACCAATGGTGAAAATGGATATTTTGTTAAACGGAGATCCTGTAGATGCCTTAAGTATTATCGTTCATAAAGATCGTGCTCAATTGCGTGGTCGTGCATTAGCTGAGAAATTGAAAGAATTGATTCCACGTCAAAACTTTGAAATTCCAATCCAGGCGGCAGTAGGTACAAAAATTGTGGCTCGTGAAACTGTAAAAGCATGGCGTAAAGACGTATTGGCGAAATGTTATGGCGGTGATATTTCCCGTAAACGTAAGTTGTTAGAAAAACAAAAAGAAGGTAAAAAGCGGATGAAAGCCGTAGGGTCTGTAGAGATTCCACAAGAGGCGTTCATGGCGATTTTGAAAGTAGAAAACTAATGAATACAACTCGTATTCCAGTAGGCGACAGGGGAATGTATATCCACATTCCCTTTTGCCGTCAAAAGTGCACCTATTGTGATTTTCCTTCGTACCAAGGATTAGAAGACTATTTTGATGTCTATGCTTACGCGTTACGCCAAGAGATTGAATCTAGTCAATCCCTGTTGGGACGAGAGCCATTTGATACGATTTACTTCGGTGGTGGTACACCGACTGTGTTAGACATTAAGGAACTAAGTCGTATATTGGAAACTGTGTACAAATATTACACCATCAACAGCGATGTGGAAATTACTATAGAGGCAAATCCAGGTGAAGTAGACGCACAATACCTGAAACAATTGCATGAATTAGGCATTAACCGCATCAGCTTTGGTGTGCAAACGTTCCGTGATGACCATTTGCGTGTGTTGCACCGAACCCATACTGCCAAGATGGCACAGCAAGCTGTCTTAGATGCTTATGACGTAGGGTTCCGTAATATTAGCATTGATCAAATTTACGGATTGCCTCAGCAAACATTGGAAGACATTGCTTATAATCTAGAGGTCATTCAGTCTTTGCCGATAAATCATATCTCTATCTATGGCTTACAAGTGGAACCAAGTACCTTATTGCATCGTCAAGTTATGGACCATTTGGTTACATTACCTTCAGAAGATAGTTGCGAACAGATGTACGACTACGTGATAGAAGGGTTAGAAAAACAGATGTTCGATAGATATGAAATTGCTAGTTTTGGGAAAGATGGTGCTTTCAGTCGTCATAATATCAAATACTGGCATGGAGCAGATTACATCGGCTTTGGTGCCGGTGCCCATTCCTTTGTGGGGAATCGGCGCTTTCAGAATAGCCCTTACGTAGTGCCTTACATTCATAAGATTGAAATGGGTGAAAGTCCTTGCATAGAGGAAGAAATCATCACGAGCCCTCGTGACTATGAAGATTTTTGCTTTCTTGCGTTGCGCACAAAGTGGGGGTTAGTACCTAGTTTGTTTGAAAGTCGATTTAAGTTAGACTTTCACAATATATATGGATCTGTCATTACAGATCTAATGCGTAAACAATTGCTTGTTTATGAAGATGATGCATATCGTCTCACTAAGGAAGGGGCTAAGCACGGCAATTATGTGTTTAGTCAGTTCCTTACGTCCTAAGTAGGAATGTACGCCCATACAGTTAATTTAGGAGAGTTTTATGAAAACAGCAGTTATTTTACACGCCTTATTCAGTGAGTTCACATACGAACAAATGGAGGCAATTTTTAGCCTAGCGAAAGAACATAATGGAAAGTTCCGTATCGTTCCTACAGGCATTCAAATTTATGACATTACAAAAGAACAAAAGGAATCCATCTTGGAACACTTACCAGATGGAGTGGTGCAAGTACAACATAAATCGGTGAACTCCATCGTGGCATGCCGCGGTACAGATGGATGTAGCCATGCCTTTATGGAAACCATTCCGATGGCGACTATGGTAGACCAAAAACACTACGGCAAAGATATGCCGAATAAAATTCGCATCGGCATCAGCGGTTGCCCACGATGCTGCGCTGAATCCATGATTAAAGACATCGGCCTAGTGGGAAAACCAAATGGCTTTACCTTAGTAGCAGGTGGCACAAGCGGCGCCTTGCCTCGAAAAGCAATTACCTTGCTAGAAGGATTATCCCCAGAAGAAGCAGAACAAAAAATCTCGGAGCTCTTAGAATGGTATAGCAAAAATGCGAATCCAAAAGAGAAATTCGAACATGTGTTACAACGATTGGGGAATCCATTCCAGTAAAACGTCACTTGTGATGCTATGCAATCTTGTGGCTTTTGGTTAACTAAGCAAAGGGAAGAGCACGACATATTCCTCCGCAAACTGATACAGTGGTTAGGTTTGCTCCGGAACATGTCGTGCTCTTCTTATGTTTATGTAATTTAGGTAATAATGGGGGCCACAAGATGTGCTACACATAATGGCGTTCCTCAGTGGGGGGAGTTAATTAGTCTTTAAATACTTTTATAATAGACCCCAGCTTTAGGATTGGTAATCCTTAGTTTTAATGGTGCATCGTCCTTGATGAGGTATAATGTGTCTTCTTCTAATCCAGTCCACTCAAGTGTAACTGAAGTTTCACCTGTTGTAATACCTAGTTCAGTCAACGGTGGAATGTATAGAAGACGCATTGCATTTGGTAAGAGGGTACTACTTTTTTTGATGAACTGTAATTGGTCTCCGTGTTTTACATAGTCCAATATATGTTCTAATTCGTTATGATGCTCCTCATTGATTAACTCATGAACCTGTGCGTGCTCGACATGTATAAAATTCTTAATCTTATCACGTTGTAATACAATAAATTTCATATACTACCTTTCCTTTACAGAAATCATTAATATAAAATTAGACTAAGCTATGGTCTATTAGTTTCCTAAACTTAATAACTCAATTGTTATATCTTTATAATCTTAATAACATTATACTATCATTTCTCAGACGAGACAATTTGAAAGGATAAATAACACCATTCCACCCAAACGCCAGCCCGAGTGAATGTGTTAGTGAGGTATGTCAAGTTAATGGTCTAATTGATGACAATCCCAGAAGAGCACGGCATGTTCCGGAGCAAACCTACCGTAGGATCAGTTTGAGGAGGAATGTGCCGTGCTCTTCCCTTTGCCCGAATCGCACTATGACATACCTCACCAAACCAAACAATCAAAAAGTTTGTTTTTTTGACTAATACGGTATTTACTGAACTTTCACCAATTTTTCACTTGACATATATCGTAAATGTGATACTATATATCTTGTAGTTAGCACTCAACCTTAGTGAGTGCTAATAATGACGAGGTGATACTATGGATGAAAGGAAAGAGCGCATTCTGCGTGCTATCATTCAAGATTACATTAAAACAGCCGAACCTGTTGGTTCTCGTACAATCGCAAAGAATTATGATTTAGGTATCAGTCCTGCAACGGTACGAAATGAAATGGCTGATTTAGAAGATCTTGGCTTTCTTGAACAACCTCATACATCAGCAGGTCGCATACCTTCGGCAAAAGGCTACCAGTACTATGTAGACACTTTACAGGGGTTTGAAGACGATGCTGCTGAAGATATTCCTGTAATTCAAGAGTTATGGCAGACTCATCAACAAGAACTTGATGATTTTTTTGTAGAAATAGCAAAACTTATTTCTCGTATTAGTCATAATGTGAGTATGTTTTTAGCTCCCGCCCATGATTCATCTACTATAACCTATATCCATGTTCTTCCTATCGATGAACATAGAGCGGTCATGGTGGTGGTAACGAATACAGGTGCTTTGGATAATGAACCAATTTATTTTACAGAACCTATTAATAAAGAAGAATTAGCTATGCATGCGCATCGCTTTAATAGTGTACTTCATGATGTATCCATCCAGGATATCACGCAAGAAAACTTAGACAAAATGCGGGTAACTTTAGATTTACAAGATACAACGTATGTAGTTTTTTGTGACACATTATATCGAGCCATTGCTAAGCGAAAACTATTCTATACAATAGGAACTACATCCTTATTAGAACAACCAGAGTTTAACGATATTAAACGGGCCCAACCACTGTTAGCCTTATTGGAACAACAAGATGAGTTAACCCAATTATTAACGCCAAACTCTAGTAGTCCTATCGATGTAAAAATAGGTCACTCCAACGAACTGGTGAAAGATATTAGCGTTATCCAAGCAAGTTTCAATGTTCCTCATCAAGTAGGTACCCTCGCTATTGTAGGGCCTACACGAATGGAATATGGCCGTATTATGGGTATCCTAGCCTATATTAATAAGTGCATGGAAGAATTACAAGAACAGAAAAAGAAGCTGTAAAGAGGTGAAGTATGGAAGAAAATAAACAAGAAGAAACAGTCACTCCTGAAGTGGAAGTTTTGGAAGAAGAAGCTCCTGAAGCAGTAGACCCTACGAAAGAATGGGAGCAACGATACATGCGTTTGCAAGCAGATTTTGAAAACTTCAGACGTCGTACGAACCAAGAAAAAGAACAATTAGGGGTATTTGTCAAATCTCATGTTATTGAAGATTTACTCCCAGTATTAGATAATTTTGAAAGAGCACTTTCAGCACCTGAAACGCCAGAAACGAAGGCTTTCATGGAGGGATTTGTAATGATTCAACAAAGCTTGATGGCAAGCCTATCAAAACAAGGTTTAGCAGTCATTGAAGCTGTGGGACAACCGTTTGATCCAAACTTCCATCAAGCTATCATGCGTGTTCCAGCTGAAGATATGGAAGATGACACCGTGTGTGAAGTATTACAAACAGGCTATACTGTAGAAGGCCGTGTGGTACGTCCAGCCATGGTGAAAGTAGTCCATAACGGATAATTAATTATTATAATTAACATATTAGAAGAAGTATTAGGAGGTCATGTTAAATGGCAAAAGTAATTGGTATTGACTTAGGTACAACAAATTCTTGTTTCGCAGTAATGGAAGGCGGCGAACCAACTGTTATTACAAACCAAGAGGGAGCTAGAACGACTCCTTCCGTAGTAGGTTTTGCAAAAAATGGCGAACGTTTAGTAGGTCAATTAGCTAAACGTCAAGCAGTTTCTAACCCTGAAAACACAATCATTTCTATTAAACGTCATATGGGTACAGATTACAAAGTGAATGTAGAAGGTAAATCCTATACACCACAAGAAATCTCTGCTATGATTCTACAAAAAATTAAAGCTGATGCAGAAGCTCATTTAGGGGAACCAGTAAAACAAGCAGTTATCACTGTTCCTGCATACTTCACTGACTCTCAACGTCAAGCTACAAAAGACGCTGGTACAGTAGCAGGCTTAGAAGTATTACGTATCATCAACGAACCTACAGCAGCTGCTTTGGCATACGGTGTAGATAAAGGTGAAGACGGTAAAATCCTTGTATTCGACCTTGGTGGTGGTACATTCGACGTATCCATTCTTGAATTGGGTGAAGGCGTGTTCGAAGTATTGGCAACATCTGGTAACAACCATTTAGGTGGTGACGACTTTGACCAACGCATTATGGATTATTTAATCAGCGAATTCAAAAAAGAGACTGGTATCGATTTATCCAATGACAAATTAGCTGACCAACGCTTAAAAGAAGCTGCTGAAAAAGCTAAAATTGAGTTGTCTGGCGTAGCTAGCACACAAATCAACTTGCCATTCATCACAGCGGATGCAACAGGTCCTAAACATTTAGACGTAACATTGACTCGTGCTAAATTCGATGAATTGACTCGTGACCTTGTAGAAGCAACTATCGAACCTACTCGTAAAGCTATGAAAGATGCTGGTTTGTCTGCATCCGACATCGATAAAGTATTATTAGTTGGTGGTTCCACTCGTATTCCAGCAGTACAAGAAGCTATTAAACGAGAATTAGGTAAAGAACCAACTAAAAACATCAACCCTGACGAATGTGTAGCTATCGGTGCTGCGATTCAAGGTGGTGTATTAGTAGGTGAAGTAAAAGACGTATTGTTACTTGACGTAACTCCATTGTCTTTAGGTATCGAAACTATGGGTGGTATTTTCACTCGTATTATCGACCGCAATACAACAATCCCTACATCTAAATCTCAAGTATTCTCCACAGCAGCAGATAACCAACCTTCCGTTGATATCCATGTATTGCAAGGGGAACGCGACATGGCTGCAGCTAACAAAACATTGGGTCGTTTCGAATTGTCCGGCATCCCAGCAGCTCCTCGTGGAGTACCTAAAATCGAAGTTACATTCAACATCGATGCTAACGGTATCGTTAATGTAAAAGCAAAAGATCTTGGTACTGGTAAAGAGCAAGCTATCACAATTACATCCTCTTCCGGTTTAAGCGATGAAGAAATCGACCGCATGGTAAAAGAAGCTGAAACACATGCAGCTGAAGATAAAGCTAAAAAAGAAGAAGTAGAAGTGAAAAACAATGCTGATAACTTGGTATACCAAGCTGAAAAAGCAGTGAAAGACTTTGAAGGTAAAGCTGATACAGCACAATTAGAAGCTGTTAAAAAAGCGACAGAAACGTTAAAAGCATCTATTGAGTCTGGCGATATTGAAAAAATTAAAGCTGATAGCGAAGCATTGACAGCTCCTTTATACGAATTGTCCTCTAAAATGTACGAACAAGCGCAAGCTCAAGGCGAACAAGGTGGACAAGAAGCTCCTAAACAAGATGATAATGTAGTAGACGCTGACTACACAGTAGTTGACGAAGACAAAAAATAATAAGAAGGGACATAGATAATGGCTCGTGATTATTATGACGTCCTTGGCGTCAACAAAAATGCATCCCAAGATGAAATTAAGAAAGCATTTCGTAAGAAAGCACGTCAATACCATCCAGACGTAAACCGTGATAATCCTGAAGAGGCAGAAAAGAACTTTAAAGAAGTGAATGAAGCCTATGAAGTATTGTCTGATGACACGAAAAAAGCACAATATGACCAATACGGTCATGATGCCTTTACTGCTGGCGGAGGTAACTCCGCTGGCGGTTTTGGCGGTGGTTTTGGTGGCGGCGGATTTGGCGGTTTCGGCGGTGGCAGCGGATTTGAAGATATTTTTGGTAATATCTTTGACATGTTCGGCGGCGGTGGTGGCCGTGGTCAACGTGGTCCAGAGCGTGGTGCCGATTTACGCCAAGATGTACGCATTTCTTTCCGTGATGCTGTATTTGGAACAACGATGAAAGTCAATGTACAGCGACATGAAGAGTGTGATCATTGTCATGGTACAGGTGGTGAGCCTGGTTCTAAAGTAGAAACATGTCCAAACTGTCATGGTTCCGGTCAAGAAGCTGTCATTCAAAATACCCCATTTGGACGTATGCAAACGGTTCGCACATGTTTACGTTGTGGCGGACAAGGTAAAATTATTGAAAAACCTTGTAAAGTATGTCGTGGACAAGGACAAGCTATCAAACGTCGTGATATTGAAATCAAAATACCAGCTGGTGTCGACGATGGTGCACGCCTTCGTGTATCCGGAGAAGGGGAACCTGGTACATTAGGTGGTCCTAAGGGTGATTTATATGTATATATCTCTGTAGCTCCGGACAAAGAGTTTGAACGCAGTGGCAACGATGTTGTGTTACGTCAAACTATTTCCTTCTCACAAGCTGCCCTAGGTGCTACTATACAAGTTCCTACTTTAGAAGGTAAAGTAGAATTAAAAATCCCTGAAGGTACACAAACTGGTACTGCTTTCAGAATTAAAGGACAAGGTGTTCCTTATTTACGTCAACCAAGCCAACGTGGTGATCAACACGTAGTTGTCACTGTAGAAACACCTAAAAAATTGACAGACAAACAACGTCAATTATTAGTTGAGTTTGCTGCGGAAAACAAAGAAGATGTAAATACTTTGAAAGTGAACAAAAGCATATTAGAAAATTTAAGTGATAAGGTGAAACAGTTATTTTGCCAAGATTAAACCTTGGTAAGTAAGGAGTCATCTATGAAATGGATAGAAATATCCATTACTGTAGAAGTGGCAGTCATTGATGAAATGGCTGCCATTTTTAATGATATAGAGAGTAATGGATACATAGAAGAAACAATAGAAAATAACCCTAACTTAAGCCGTGTAACCATCTATTTAGGGGCAGAAAAATATGAGGAACAATGGGCACAGATTATAGAAACAGCACTAGAAGATGCTAATATTTCCTATAGTGATATGGTAAGTAAAACTGTAAACGATGAGCAATGGTATCATAGCTGGCAACAATATATTATGCCTACAAGACTGTTACCAGACTTGGTGATTTGTCCCGCTTGGCAAAGCTATGATTCCACTACAGATCCACTCGCCACAGAACAAGATGTGGTAATGACCATGGATACAAAGCTATCCTTTGGTACGGGAGATCATGAGACTACTAGAAATTGTGCGGCCCTACTTGGTAAATACATAGGTCACATTCCTGTAGATGTAAACGATCAGGTTTGTTTAGATATAGGCACGGGTACAGGTATTTTATTACTAGCGGCTCATCATTTAGGGATACCTAACCTAGTGGGCATTGACCTAGAAGAAGAGGCAGCTATACAGGCGAAGGAAAACTGTACGAGCAATGGTATTGAGGCTACCATTATTCATGGCAATTTAAGCGATGACTTTCACGGTAAAGCTCATATCATACTTGCGAATCTAACAGTAGATCCTTTAAAAATTTTATTGCCTATGATTAGGGAAAAACTACACGATAATGGTATACTAATAATAAGTGGTATCGTAGACGATCGGTATGATGAAATTATGCCGTATATTACCGACTACTGGACTATTATGGAAGAAATGGTAGAGGGCCCTTGGCATACCTTTGCCTTAGCATAAGATAGGAATACTATGAAAAAAATATTTATTGATGGCATTATAGATGAAACTATCCAGTTACCTGCAGATACAGCACATCATCTCTTTCATGTATTGCGCCATTCTACAGAGGAACCTTTTATTGTGAGCAATCATGAAGGACATACAGGTGAATATGTATTAACATCTGAAGAATCAGATATATATATGGCGAAACGATTACGTACCATTGACGTGTCTACATCAGCTACGAAAGTAGTGTTAATTCAATCCTTTTTGAAAGGCGATAAGTTCGAGTTTTTACTACAAAAGGCTACGGAATTAAACGTTCATCACATCTACGGTGTATCTTCGGTCCATTGTGTAGCCCAATATGATACAAAAAAATTGAGTGCAAAAAAGAGTAGATGGGAAAAAATTATCATAGAAGCAAGCCAACAATGTGGTCGCTTTGATGTACCTACATTAACAGTAGAACAGTCACTTTCAGAGGTACTGCAAACCTTACAATCTGATGAGGGAGTTCTCTTGTTGGGCGCCTATGAACGAGAAGATGACAAGACAATCAAAGATATTTTACAAACTCAGTTACATACTAATTCATACCATACCATAGCCATTTGCATTGGTCCTGAAGGTGGTTATAGTCCTACTGAAATGGAACGATTAGAAGCTTGTGGAGGCCATAAGGTTAGCCTAGGTTCCACTATATTGCGAGCTGAAACAGCGGCTTTAAGTGCTGTGAGTATGATTCAATATGAATTACTAGATTAGGAGTCTCATGAAGACAGTTGCATTTACTACCTTAGGGTGTCGTGTCAATCAATATGATACGGATGCCATGAAAGGTTTATTTATAAAAGCAGGATATACACCTGTTGGTTTCGATGAAGAAGCCGCTATTTATGTGATTAATACTTGTTCTGTAACAAATATGGGAGAGAAAAAATCACGCCAATTAATTCGACAAGCAAAACGCCGTAATCCAGAAGCATTTATCGTAGTCACAGGCTGTTATGCCCAATTGGCGCCAGAAGTGATTTCTGCTATCGATGGGGTCAACCTTGTGATCGGTACAGCGAATCGAAATAAAATTGTAGAATTAGTAGAAAATATTCCATCTACAGAAGAACAGATTTCCATCGTTCGTAATGTAATGGAAGAGTCTACCTTTGAAGAAATGCCTTTATTTGGCAATGAAATTGAAAAATGTCGGGCTTTCATGAAGATACAAGAAGGGTGTAATAATTTCTGTTCCTTCTGTATCATTCCTTATACACGAGGAAAATTAAAGTCTAGAAAAATTGAAGACATCGTGGAAGAAGCAAAACGCCTGGTTGCTTATGGGTATAAAGAGGTTGTCCTCACAGGGATACATCTCGGTAACTATGGTATTGAACTACCTGAGCGACCAACCTTAGGCCGTGTTGTGCGTGAATTATTGACCATTGATGGCTTAGAACGCATTCGCTTTGGTTCTATTGAATCTGTAGAAGTATCGGAAGAATTAATCGAGTTAATGGCAACGAACCCTCGTGTATGCCCTAACCTACATTTGCCATTACAAGCAGGATCTGATCCAGTGTTAAAAGCGATGAACCGTCACTATAATTTGCAACAATACAAAGATTTAGTGAAGTATTTACGTAGCCGCATTCCAAATCTGTCCATTACGACAGATATTATCGCCGGATTCCCAGGGGAAACAGACGAATTATTTGAGGAAACCATGCGTACAGTCAAAGAAGTTGGTTTTACGCATATTCATGCCTTCCCATATTCTATTCGAGAAGGTACGCCAGCTGCTAAGATGGAAGAGCAAGTTCCAGAAGCCGTGAAAAAGACTCGTGTTGCCTTATTAAACCAACTTGGTAAAGAAGGTTTTAAAGCCTATGCCAATCGGTTCCTCAACCAACCAGTTAAGGTTCTCATCGAACAAAGCGATGACTTTTACTATTATGGCTTAACTAATGAATATGTACATAGTAAAATACCTAAACAAGACCATTCATTTAACGTAGGGGATATTGTAAGTGGAACCGTAACAGAAGTACATAGTGATGTGGTGTTAGTAGAAATTAGTATCTAAATTTTCTTATAAAATATCAGTACTTACTTATTATATTAGGAGGAGATATGGCAAGAGGAATTTTATATGTAATGACAACAGTCGTAGATGGTCTAGTAAAAATAGGTAAGACTGGCATTGATAACTTTGAATCTCGAATGAATACATTAGAAAATAATGGTTATCGCAATGTAGTTGGCTTAAAAAGAAGGTTTGCTATTGAAGTAGATGATTATGATGAAAAAGAACTTCTATTAGATGATATATTTAGTAAAAGTCGACTTCATAATACAGAACTATTTGCACTTGATATAGAGTTAGTTATCCAATTATTATCTTCCTTTGATGGAAAGCAGGTCTATCCTACAGATCAAGGTAAAGATGTTGTATTTGATAATGCAACAAAAGCTAGAGTAGAAAATTTAGAGAATAAAGATTTGGAGATGATTCCAAATGGCTTATACAATTTAACGGCAAAAAGAAAAGGTTTTGGTACAGTAAATGGAACACTAAAAGTGGAAGATGGTAAGTTTATCCTTCTAAAAGGGAGTACATGTCCACCTACTGATTATTATCGTATCATTGATCTTAGAAGAACTGCTAATATAGTTAACAATATATTAGTAGAAGATTTTGTTTGTCCTTCTGTTTCTACAGCAGCTACTTTGGTAAGAGGTTCATCATCTAACGGATGGGAGTGTTGGAAAACATCTGATGGTGAATATATCAATATTTTTAGAAAGAAATAATAGACTATATAGAAATTATTTGATATATTAAGTGTTGTAGTATGTAAGTACAATACATCATATGAGAAAGGGGATTCCCATGAAAGAAGATTGCTTATTTTGTAAAATTATTAATAAAGAAATTCCAGCTAAGGTTGTATTAGAAAATGACAAATTCTTAGCATTCCATGATATTGCTCCAGTAGCGCCAGTACATGTGTTGATCATTCCTAAGAATCATGTATCTAATATTGCTCATTTAAATGAAAATAATGAAGCCTATGTAGAAGGTATCTTACCATTCGCTAAATTGGTAGCAAAAGAATTAGGTCTGGCCGCTGATGGATATCGCTTAACATTAAATACAGGCGCAAAAGCAGGTCAAACTGTATTCCATTTACATGCACATTTATTGGGCGGTAAAGAATTAGGTTGGCCAAATATTGACTAATCTAGGAGGAACAAGTGTCAATAGAACAAACTATTATAAATCAATATAATGTGGATAATATTCTGCATTACTTTCAAGAAATTGCTAATATTCCTAGAAAATCTGGGTATGAACAAGCTATTTCCAATTATATTAAAGACTGGGCTCTAAACTTGGGCTTAGATGTGTTCCAAGATGAACAGTACAATCTAATCATTAAAAAAGCCGGTACAGAGGGATATGAATTACATGAACCAGTGATTCTACAAGGTCATATGGACATGGTTTGCACGAAACTAGAGTCTGTGGAGCATGACTTTATTAACAGTCCTATCGCTTTGCATGTAAAGGATGGTATCTTACATGCCAATGGAACTACGTTAGGAGCAGATGATGGCTTTGCAGTAGCCTATGGCATGGCTATCTTAGCATCTACAACGATTCCACATCCTCCGTTAGAGGTAGTATTCACTGTAGAAGAAGAAACTACTTTTAAAGGTGTTAAAACACTAGATTACAGCCACCTACAAGGTAAACGTCTCATCAACATGGATGGGGAATCTATGAATGAAGTAACAATTGGTAGTGCTGGGGGTCATGGTTCAACCGTAACATTGCCTATTTCACAAGTATCTGTGAATAATGAAATGACAAAGCGTAGAATTACCATTGAAGGCTTAAAAGGTGGTCACTCTGGTTGTGATATCCATTTAGGGCGGGGCAATGCCATTTATATCCTATCTAAGGTATTAGAACGTATCACAGGGGAACATAATATTCGTGTCACTGAAGTAAGCGGTGGCAGTGCGCCTAATGCAATTCCATTGCGTGCCTATGCCGATTTGTATCTACATTTACAGGATGTGCCGTATGTGCAAGTTCTTTTACAAGAAGAACAAGACAAGTGGAATGCACATTATGCATCGTCTGGTGAAAGTATGACAATATCTTTATCTGTTGTCCCTAAAGTAAATCGTGAAGATTTAGTGGAGTTAGACCTAGAAGGCATTACCATGGAACGTGCTTTTAGTGCTGATACAGTACAAAAGCTGTGTGTCCTTATCCAAGGTATTGAACAAGGCGTATTACAACATGCTCCTGATGATCCAAATGAAGTATGGTATTCTAATAATATTGGTGTTTTGGGTATGGCGGATGATGCTGTTTACCTTAAAATGCAAGTACGCAGTACAGATACGAAGAACCTAGAGACTCATTATAAAGGCTTAGTGCAATTGGCAGAAACTCATGGTGCTACGACGTCCCTTGAAAGCCCATATCCAGGCTGGCTACCAACATTTGATAGTCCATTACAACAAGCCTATCAAAAGGCATATGAATCTATGACAGGTGCTACAGACTTACAGTTCAATGTGATCCATGCAGGTCTTGAAGTTGGCTATATGTTAGATAATTTACAAGGCCCTGTAGATGCTATTAACATTGGTCCAAACATTCATGACTTACATGCACCTACAGAACGTATGGAGTTAGATAGTTTTGTTACTACTTGGAATGTATTGAAAGAGTTCTTAAAAAGCTTATAAAACAACATGTTTGCCATTTATTTTGGCTTATGATATAATTACTTCCGATAACGATATATTATCGGAAGTAATTTTTTAGTTAAAAATAAATATATAGGTACCAACACCCCTATATAACACATTTGAGGCCTTTATGAGTCAATCTAACACTCACTTCTATTTACGCAATTATAAAGAGATTATGAACAACTCCAAGCTTAGCGATAAAGCTAAGTCTAGTATTCTATTATCTAAAGCAGAAAATACTGTAGATGCTTACGAATCTGATTGGATGGATTTCGTCGATTGGTGCCAACATAAACAGGAATCCTTTTTTCCTAGTTCACCAGAAATTATTGTCAATTATATCAATGATTTAGCTGATTACGCTAAGGCTAATACCATATCACGTCGCATTAGCGCTTTATCAGAAAATTTTAATGCCTCAGGTATTGAAAGTAACCCTTGTAGTGCTCCTATCGTTAAACAAGCGATGCGAGGTATACGTCGGTCCTTAGGTACTTACCAGCAAGGTAAAACCCCTGTACTACTGGATGATCTTATGGATATCATAGACTATATGGAAACTGCTGATATAACACCTATACAAAAGCTTCGAGACAAAGCTATTTTGTTATTAGGCTTTATGGGAGCATTTCGCCGTAGCGAATTATCTGCCTTAACTGTAGAATCCTTAAAGTTTTTGCCACAAGGTCTAGAAATCTTCGTATCAAGCTCAAAAGCCGACCAAGAAGGCCAAGGTGCTATCGTTGCCATACCTTACATCGAAAATGACTCATTATGTGCTGTAAAAGCTGTCAAAGCATGGCTTCGCTTTGTGCCTATTACAACAGGACCTATTTTTCGAGGATTTACAAAAAGTATGAGCGTACGTAAAACTGCTATCAGTGATAAAAGTATTGCTGATATTGTAAAATACTATATGGCAGCTATTGGCGAAGATCCATCCTTATATGGGGCTCATAGCCTACGTCATGGATTTGCTACTACAGCTGCCCATTATGGCGTAGAAGAACGTAATATAATGAAACAAACACGTCATCATAGTGTCAATATGGTACGACGTTATATTAATGAAGCCAATAAGTTTATAGATAATCCGATATCTTCTATATTTAATCGTAAATAGTACCATATTAATTATCTATCTACAATTTGAATGCCTTATGTATACTGAGCCTATATGGGTAACTACATAGTAGTGCATACACTATATAATACAGGCACTAAAAAGGTTTATTTCTTACACCAAAACAAGACAAAATAAAAGAAGACTGCATATTTCCATGAAAAATACATAGGATATGCAGTCTTTTTATTCTATATTTCAATATGTATGCTTACATAATTTCTCGAACATACGAATTCTATAATTTAATTATTTGCCCAAGCTGTAATAAAACCGAACATAGTTTTTTCTTTTAATGTTGGAATCATCAAAGTTTCACCAGCACGTAATGCTTTACCATGTTGTAAGTGATTAATTTCTTCAATAGCTACGATATACTCACGAATATCAATGTCTTCTGTCTGAGCCAATGCTTTTTCTGAGATACTCCATAAGGTATCTCCAGCATCTACTTGTACAGATTTAATATTTTGAGTATCCATCTCTAATGTTGTTGTATTAATCATACCATTTACTACAAATACCATAGCTACCATTACTAAAATAGAAAATAATTTATTCATAATATATACCTCTCTCTAATAATATCGAACAAAATAAATAGTACATCTGTTTGTTTATGTGCATATTCTAACACACATACAAATGTTCGGTCAAGTATAATTTTTTAGAACGCATATTTGACAATTTTCGATATTATAATTATAATAGGTTTATATAAACATAGTTCAATAATACTGTAGAATGAGAGGTTATTCCCTTGAGACGTCCAGCAACTGATATAAATAGCAAACAACAAAGAATTTTAGATTTCATTATTGAAAGTTTACAACAGCGCTATCGCTGCCCAAGTGTTCGTGAAATCGGTGATCATATGGGCTTAAGCTCCACTTCTACTGTTCAGAGCCATTTAAATACATTAGAAAAATTTGGCTATATTACTCGTGATGCTAATAAAAATCGTTCTATCACTGTTGTAAATATGCCTGATGTACCTGCCTTAGAAATGGATGAAGAAACTCATGAGGTTACTTCAAGTCCTGAGTTTAACTTCCTAGAGGCTGGTCTTCGTCGTGTCCCATTAATTGGCACTGTACAAGCAGGTCTTCCTGTAACAGCTATTGAGAATCGCGAAGATGAGTTCGTTTTACCTACTGCTTTATTAGGTAGCTCTGAGTGTTTTTTATTACGTGTTCGAGGTGAATCCATGCGTGATATTGGGATGTATGAAGGTGACTTGCTAATTGTACGTAATCAATCCACCGCTAATAATGGAGATATTGTAGTAGCTCGAATTGATGATGAAGCCACAGTAAAACGCTTCTATAAAGAATCTGATCATATTCGTTTAATGCCAGAAAATGAAGAGTTTGAACCTATCATTACACGAAATTGTGTAATTGAAGGCCGTGTAATTGGCCTCATTCGTGACCATATTTAAACTATTATAATGAAAAAAGATAGTAGTCTTTGCTAAGACTACTATCTTTTTTATTTTAAATTTTATTATTTATATGATTCTATAGCTGCATCAATAATTTGTGCTTCTTCTACAGATGGATCACACAATGGCAATAATAAAGGTCCTGTACTGAACCCTAATTGCTTCATTGCATATTTTACAGGAATAGGATTTGTCGTAATAAACATAGCTTTGAGAATAGGTACTATTGAAAGTTCAATGGCTCTTGCTTCTTTAACTTTGCCTTCTTTAAATAACCTTATCATTTTTTGCATTTCTTTACCTACAATATGAGAGGAAACAGAAATAACACCTACTCCACCATTTTGTATCACATCTAATGTTAATGCATCATCACCAGAATAAATCATAAAATCATTATTTGGTAGTAGTTCATGAAGTTGTTGGATGATTTTGATATCTCCCGTAGCTTCTTTAATAGATGTAATATTAGCACATTCTTTTGCCAATCTGGCCACTGTTTTCGGCTCTATACGGCCTCCAGTACGTCCAGGTACATTATATAGCATAACAGGCAAATCAGTACTTTCTGCAATAGCCTTAAAGTGCAAATAACAACCTTCTTGATTTGGTTTGTTATAATATGGCACCACAGTCATCACAGCATGAACACCAGTATGGCTAGCAGCCTTTGTTAAAGCAATCGACTTTTTAGTAGAATTACTGCCTGTATTCGCAATAATGGTAGCACGATGACCATACTCTTTAGCGATTAATGTAAATAGCTCAAGTTTATCGCGATCTTCAATATTTGGACCTTCACCAGTAGTACCACATACAATTAAGCCATCAGAACCATTGTCTAATAGGTGTCCAGCTAGACGTAATGCTTCTTGAAAATTTACATGACCATCGTCAGTAAAAGGAGTGATCATTGCTGTTAAGATATTTCCAAATGTTGTCATCTTAGCACCCCCTGAAATGTATAATTAGAATGATTGATGTTCCACTAAGTATTCTGCAATTTGTAATGCATTTAATGCAGCACCCTTACGAATTTGGTCTCCAACAATCCAGAAATTCATCGCATGGTCATTAAACAAGTCTTTACGAATACGACCGATTTCGCAGTCATTTTGATTCGATGTGTATAAAGGCATTGGATATTCCTGTGCTGCTGGGTTATCATTTACACGTAGACCAGGGAATTTTGCGCAAGCAGCTTTAAAATCTTCTACAGATACTGGAGACTTGGTTTTTACTAATACAGATTCAGAATGAGAACGATATACTGGTACACGTACCGTCGTTGGTACAACTGCAATAGAATCATCATGGAATATTTTTTGTGTTTCCAATACCATTTTCATCTCTTCTTTAGAGTATCCATTTTCCATGAATACATCAATTTGTGGAATCAAATTAAAAGCGATTGGATAATGCTTATCCATAGATCCAGTAGGCAATAAGTTAGCTACCATTTCTTCCCCTGCTACATGCTGAGCTACTTGAGAATCTAATTCTTCAATGCCTTCTTTACCAGCCCCAGATACAGCTTGGTATGTGCTGACAACAACGCGTTTAATAGGAGATAAATCATGTAGTGGTTTTAAGCCTAATGCCATGATAATAGTAGAACAGTTAGGATTAGCAATGATTCCTTTATGTGTATCAATATCTTCCGGATTAACTTCAGGCACTACTAATGGAACTTCTGGATCCATCCGGAAAGCACTAGAGTTGTCGATAACAATAGCACCACGTTTAGCAGCTTCTGGAGCCAATGTTTTAGAAATAGAACCACCTGCAAATAAAGCAATATCTACACCGTCAAAAGATTCTGGTGTTGCTTCCTCTACCACATAATCTTTACCATCTACTGTCAATACTTTACCTGCAGAACGAGCAGAAGCTAACAGTTTAATGCTTTCATAAGGAAATTTACGTTCTTCAATTAATGTAATAAACTCTTGTCCTACTGCACCAGTAGCACCTAATATGGCTAAATGAGGTTTTCTCATAGTGACTCCTTAATGTTAATATCTTAATGTATAGTTATATGTATTATACTATTTAAGTTTTTCTTTAGCAAGAATTATATAGAATATAGAATTATAAATAATGTTCTAATCCATACGTTAATCCTGCAAAATCTTTGATTTTTTTACACGCTAATACTACACCAGGCATAAAAGACAAACGACTTAATGAATCATGACGAATTACCAATGTTTCATCATAGCCACCAAAAATAACTTCTTGATGTGCCACATAACCTGGTAAACGAACGCTGTGAATTGTTACATCATCTACTTTAGCACCACGAGCACCTGGAAGACTTTCACGAGTTAAATCTTCAGCAGCTTTTACATTGGCTGCTTGTTTTGCATCATTAATTAATTTAGCCGTTAATACAGCTGTACCAGAAGGTGCATCGTATTTATGATTATGATGTAACTCAATAATCTCCACATCTGGGAAGTACGGAGCTAGTTCTGCGGCAGTTTTCATCATCATCACTGCACCTAATGAGAAATTAGGTGCTACTAAACAATTAGCACCATGTGCTCTACCAATAGCATCTAATTCATTACGTTGTGCTTCTGTAAGACCTGTTGTACCAATCACAACATGAATCCCTTTTGACAGCATAAGTTTTGCATTATCAAAAATAATGGCTGGTGTTGTAAAGTCCACAATCACATCTGGATGTACGGCCTCAATACCTTCCTCCAATTGACTGTAGATTTTACAATCTAAAGGGCTAGTACCGATGAATTCACTAACATCTTTTCCTCCATGACTAGGATCCACCCCGCCAACTAAGGTTAACTCTGTATCATTATGAACCGCTTTAAGAACCTCACGGCCCATTTTACCAGTTGCTCCATTTACTAAAACTTTCATTGTTCCTCCTAGAATGATTCCTTTTGAAAATATTGAATCATTTCTTTTGCTGTTTCTATAGCTGTATCTGAGAAAGATTGTCCAGACATCATACGGGCAATCTGTGTTATATGTTCGTCTTCTGAAAGAATGGTTACTTTAGAAATTGTTCGGCCTTCTTCTTCTACCTTATGCAAATGATAGTGTTGTTTTGCCACACTAGCTGTTTGAGGTAGATGTGTAATACAGAACACCTGATTATCAGAACTTAATTGAAGAATTTGTTTCGCTACTTGTAAAGCTATATCACCACTAATGCCTACATCAATTTCATCAAACACTAAGGTTTTATGCGTTGCTCTGTTAAATACCGTTTTAAAAGCTAACGCAATACGTGCTAACTCACCGCCAGAGGCAACTTTATGTAGTGGTAATAAAGCCTCCCCTGCATTGGCAGAAAATAATAGTTCTATGCGGCTAGCACCTAATGGAGATAAGCTTTCAGTACCTTCAATTACAAATTCTAACTTTGCCTTTTGCATACCTAATTGAATTAAATTTTTCTGTAAGGCATCGGTTATCTCTTTATGATGAGCATGACGAATCTGTGTAAGAGTCTGTAAGGCTTGTAATGCTTGTGTTTTTAGTATTTCCACACGCTCTACTAGCTGTGATTCTTCACTTTCATGAGATTCTAGTAGCTCCAGTCGAGTTTGCGCTGTTTCTTCAAAGTCTAAAATACTTTCAATGGTATCTCCATATTTACGCTTTAAATTGTAAATAAGTGTATCTCTTTCTTGTAAGTAAAAATAGCGCTCTTCGTCATAGTTAATGGAATCACGATATCTATCTAAAGCTTGTCCAGCTTCTTCTAATTGATAATAGGCAGATCGCAATAACTCAGCTACTTCTTCCATATCTTTATCATATTTTACAAGATCCGTCACTTCATTAGTAACACTATTCAAGCCATCAATAAGAGGTGTTCTGCCCCCATAGATACCATCATAACAATTAGCAATTGTTGATTGAAGATGCTCAAAATTATCTAATCGCTCTAATTCTTCTGATACCGCTGTATCTTCATTTGGCTGCAATTGGGCTTCTTCAATTTCATCAATCTGAAAGCGCAACATATCTAATTCACGAATTCTTTGTGCCGACTCTTCACGCAGTGTTTCTAATTGTCGTTTTGCACTGGCATAGTCAGTATAGGCTACTACGTAATTTTCATAAGCCTTCGTGGCATCATCATTATACGTATCTAAATAGATATGATGTGTATCCGGTAATAGAAGCTGTTGGTTACTATATTGACCATGAATATCTGCCAAATAGGTACCGATCTCACGTAATGCCTTCAATGGTATCACTTGGTCATTCGCTAGGATTTGTGATTTACCATTTCGATTAAAAGTTCTAGATAAAATTAAAGTATCTTCTTCTACTAAAATATTTTTGTTAGCTAATAGTTCTTGTAATGCTGTATCTCCTGCAATATCAAATACGCCTTCAATCAGAAAAGAGTCCTTCTCATGGCGAATAAATTCACTACTAGCTCTTTCTCCTAATAGAATAGAAAACGCATCCATCAATATAGATTTACCAGAACCTGTTTCGCCAGTAAAAATTGTGATGCCCTTGGCAAACTCTAACTGCATATGTTCAATGAGGGCAAAATTTTTAATCCCCATGCGTACTAGCATATTAATCCCTCATTAAGTCTTGAATACGGTCCAATACCAATTCTACACTTTCTACAGAATTACATATTAATAAAATTGTATCATCTCCAGCAATTGTTCCTATCACTTCATGCCATTTTGCATGGTCAATCGCAAAGGCCACTGATTGTGCGGAACCTGGTAATGTATGTAACACAACTTGATTTAAAACGTGGTCAATACGTAAAATTGAATCTTGGAACAAACGGTTGATGCGCGTTCTAGATAACATAATATTTTCTTCTGGAGATAAGGCATATCGATAGCGTCCATCCCCAGTAGGAACTTTTATTAACATCAATTCCTTAATATCTCGTGATACTGTTGCTTGTGTAACAGTAATTCCTTCTTCTACCAAGGCTTGCGCTAACTCTTCTTGAGTTTCAATAGCCTTACTTTGAATAATTTCTTTTATCTTATTATAACGAAAACGTTTCATTATTTCCTCCGACGAATAATATATAAAATAGGCGGGTGATTTGCTTGATTTAATGGTCGCCACGTACTACAGTGAAACTCTTTTTGATTAATAGAAGCTATATATTCTTCTAGCTCTTCGGCTTCTTTGCGACCAGATTCTGTTCCAGGATAGGCTACGATTGTACATAACCCATGTACTGAAAGTTTTGCTAATCCTTTTGATAAAGCTGTAATCGTTGATGTAGACTGGGTCATAACTTCATGGTCTGCATTCGGTAAATACCCTAAATTACCTACCATTAAATCGATAGAAGATACAGGAAGTGTTTCCAGTACACTATCATGTGAACCCAATATGAAATCCACTTGCTTCATAGCCTGTGGAAGTTCTTTTACAATCTTTTCTTTCGTCCTTGTTATTGCTACTTCTTGTATATCAATAGCATATACATGACTACTTTCATGACAATGTGACAATAAATATATCGTGTCATGTCCATTGCCACAAGTAATATCTACAATAGTTCTAGCTGTTACTAAGGCATCCAACCATAAGTGATGCTGAAATTCTACACTATGGTGTAGAGGAATCATAGGACCTCCTTAGATCGTGCGGTCAACTTTTTAAACAAGGTAGCGAAGAATTTTTGATCTTTAAATCGCACATATTTACAATATTGTGGATGCGCTTCAATATGTAAGGAATCAGTATTACTAAATTCATAATCAAAAGTACCATCCACAGAAATATGCAAGTTTTTTTGTCGCTCTGGCATAGTAATATCAATCTTTGCACTTTCTTTTAGCACCAAAGAAACACCTTGTAATAAGTGAGGAGCTATGGGGGTTACGATAAGAGACCGATTGTCTGGCGCCATAATAGGACCTCCAGCAGATAAGCTATACCCTGTAGATCCTGTAGAACACGCTACAATTAAACCGTCAGCTGGATACATTTGTGTATGTCCACCATTAATTGACAAGTTGATGCGCGCCATTTTACCTGGTTCTGAACGGGATACCACAATATCATTAATAGCAGGACGTAGTACACGTTCTCCTTCTGCAGTGTGCAAAGTTCCTACTAAATGAATGCGATCTTCCACATAATAATCGCCTTTACTAATTCTTTCAATAGCCATCTCTAAGTTTTCAAGCTCTATTTGATTTAAGAACCCTAATTCCCCTAAATTAATACCACAAATTGGTACATTATATGGATATATTTGACGTGCTAATTGAATAATCGTACCATCACCACCAAAGCTAAATGCCATATCCAAATGTTCAAATACTTCTGGTCGTGGTAATAAGTGAGATTTTTCTATCCCTAAGGCACATACATCATGATGTTCTAATTCTTTAGGCATATAGACTTCTATACCATATGTATGGCAATAGGTAATTGCTTGCGATAAAATATCTCGAATATTCTCTTTTTTCATATTAGGAAAGAAACCGATTCTCATAGATCCTCCTATAATTGATGAGCCTCCTCTACTGTAGCTGTAATTAGCTCTTCAGTAATGTCTAAGGAACCCTCTGCTTGTTTTGTAAAATATCCTAAAAATTCAATATTTCCTTCCATTCCTTTAATGGGAGAATAAGTCAGTCCATGTAAATATAAGCCACAATCTTTAGCGATATGCAAGATACGATCTAACACCAATCTATGAGTGGATTTTTCACGTACTATACCACCTTTACCGACTAGTTCTTTACCAGCTTCAAACTGAGGTTTGATTAAAGCTACTAAAGAACCTGTATCTTTCAATAATGTCGTCGCTACTGGAAGCACTTTATCTAAGGAGATAAAAGCCACATCAATGGAAATAAAATCGCTAAGTTCCCCTAATTGTACGGGTGTAACGGTGCGAATATTTTGTTTTTCCATATTAATGACTCTAGAATCTTGTCGTAACTTCCAGGCTAATTGATTATATCCTACATCAATGGCAAATACTTTGATTGCCCCATGTTGTAAGGCACAGTCTGTAAACCCGCCTGTGGAAGCACCAATATCTACCATAACTGCATTCGTTAGATCTATGGGATATAACTCAATGGCTTTTTCTAACTTCAAACCACCACGACTTACATATGGTAAGGTATTGCCTTTTACTTCCAAATGTGTATCTACTGATACTTTAGTGCCAGCTTTATCCAATCGCTGTGTACCAGAAAAGATAATTCCCGCCATAATAGCGGCCTTAGCTTTTTCTCTACTTTCAAATACACCACGTTGCACAAGTAATATATCAAGACGTTCTTTTTGACTCATACATGTCTCCTACTGTGTGCGGTCCATCAAATATTGAACTAGCCCTTCAAGGATAGGTGATGTTTTGTTAGAATCGTGCAATGCTGTTAATGCTAGATTTGCCACTTCTTGAGCACGTTCTTTAGCTGTATGTAAGCCTAAAATAGATACATACGTTGCTTTATGCTGACGTTCATCACTACCAGGAGTTTTCCCTAATTCTTCTTGCGTACCTACTACATCTAAGATGTCATCAGTAATTTGGAATAATAAACCTAAATGATCTGCATAACGTAGGTATGATTCTCTTACGGCTGTAGGAGCATTCATAATGATCAGCCCAATTTCTACAGCTGCACTAAATAAAGCCCCTGTTTTACCTTTGTGAAGAACCACTAATTCTTCTAATGATAAGAATTTTCCTTCTGATTGTAGGTCAAAGGCCTGACCACCCACCATTCCACTAGGTCCTGCACCTTTTGCTAAGACATGAATAATCTGCACCACTTGTTCTGCAGATAATTTTGTGTGTTTACTCACTAATTCAAAGGCATAGGTTAATAATCCATCTCCGGCTAAAATAGCCATACCATCACCATATACACGATGATTGGTTAGCTTTCCCCGACGATAATCATCATTATCCATAGCTGGCAAATCATCATGAATTAACGAATAGGTATGAATTAATTCTATGGCACATACTACATCTTTATAAGCATCCCAGGATCCGCCCAAAGACTCAATGACAGCTTTTGTAATAATAGGCCGAATTCTTTTACCGCCCATCAATAAACTGTATTTCATACTTTCATATAACTTAGCATACTCCGTATTCGGTGATTCTAATACAGAGGATAAATAACTTTCAATGTCTGCTTTACTTTGTTGCAAGTACTCTTTTAACATAATATCCTCAATTCTTTGAAAGATAATAATTTTTGTATAAATATTCTAACTCTATTATACCTAAAAAAACGTACTTTGTCTCCTAATTCGTATCTACTTGTACAGTTTCAATAATTTGTTCAACTTCTTCCTCTACAAGCTGCAATAAATCAGAACATTCTTTAACTAGAGTTAAACCTTCCTTGTAAGTTTTTAATAATTCATGCATAGATAAGCTTTCATCATCTAGTTTTTTTACTACTTCTTCTAAGGCTGTATATTTCTTTTCATAGTTTTTTATGGATTTAGCCACGTTGTGTTACCTCCTGTACAGTTGCTTTCACAGAGCCATCTTGAATATGTATATCCAATGTATCCCCGATTTTCACAGTTTCAATTGTTTGTAATGGAGCCCCATTAAGATCTACTTTAGCAAAGCCCTTAATGACTTTAGCTAAAGGATTTTTATTATCCAATTGAGTCGCTAATATAGCTAATTTACGTGATTCATCTTGGGATTTCTTTTGTATGGCGCTATGTAATTGGTGTTCAAAGCGTTGTAATATATTTTTCTGTTGATGCACCAAATTCATGGCAGGTACTGTAATCTTACGATTGGTAATAGAAAATAACTGTTGTTTTTCTTTTTGAATACGATACTGTACTGTGTTATGAATAAAATCTAACTTCTGCTGTACTTCTTCTTGTAAATCCACCAATGGATAAATAGATAACTCAGCAGCATGACTTGGTGTAGCCCCTCTTACATCAGCTACAAAATCACATAACGTATAATCTACTTCATGACCTACTGCAGATACAACTGGTGTTGTACATTTGAATATGGATTCTATTAAGGCTCTATCATTAAAGCACCACAGGTCTTCCATAGAACCACCACCACGACCTACAATGATCAAATCTACATCTGGGTCCGCATCTGCCATAGCTACACCACGAGCAATAACAGGGCCTGCTGTAGGTCCTTGTACAGGCACATTAAACACTTTAAATGTTACCAATGGATTGCGATGGGATGCTACATGTAAAATATCGTGAATGACGGCTCCTGATGCAGATGTGACAACACCAATACAGCTCGGTACAGGTGGTAAAGCTTGTTTGTGACGTTCGTCAAAGTACCCTAATGCATATAATTCTTGTTTTAATTTTTCATAGGCAATTTGATAGTCACTTTTGGCACCAATACGAATATCTTCACATATAAAACTTAAACGACCAGTTTTTTCGTAAAAGCTAATATTTCCTCGTACTTGCACTAACAAGCCATTTTCAAGGGCACCTTCTAAGCCACGTTGTTGTACTTTGGAACGCCACATAGCCATATCAATGGACCCAGTATCATCGATGAGGGAAAAATAATAATGTCCTGTGCTGTGACGTTTCACATTAGAGATAACGCCTTCAACAACACAATTTTTTAATAGAAATTCTCCCTCTACGGTTTGCTTTATAATTCTATTTAATTCTCCAACGGAGTAAGCATCCATTCTACTCTCCTTCAACAACCTTTGCCCCATACGCATTACCTGAGGCATTATCTGCACTATATTTAGAAGATACACATAATACATCTAAATCATGATGATGTCCCCAATGAACTAAACGATCCTGTAAATAGGTATTCGCCATAACACCACCAGCAGTAATTAATGTTGTAATGTTATGCTCTGTTAAAATATGAGATAAAGCTTTTTCTAGGGAACTTCCAATACAATGGAACACAGAGGCTGCCAAAATTTGTGCGTCTTTTTCTGTGCTAAATGATTCTCTATCAGTCCAATCGATAGGCTCATGTTGCAATGATTGCCACCAACGCTGACCAGCGCTATATGGACCACCAAAGCTAATAGTAGATTCTTTTACGGATATAGGAAGCACAGAGTCTACGTTGTATTTAATACGTCGTCCCAATGTTTCCATACTTGGACCTGCTGGAAATTGTAATCCCATTAATACACCTAGTCTATCCACTAACTGGCCTCCAGCTATATCATCAGAGCCACCGACTATTTGCACTTTAAAACCACTTTTATGAATGCGTTCACAAAGAACAAATTCAGTAGTTCCCCCTGAAAGGTGTAAACTTAAAAAAAATCCTTCTGGAATTTCACCGATTTCACGCAAGGCTGCCCATATATGGTTCTCTTGATGTGAAAAAATGTGGACAGGGACTTGTAAGCAATGTCCTAGTGATTTTGCTGTATTGAGCCCTACTAGGAATGCTGGCATATAAGAATCTTCTTCTCGCCTTGGAAAACCGCTGACCCCGATACCTGCAATGGGCTGGTCCAACGTTAAAGACTGAATCAGTTCACCTAAGGCACGAGTATGTTGAAACACCATTTGTGACTGTTGTAATCCTCGTTTACCATGCGGTACTTCTAACAGTTTTCTAACTTCCTGTACTAATCTACCTTCCTCATCAACAAGTGCACAAGATGTGGTATAACAGCTTGTATCTATTCCTAAATAATAGGCCATTTTATTGTCTCGATGCTGCTAAATTATGAAGGATAGCATTAATGTACTTATAGGAAGTCTCTCCACCAAATTCCTTCGCCAATAGAACGGCTTCATTGATAACAACCTTAGCTGGTGTATCCTCTTGAGGATGTAATAACTCCCAAGCTGCCATACGTAAAATAGTAAGTTCTACTTTAGGAAAACGCTCCATTTTACGTTTAGGAGAGAATTCTTGTAACGCTGCATCTAATTGTTCTTTTTCATTACGTACACCTGCAATTAATTGCTCTGCAAATTGATTGGCTTTTCCTTGCATGTTAGTTGTATCTAACACTGCCTCTTCAATTACGTCGCCTGAAAATGTATCTGCATAAATTGTTTCGAATGCAAATACCCTTGCTAACCTACGATGATTCATGATTAGGTTCCCTTCTTTCTAAACCGTCGATGTGCACATCTACACGGACACGGTATAAGTCTAACATATTTCGTAAATCTTGCCGCACTTGTTGTTGTATTTGTCGTGCCACTTCTAATGGATGTGATCCACAATATAAACGAAGATATAAATTAATTTCTATGAAAGCATCTCCAAAGGTATCTCGTTTATGCTTTACATTCATTCCAGGCCAACTTTTTTGCCCTAATTTTTGTGAGATACCATCTACAACACCATCAAAAAATCGTTTACTCATAGAGTGGATTTCATCAAATGATGACAAAACTCTTGCAGTGACATCTAAAATAACGGCATCTGTAATTTCTATTTCTAAATGATCTGACATACAAATCCCCTATGATATGGTACTTTCAAAAATAATATCTTGCACATAAATATCAACACTGTTTACAGTAGCATCTGCCATAGATACAAGAGCGCTTTTCACACGTTCTTGTAAACGCAATGCTATATCTGGAACTCGGTACCCATAATATACGGCAATGTGTAGAGCTACTTGTAATGATCCATCTTCTAAAACTTGTACTTTTACACCTTCCATGGCATTTTTTCTACCAAATAAGCTACTTACCGTATCTCCAAATGTTGTGCTCATACCCGCAACACCTTTCGTTTCTAGTGCTGTCATAGTAGCAATCATTTCATAAACAGAATGATCAAACTGTATTAGTCCTTCAAAAAAGCGATTATCTTCCATATATTTACCAAAAAAGCATTTGTCGTCCCACCACAGGCCAACAAATGCTTTTAATTACAATACTATATTAGTTGTTAAAAGATCAAATCTGTGGTTTAAGCACGTTCAATATATTGTCCAGTACGTGTATCTACACGCAATACATCGTCTACTTCGATGAATAAAGGTACTTTTACAACATAACCTGTTTCTAATGTAGCAGGTTTATTACCACCAGTTGCAGTATCGCCACGGATACCAGGGTCAGTTTCAACTACACGTAACTCTACAGCTACAGGTAAGTCAATACCGATAACAATGCCTTGGAAGAACATGATAGATACTTCCATGTTTTCTAATAAGAAGTTTTTAGCATCTCCTAATTGGTCAATTGTTAACTCAATTTGGTCATATGTTTCATTATCCATGAAAGTATATGCTCCATCAGATTCATATAGGTATTGCATGCGACGACGGTCAACATGAGCTTTTGGCACTTTTTCACCAGCATTGAAAGTACGCTCTACTACAGCACCTGTTTGTAGGTTTTTCAATTTAGCACGTACGAAAGCGGCACCTTTACCTGGTTTAACATGTTGAAAGTCAACTACTTGCCATACATTACCGTCTAATTCGACAGTTACGCCTGGACGAAAATCATTACTGGAAATCATTGTAAATCCCTCCATTACACATCTAGTTCTATTAAATCTTTAGGAGTTTGTGTGAGTATTTCACACCCCTCCTTAGTAACTATAACTGTATCTTCAATGCGAAGCCCCATATGGCCTGGTAAATAAATACCTGGTTCCACGGTGACGACCATATTTTCTGTTAATACATCTTTGGATCTAGGTGATGCTACTGGTAATTCATGGATGTCTAAGCCTACACCATGACCTGTACCATGGCCAAAATTAGAACCATAACCTTGTTCCTTAATATAGTCTCTACATACTGCATCTACTTCTGCACCGGTAACGCCTTCTCTAATGAAAGCAACACCTCGAGTTTGTGCTTCTAGTACGATAGAATAGAGTTTCTTTTGTTCATCACTAGCTTTACCTAATACGATGGTACGTGTCATATCGGAATGATATCCTTTATACATAGCACCAAAGTCAAAGGTAACAAAATCGCCTCGCTCAATCACTTTATCGCTAGCCACCCCATGAGGCATACTAGAACGATAGCCAGAAGCTACAATAGTGGTAAAAGACGGCTCTCTAGAGCCACGTTTTAACATTTCTGTTTCCAAAATAATGCGAGCTTCATTTTCAGTCATCCCCACCTTTAATTGTGGCAACATAGCTGCAAATGATTCATCAGCAATGCGAAAGGCTTGTCGTAAACACTGTAGCTCATCGTCTCGTTTTACTATACGTAGGCTGGCAAAATCAAAGGATAAAAATTCTGTTTCATTTAATGTATCACAAACTTCTTGAAATACATCGACACTCATATAATTTCCTTCAAAGCAACATGTGGATAAGGTAATGTTGGATGAACTTAGTATATTCTTAATCGTATCATATACATCACCCGTATATTGGATAACCTCATACCCTTCACATTGTTCTTTAGCTTGTTCTGTATAACGACTGTCCGTTATCATATAGGCTTTGTCAGGTGTTACAAAGGCCACCCCAGTGGTTCCTGTAAATCCTGCAAAATAATGTAAGTTAATGGGACTAATGAGGATGGCTCCTCCATATGTTTCTTCTGTTAGGAATGCTTGTAAAGCGACTAATCCATTCATCGTCTCGCCTCCTTAAAAAGCATCAACTAATGATACCATATAATGCATAGTTATGACAAATTGAATAGATTCGATTAGACAATTTCTTTTTCTTCTTCTGTTAAATCTATGAATGTGCCTACTTCTTCAATAGAGTCAAGTGTAATTCTATCGATAGCAATACGTTGTAAGTATGTTACCGTTCCACCACAAGCACCAATCATACGTTTCACTTGATGATACTTTCCTTCGTAAATCGTCAACTCACAGGAGTGAATAAGTTCATCCGACTCATTTATCACATCCTCATCATTGTGAAGAGTTAATTCTGCTGGTTTACACTCTGTACCATCCCCTAAAACCATACCTTCTTGTATACGTTTCATACCTTCATCAGATAAACTACCACTATATTCTACATAGTAGGTTTTACCAATATTTTTTTTGCCATGAATAATTTTGTGAGCCCAGGGGCCATCATTGGTTAATAATAACAACCCTTCTGTATCTTTATCGAGTCGTCCTACAGGAAATACTTTCAACGTTTGAAACTCTTCAGGAAGTAATTCCATAATAGTAGGTTCTACAGGATCTTCAACAGCTGTTACATATCCAGCTGGTTTGTGAAATTTAATATAATATTCTAATTGAGCTTGTACGACTTGATCTTGAACCGTAACAACATCTACATCAGGATTGATATGCATATCTTTCTTCATGATAATAGTGTCATTTACTTTTACTAGTCCTTGTTTAATTAAATCATGCACTTCTTTTCTTGTACCAAAAGCTTTATGTGCTAAAAATTTATCAATCCTCACCGTAACCACCTTCTCTCACATGAGTATGAGATGTATCATTTAATATACAAATACGATTATAAGGGGATTGGTCACCCCAGAAATCTACTACACTAACGGCTGTATTACCCTGTGCTAAACGCCATAAACAGTTCAATGGAATACCTGTTAATGCACATAGTAATGTGCGTATGGTTCCGCCGTGACAAACTACTAGTAGTCGTTCACCATCTTCCATAAGGGATAATTCTTCTATCAGTCTAGCATAGGCACGTTCCTGCACCATTTCTACAGTCTCCCCATTAGGGATTGGTTTTTGTGACGGATCTTCATAAATAGCTTCGATTTGGCCCGGCCACCGTTCATTAATTTCAGAATAGGTTAAGCTTTCCCAGTCGCCAAAGTTAATTTCTCTTAATCCTTCTGTGAAAGTAGTAGGAATATATCGGCCTTTTAAAATTTCTTCAGCCGTAACTCTAGCTCGTACTAGGTCTGAAACAATAGCTCTATGAAAATGAACATCTCGTAAAGCATTCCCCACATCCACAGCTTGAGCCATGCCCTTTTCATTTAATGGTATATCGCTGAATCCTTGATGCTTTCCAAGGTGATTCCAATCCGTTTCACCATGGCGAACAAAATAAATTTGTATCATTATATCTCCTATTATAATCTAAAATATGCTTGTAAAGCCTGTATTAGTTGCTGATTTTGCTTTCTTGTTTTGACAGCTACCCGAAACCAATTAGGCCCTAGCCCAGTATACTGAGAGCAGTCTCTAAGTAAGATAGATTGATGATATAAATTCTGAATCATATCTTCTAATGAATACTGCTCATGTAGGTGGCAAAGAATATAATTCACAGATGGTTCAATGCACTGTAAGGAGTCCATCTGCATAAGCTCCTTATATAGCCATTCTTTTTCTGTTTTTAGTGCTGTACGAGTCCTTTTTATATAATCTACATCTTGTAGAGCCTCTTCGCTGTATATTTGAGCTATATGGTTTACAGACCAAGCAGGAATATGATCTTTGATAAATTGTGTAATCATAGGGTTTGCCATCATCGCCCCAATACGTAAACCAGGGACTGCGTAAAACTTAGTTAAAGAATGTACAACAATCACATTGTCATACTCTTTTATATAGTTACGCATAGAATATGTATCCCCTAAAAAATCAATAAATGACTCATCAAACACTAGATAATGACCTTTTTTTTTGCACAATTCAAACAATTCACGACTTTCCTGTTTCCATAAAGTACCACAAGGATTATTGGGATTCCCAATAAATACTAGCTGGTGTTTGCTCTGCTGTAGGTCTTGTAACATAGTATTCAAATCGTAGGAAAAGCTAAATATATGCTCATCAAATTCTAAAGGGTATTCTACAATGGGCAAACCACAAGACTTAGCGCCATGACTGTATTCGGAAAATCCTGGAGCTGGCACATAAACACCTTCGATCTGAGGCAATCGACAGATGGCATAAATTAATTCTGCCGCTCCATTGCCAAAAACGATACATTCCTTTGGGATATTCCACAATTCAGAAGTGATGGAATAAAGATGAGTCATATCTGGATCTGGATAATGAATGACATCCTGCAATGCGTCCTTCACGGCATCCAAGCCCTTTCTACTCATCCCTAATGGGTTAATATTGGCACTAAAATCTAAAATCTGATCTAAGGAAGTATGTAATAGTCGGCTCGCTTTATGCACATTGCCACCATGTACATTCGTTGTTTTTACCATGATAACCTCCTTTATCGTTCCATGAAAGTAATTCCCTCATTCGTAGTTTCCACTATATCCATGAAGGTAAGATTTGGCAATTCCTGTTTTACTCGTTGCAAGCAGTGTACAACACTTGGTGAATCTGGAGGGAATAGCAAACCCAGCACGGTTCCACTATGGGCAATAATCGTTCCGATAGCATTACACTCTATACCAATTTGATGCAAAGCATATAAATTTGGCTTCTGCAATATACGTTGATTACCGAAAGAACTAATGGTAGAGGCTTCACCGATAAGTTTAACATTATGCTTATGTATGCCTTCTTTAAATTTTGCTAAAGCTTCTACCATCAACTCTTCTTTTTCATCAATTAACACATCTAAATTTTGTTGATGATTAAATTGTACTGTATCAATAGTACCGCCTTCATCGAACATAACGATGCGGATCGGTGGACATGTGCCTAATAATTCACAACATGTACCATTGAGATAATCAAATTGAACAATACCCGGGTAAAAGGGGGCGTCAGTAGGCTCAATTGATAAACAGATAGAGGCCAATTGCTCCATAGATAAATTATGGCCATGGCTTTTTGCTGTAGCCATAGCCACCACACTAATATCGGCGCTACTAGAGGCCAATCCTTTTCCTTGTAAAATATCAGAATGTAAATACACGGGCTTCGCTATTGCTCTATTGATACCCAATGTATCCAATACTGCGATGTACGCTTGATAGGCCTTTGACTGTAAAGAAATCGATGAAAGAGGAAGTGGAAATTGTACATCGCCAATAGCATAGGAATAACGATTAATAGGACAAGTTACTAAAAATCGTTGTCCCTTTATGGAGCCTTGAATAAACTCTCCACAAGTGCCCGGCGTTCTTACATAAAATGCCAACTTTACTTCCTCCTTTCATTTATATAACACTGACAATAATTGCACCTAAAATGATAAAAATTTCTGATAATTCACATACAAACCCATACGTGTCCCCTGTTGTTCCTCCTAAATGTTTTGTTACATAGGAGTTAATGATAAGATTTACAGCTAAAGCAATGACAAATAGATACGCATAAAACCATTCATAGAAGAACACCGGCAATAATGCCAATACCGTTGCTACCGATGTGGCATACTTAGGGGCATTAGCAGCAAAAAATTTACCGATACCTTCTGGTCTTGCATAGGGGAATTTTTGAATACTAATGACCATCGTATAGCGGCTCAATATGGGCATACTCACCAAAACTATAGGAACCACTATAGACGGTAGATTTACTAATAATTGCCATTTTAAGAGCGTTAAAAATACAAAGCCTACTACCCCATTACTCCCTACTCGGCTATCTTTCATAATCTCTAATTTACGTTCTCGATCACGTCCTGAAAATAAGCCGTCACAGGTATCCATAAATCCATCTGCATGAAGTCCACCAGTAAATAGAAATTCAAAGATAACTAATATAAGCATCAGTAAAGATACCGGAATATAAGGATTTGCTATGCTATACAGGGCCCACATAAAGGCACCGATGACAAGACCTACTAAAGGAAAATAGGTAACCGATGCGCCAAAGTCTTCTACCTTCCATTCTGTTTGATTCACAATTTTTAAGCGAGTTAAAAATTGAAGACCTACAAAAAATCCTTTCATATTCCACCTACCATTGATTAATTACATATGTACTGACCATCGTCAACACAACACCAAGAATAGAAACAGTATACATCAAATATATAGTTTGATAAATATGTTTCCCTACCATAGATGTTATAGGATCTCCCATATAGGCCCGGAAGGTAACTTTATCGTGATACACATTTTGTCCGCCTAACCGAATATGTAATGCCCCAGCTACAGGAGCCTCTGCATACCCTCCATTAGGACTAGGATGTTTAGCTGCATCACGAGCTGCTATACGCAAGGCTTGTTTCCAGTCCTTGCCACATAGAAATGCGGCTATTACAAATAACACAAAGGTAAGACGGGCTGGAATATAATTAACAACATCATCTAATTTAGCGGCAAATCGACCAAAGTATAAATAGCGGTCATTTTTATAGCCTAACATGGAGTCCATCGTATTAATCGCTCGATATCCAATGGCGCCCCAGGGACCTAATAAGACAAACCAAAATAGAGGAGAAATAATACCATCTACTGTATTTTCTGCTACTGTTTCAATGGTGGCACGAGTAATTTCACTTTCATCTAGATCGCTAGTTTTACGACCTACAATCCAACCTACTTTGCGACGTGCTTCTATTATATCTTGCTTTCGCAATAAATTAGCAATTTCTATACCTGACTCAGCCAAGCACCGTGGGCTAATGGCGATATATAGGCACAACAAAGAAACGATAAAATAGCCAATAGGATGAATAGTACCACCGATGAACAATAGGCCTGTAACAATGAGGATAACAGTAATTATAACCAACAAAACGGTAGAGATACCTAGAAAAATTTGATGCTTTGGAGTGGTATTTTTTTTGTACAAAATATTTTCATAGAAAGAAATACAATTGCCAATCAACACCACTGGATGATACTTACTCCTAGGATCACCAAAAATAGTGTCTATTAAAAGTGCACCTAAAGGGATAAAATACACAAGATGGTGCAAAAACCATTCCATTATTCTTGCTCCCATAATGATTGAATATAATCCATATCTAAATGTTCTTCTACAATCTTAGCTAATCGATTATAGGCAGCTTCTTTATGTTCAAAGTAGCGGAATACAACATCCAATGGCTCTAATCCTTTTTTTGTACGCAATGCATTCAGAATAGAGCGACGTAAACCATCATTATCTAAAATACCGTGAATATATGTGCCCATCACTTGACCATTACTAGTGACAAATCCATCAATTACATCTACCTTAGCATCACTACGCTTTTGAATATGGAAACAACGTTCTCCTGGTCCTACTGGTTGAGTATCTCCCATATGGATTTCATAGCCTACAAGATTTTCACTACTATAGTTAGTACCTAAAAAAGATAAATTCTTTACATCAAAACAAACTTGATGTGTTAATTTTTCCGTTTTCATAGTAGTTGCTGTTGGAAGTAAACCTAAACCTTTTAATTCAGGAATATCCCCTTCAATCCCTTCCGGATCATAAAGCATTTCCCCTAACATTTGGTTGCCACCACAAATGCCTAGCACTGGCACGCCAGCTTCTGCTAAGGCATGAATATCCTTGTCATAACCATGTTCTTGTAAGTACGTTAAGTCAGCTAACGTATTTTTTGATCCCGGCAAGATAACCATATCAGGTTGCCCGATAGGTTCCCCTTGTTTTACAAAACGTACAGATACATCTGGTTCATAGGCAAGAGCATCAAAGTCTGTAAAATTAGAGATTTTAGGAGTTTGCATAACAGCAATGGTAATCTCTTTTGATACACCTCTATATTTACTTTCTAAAGCCACAGAGTCTTCTTCGTCAATATCAAGATTTTCAATAGCCGGCACTACACCTACCACTTTTTTACCTGTTTTTTCTTCAATAAAATCCAAAGCAGGTTGTAATAATGTGACATCACCTCTGAATTTATTGATGATAATGCCTTTTACTAAATCTCTTTCATCTGGTTCTAATAATTCTAAGGTTCCCACCACAGAGGCAATGGCTCCGCCACGATCAATATCTGCAATCAGCATAACAGGAGCCTTTGCCAATTTAGCAACCCGCATGTTAACAATATCATTAGCTTTTAAATTGACTTCCGCAGGGCTACCAGCACCTTCAATGACAATCATATCGAAATGATCATCAAGATATTGTAAACTTTCTTTTACTTTATCTAAAGCTGTTAAGGAATATTTTGTATGGTATTCTCTAGCACTATACACGCCGACTGGTTTACCCATTAACACGACTTGAGAAGATTGATTTCCTGTAGGTTTTAATAGGACAGGATTCATTTGTACAATAGGCTCTAAACCTGCTGCTTCCGCTTGCGCTACTTGGGCACGACCAATTTCATCCCCTGCTTTTGTAACATAAGAATTTAAAGCCATATTTTGTGCTTTAAAAGGTACTGTTTTATATCCCTTATTGTGTAAAATACGACACATTGCTGTAGCTAAAATACTTTTACCTACATTAGAACTGGTACCTTGAAACATAATCTTTTTAGCCATGGTGATTTACCTCCAATGCTTTTATATCTATTGTTATACCACTAATTGTCATATACGCTTCATCAGCCTCTGCTGCTACCATTCGATTGACACGTCCCATAATATCTCTAAAAATACGAGCTAATTTATTCTCTGGCACGATACCTAAGCCAATCTCATTGGTAACAAAAATAATTGTTTTTTCATCGTCTCCCCTGTAAGATCGAATGGCATCGAGTACAGCCTGTACTTCTGAAAGTATAAATCTTTCACGATTATTTATATCTTCCTGAGATGTAAATTCTCCATCTTGTAATACTAGATTAGTAGTCCACATCGTCAAGCAATCTACTAATACCACGGAGCATTCATCTAGTATTTTTTGAATTTCAGCACTCATAGCATAGGGAATTTCATAATTGTTCCAAATCTGTTTACGCCGTTCTTGATGCAAATGAATTCGATGTTTCATTTCTTCATCATAGGCTTGACCTGTAGCAATATATCCTTTTTGTCCTTCTTTTGATAATGCCAGTGTTTCCGCAAATTCACTTTTTCCACTGCGGGCACCACCTGTACAAAATATGATACGATTTTTCATAGTATACCTATACAAAGTTGCCCTTTATCAGTTATCATATGTACTATACGTTCATTAATAAAGGAGACAACTATGGAATTATTAAACTTAGACATCCAATTAATGGCCACTCTATGGGAAAATACATACCGTGCAGCCATCAAAGATCAAAATGGAAATTATGTAGCTTCTGTACGCATCATCGTGAATGTTCCACTTTCACCAGATCGTTTACCACCGAATGCCCCAAAAGCAGATCCACAATTATTTATATTGGTAGAAGATGCTGTGATGGAATCAGAAGACATCATTCAGTTTGAAACATTATTATCTGTACACATCCGTGAGAAATTTAAAAATGAGATCGACCAGATCTATTTCTTCTATCCAAGCCCAGAAGATGTGTTAAACAAAACTGTAGATGTACAAGAAGTACAACATTAATTACAGTAACTACATACATAGTATTATAGCACATCCAAGAAGATTTGATAGAAATAATCTAAGAGATACTAAAAGGAGGTACCCCACATGGAGTACCTCCTTTTATATGGTAAACTATTTCACTTCATCTTCTACGCGAGCCAAGATAAATAGCAAGTCGGATAATCGATTCAAATAGCGAAGATTCGACATATGAATCTCTTCTGTTTCTCCTAATTTCCATAGATCACGTTCTGCACGGCGAACGATGGTCCGACCTAAATGTAAGAAACTAGATGTTTTACTATCGCCAGGTAAAATAAACTTAGATAGCGGCTTTAATTGTTCATCAAATTTGTCGATGATCTGCTCTAAATTAGTCACATGCTCATCTGTAATAGTAGCTTCTTGCCCTAAACTAGAGATATCAGCCATAATCATCCATAGTTCTTTTTCAAGTTGCAATAATGTGTCTTGCACTACCTTTTTATCAGAGTACGCACGAGCTACTCCAAGAAAGGCTTGCGCCTCGTCAATGGTTCCGTACGTACAAACACGTTGAGATGCTTTACTTACACGTTCACCAGTGTATAAACCAGTAGAACCTGCATCGCCTGTTTTCGTGTACACTTTTGCCATAGTATACCTCCTTAACAATTAGAAATCTTACGATTTTTGTAACATAAGATAGATGTCACTACCTTTATATGCGACTCGCTATTTCACGCAAACGTTGAATACGACTTTCTGTAGATGGATGCGTGCTAAATAATTGAGTCATAGTGGAAGAAATTCCACTTAAAGGATTAATGATAAACATGTGTGCTGTAGATGATACACGACTTTCACTTTGACCTGGTAGCACACCAAATTTAGCATAATGCTCAATTTTAGCTAATGCAGATGCTAAAGATAAAGGCTTACGACTCATCATCGCCCCTTCTTCATCTGCTAAATATTCACGAGATCGTGAAATTGCCATTTGAATTAAGCTAGCTGCTAATGGAGCTAAAATGATAGTACCGATTAAGGCTAAAGGATTAGAATTTTCCTCATCATTACGGCCACCAAAAATAGCTGCCCATTGTAACATATTCGCCACCATCGCAATAAATCCTGCCATACTTGCTGCAATAGTGCTAATTAGTGTATCTCTATGTTTCACGTGAGAGAGTTCATGAGCCAGAACGCCTTCAATTTCATCATCGGTTAAAAGATTCATAATACCCGTTGTCACAGCCACTGCTGCATGCTCAGGGTCACGACCTGTAGCAAATGCATTAGGTACTTCTGATTCAATTATATACACCTTTGGCATCGGTAACCCAGCGTTATGAACTAATTTTTTTACAATTTGAAAGATATTAGGATTATTTTGCTCTGTAATTTCTTTTGCATCATACGCACGTAGTACCATAGACGCACTATTCCAATAAGTATAGAAGTTGATACCTAAGGAAATAATAAACATCAGTATCATTCCAGAGTGACCTCCAACCATTTGACCGATCACCATCAATAATCCTGATAATAATGCCAACAAGGCTGCTGTTTTTATATTGTTCATGTATTCCTCCTACTTAGATATATTTTAGAATATATATACTTAATTATATCATATACAGTTTAAAAGAATCATGAAGAGTTCTACTCATATTTAATTTTCACAACTTTAGCACCTTCACGGTCTGCATGAAGCACAAAGCGACGACAATCAATGTCGTGATTCATAAAGACAGAACTCATAGCATCTGCTACTGTCACCCCATGTTCTGGAGAACAATAGGCTATTAAAGTAGAACCTGAACCACTAATAGTAGATCCATAAGCCCCATGTTCCTTAGCAGCCATAAATACTTCGTCACAATATGGAATCAAAGTTTTACGGTATGGTACATGTAGATAGTCCTGTAATGCTACAGACAAATTGTCCATACGATTTTGTATCATCGAACCTACGAATAAAGTAGCAAACCCTACATTGGCAACTGCTTCCTTATAACTTAATTCTGTTGGCAGTACGCTACGTGCATAAGATGTTTCTACAATCACTTCTGGTACTACCACAGCAAAAGTTAAATTACTTGGTACATCAATATGGGAATGGAATACCGTATCATTTCCACCAACAGCACAAACCAAATTCCCCATAATAGCTGGCGCTACATTATCTGGATGCCCTTCCATATCATTGGCAATAAGTAATAACTGATCCTTGTTTAAAGGCTCCTGTAAATAGGCATTGGCCAATAGTAAACCACCTACAATAGCGGTAGAACTACTGCCAAGTCCTCTTGATGGAGGAATTTGTGTATTAGAATGAATACGACCGTATACTGGTGTAGCATTCACCTCTTTAAATACCCGTTCCATGGCAATACCTACTAGATTTTGGCTGTGGTCTTCCTGTTCCAATAAGTCTGCCCCAAAACCTTCAAAAGTATACGTATTAGATGTAGCCTCTGTATCAGGTTCAAAGGTAAATAAATTATATAAGTTTAATGCGACTCCTAGACAATCAAATCCAGGACCACAGTTAGCACTCGTAGCCGGTACTTGTACCGTAATAGATTTCATGAACACTCCTTTATTCAACCATAATGCGGATAACACTACCCACTTCTCTAACGACACGTAAATGGTTGAAAGAATCAATTAAATTTTGAATATACGCATGAGGACATTTAGAAGTAATGATCGCTAATGTAGCCGTATCATTATCTGCTTTACGTTGAATCACTGAATGAGCAGAAATACGTTGTTCTGCTAGTTTGGTAGCTACTTTTGCCAATACACCTGTAGAGTTATCCACAGTCATACGAATATAGTAAGCAGATTCAATTTTACTGGAACTATACATTGTTTTTTGCGGATAATAGAATTGTTTCATTTCCCCTGTTTTGCCTTGCACCACATTGCGGGCTACTTCCATTACGTCACTCACGATAGAACTACCGGTTGGTAAGCTACCAGCTCCACGACCATAGAACATAGCATCATCAAAGCCATTGCCACGTAAGAATACAGCATTAAAGGAACCTCGAACAGAGGCTAATGGATGTGTGTTGGCAATAAAAGCAGGATGTACATTTAAAGACAACCCTTTTTTCGTTTCTCTCGCAATACCTAATAATTTAATCGTATAGCCAAACTCTTTACCAAATTGGATGTCACTAGCATCAATTTGTGTAATTCCTTCACAACTTACATCTTCAAAGAAGATACGTTTATTAAAGGCAATAGAACCTAAGATAGCTAATTTACGTGCTGCATCATAGCCTTCCACATCGGATGTAGGGTCAGCTTCCGCATAGCCCAGTTCTTGTGCTTCTTTCAGTACTTCTTCGTAGCCTAATCCATCTTCACTCATTTTAGACAAAATAAAATTTGTGGTTCCATTTAGAATTCCCATGATTTCCGTAATTTGATTACTACCAAAGGAATCATATAAGGCACGAATGATTGGAATCGCTCCAGCTACACTGGCTTCAAAACGTAAATCCACATGATGTTTCGTAGCTAATTCCATAAGATAGGGACCAGCTTCTGCTAATAAATCCTTATTAGCCGTCACCACATGTTTACCTGCAATGATAGACTCTTCAATACAGGTACGTGCAAAGGTGGTACCACCCATCACTTCTACCACAATATCTACAGATGGATCTTGTAAAATTTCTTTATAATCTGTTACAAATGTAGCCGTTGCAGGTAGTGTAACATGACTATATTTGTCTGGATTTCTCACATAAATTTTATCCACGATCACTGGTACACTAATACGATTTTGTATAACATCCAAATTTTTTGTTAATAGTTCAACTGTACCCTGTCCAACAGTACCAAACCCCAAGAGGGCAATCTTTACGCCTTGCTTCATTCTCTATCTCCTTAAGCACTAGGCTTGACCAATTAGTTCTACCTTAATAACTCCCTCTAATTGTCGTACTTCGTGCAAAACATCTTCTACTGGTAATGTTAATTCCTTCGTTTCAAAGGAAATATTTACATGTGCTACACCTTGTAGCGGCAAATTTTGATTAATTGTCAATACACTGCCATTATAATCTGCAATAATCCGTAAAATATTAGATAGCATACCAGATTCATTAGAAATCAGTGCATTAATAGACACAATTTTACCTTGTGAAAGTTCATAAAATGGAAAGACATAATCTTTATATTTATAATAGGCAGAACGACTTAAATCCATTTTTTCCACAGCTTCATTAATCGTTTTCGCTTCTCCCAATTGTAAAATAGATTTTACTTTGATTGTTTTTTTTATCGCCTCTGGTAAAATTACTTCATTCACTAAATAAAATTTGTCTTTTTTGCCTTTCACAGCCATAACTACACCTCTTCACTACTAGTGGAAACGGAACTTGCGATGTGTTGTCCATATAAAGTAAATACGGAGTACATACCGATAAAGAACGGAATATATTCAGCTACAATCCGCCATGCCACTGCAACTAGCCCCACCGTTCCATTGGGAACAAAGGAGGCAAACAAATACACAAATAATCCTTCAGCCACTCCTGTTCCCCCAGGCGTGGGAGCAAAATATAAAATTAAATTTAATAAAATCATGCGATTTAAAATTTCAACAATACTGATATCTGAAGTAAACGCATACATCAAAGCCGGAGCAATAGCATATAAGAATAATAAGCTCAATGCAGACTCAATGAACACAATGAAAGACTGCATCGGATTTGCATATAATAAACTAAGTCCTCCATTAAATTCATCTAGCTTGATAAGCCAGCCTTTTGGATTTCCTTTTTTCATTATTTTACATATCCAAGTTACCAAGCGTTTCATGAGTCGCGTTTGTAATAAATACATCCCCATAAATGTTGAAATCACAACGAAAATTGATATACCTAACAATTGTGTATTAGTTATATAAGGTACTTCAATTGGTTCTGTTACTAATATGATTGGTAACATGACAATTAAAAATAAAATAGAAAATACAGTTCGTATTAATACGATAGGAGCTGCGGTACCAATAGGTACATGATAGGACCGTAAAATTAAAGCCTGTGCCACTGCACCACCACTAGCACCGGGAGTTAACATAGCCATAAAATAATTACCAAATATAACTCGTAGAATGGCAATTAAGGATAAACTATATCCTCCCATACGTACCAATCGTTGTAGGCGCAATCCATCAAAGTACATACCTAACGCAAGCGCTACTATCGCCAACAATAAAGATGTAATGTTGAATGTACCTAGCGTAGCCAATGAATCTAAATCGATTGTAAAATAAATTGTTATACCTGACACAATAAGTAGTAACAATCCAATCAATATTCCTCGCTTCACCATGGTGCTCATGAACGGTCTCCTTCAGTCCATTGTCCATAATGAATTAGACTAATATCATGAGTACCAACATATTCTTTCACTCTAGTCGAAGTCATAGCAAATCGTTCTTCATCCCAATGATATCCCCAATCATATAAGGATCGAAGTGTCTTATTATCTTTGCCAGGATGTGTCATAATTTCATGGACTCCTTGTTTCTTAGCAACCTTTTCTAAAATTGCTAATAAGGCATCTTCCTTCAACTGTCCACCATTCATCATGCCCCAAAAATATAGGGGCGATGAAAATCCTAAGTCGCGAGATGTAGCATAGGCTTGTTGCGTAATAACCGTAAGTCCTACTTTACCAATCCAACGCCCTAATGAGGACACACCATTCAATAAAAATGGAGTTTCATCAGGCATACGAATCTTAGTTAAACCATAGCGCTTCATTTGTTCTGCCACGATAGGCAATACTTGTGGTAGCACATGCATATGTTGATGTCCATCCACATGAGTAATCGGTAATCCTGTAGACATTACTTTTTGAAATTGTGCTTCAATTTCTTTTCGTAATTCATTTCCCTTTATTTGCCCTGTAAAAAGCCGTTTTATAAATTCTGTATGTGTCATAGGAAATTTGCCATCTATGAGCAGACTTGGAACTTCTTTAGGATCACAAATTGGTAAAAGACCACCAACCAAGCATATATGTATACCTACGCCCAATGTAGGTGTTGTCTTAGCTAATGAGACGGCATCCTCAAAATACTCTCCAGATGCCAATAAAGACGTACTTGTTACTATTCCTTGTTGATGACTTTCTAAGATTCCTTCATTAATAAGAGGATATAAACCAAAGTCATCTGCATTCACAATTAGACGTTTCATAGTTACCTTCCTGTACGCACTAAATGGATAATTGTATTCTTATTCTACCAAAATTATTGTTATTTGGATAGACAAAGTTTTCTTTCTTGTACTTTATACATGCACAAAGCTCCTGCTATGGCAACATTTAGAGATTCCATGGGACCATACATAGGAATGGAAATTCTTTGTGTAACCAGTTGTAATATATCTTCTGAGATACCATTAGCTTCATTTCCTAAAGCAATCATAGTTGCCCCTTCATAAGTAGGTTGCCCATAGTCAACACTATCTTCCAACACGGTTCCATATAGTTTGATTCCTAATTCTTTGAGTTTTACCACATCATCCGTTGAGACATTTATATAAATCGGCAGTTTACACAACCCACTCATAGTACTGCGCACTGTTTTTTCATTGTATATATCAACAGTATTAG
>CAUREE010000008.1:0-48974 GCA_963523985.1 uncultured Veillonella sp.
AGAGCACCCAAAAGGGTGCTCTTTTTTTATTACTTAGTGAGTTTACATACGAGCAGATCGCCCTGGGATAAGCAGGGCTCATGATTTGTAGGAGTGAAACGACGCACAAATCATAGAGCATCGCTTAGTTCCTAGCGTAAGATTTTGAAGCCCCAAAGGGGCGTACAAAATCCACAGCTAGGAACACATAGGAAGTTGCAGATAACAAAGCTATATTAGTAAAGCCGTTTCCAGCCAACATGGAACAAGTAATATCTATGGTATAAATGATAAGGCCTGGGATCCCCAGTGAACCATCTTTGAAGGAATGAAGTGACGCACAAAGATGTGTGAATCGGGGAGTTCCTGGCGTAAGATTTTGAAGCCCAAAGGGGCGTACAAAATCCACAGCCAGGAACACATAGGAAGTTGCTGATTAAGAAAATAAAAAGAGACACCGGAAGGTGTCTTTTTTTTATTACTCATAGACTTTACATATAACAATTCTCATTTCCAACTATGCATATTTATGTATATAGTTTTCTCCTATATATGTATATAGTTTATATCCAATTGACTACATAGGAATAAGAATATACAATAGTAGACGTTACTATAGGTCCTAGATGATAATAAAGTATTGTGGTACCTATATATTTCTTTCAATAAAATAGTGTAATTATAAATTAAAAAGATATATTTATAAAATTAGATATATAGATTATCAATATATAACACTCATAAATTAATTATTGATATATCATAACAGATATATACTATCGGCACATAGTAAATAGTATATAGTATATAACAAATAACTATTAGTATATATAGAGAAGATAACAGTAAGGGGGCATAAGACATGTACCAACATGTAACAGATTTAATTGGCTCGACGCCATTGGTGGCATTGGATGCTTTTACAAAGCTACATCAATTGAATGGTCGGTTGTTAGGAAAATTAGAATATTTTAATCCATTGGGCAGTGTGAAGGATCGTGTTGCTTACGGCATGATTAAACAGGGCATTGACTCTGGTGTAATACAAAAAGATACGGTACTGATTGAGCCTACTAGTGGTAATACGGGGATTGGTCTTGCCTTTGTGGCGGCGCAGATGGGTCTTAAGTTAATTCTTGTCATGCCCGATACAATGAGTGTGGAGCGACAACGTATTGTACGAGCTTTAGGGGCGTTAGTAGTACTTTCACCGGGTATAGAAGGGATGAAAGGCAGTATCCGAGTAGCTGAGGAATTGCAACAGATACATGGTAATGCTTTCATCTTGCAACAGTTCACTAACCCGGCGAACCCGAATACACATTATGAGGCTACAGGTCCAGAGATTTGGAAGGATACAAATGGCGAAGTAGATGTATTTATTTCTTCCATTGGTACTGGCGGAACTGTGACAGGGGTGGGTCGCTATTTGAAAGAGAAAAACCAAAATGTACAAATTATCGGTGTAGAGCCGACTACATCTGCCGTATTATCTGGTAAGGAAGCAGGTCCTCATGGTATTCAAGGAATTGGAGCAGGATTTATCCCGGATGTATTGGATACTAAGCTGTTAGATAAGATTGTTACAGTTTCTACAGAAGATGCCTACGCATGTACACGGACTATCGCTAAAACAGAAGGTTTGCTGTTAGGCATTTCTTCTGGATCTGCCTTACAAGCGGCTATACAAATTGGTCAGGATCCTGCTTATAAGGATAAGAATATTGTTGTATTATTACCAGATGGTGGGGAACGCTATTTATCGACAGGGATTTTCGATGCCAAGTACATATTAGACTATGGCTTTTAAGCATGTATTCACAGATTTGAAGTATTTAATGAAATATATGGGAGTACTTTTTCTAGATACTAATAAACCATATATGGAATCAGTAGATTTATATACTATGTATTAATAGAGTGTACGGAATTTTATCTAAAGGCGTAGAGCATATTAGAAACAAGTAGGAGATTGTGTGTAATGTTCTGCTAAACAACACGATAGTAATGTGCCTTAGACATGACGATGGAGGATATATGAAACGAAAACGATATAGGAACTGGCTCATCGCCATGATAGGCATTGTATGTATAGGGACTTTCACAGGATGTATGAAAGAGCCAAAAATAGTAGATAATGAGGTACACATTACGAATGTGTCCTATGATAGTACTCGTGAGTTTTACGAAGATTACAATCGCCTATTCCGAGAGCATTACCGAGTTCTCACAGGCAAGGATGTGCATGTCACGCAATCTCATGGTGGTTCCAGTGCACAGGCTCGGTCCATCATTGAAGGGAATGATGCCGATGTTGTATCCTTAGGGTCTTCGCAAGATATTGAAATGTTGAATCGTGTGCATTTGCTTGATACAAATTGGGAAGCGATGTTCCCCAATCATTCGGCTCCCTATACGTCGACTATCGTATTCTTGGTGCGTAAGGATAATCCTCAGCACATACAAGGTTGGGAAGATTTAGAACGGGCTGGGATCTCCATCGTAGCTCCCGACCCTAAGAGTTCTAGTGCGGCCTGTTGGATATTCATGGCGGCTTGGGACCATGGACTTAGAGCATACGGCACAGAAACGGGTGCCAAAGGGTATGTGAAATCTCTCTATGACCATGTGAAAGTCTTAGATGCTGGCGCTCGTAGTGCAGCGACGACGTTCGTAGAAAATAAACAAGGTGACGTGCTGTTGAGTTGGGAAAATGAAGCCTTGCAAATTGTGAAAAACTACCCAGGTCAATATGAGGTGGTGACACCGAAAACGAGCATCGTCGCAGAACCAAATGTAGCGCTTGTAAAAGGCATAACAGACAGGGATCAGACTACAGAGGTAGCTCGTGATTATATCCAGTATTTATATTCCGATGAGGGACAGCGATTGATTGGCTCCTATGGATTTAGACCGTCCAATTCAGCTATTTTAGAGGAGTTTTCTTCGACTTTTAACCATAAGATAGAGTTAACAACGATCCATGCTTATGGTGGCTGGGATGTAGTGTATAAAAAGTTTTTTGATGAAGGTGGGGTATTTGATGAAATCTATGGAACCTAATACATCGTGGCTTTCACGAATCATACGTCCTACATCGACACGGATCATTCCTGGTATGGGCTTGTCCTTGGGCATTACCATTGCCTTATTATCGATCTGTATCATTATCCCTTTAGGGTCCGTGTTTTCCCATGGATTGTCCTTGCCTTGGGACACGTGGAAAGTACTGCTTACAAAAGCGAATGTCATACAAGCTTTTAAAACTAGCTTGGGAACAGCAGCTATAGCAGCAGCTATCAATGTGGTCTTTGGGTTTATCTTGGCTTGGGTACTGGTGCGGTATACCTTTCCAGGGAAAGCTTTACTAAATAGTATGATAGAGCTTCCCTTTGCCCTACCCACAGCGGTGGCAGGGATTACTTTATCGAAACTGTATACCGATACAGGTTGGTTTGGATCCATCTTGTCACAGTGGGGGATTCACGTGGCTTACAGTCAAATTGGGATTGTGGTAGCCCTCGTATTTGTAGGGATTCCCTTTGTGGTGCGGTCCTTGGAACCGGTGCTAGAAACATTAGATCCTATTTATGAAGAGGCAGCTTTCATGATGGGAGCTAGCAAATTTAGATTGTACCGACAAGTCATTTTTCCTGAATTATTACCGTCCTTATTGACTGGTTTTAGCTTGGCCTTTGCTAGAGGGATTGGCGAATATGGTAGTATTATTTACATTTCAGGGAATAGTTTTAAAAATCACACACAGGCTGTGTCCTATGTGATTATGCAGAAGTTAAATTATGCCGACTATAGCAGTGCTACGGCCATTGCCATTGTGCTATTAGGCATTTCGTTTTCTATATTATTAGTCGTGAATCTGATTCAGAATCATCACGCAAAGCGTATTAAAGGGAGGTAAGGAAGCTATGAAAGGACGATATGGTTCTACTTTGTTAATTCTATTAGCTTGGATTTTCATTATTTTTATGCTCCTTATTCCTATGCTTTCGGTAGTGTTTCAGTCCTTATCCTTAGGGTGGCAGTTCTATGTGCAGTCTATTAGCACCGTCTATGTGATGAAATCTTTGGGGATGACCATTCTGGTGATGGTCATCGCTATGTTGGTGAGTGCTATCTTTGGAGTGGCAGCAGCTTTTGCGATATCTAAATTTGATTTCCCAGGAAAAACATTGATAGCTACTTTGGCAGATATACCTTTTTCTGTATCTCCTGTTATTGCGGGCTTAGCCTTTTTACTTACTTTCGGTCGATTGGGATGGTTAGGACCATACATCAATCAGTTCAATGCGTGGACAGGGTTAGACATTCGTATTGTGTTTGCTATACCAGGGGTTATCTTGGTTACTGTATTCATGACCATGCCCTTTGTATTCCGTGAAATCTTGCCAGTCTTGCTGAATCAAGGTCGAGAAGAAGAGGAAGCAGCCGCTTTGATGGGGGCTTCGGGATGGCGTATTTTTAAGGATATCACCTTTCCTCACATCAAATGGCCTTTGTTGTATGGAATTATCTTGTGCGGGGCCCGTGCTATGGGTGAATTCGGTGCAGTGGCGGCTGTATCTAAGGCGAGGGGCTCTACATTTACCTTGCCATTAGAAATCGATGCGCTCTATATGTCTGGTACTGAAAGCGCCGTTGTAGCATCCTTTAGTGTATCGTCGGTGTTGATTCTATTGGCTTTCATCATGATTGGTTTGCGTACCTATGCGGCGCATAAAGCTAGCCATCAATAAAGCAAGTCATTGATAATCGACAACGATACCAATCGTTATGATACAAATAGAGGGAGGAAATACATGTACGTTAGTTTATCGAATATATATAAAAATTATGGAGATTTTCAGGCTTCGAAAGATGTGTCCTTGTCCATTGAGAAGGGCAGCTTGGTAGCCCTCTTAGGGCCTAGTGGGAGCGGGAAGACGACTATATTACGGATGATTGCCGGTTTGGAAACACCAGATAGAGGGGATATCTGTATCAATGGTGCACGGGTCAATGACGTGGCGCCTGCAGATAGAGGAATTGGTTTTTTGTTTCAAAGTTATGCGTTGTTTCGCTATATGACGGCGTTTGATAATATTGCCTTTGGGTTGACCGTGAAGAAAGTGGGCAAGGAGGAAATTCGTCGCCGCGTGACGGAGCTTATCGAACTCATTGGACTTAGTGGGTTAGAAGATAGATATCCAAGTCAACTGTCCGGCGGACAGCGGCAAAGGGTTGCCTTTGCGAGGGCTTTGGCACCGAATCCAGATGTGTTGCTCTTGGATGAACCATTTGCAGCCATCGATGCGAAGGTAAAAGAAGAACTTCGCATGTGGTTACGTAATACGATTCAGCAGATTGGGATTACTACTATCTTTGTCACACATGACCAAGAAGAGGCTTTAGAAATGGCGGATCAAATTGTGGTGACCAACAAAGGTCGTATTGAACAAGTGGGAACGCCACAGGAGATTTACTGCAACCCAGAGACTCCTTTTGTGGCTAAGTTCTTAGGGAAGTCTTCTGTCGTAGAAGGATATGACGTGTTAAAGGGCTTTCAGAAAATCGACAATGTAAAAGAAGCCTTAATTAGACCTGAATATATCAGTATTCATCCCCAAGGGTCATTACACCGCTATCGCAGCGTGGTGGAGCTAGGTCATATTGAACATATTTTGTTCAAAGGGAATCGTTTGGAAGTGACCGTACGTATTGGTGAGCTAGTACTGGTGGCGAATCATACTATCGATGGACATGCTTTCAAAGTAGGTGATGCGGTGGATGTGTTAATTTCAAGGATTTGTATCTACGACGATAGCGCAACGTATCTAGTGGAAAACGAAGGTATGAATACAAGTAGCTTGTTCTATATTTAGGAATCTATTAGGTATGATAGTAATGAAGATAGATGATATTAGCTAGCTATCTGTAGTTGTAGTATAGGCTACAAGGATGTTATGCCATATATATCAAATGCGTATGAAATGATTAGAAGATATAGCTGGTATGGAAATAACTACTAGTATATTTTAGAAATTATAGATAGAACAGAACCAATATATACAAGGGTATATACGCATGGAAGGAAAGGATGCATAAGATGTTAGGAAAGAAAGAGCGACTGCGCACGGATGTGCTGATTATCGGCGGAGGGACGGCCGGTTGTTATGCAGCGTTAACTATAGGAAAAGCCAGCGATGCCCACATAATCGTGGCAGAGAAAGCTCATATTAAACGAAGTGGCTGTTTGGCAGCAGGGGTGAATGCCATCAACTGTTATATTTTGCCGAACCGCACGGTCCAAGATTATGTGGATTACGCCACGAAGGATGCGGAGGGCATTGTGCGAGATGACTTGTTGCGTACGATGTGCGAACGAGTGAACGGAACGGTCCATGAGTTAGAACGATTAGGGTTGGTGATTTTGAAAGATGACCAAGGTAATTACGTAGCTCGTGGGAATCGAAATATTAAAATTAATGGTGAAAATATTAAGCCTATCTTGGCAAGTGCTGTGGAATCATTGAAAAATTGTCAGGTGATTAACCAACTAGTCATCACCGACTACATCGTAAGAGATAATCGCATCTATGGTGCTGTAGGATTCCACAAGGAAACGGGTACTATCTATGAGATTGAAGCGACCTACGTGATATGCGCCACTGGCGGTGCCTCTGGGGTTTATAAGCCTAATAATCCAGGATTCTCTCGTCATAAAATGTGGTATTCCCCGTTCAATACAGGGGCAGGCTATGCGATGGGTATCTTGCAAGGAGCGGAGATGACCACCTTAGAGATGCGGTTCATTGCCCTTCGTTGTAAAGATACCATCGCACCTACAGGGACTATCGCTCAAGGAGTGGGTGCAAAACAAATCAACGGTCTTGGCGAGAATTATGAAAGTGTATACGGCATTACTACTTCGCAACGTGTGTACGGCACTGTACAGGAACAGGTGGAAGGCAGAGGACCTTGCTATTTAGGGACAAAGGGGATTTCGCCAGACCAAGAGCAAGACTTGCTAAAAGCCTACCTTAACATGGCACCAAGCCAAACATTGCGTTGGGTAGAACGTGGTCAAGGACCTGCCACAGAAAATGTAGAAATTGAAGGCACAGAGCCATATATCGTAGGCGGTCATACAGCGAGTGGCTACTGGGTAGATACGCATCGAGAAACGACCATTACTAACTTATTTGCTGCTGGTGATGTGGCAGGGGGAGCTCCTCAAAAGTATGTCACAGGAGCCTTAGCAGAAGGTGAAATTGCAGGTGATGAGATTGTACGACGGTATCAAGAGCAAGGTGAAACACCGTCTGTAGAAAATGAAACGTGGTATAAGGAAGCAATTGATGCGATTGTGAAGAGATATACTTCACAAATGGGGGCTGACGGTGGTGCTGGCATAAGCCGTACCAATGATAGTAACCTACCAGCCCATATGAGCGACTCATCTGTAGTAGTTAGGACTAATGATGATTCTGCACAAACCAGCGCAAATAATAGTGCTATACTAGTCGGTATTCATGATACTTCTACATTAGCCCACATCGAGGCAAAGGAACAACGATTACAGAACATTATGGATGTCTATGCCGGTGGTATCAGCCAAGCCTACAAATACACAGAGGAAAGTTTAGACATTGCAAAATCAAAGTTACAAGCCTTAGCCAAAGACATAGAACAATTAGAAGCCAATACCTTACATGAACTGTCCTACCTCTATGAATTGCGAGATCGTATTGTAGTGGCCCAAGCCTTAGTGGCTCATTTAGGAGGTCGAAAGGAAACACGTTGGCACAGTTTTGGAGAACATGGTGACTACCCGAATTGTAGCGACGAGGGATTGGTGTACGTGAACTCCGTATATAAAGATGGTGAATTTCAGGTCTTTCAACGGCCACTAGTAGAAAAGGGGGATACTTATGAGCATACAAATTAATAAGGATACTTGTATCGGTTGCGGTAGATGCCAGCAAGTATGCCCAGGGACATTAATCTACAAAGATGAGGCGAAGAAAGCTTATATCGCCTATCCTTCTGATTGTTGGGGTTGCGTGTCTTGCGTAAAAGAATGCCCGGTAGGAGCCATTTCCTTTTTTTTAGGAGAAGACATGGGTGGTAAGGGCGCTACCATGGTAGTGCGAACAGAAGGTCATTTGCTACATTGGGATATTACAAAAGTAGATGGTACGATGCAGCGAATTACGGTAAATGCAAAAGAAAGTAATGCCTATTAAGGAGGTCAATATGAGTCAATTCTCTCATTTAGATGAATTAGAAGCGGAAGCTATATATATTATTCGTGAGGTAGCCGCACAATGTGAAAATCCAGTGATGCTATATTCCATCGGGAAAGATAGTTCGGTGATGCTGCATTTAGCAATGAAAGCCTTTTATCCAGCAAAACCACCGTTCCCATTTTTACATGTGAACACGACTTGGAAGTTCAAAGAGATGATCGACTTCCGTGACAATGTGGCAAAGAAACTAGGCATCGAAATGCTAGAGTACATCAATCAGGATGGAGTGGATTGTGGTATCAACCCATTTGATTCTGGTGCGGCCTACACAGATATTATGAAAACACAAGCTTTAAAACAGGCTTTGGATAAATATGGATTTGATGCAGCTTTTGGGGGCGGTCGTCGAGATGAAGAAAAATCTCGCGCGAAAGAACGTATCTTTTCTTTCCGAAATGAACAACATGCGTGGGATCCAAAGAACCAACGTCCAGAGATGTGGAAGCTGTTTAATACAAAAATCAATAAAGGGGAAAGCATGCGTGTATTCCCAATCTCTAACTGGACAGAAACAGATATTTGGCAATATATCAAACGGGAAAATATCGATATCGTGCCATTGTACTTCGCAGCAGAACGACCTGTAGTAGAACGAGATGGGAACTTAATCATGGTTGATGATGAGCGATTCCGTTTACAAGAAGGGGAGACTGTAGAAAATAAATTAGTGCGATTCCGTACCTTAGGTTGTTACCCATTGACAGGTGGTATTGAATCGAATGCGACTACTTTAGATGAAATCATCGAAGAAACATTGAGTGCTGTATCGTCTGAACGGACCACACGGGTCATCGACAGTGAAGCGGCAGGTAGCATGGAACGACGCAAACGGGAGGGCTATTTCTAATGAAAAGTTTATTGAAATTCATTACATGTGGCAGTGTAGATGACGGAAAATCTACATTGATTGGACATATCTTATACGATTCCAAATTATTATATGCAGACCAAAAGGAAGCCCTTGAACTAGAAAGTAAGGTAGGTAGTCGTGGTGGCAAAATTGACTATTCCTTGTTGTTAGACGGTTTGATGGCAGAGCGTGAGCAAGGTATCACCATCGATGTGGCATACCGTTATTTCACAACGGATCATCGCAGCTTCATCGTGGCAGATACGCCGGGCCATGAAGAATATACACGTAACATGGCGGTGGGAGCCTCCTTTGCGGATTTGGCGATCATTCTAGTGGATGCGAAGCAAGGTGTGTTGGTGCAAACTCGTCGCCACGCTCGTATCTGTGCTTTGATGGGGATCCAACATTTTATCTTTGCAGTGAATAAAATGGACTTAGTGGCCTATAGTGAAAGTCGCTTCCAAGAGATCCAAACAGATATCCAAGCATTACAGCAAGAATTGCAATTGGCAGATATTACTATCATCCCTGTATCCGCTACAGAGGGAGACAATATTACAGTTCATTCTCCGCACATGCCTTGGTACAAAGGCAATACCTTGCTAGGCCATTTAGAAACAGTAGATATCCAAGCTTTTGAAGAAGAAGGTTTCTATTTGCCAGTACAACGTGTGTCACGACCAGATCACACGTTTAGAGGGTTCCAAGGCCAAGTAGAAAGTGGTACCCTTCGTGTGAATGACACAGTGTGCGTTTTGCCAAGCGGTGAAACGGCAGTGGTAAAATCTTTAATTCGTGGTTTTCATACTGTAGAGGAAATTCATACAGGGGAAGCGGTGACGATCCAATTAGACCGTGAAGTAGACGTATCCCGTGGCTGCGTCATTGTAAATGGCACAGAATTACAGGTGAGCGCGAAGTTAGAAACCACCTTGCTATGGATGGATGATACTACCTTACGGGAAGGTAGAGAATATCTTATCATGGCAGGTACGAAACTAGTATCTGGAGTAGTGAGCAAAATCCGGTATGCTGTGGATGTGAACACTGGTGACCATGTGGAGCGTGATGGATTAAGTAAAAATGAAATAGCTCGTTGCGTTTTGACCTTACAAGAACCGATTGTGGTGGATACTTTCACTAAGCATAAAACATTGGGCGAGTTCATCCTGATCGACCGTGTGAGCCATATGACAGCGGCTTGCGGTGTTATTCAAGATACCCTCGATAAAGGGGAAGAGTTATATACATTTATCGGCGATGCTGTCCGTGGCCGTGGCGATATTTTTGAAGAGTTCTACTATGATGTAGAAGGGCTAACAGTCGATAAAGTACGACCTGAATGTGCGACATACCATGTGGGTGATACGATTCCGTTGATAGGAGATAGCTACCAATATCCAAGTACTTTCGATATTTTGATTTTACGTGACAAAGTATATATTTCTGTGCGAGATGGGGTCATCACAGCCATTGCTCCATTGCGTGAGTATACCTACCAAGGGGTGCCATTACTAAATGGTAGTGGCTTTGGAATTCAAGTACAATCCGCAGAGGAATACGCTCAGTTTATAGCAGATATTGAGGCATCCAAGAGCCTCAATGAGACATTCGCGAAATGGTTGGCCTTCACAAGTTATCGTCATATTGCTTTCAAACAATAGATTGCATTGTTAACCACCTAAACCTACACAAGGTTGCCTATTGTCCTAAACCTTTCTACAAGGTATAATGAAGTAGATTGTAATACGAAGTAACAATTGTACTTACGTAGAGAGGAAACTGAAAACAAGATGAAACAAGTTATGATCAGTACGGACCATATGAGTCATGTGTATCAAGACGAAATGGGCCGTGAGGTACACGCCTTGCAGGATGTGAGTGTTCACATTCATGAAGGTGAGTTTGTCAGCATTATCGGGACAAATGGGAGCGGTAAAAGTACTCTTGCCAAACATTTTAATGTCCTATTGCAACCTACATCTGGTACCGTTACTGTTTTAGGAATGGATACAAAAGAAGAGCATTTAATTTGGAATATTCGCCAAAATGTGGGCATGGTATTCCAAAATCCAGATAATCAAATCGTGGCAGCTATTGTGGAAGAAGACGTGGCGTTTGGGCCAGAGAACTTAGGAGTGCCAGCCTCAGAGATTCGAAGCCGCGTAGACGCAGCTTTGGCAGCGGTAAACATGTCGGACTATGCGTTGCATGGACCTCATCTATTATCTGGGGGACAAAAACAACGTATCGCCATTGCTGGTGTACTAGCGATGAAACCGAAATGCATCATTTTAGATGAGCCAACAGCGATGTTAGATCCGAAGGGTCGCAAGGAAGTGATGGATACGGTGTATCGCCTCAATAAAGAAGAAGGCATCACTATCGTGTACATTACGCACTTTATGGAAGAAGCAGCTTTGGCAGATCGTATTATCGTGATGAAACAAGGTAAGGTCATCGACGAAGGGGCACCGAAAGATGTGTTTATGAATGTAGATACCTTAAAAGGCCTTGGTCTAGATGTGCCAGTGCCGTCAGAAATTGCAGTGCGATTACAAGAAAAAGGGGTAGCTATGCCAAAGGGCATTACTACCAACGAAGAACTAGGGGAGGCCATATGTCAATTCAATTAGAACATGTCACCTACACCTATGGACAGGGAACCCCTTTTGAAAAAACTGCCTTACATGATGTGAATTTGACCATTCACGAAGGTGAGTTTGTAGGCATTATCGGTCATACTGGGTCTGGTAAATCTACCTTAGTACAGCATCTGAATGGGCTGTTACATCCTACATCAGGTACTGTAACAGTCAATGGGGTGGATTTAGTAGGTAAAACAGAGGAAGTCAAACAAATACGTCACAAAGTAGGTATGGTATTCCAATATCCAGAGCATCAACTCTTCGAAGAAACCATCGCCAAAGACATTGCCTTTGGACCTAAAAATTTGGGTTTTGATGAGGCGGAAGTAGATCGTCGTGTGCGAGAAGCCATGCAATTTGTAGGCTTAGACTACGATACCTATGCGGAACGTTCACCATTCCATTTGTCTGGTGGACAAATGCGCCGTGTGGCAATCGCAGGGGTCATTGCCTTAGACCCAGACTATTTAATCCTCGATGAGCCTTCTGCGGGGCTGGACCCATTTGGACGAGAAGAAATCTTTGGAGAAATTGTGAAATTGCACAAGGAAAAAGGGATTACTGTTATCCTTGTATCCCATAATATGGAAGATATTTCCCGCATGGCGAATCGCTTAATTGTGATGCACCAAGGTAAAGTCTTATTGGACGGTAATCCTATCGAGATTTTCCACAATGATCGTGAGAAATTACAGTCTGCCGGCGTGGATGTACCGCCATTGTCGCAAACCTTGCAGGCTTTGGCAGAACGGAACATTCCCGTCAATATCGACCGTGTCCATGTCAATGAGGCAGTAGCAGATATTTACGACTATCTCAAGGAGGTGCACCATGCTAAGTAATATTACCATTGGACAGTACTTTCCAGGAGATTCCGTGCTCCACCGCATGGACCCACGGGCTAAGATTATAGCCACCATGCTTTTCATCATTGCCATCTTCTTTGCGGATAGCTTAGTGACCTATAGCATTGTGGCAGCCTTTACCTTTGGTTGTTTGGGACTGTCTCGTTTGCCAGTGCGACTCGTGTGGTTGTCCATTAAACCATTGTGGATCATTATCGTATTTACCTTGGCCATTCACGTGTTCACTACGCCGGGAGAATACCTATTCACCTATGGTTGGTTGCACATTAGCCGAGAAGGTCTCAATTTGGGTGGTCTCATGGCAGGACGATTGATTTTCTTAATCGTATTCTCTTCTTTGTTGACCTATACTACGTCCCCTATCCGATTGACGGACGGTATTGAAAGACTCTTAAACCCTTGGAAACGCTTTGGTGTGCCAGCCCATGAATTAGCGATGATGATGACCATTGCTTTACGATTCATTCCGACCTTATTAGAGGAAACGGACCGCATTATGAAAGCCCAAGAATCTCGTGGTGCTGATTTTACTACAGGATCCTTACTAAAACGGGCTAAAAATATGGTACCTTTATTAGTGCCATTATTCATTAGTGCGTTCCGCCGTGCCGATGAATTGGCAGTGGCTATGGAATCTCGTTGCTACCGAGGTGGAGAAGGTCGTACTCGATTGAAAGAATTGCAATACAGTCAATTAGATACCTATGGTATTGGCGCTGTAGTGATTGTGAGTATTGTACTAGCCGTATTACGCTGGGGCTTTGGCATATAAGAACTAGTTGTATATGCTAGTCACAGATATGCTAGCCGTAGATATATATCATAAGGTAGAAAAATAGTAGAAAGAATAGGACATGCCAGATATGAGAAGAACCATACAGCTTATTGTTGCTTATGATGGCACAGAGCTCTGCGGATATCAGCGACAACAGAATGGACCTACGGTGCAAGGCTATTTAGAAGAGGCTTTGTCTAAGGTGTGCAATGAGCCCATCACGATTTATGGCTCTTCGCGCACCGATGCAGGTGTCCATGCTAGAGGGCAAGTAGTGGCGTTCACCACGACCGGAAAGATTCCCGTAGATAATCTGATGCGTGCCCTCATCGCTCATATGCCACCGTATATCGTAGTCCGTGAGGCACAGGAGCTACCGCCTGATTGGAATCCACGGAATTATGTGAAAGGAAAAGAATACATTTATACCATTCATAATGATGCCGTGGTAGACCCACTGCAACTGCGCTACGCCTACCATGTGCGCAAACCGTTAGATATAGAGGCGATGCGGCATGCGGCACAGGCCCTAGAAGGAACGCATAATTTTAGCACTTTCAAAGGTCATAATACGACGGTACAGGATCCAGTAAAAACGATGTATGCTGTGAAAGTCATCCAAGATAGAACGACGGTGCGCATCCATGTGTTGGGAGATGGATTTGTGTACCACATGGTGCGGAATATGGCGGGATTCTTGGTGGATGTAGGTTTGGGTCGCTTTCAACCAGAGGAGGTGCCACGTATCATTGGTGAGGGAGATAGACAATTAATCGGAAAAACAGCACCTGCCCATGGACTGTGCTTAGATACAGTGTTTGTGGATGAGGACAGTTTGGCACAAGCCGTATCTAGACTATCTAGTTATTAAGCTAAGGAGTATGAGGTAGGTATTACAGGGTTAATAAGGTATAATAGAAGCATATAATCATAGATGTACGGATTATATTCCGTAGTATCTGAATATACGGTCTAAGTGCTTACTATAGGGCTAATCGTTTAGGAGGTTATCATGAAAGAAGACGGAATCCATACGCATATTGCTATTAAAATGCCAGAGTATATTATCGATGTAGATGAATTGGTGAATGACCCAGTGAATCGTCGTAAATTGGCGAGATTTATTATGAAACGCCATTTAGATATGGACAAAATCATTGAAGAATTTGTGAACAATCCGGAGAACGAAGCAGAGTTAATGCGTTTTGCTGCATCTGTGGTATTCTCTAAAACAGGTCGTGATATGAACGAATATAGCGATGATTTGTTGCCACTATTCTTTGAAGAAGCCGTGTACGAAGACGATTTGCTGTGATACCAGTGTAAGGTATATGATTCATTAATTTGTGTCATAATTATATAATAAGTATACAAAGGGTCCCATAGGACTCTTTTGTGTAGTACACTATAAAAATAGAGGAAAGTTGATAATTTTGCATCAACTTTCCTCTGTTTTATGTGGAGCTATTTAGTTATATTTCTACTATATATGAAATGTATATTACAATTCTATGGTATATTTGATTATTCAAACCAAATGTATTTTGCCAATACAATAGCACCTAGTACATACATAAACCAGTGTACATCTTTATGACGGCCAGTGATAAACTTCATCAAAGGATATACAATAAGACCAGCTGCAACACCGTTAGCAATGCTGTATGTAAACGGCATTAATACAATAACTAAGTATGCAGGGAAACCTTCTGTCCAATCGGAGAAGTCGATTTCACGGATGGCTTCCATCATTAGAGCCCCTACTAAGATAAGTACAGGAGCTGTAGCTGCATTCGGTACTAAAGCGATTAATGGAGCAAAGAATAAGCAAAGGATAAACATTACACCACAAGTCACAGCAGTCAAGCCTGTACGACCACCAGCACCTACACCGGCGGCACTTTCAACGAATGCAGTAATTGTGCTAGACCCTAACATAGCGCCGAAACTAACGCCAAGAGAGTCTACAATCATCGCTTTACCAAGACCTGGGAACTCTCCTTTTTTTGGATCTGCAATGCCTGCTTTGGAGGCAGTAGCAATCAGTGTACCCATGGAGTCAAATAGCTCAACGAATGTGAAAGAGAAAATGATGGTTACAAGACCTACTTGGAAAGCAGAGGCAATGTCTAGTTCCATAAAAGCAATTTTACTGAAATCAGGAACTGCCATAATACTTAGTGTATTAGGTAAGGTAGCTACTCCAGTTACATAAGCGATGATGGATGTAACGATCACACCAATTAATAGTGCTCCAGGAATACGACGAGCCATCAAAGCTGCAGAGAAGAATAATCCAAAGAGAGATAGTAATACTTCTGGATTGCCTAGATTACCTAATGTTAATAAAGTTTCAGAAGCAGCAGGAGCACCATGCCCTTTTGCACTGACAATATCGTTTAATGTACCTGGTTGTAAGGATAAGGCAATGGTCATGAGACCAGATAGTTTTAAACCGATAATACAGATAAATAAGCCAATCCCCACAGTAATAGCGATTTTCAAAGAACTAGGAATCGCTTCAATGATGAGTTGACGAACCTTTGTCAAGGTTAGAATAAGGAATACAAGGCCAGAAATAAAAACAGCGCCTAATGCAGTTTGCCAGGTTAATCCCATACCGAGGACGACGGTGAAAGAATAGAAAGCTAATAAACCAACGCCGGGAGCTAATGCGATAGGATAATTAACAAATACTCCCATAGCGATAGTGACCAAACCTCCACCTAAGGCGGTAGCAATTAATACGGCATCCTTATCCATGCCAGCTAGACTTAATAAATTAGGTGCTAATAGCAATATGTATGCCATTGTAATAAATGTGGTAAGTCCCGCTAGGACTTCCGTACGAATCGTAGTATTTCGCTCTTTTAGTGCGAATACGCGTTCTAACATGGTTGAACCCTCCTAGTAATAAATACATTAAGTACCATTATTGTAGCATAGTATAAGTAGTTATGATAGAGCTTTTCGCAAAATTAATTCAAAAAAATTATAAAAGATATATAATCATATAAAATAGACTAATAAATAAAAAGTAAAAAGTGCACTGGTGTGAGACATTGGTTTTCAGAGTGTGAAAATATGCTTCATAAACCTATGTATATGCGTATTATGATTGGTAGTTATGCATTTTGCGTACTAATTATGTACATAATCTATATAGACAAAGTTCGTTATTCTATATATAATATACATTAGGTATAAATCCTACTTTTGAAGAGGTATTATTTATGAAAATTTCTACTAAAGGTCGATATGCATTACGCATCTTAGTTGATTTAGCGGAACACAGTGTAGATCGGAATGTATCTATTCGTGAAATGGCAGAGCGCCAAAGAATTTCTGATAAATATTTAGAAGGAATCGTAGCGCGTTTAAGTGCAGCTGGATATGTAAAAAGTGTTAGAGGTAAGTATGGTGGTTACCAATTAACAAAAGAGCCAAAAGACTATACAGTCTATGATATTTTGGCAGCTACAGAGGACTCCATTGCCGTTGTGGCTTGTTTAGAGGAAGAAGTGAACACATGTCCAATGAGTCAAGGGTGTCGCACCTTGCCATTGTGGGAACATTTACAAAACCACCTACGTGAATATATGCAAAGTTTAACATTACAAGATGTGATTGATCGACGGTTTTCTGTGTAAGGTATTAGGTAAAGTATTAAGGGAAGTCCAAGATGAAGAAAGAGAAAGAAACACTATCAATAGAGAAGGAAGTCGCGTTTCCTCTGTATGCAGCAGCCAAGGAAGTATTACGGGCATGCCAACCAGAGTTGTCTGAACTAGGGTTAACATATACGCAATATCTCGTTATGACTGTAATTTGGGAGTGGAAGAAATTAAATCTAAAAATGATTGGGGAGAAACTTTTTTTAGATTCTGGTACATTAACTCCGTTATTGCGAAAATTAGAGTTAAAAGGTTTGATTATCCGTGAACGGTTAAAAGAAGACGAACGGTCTATGGTCATTACGTTAACCGCAAAAGGGAAATCATTACAGAATAGAGTTCACCATATCCCACAGTTGATAGAATCAAAATTAGGCTTATCACGAGAAGAAGTAGGCAGTTTGTATAGTATATTAAATAAAATACTAAACAACGTAAAAAATGATAAGGCATAATAACTGTATGACTGCTAAAAGAAGAGGATACTTGATACGATGTCAAGGATCCTCTCTTTTTGCGTTGTAAAAAGATATTTGTGTTACAATATGACTAGAACGTATATCAATATAAAGGATGTGAAATATGAAACGATTACAGCAAACAGGGATGGTCGCAGTTTGGATCTTAACTATAGGAATGTCTTTATTGGCCATTTGTTACACTATGATTATCCCTTTTTTGCCCGTATATTTACTAGAACTGGGAGTGGAACAAGAACAATTAGCACTTTGGTCCGGGTTATCCTTTTCTATCTCCTTTTGTATTGCTGCCATTATGGCTCCTATATGGGGACGATTAGCAGATGCACATGGAAAAAAGTTGATGGCTATCCGAGCAGGCATATTAATTGGTATATCTTATTCATGGGGGGCATTTGTACAAAACGAGTATCAATTTTTAATGGTTCGCGCCTTTCAGGGCTTTGCTAATGGATTTATGCCAGCTGCTATGACTATGGTATCTTTGTCTGTGCCAAAAGAGCGAGTGGGAACAGCTATGGGGATTTTTCAGATGGGACTAGTGTTAGGCAATACGATAGGCCCTTTAACAGGAGGCATAACAGAATTAGCAGTGGGTATGCGTCCTGTATTTGCTGTAGCAGGTATTACTTTATTTGTAGTAACCGCAGTGATTGCTATATTTGTGAAAGAGCCTACAGTAGATAGCGTGGAACCTGTTAAAATGACTTCTTTTAAAGAAGATTTAAAGGAGGCCGCTAGTAATAAAGTGTTATTACATATTTTAGGACTATACTTCCTAGTGCAATCAGTAATGCTTATGCTGCAACCGATTGTAGCTATTTATGTAGGAGAGTTAAAAGGAACTATGGATGGGGCAGCTATGTTAGCGGGATCCATTTTAAGTGGCGGTGGTGTTATGGGAATGATTATGACCAATATCTGGGCGGCTTATGGACAAAAACGTGGTTATTTTAGAGTCATTTCTTATGGTCTTTTAGGTACAGGAACTATATTATTATTGCAAAGTATGCCTTTTGGACTTTGGTGGTTTGGCGTGTTACAGTTACTGATAGGAGTATTTATTGTAGGAATTTTTCCGTCTCTTGGTTCGGCCATGACCGTGAATACAGAACCATCAGTGCGTGGGCGAGTATTTGGGTTAGCTACTACATCCCAACAATTAGGGAATATGATGGGACCTCTATTTGCTAGTATTGTAGCAACCTATTGGGGAACTTCTTATGTATTCTTAGTGGCAGGTTTGGGGATGATAGTCATAGGCTCTTTAGTATTGAAAGTATATGGAAATCGTCCGAATTTGGAATAAGGTGGTATATATAAAAGAGGATATCTGACGCTCGTCAGATATCCTCTTTTGTTATTCTTCAGTATCTTTATGAATTGGTAAATAAAAACCAAAGAGTGTTTTTTCGTGGGGAGTACTTTCCACTTGGAGAGTACCTTCGTGTAATTGTACTACATTTTGTACGAGGTATAATCCTAGACCGAGACCTTTGTTTTCTTTTGAGGTACGCGAAGGGTCTACTTGGTATAATCGATCCCAAATCATAGGGATACTTTCCTGTGGTATACCAATACCATCATCTTGAACAAAGATGTGAATAGTTTCTCCTAAAGAAACCTCGAAATGTATTGTGCTATCAGCAAACTTTAAAGCATTATCCAAAAGGTTAGCCATAGCTTGCTGTAATAAAATTTGATTGCCATGCACAGTGATGTGTTCATCGATATGACTTGTGAAAGTAATCCCTTTACTCTGACATAGCTGAGCATAGGTAGAGGCTAACTGATTTGCTACATTAGAGAGGGAGAGGGGTAACTTTGTAATATTCATAGTGTTATCAAGGCGGGCAATTTCTAGAAGTTGGGATACCATATCTGCCATACTTTTACTTTGTGTAAAAATATTTTGAAAGCTTTCCTTAGCTTCTTCAATTGTTGTTACATATTGGCGAGCATAATCACTTTCAGCTTGAATGACAGCGATAGGGGTTCGCAATTCGTGAGAAATATTGGCATTGAAGCGTTTCTCTCGATTAGAAGAATCCTCTAAACTACTGAGCATATGGTTAAAGGTAGATGCCAGTTGATACATGGTATCTCCAGATTGGGGGATATTTTCAATACGTTCAGACAAATCTCGTTTTAATGAAATTTGTGCAGCTAAGTCTGTTACGGTACGAACAGGGTTTAAGCCGCGTTGAATAATCCAATAGCCGCCAATGGTAGCTACTGTGACAAAGAGAATACCCCCTAACAATAAAGCGAAGAACAAGTTATTTGACTTTCTATCGAGAAAGGTCATTGGAACAATGCCTCGCACATAGCCTTGCACCCCCGGGCGATGCTGAATAGGTGCATCATAGTATAAGAAGGAGTGCCCCTGTTGAGAGACTTCTGTAATAGCATCAAAGGATGGCGGTGTGTTTTCAGGGAACTGATCTGGTATATTACCACGAATAACAATGCCATCATGGGTATATACTAAGAGGAAAACACCATCCTCATAAGGTTTGTATTTCTTGGCATTATTAGCTGCTTCAATAACAGATTTTTGCAAATCTGTGCGGATTTCATGGGTATCCCAAACATGGGTAAATTGAATTACAAAGGCGGCGAGAAGCCCTATCATTAATAAGAGGAAGATAGAGTACCAACTTGTAATCTTATAGACTAAGGGAACACGTAATAGAAGCGACTCTATGTACTGTCCAAATTGTCTGAGTATATGCATCATAGATTATTCCTCAGTGCGGAACATATAGCCTACGCCACGTATAGTTTGGATTAGCTTAAAGGATTCGTCAATATCAACTTTTTTGCGCAAGTCTTTGATGTACACATCGATGAGGTTGGAATAACTTTCATAATCATATTCCCATACATGGTCAAGAATTTGTTGACGAGACAAGACGATATTCTGATTACTAGCTAAATAAAAAAGTAGGTCAAACTCTTTAGTGGTTAATGTAACGGGAGTATCGTTAAGAAAGACAGAGCGACTTTTTTGGTTAATTCGCAACGGACCAGCGATGATATCTTCTACAGCTTGATTACGACCACGGCGTGCAAGAGCATAAATGCGAGCCACTAGTTCTTCAAATTCAAATGGTTTCACTAAATAATCATCAGCGCCTAGATTCAAACCAGATACTTTATCCTCTAAGGAATCTTTAGCAGTTAGGAATAAGACAGGAGTTTTATTCCCTTCTTCACGCATATGTTTTACTACGGCATGGCCATCCATTTTTGGCATCATAATATCCATGATGATCACATCGTAGCTAGAAGTAGAAATATAATCTAGCCCATCTTCGCCGTTATAGCATTGATCGACAATCATAGATTCTACTTTTAAACGTTTAGCAATAATATTATTTAATATTTCTTCATCTTCAACAAGTAAGACTTTCATAATGGCTCCTTTCAATCATATTCGTAGAATATATATGTATTGTAGCGTATTTCTACAAGAGTTTAAAGAGATTTTATATAGAGTATACTTGGTGAAAATGAAAAGAGTATGAACGATTGCTTTATATGATTGTGTCACCTATAATAAACATAGAAATTGTATGAATTAATTGTTAGCAGGAGAGATTACTATGAATATACGAACTATTACGACCTATGCTATATTGATTGCCCTTTGCGCTATAGGTGGGCAGATTCATTTTGGAGTATACTCCATTGGATTTGATTCATCGCCAGCTTTTGTAGGGGCGTTACTGTTAGGCCCCGTAGCGGGTGCTGTACTGGGGGCCTTAGGTCATGTAGCAACCGCAGCTTCCACGGGGTTTCCTCTTAGCGTACCTATCCATGTAGCGGTAGCTGTCATTATGGCAGGTACGGGGGCTAGTATTGGATATATAATGAAGCGGATGTCTTCATCTTTCTCTTATGTAGTTGGTGGTATACTAGGGTATATCATTAATGTAGGGGTTGGTTTAGCAGTCATTGCATGGATGATGCAAAGTGTAGAGGTTGTGGCTGTTTTATTTGTGCCTTTATCCTTAGCCTATGCGCTGAACTATGTAGGGGCAGCTCTTGTAGTGAGTCAACTGAATCGAGTGTTTGGTGGTAAGGGAAATGCGTGATATAACGAGACTTTCCTTGAAAGCGGATGAAGACTGGATCATTGCCAGTGATATTAGCAGTGGCATTGGGTTGCAAGAACATGATGTGCTAGCCGTGCCCTATGACATGGTGGGCGCCTTCGCAGCGCGTGTGGCAATGCTGGAAATTCTATGTGCAAGAGGTACTGTGAAAGCCATACAATACCTCATTGGCGGTGACTATGATACGGTGGTGACCTCAGTGGTCCAAGGAGTCCAAGAAGAATTGGATTCCCTTGGTATTGATGTGCCTATTAATGGTAGCCATGAAAGTAATATGAAAGTGAGCACTACGTCCGTAGGGATTACGGCTCTAGGGTTAGGGGCGCCAGAAGTGCTTGGCTCAGGAGAACCCTATGCTGTGTACGTATTAGGGAAGCCTTTAGTAGGTCATGAGGTGCTAGAACAACCAGAGTGGATTGTGACCTATGATGAGATCCGACGAGCCTTGGCACATCCTAGTACATCTCGTGTAATACCCATTGGTTCTAGAGGCATACGCCAAGAGTTGACGGTGGTCAGCTATTTGGAAGGGGCATCCATAGAATCTATAGAGATGACCGATGATGAGTTAGATCATAGTGGCGGTCCTGCTACGGCGGTAGTCGTGTCTGTCCGTGCTAGTGGCGAAGAAGCTTGGCTAGCAGACTTTCCAAAGGCGCAGTATGTAGGACGACATGGATAATAGAAAGGATATAGATATGAAACAATTGCGATATTATATAGCATTGGCATTGATAGCTGGCGGGTTGACAGTGGCTCAAGCAGAGGCGAATCCCTATGGTGTAGTGAGCCCTCCTGATTGGGAATACCAAGCGCTCATGACCTTGGTGAAACATGGAGCAATTACGGATACAAAAGGAGTGGACTTAGGATCACGAGCTTTCACAAGAAAAGAACTCATTCCCATGATGGCAGATGTGGTGGCACGTCGAGAGACCATGAATGAAAGCGACCGTATGTTGGCATTACGATTGTACAATGAAAATCGTCGTTCTATTATGAATTATGAAATTGAACAAGAAGAAGCAAAATCAGGTAAAGCACAATCAGATAGTGCTGATGAGGGTACCCCAATCGCAGTGGAACCAGCCTTAACGAAGGAAGAAATCCAAAAGAAAATGGAAGCCTTCCAGATTGATACATCTGCGTTGCCAAATCGTAGCGGTGTACAAGTGCGCACCTCTCAACAAGGCTCCTCTCAGCGAAGCCATTTGGAATTAGTAGTGCCTTCGGTGAAGAACCAAGGAAACATAGCCTTACAACCGATTGATGAAGAAGTACAAGAGGCTATGGCTGGGAACCAATGGGAGACCTCCCAAAAGGAACAACGACCGCTTATGAAAACTGCTAAACAAGAATGGGTTCTATTGCAAAAAGCAGAACGCAAACAAGAACGTCTAGATACAAAAGCACAACGCCAATTAGAGAAAGCGCAACGAAAACAAGAAATATTGGCGAAGAAAGAGCAACAACGTTTAGCAAAGGCGGAGCGAGCTAAGTTACAAGCAGAACAAAAGTTGGCGAAACAACAAGCAAAAGAGCAAGCTCGATTAGCAAAACAACAGGCTAAGAAGGAAGCGCAACTAGCAAAACAGCAAGCTAAGGAGCAAGAAAGATTGGCGAAACAAGAGCAAAAAGAACAAGCTAGATTAGCGAAAAAAGCTAAGAAATAAGGGAAATATATTTGATATTATCGAAGAAATTCGGTATACTTAAGGTTAGCAATCCATTTGGTGTGCTTTCATCATGAACCGGAGGAACTATGATTATACGAGAAGAGAAAAAGCGTGAATTTTATACGGTCACAGCTCTCGTGCGTGAAGCCTATATCAATGCAGATCGCAGTACAGGGCGAGAATATAAACTAGTGGAATTATTGCGCGAGTCCGATGCGTATATTCCTAAGTTATCTTTGGTGTCTGTTATCGATAATGCCATTGCAGGATATGGTATGTTCTTGCGTGGAAAAGTAGGTAATGAAGAAGTACTTATCTTAGGTTTATTAGCGGTAGCACAGTCTATGCGTGGACATGGTGTAGGAGGAGCACTCATTCTAGAGGGCCAACGCTTGGCGCGTAAAATGGGATATGCCTACTTGTTCGTGCACGGTAGTAATGTGTACTACCCACGGTTGGGGTATGATTTTGCACATAACTTTGGTGTAGAACCACCAGAAGGATTGGACCGGGAGCATATGATGGGGATTCGATTAGATCATAATGCGGAGCCTCTCAATGGTACATTGGAATACCCGGAACTTTTCAAAACCCTAGAAATGTTCTAGGTGACTACGACCTATGTCGTAGTAGGTATTAGATAGACAGTTCGAGATCCTCCTGTCTGTAAACAAAACTAAGGAGTTATAATGAAACAATTTAACAACACACAACGATTGACGATTTCTGCCATTTCCATCGCTATGTACTTGGCACTTATGATCGGTACACAAGGCTTTGCCTTTGGTCAGTATCAAGTGCGTATTGCCACAGCGCTATATGGATTGTCAGCGATCTTTCCTTTCACCATTCCAGCCTTTGGTATTGCCAACTTTGTGAGCAATACAGTGATGGGCGGCTTTGGTTTAGTGGATGCTATCGGTGGAGCTATCGTAGGATTATTGACAACAGGTTTAATCGTCCTTGCGAAACGTCAAGGTTTAGGCAACTGGGTATTGATTCCTATCATTACTTTTGTACCAGGATTGATTGTATCAATTTGGTTGACCTATTTCTTGCCAGTTCCGTACTGGGTATTAGTGAGTTCCCTCGTAGTAGGTCAGTTCGTGTGTGGTGTGGTGAGCTACTTCCTCATCAATGCATTAGAGAGAGTAGTGTATAAAAATAAGGAGGCTTTAGTTCGTGAGTAGTGGTCGTAATGCAGCAGAATTACAAGGTGTTCATGCTTTAGGTAGCCATACGGACTATCCTACAGATTATGCACCGCAAGTGCTAGAAGCATTTCCTAATAAACATCCAGGGAATGACTATTTTGTAAAATTCAACTGTCCAGAATTTACTAGCCTTTGTCCAATGACGGGGCAACCGGACTTTGCAACGATTTACATTTCTTATGTGCCAGATGAAAAATTGGTGGAAAGTAAATCCTTAAAATTATATTTATTTAGTTTCCGCAACCATGGAGACTTTCACGAAGATTGTATTAACATCATCATGAAAGATTTAGTGGCATTGATGGAGCCTAAATACATTGAAGTGTGGGGCAAATTTACGCCGCGTGGGGGCTTGTCCATTGATCCGTATGCCAACTATGGTAAACCGGGTACCGATTGGGAAGCTACTGCGAAGGAGCGCTTGCACTTTCACGATATGCAACCAAAACGGGTAGCGTACCGTTAATTACATACATACTATTGCCAGGTCAATCTCTTGAGGGACCTGGCAATTTTACTAAGTGCCCTAGACATGATAGGATAGAGATAGATGAAACGTGTTGAGAGGAAAAGGAGTTGGACATGCAACCACAGTTATATATTGGCGGAGCCGGCACGGGAAAGACCACGGCTTGTTTCGCAGAGATAGAACGAATTTTACAGGACCATCCAGACCACCAGATTATCGTCCTTGTGCCAGACCCTGCCACGTATATGATGGAGCGCAAGCTAGCAGAGTATCGTGAGGAAAAAGGGTTCACCACCGTGCGCGTAGTGGGTATGACACGGCTAGCCTATCAAGTGTATCAATCCTTGGGGAAAGTGAAAGAAGGTGGTCTATCGGAGCTAGGCAAAAAACTAGTCCTTCGGGTGCTCTTAAAGCAATCTGCTGGGGAATTGGACTTATTTAAACAAGCAGCGAAACAACCACACTTTGGAGATGTTATACAAGGGTTGTTGACGGAGTGCAAAGCCTTTGGAGTAACACCGAAGGATTTGTCCGGGGCTGTGGAACAAGTAGATTCTATGGTATTAGGCCGCAAATTACAAGAGCTGTCCTTGCTGTTAGAACGCTACGATGCAGCCTTGGAAGAGTTGGGTGTCCAAGATTCTATGGAAGAATTAATCGACATATTGCCACAGTCTCCGCTCATGAAGGATTGCCATGTCTTTGTAGATGGATTCCATTGGTTTACACCGTTGCAGTATCGCTTGATTCAACGGTTGTTTTCTCTTAGTGAGTCCTGTCATATGACGATTAGCTTACCATCCTTAGAGGAAGAGGTACACAATCGTAAGGGGTCCATGTATTTCCGGGTCTGGGAGACCTACCGAGATATGATGACCTGGTACCCTGAGGCGGTGGTGCATACCATGTCCGAAGTCTATCGAGGAACCCCTGTATTACAACAGTTGAATACACAGTTTTTTAGAACACCTATGAAACCGAATACCATGGAAGAAACATTGACCATGGTGAGCGCTTATAATCGAGAACGGGAAGCCGATGCGGTGTGCCGGAAGATCTTGGCATACCGTCAAGAAGAGGGGCATCGATGGAAAGATTGCACCATCATATTACGGGATATGGAATCCTATGGTGATGTACTAGAAAAAGCGTGCCTGAATTATGGCATTCCTTTCTTCTCGGACCAACGGAAGATGATGACCAGTCACCCTTTGGCGGAGTTTTTGCAAGGTCTGTTCCATGTGTATCGCACTTTCTTTGATCATGATGCGGTATTCCGTTTGTTGAAAACAGATTTTGCACCGTTCACTCGTGAAGAAGTGGACCGGCTAGAGAATTATTGCTTAGAATACGGTATTCAAGGGGCGGCGTGGCTCCGAGATACGTGGATCTATGGTAGGGAAGACGATGATCGACGGGCCGTGATGCAAGACTTACATGACCGCGTGTTGCATCAGGTATTACGCCCTATTTACGATTTCTGCAAACTGCCACATACGGGGCAGGAATGGAGTGAGTTTTTATTCCAAACCATGCAAGATTGGCGCATTCCAGAGCAACTGAAAGTGTGGTATGACGAGGCAGAAGAGCGTGGAGATGTGCAAGAAAGTGCCAGCCATGTACAGCTATATAAACATGCTATTCAATTGTTAGAGGAGTGTGCATCTGTGACAGGTGCAGAAGAGTTAAGCGCAGAAGAGATGGGGCTCATCATCGAGGAAGGCCTCAGTGAAGTGACCTACTCCTTGGTACCGCCATCTTTGGACCATGTGACGATTACCACCATCGACCGTAGCTATATGACAGATGCGAAGGAAGTCTATGTACTGGGACTTAATGAGGGGGTATTCCCTCGCAAAATGGGAGATGAAGGTATTCTGCGTGATCAAGAGCGGACCGCTTTAGCGAAGGTAGGAGTACAGCTAGCGGCGGGCGCCTTGGGACAAATGTTCAATGAAAATTTCTTGTTCTATTTAGCCTGTACCCGTGCTAGCCAAGGACTGCACCTGTCCTATGTCACATCTGATGAAGAAGGATCCAAAATAGAACCGTCTTTGGTGGTGCGGAGGTTACAACAATATGGGTATGTGAAAGATATCGAAGAGGCGCCCCTATCTATGCCAGAAGGGCGAGAACAGGACTACCTATGGCGACCATCCCAAAGTTTAGGACTCTTTTCTAGTTGCATGAGTGCCCTTATGAAAGGCGACACTATCTCCTCCACTTGGTGGAGCCTCTATAACTGGGGATTGGAGACGGGCTACCGAGGAGAGGTATTCTTTGCCACACGAGGCATGTTCGATTCCAATGCAGTGCCGCGTATTGATCAGTCCATTGTGCGAGGACTATTGCTACGCAGTGATGCCTTAACGGGTTCCGTCACACGCTTAGAGCGATACCATCGTTGTCCCTACAGTTTCTATGCACAATATGCGTTACGATTAGCCCCACGGAAGGTGAAATCCTTCAGAGCTCCTGAAATTGGAACCTTCCTCCACGATACATTGCGATATTTAGGGGAGTATCTATTGAAAGAGGGCAGACAATGGCGTGATCTAACAGAGGAAGAACAAGAATCCTTATGTCGTGAAGCCGCCGATGCGGTGATGGGCACGGAGGAAAGAGATGCGTACGAAGCGCAACTGTATAGTCGATTAACATCTACTTTATCGGCTACGGTAACACGTCTCGTAGATTGGTCCAAGAAAAGCGAGTTTTCCACCACAGAAGTAGAACAAAGCTTTGGTATGGGTACATCTAGTTGGCATCCAGTGCGCATTCCATTGGGTAAGAACTATGGTGAAAGTATCGTACTGCGTGGTCAAATTGACCGTGTTGATGAATATCGTGGACCTCTTGGCCATTATGCGGCGGTCATCGACTATAAATCGGGGGGGACTATGGTGCGAGCCGATGAAATTTACTATGGCTTGAAATTGCAGTTAATGACCTATCTATTGGCACTGGAAAAGAATACAAAGGATCGAATTGGCACGGCTGCAGCCCTCTATACGTATGTGCGTAATCCGCAAGTGAAATTGTCAGAAGTCGTAAATCATAGACGGGCAGAAGAAGAAAAAGCTGATATCCAACAATTGAAAAATAGTGGATACTTTGTTGATGGTGATGTATTGCAATCCTTAGATGTAACAAGGGCCTACCAGAGTAATTCCCCTTATGTACCGATTGTTCTGAAAAAGGATGGCACTCCGGATAGTCGCACATCTAAAAGTTTAAAGACTATAGAACAATTTGGACTTATGAAGGAATATACAAAGCAAATTATTTCTAACAGTGGTACACAGATGATGGATGGGGAGTTCCCTATCAGTCCGTACCAAAAGGACAAACGGCGACCTTGTGAATTTTGTGAGTTCCAAGCCTTATGTCGCTTTGATGGAACCCGCAATCGGTATCGCTATATTAAGACCATGACCGAAGAGGAAGCATTAGAGAAGATGGAAGCATTACAAACAGGAGGAGCTACCTATGAAATGGACTGATGCGCAACAGAGCGCCATTGATGCGCCAAGACCGGGGCAGTTACCGTCCCAAACGATCTTGGTATCGGCAGCGGCGGGGTCAGGGAAAACGGCGGTCCTCGTAGAACGCATGATACAACGTCTGAAGCGGCGGGAGTTAAGCATTCAAGAACTGATGGTGGTGACTTTCACCAAGGCGGCGGCTGCAGAGATGAAAGCCCGCATCGGTGTGAAACTAGCGGAGGAGTTTCAAGCCACAGGGGATGAGTATTTAGAAGAACAACTGAATATGTTGCCGTCTGCCCATATTTCCACATTACACTCCTTTTGCCAATGGGTCATCCGCAGTTATTTCTATAAACTTGATATTGATCCATCTTTCACTATCGGTAATGAAGGGGAATTGGCGCTCATGCGCTACGATGTGTTAGATAAGATTTTGCTAGAGGCCTACGAACAAGGGTTGTATAATATTTATGATGTGAGCGATATGTTCAGTACGGAACGGTCCGACCAGGTCTTACGGGACACGGTGTTTCTAATCTACAACTTCGCTTTGGCTCAAAGTCAGCCTATGCGTTGGTTAGATCAGGTGTGTACTACCTATGAAAGCGCCTTACACCAGACCTTGCGAGAAACCACCTGGGGGACACTATTTTGGGATGAACAACAACGTCAAATTGAGTATCTTCTAGAGCGCTATGAAGAGGCACAACGTTTGGCGACCTTAGGCAATGGGTTCGACAAATGGATGGAGAAGGTCAGCGAACTACAAACCTTACTGCAAGCCATGCAAAAAGCGGACACTTGGAATGCTATGCATCTAGGTGTAGTCGGCATTGGGGGATTTAGTTTTCCTGTACTTCGTGCTACGAAGGCTATGAATGAAGGCGACCCAGCTATCCTCAGCGAAATTAAAGCTATTTTGACTGAAGGAAAAGATATGTTGCAAGCCATGCCTAAAAGTGTTTTTGCTATTACAGAAGCGGATTGGAAAGAGCAAATGGAATACTTAGTGCCGTTGATGCGAGGTATCATTGGGCTAGTGAAACGATTTCATGAGGACTTTCAACAGGCAAAGCAAGAAGCGGGTATGATCGATTTTTCTGATTTGGAACATTTATGTTTAGCCTTGTTAGTAGACCCTGAATCGGGAGATAAATTGCAACCCTCCGAGGTGGCGCTAGAGTTACAAGATACGTTCAAAGAAGTGATGGTCGATGAATACCAAGATACGAACGGCGTACAAGAAGCCATCGTGAACTTAGTATCTTGTGGAGACAATCGATTTTATGTAGGTGATGTGAAGCAGTCCATCTATGGATTCCGTATGGCAGATCCTCAGCTATTCATGGAGAAGTACCATCGCTTTGACCACGATGTGAATGGTGTGGAACGACGCATCGATTTGTCACAAAATTTCCGTTCCCATGAAGCGATTTTGAATGTGACCAACTTTATTTTTTCTCAAATTATGACCGATGAGGGAGCAGGGCTCACCTATGGTGAGGCAGAGGCGCTCCATACAGGTCGCATTGTAGAAGAGGCGCCACCAGAATGGGTAGGTGGGGATGTAGAAGTGCACGTTCTCTGCTGTGATGAGGACAAGGCACAGACAGAGGCAGAAGAAGGCGAAGACCTAGAGAACGATGAAAAGGAAATACTCTTTGTGATTCGTAAAATCCAAGAGTTGAAGAATAACGGCGCCGTGGTGCAAGATAAAGACGGTACCTTCCGCCCTATGGAATGGCGTGACATTGTACTCTTGAAACGGTCTATCTCTGGATCGGCGAGCCGTATGATCGACCTTTTACGGCGAGAGGGCATCCCTGCCTATGCAGAGGAAAAATCCGGCTATTTCAGCGCTATGGAAGTGCAATTTGTACTGTCCTTGTTGCAAATTATCGATAATCCAGAGCAGGATTTGCCCATGGCCATCGTCCTGCAATCGCCTCTTATCGGGATGGATGCGAACGACCTAGGGCGACTTCGCTTGTCTGTAGGAGAGAATAGCTTGTGGAGTGGGTTGCGCCCATTTGTTGAGTCTTCCCAGAATGCAGGGTGGATTCGCTTTGTGGACTCTATGGACACATGGCGTACTATGTCTCGCCGACAAGGTATTACCGATTTAATCTGGCACATCTATGACACCTTGCATGTGGTGGAATACGTGAGCGCTATGCCGAATGGTTTGGTGCGTCGTGGTAATGTGCTGGCTCTGTATGAGCGAGCGAAACAATATGAAAATGGCAATTACCGTGGACTATTCCGGTTCTTGCGCTTTATTGAAAGCTTGCAGGCATCGGGAGAAGACTTGAGTGTTGCCAAAACGGTGAGCGAAGCAGACAATGTGGTGCGCATTATGACCATCCATAAAAGTAAAGGATTAGAGTTCCCTGTAGTATTCCTCATGGGCACCCAAAAGGGCTTTAATAAAATGGATTTGAACCGATCCTTGCTATTGCACAAAGAATATGGGGTAGGATTAAAAGGATACTTCCCAGATTTGCGCGTCATGTATAACTCTGTACCATGGATTTTCGTGCGTCAAGCCTTAGAAGAAAATTTGAAAGCCGAAGAGGAGCGTATCCTCTATGTGGCGTTGACTCGGCCTAAAGATAAGCTGTATATTACAGGCTATATGAAGGGGTCCATCAATGGTTCCACGGATCGACCGGCCACGAAGAAAATGGGCGAATGGGTGGCACCTGTATTACAGTGGGGTGAAAGTGCTTTCACGAAAGAACAAATTCTAGGATGTAATTCCTATTTAGATTGGATTTTGCGGAGTTTGGCTCGTCATGTAGCAGGGGGCACGCAGTTGCGCCAATTTGCAGAGATAGAAAGCCCGCAATTCCCAGATATACCATACAAAGATTGTCCTGTGTCATTCCATGTTCATGACGGAAATGATTACAGTGTTTCACAGGAAACACCGTCCGTAGACGTAGATGTGTTAGAACAAGTGCGGGCCCAATTACCAGTGGAAGCGCCACCATTGGACCCTATCGTAGTGGACCGAATGACCTCTGTCTATGCCTATGAAAGTTCCACAGAACGAGCGGGGAAAATTTCTGTGTCTGAAATTAAACGGCGCTTTGTGGAACTAGAAGAATTGGCGAAACAGATGATTGAGCCGGAGTATAAGCGTGATACAAGTAGTCATGATGATGTGGAAACGATAGGATCCATCATATCTAATGCGATGGAACATAGAATAACTAGAAATGCGAATGATACAGAAGATTCATTAGCGAGTGAACCTATGAGAGAAAAAACAGGTTTACTAATACAGGAGGATGAATCTTTTGACAAGGGTGTAGCGAAGGGCGATGTGGTAGGTACATCAGCTGTAGGTACGGAGAATGCTTCAACAGAGTTGCCAGTAGATCTCGGTCCTTTTGATGTAACCTTAGCCTCTATGAATGAATCCACACCAATTCGCAGTGGTGCCCGTTGGGGTACCCTCATGCATGAAGTGATGCAATGGTTGTCGTTACAAAATTATACTCGTTCAACCTTAAAACAAGCCTTAGATACCCTTGCGTTACAAGGATATTTGACGGATGAAGAACGAAAGGCAATCAGTGAAAAACGTATTTATGATTTCTTTCAGTCTCAGTTAGGACAGCGCTTGCTAACAGCGGAGCGAGTAGAACGGGAATTACCATTCAGTATGCTATTCCCAGCCAATCGAGTGTACCCAGAGATGCTAGACGGAGAAGATTTATTCCTACAAGGTATCATAGATACGGCATTCCTAGAAGAGGGGGCTTGGGTGCTAGTGGACTACAAAACAGACCGCCTAGATGAAGAGGCGCTAGTAAAACGCTATCGCATTCAGTTAATGCTCTATAAAGAAGCTTTGGAGCGATTGACACCATACCCTGTAAAAGAGGTATACATCTATTCCTTCCGACTAGAGAGGGCTATACCGGTATAATATTTCTAGCATAGTAATGACAGAAATAGGGTGTGTAATAGATTACAAGTAATTCACAACAGGATGTAATGCAGACCAAAAAAAGAGGAACGTTACGCACATAGTGTTAACGTTCCTCTTTTTTGTATGGTAAGTATTATTCGTTTTCGTGACCTTTATGCCACCAAGTGATACCTTTTTGAGTTGGTAAAATAACACGGTCGAAGATTGGATCTTCAATACCTTTAGATTTTTGGCTTACATAGTCTTTCAGAGCGATGGTTACCAATTTACCTAAGCGCAAGATAGATGTAATGTTGCAAAGCACTAGGAATGCCATGAACAAGTCCGCTAAGTTCCATACAAGGTTCAATTCGGCAATACAGCCAACATAAACCATGATGATAACAAGAGCACGGAACACGTTGATAGCGACCTTATTGTTTTTCGTCATGTGCGCAATATTCACTTCGCCGTAGAAATAGTTACCGATAATAGAACTGTACGCAAACATGAATACGAACAAGGCGATTACAGCAGGAGCCCAAGATCCTAATTGGTGTCCAATACTATGTTGTACAAGTGCGATACCTGTTAAATCGGTATGGACATATTCGCCAGATACAAGAACGATGAATGCAGACGCAGTACATACAAACATAGTATCTACAAACACTCCAAGGGACATGATTAAACCTTGCTTTACAGGGTGATTCACATCAGCAGACGCGGACGCATTAGGTACAGAACCTTCGCCGGCTTCGTTGGAGAACAAACCACGTTTGATACCTTGCATCACCGCAGCGCCGATGAAACCGCCTGTAGCAGAATCAATAGAGAAAGCTTGCGTAAAAATAGCAGAAATCACAGTCGGCAATACAGAGATGTTAGCGATCACGATGTACAAAGCAATTAAGAAGTACAAACCCGCCATGAAAGGCACTAAAAATTCAGCTGTTTGAGCGATACGTTTTGCCCCACCAAAGATAACCAGTGCAGAGAGAGCTGCGACTACAAGACCTGTTGTGGAGGCATCGATATTCCATGGTTGTACAGCAATAGCAATTGTATTGGCTTGTACAGAGTTGTAGATTAAACCGTAAGTGATACTGATTAAGATAGCAAATAAAATAGATAAGAATGGACTATTTAATCCATGACGAATGTAATAGGATGGGCCACCACGGAAGGAGCCGTCAGGTAGGCGCTCTTTGTAGATTTGACCTAGTGTGTTTTCGATAAAACTTGTAGCTGCGCCGAGTAAAGCGATGAACCACATCCAGAATACAGCGCCTGGACCACCTAAAGCGATAGCGATGGCGATACCAGCGATGTTACCAACTCCTACATGAGAGGCAACGCTGATGCAGAAGGCTTGGAATGGAGAAATGTGATGATCCCCTTTGCTTTTTTCCCCAGCACCAGATTTTAAAATGCGGAACATTTCTGGTAATTGTCGTAATTGTACAAGTCGTGTGGTTGCTGTGAACCATACACCAGCAATGATGAGAAGTGCGATAATGATGTTATTCCAAAGGAAACCGTTCACATCGCTTAAGAGTTGAATGATTTGATCTTGCATAAGGACATCCTTTCTTTTCATATGGACAAAGCATATTTCCTCTAGTATATCATAGGAAGATAGAGAAATGATAGAAAGATATAAGAATAGGGAGAAAGTTGTGAAAAAATATCTATTCATGAGATAAAAAAGGTGTTACAATGAATCGATAAATGAATGAAGTTGCGTAACTACATCCGAAGCCATTCCGTACGGACTAGTTAGGCTAGCGGTTTTGACGACACGGATCCTTGAAATGACTCAAGTGATGTAAGAAAGGGGATTGATACATGAAAACCACCGCTAAAAAAATGTCTGTATTCCAACTGACATCCATCGTGGCAGCCAATATGTTGGGTGCTGGAATTATTATGTTACCTTCTCAATTAGCAGAGGTAGGTACTATTTCTATCTTATCTTGGATAATTACTGTACTAGGGTCCTTGACCTTAGCCTATATTTTTGCACAATGTGGGCTGTTTACAAAAAAGTCTGGAGGTTTAGGGGGCTATGTAGAATATGCCTTTGGCAGGACCGGTCATTTTATGGCGAACTACTCCTATGCAGTGTCCTTAGTCATCGCTAATGTGGCGATTGCTATATCCATCGTAGGATATGGAGCTGTATTGTTTGATGTACAGCTTTCACCACTAGAAGTGAGCTTAGCAACGATTGTGTTACTGATGGTAGCAGCTTTAGTCAACGTACGTGGGAATAAAAGTACAGGACGAATTAGCAACATTACTATTTGGGGAACGATGTTGCCAGTCTTGTTTATTGGCGTGTTTGGTTGGTTTTGGTTTGATCCAGAGATGTTTGTATCTGTTTGGAACCCACAAGAACTGCCCGTATTTGATGCGGTCAGTCATTCGATTTCCCTCACCTTGTGGGGCTTTTTAGGGTTTGAGTCGGCCGCAGCGAATGCAGATGCTGTGGAAAATCCCAAAAAGAATGTACCTATTGCGACATTTTTTGGTACTTTGGCAGTAGCTGTGGTCTATATTGTATCTACAAATATTATGGCGGGCATCATTCCTAACATCGAGTTAGTGAACTCTACGGCCCCATTTGGATTAGTCTTTGCCTATATGTTTAATGGCACAGCAGGTAAACTCGTTATGGCTCTTATGGCGGTGTCTTGCTTTGGAGCGATTATGGGATGGCAATTTACTTTGAGCCGTGTTTTTAAAAGTTGTGCAGAAGCAGGATTTTTCCCTAAAGTATTTGCTCGAGTGAATCGTGTAGATTCTCCAGTGCGAGGTATTATTATTTTATTGGCGTTGCAAGCTATTTTGGCTTTAATGACCACTGATGAAAGCTTAAATGAACAATTTGCTCAACTTGTGAACTTAGCGGTAGTAACTAATGTATTCCCATATATCCTTTGTTGTGTAGCTGTGAACAAGATGTTATCTATTGAAGGTGCTACGATGGGATTGCGCCGTCTTATCTTTGTGATGAGTGTACTAGCGATTGCCTACGATAGTTATGCTATCTATGCATCCGGTGCTGTTCCAGTGCAAGGCGGGGTTTCTGTGATCTTATTTGGTTATGTAGCCTACCAAGCAGCATTTCATTGGAGACCACGCCTAGTAAAAGTTATTAATAAAGGCTCTGCATATTAGTGTTCTAATATATAATAAACTTCATGAAACCTTCATGTAAATCGCGCTTTTTATTCATGAAAACTTCATAAATAAACTATATAATATAGCTCGTAGATAGGAATTGCTGTATCAATCTAATAATGTTTGATACAGTAATTTTATTTTTAGCAAGGCTGATTGATTTAGTGAAGAAGGAATCAATCATTAGAGTTATAGATGTACAGTTAATATTTATGAAAGAGGGTTGTATAAATGAAACAGGTTATATGGAATAAGAAGCAAGTTACAGTAGCAGCACTAGGTGCTGTGGTAGCTTTGACAAGTTTTGGAGCAGTTCAAGTATCAGCCGCAGTCAATGAAGCAGGTACTGGTGGAGATACGAATGTGGTGTATGGTGTAGGTTCTACTGCTGCAGGGGCTAATAGTGTAGCAATTGGTAAGGGTGCGAATGCAGAAGGAGCTAATACAGGTGCTTTTGGAACAGGAGCATATGCAGCAGGGGCAGCTAGTGTTTCCGTAGGAGCGAATTCACTTGCTAGCGGTGATAATGCAGTATCCATTGGTACTAACACTGTATCAGGAAGTGCAGGAACAAATGGACAGTCTACAGTAGCAATTGGTGCTAGTGCAAAAGCTACTAGTAATCGAGCGATTGCTATTGGTGATAGTGCAAATACAGCTTGGTATGGTGTAGCTATTGGTGCTCGCGTTATTGCAAACCCTACTAGTGTAGCTATTGGTGGCGGCTATAATGCAGCAGAAGCAGCTAAAACGACGATGTCACATTCTGTCGCATTAGGTACCTATGCAAAAACAACGGCAGCGGTAGATACAGCAGAATCTACAGTGACAGCAAATGGGACATCCTTAAAATTCACTGGCTTTGCAGGTGATGGAAAAGCTAATGGAGAAGGATTTGTTGTCTCTATTGGTACAGCGGGTAAAGAAAAGCAGATCCAAAATGTAGCCGCAGGTCGAATTACGGCAACCTCTACAGATGCGATCAATGGTAGTCAATTATATGCCGTAGCAGGTACGATGAGCACTATTGCGGGATCTGTAAAAACAATCTTAGGTGGTAATGTAGATGTGGCGGACACAGGTGCGATTACTATGACTAATATCGGTGGTACCAATAAAAATACTGTGGAAGAGGCTATAAAAGCAGCGAAAACAGAAGTAGCGGAAGGTAAAAATGTAACTGTCACTAAAACTGATGGTACTGCTGGACAGGCTATCTACACAGTCGCTGTCAAAGATGATATTACATTAAATAGTGTAACAACAGGTACTACAAAAATTGATGCAAATGGTCTTAGCATTGGAGATAAAACCTATGTTTCTGCTGATGGATTGAATGCGAATAACCAAGTCATCGAAAATGTAGAAGCTGGTTCTGTAGCAGCAGGCTCTAAAGATGCTGTGAATGGCGATCAATTGAATGCAGTAGAGGTAAAAGTAAACAAAGTAAAAAATACAGCAGAATCATTAAAAACAGCATTAGGTGGTAACGCAGTAATTAACGATGATGGTTCTGTGACTGTAACGAATATTGGCGGTACAGGTAAAGATACGATTGATGAAGCAATTCGTTCTATTAAGTCTTCTAAAACTAAAGTAGAAGCAGGTAAGAATGTAACTGTAACTGCTAATGATGATGAGTCTGTTTACACAGTAGCTGTAAAAGATGATATTACACTAAACAGCATAACAGCTGGTACTACAAAAGTGGATGCTACTGGTCTTAGCATTGGAGATAAAAACTATGTTTCTGCCGATGGATTGAATGCTAATAATCAAGCAATTAAGAATGTAGGAAATGGTGCTGTAACGGCAGATTCCACAGAAGCAGTAAATGGCGCTCAATTGCATACAGTTGATGAAAAAGTAACTGAATTAGGAAAAAAAGTTGCGAAAGTAAAAAATACAGCGGAGTCTTTAAAAGCAGCATTAGGTGGAACGGCCGAAATCAAAGACGATGGTTCTGTGACTGTAACGAATATCGGTGGTACAGGTAAAGATACTTTGAACGAGGCTATCAAAGCAGTAAAAACAGAAGTAAAAGCTGGCGCTAATGTGACAGTTAACGAGTCTACAGGTGACAATGGTCAAGCTATCTACACAGTATCTGTGAATAAAGATCTTGCAGTAGATACTGTTACAACAGGAGCTACAAAAGTAGATACAAATGGTATTACGATTGATAACAAACAATTTGTTACAAAAGATGGTATTAACGCAAATAATACAAAAGTTACTAATGTAGCTAATGGTACGGTATCTGCTGATTCTAAAGATGCGGTGAACGGTAGTCAATTACACGAAGTAAAAGAAAGTATTGAGTCCGTAATCAATCAAAAAATGGGCGATATCAATAGTAATACGGAAGCTATTAATAACAAAATTGATGGCATCAACCAAACTGTGAATGGTTTAGAAAGTCGTGTAAATGGACGTATGGATAAAGCTGTAGCAGGTGCAGCAGCCTTAGCAGCATTGCACCCATTGGATTTTGATGAAAATGATAAATGGAATATTGCTGCAGGTTATGGTAATTATCGTAGTGGTAGTGCTTTAGCTTTAGGTGCATTCTATCGTCCAAATGAAGATACTATGTTCAGCATTGGCGGCGCTATGGGTAATGGTCAAAATATGGTGAATGTAGGTGTGAGTCTTAAATTAGGTCAACATAACGGCGTTTCTAATTCCAGAAAAGCTATGGCGAAAGAAATTGATGATTTGAAAGCTCAACTACAGGCGCAAGATGAGAAAATTGCTATGTTAATACAAGCTATGTCTAATGCACGATAAGTGAATAATATAGTATATTTGTTACTAAAAAAGGAGCATTGATAGTTATATCAATGCTCCTTTATTTTTGTACCATATATAACAAAAGTATAGCTAGAAATTTAAGAAATATAGTCTAGAATCAACTTGAAAAGTGTTTCATATATAGTGGTTGTTTTAAGATATAAATAATAGAAAAAGGAGACTCTATGGCCTCCTTAGAATGCGTTATTAAGCGTGTTTTTTAGGCTTTGCGAATTGAATACTTTAAAACTTGATTTTAAATATCTAGTTATGCTATATTTGAAAAGCGATATACATAATAAAAGTATATGCTAACATTGTTGTGATCATGCATTATGCATTTCACATAATACTAATTATAGGTAAAGGACTTGTAGCTTCGGTTGCGGGTCCTTTCCTATTAGTATTAAGTAATTGTAAAATTCAAAAACCTAGATATTACTAGTTATTCCATTTAACATTCTTTGACAGTCAATTCGGCCGTGCAATGTGGACAGCGTGTTGCATCGTCAGCAATAGCTTCACGACAATAGTCGCATTTGCGGATTTCTATCGGTGCTTCTGCAGGTGTGAATCGTTTGATTTGGCTGATGATTGTAAAAATACAGAAAGCAATGATAAGGAATTCAAACACTGTATTCAAGAAAAGACCATAGGCCAAAACAGGGACACCAGCTGCTTTTGCTTCTGCTAAGGTAGTAGGAGCAGCACTAGTAGTTAAAGGAATAAATAAATTAGAAAAGTCCACCCCACCTAATAATAAACCGATAGGTGGCATAACTACATCATTTACCAAAGAAGTAACAATTTTACCAAAAGCGGCACCAATGATAACACCCACAGCTAAATCCACTACATTGCCGCGCATGGCAAAGTCTTTAAAATCTTTAAAAAAACTCATAATTATCTCCATTTCAAAATTCATAATATAAAAACGTAATTTATATTATAAAGTAAATTTATCGAAAAAAATAGATGTAAAAGCAAATATTGCATGCTTTGGAAAGGTTATTTTATAGATTGCAAAAAAGCTGTCATAGAATATGGGAGAAATCCCAATGGATGACAGCTTTTACAATTAACGATGATGATTAACTTCTTGAATATTTGCATAGTTCCGATATAATTCATTAGGTAATTTGGTAGTAATAATAGAGGCTTTATCAATAGTGGCAAAAGTAACAGAGGAAATACGATCGAATTTAGATGGGTCTGCTAAGACAAAGGCGTTGTGGCATTTTTGTAATGCTTTTTCTTTGACAGATGCATCCAGAGGATCTTCTGTAGTAAATCCGGATTTGAAACTAATACCATGGGTGCTAAAGAAGCCCTGAGTAAAATTGTAGGATTCTAATTGGTTAAGGGCTACACTACCAACGATAGATGATGAAATAGGGTTTACAGTGCCGCCTAATAAGATGACTTTCATATGGCGTGACGCCAAATGGGTAGCATGGAGAATGCCGTTAGTTACAAAGGTAGCATTTGTGTGCTGTAGATAATGTAACATCATTTCTGTAGTGCTACCAGCATCAAGGAATATAAAGCCAGAAGGGCTGATTAATTCAGAGGCAGCTAATGCAATAGACTCTTTCGCATCGCGATACATGATGGATTTAGGAATCATATCGATATCCGTTGTAGTGTGGTCAATGGTGAGGCTAGCAGCGCCACCATGAATCTTTTGCAACAAGCCTTTATTGTGGAGATAGGCTAAATCTCTGCGTATTGTGGGCGCTGAAGAAGATAAGGCTTGCACTAGTTCGTGTACAGTGACAATGCGATTTTGTTTCAAACGTCGTAGAATAGCAGAATAACGTTCTTCAGGAAGCATAGTAAAATCACCTCCAATATATGATTAACCTAATACTGCTTAGGAAAACGTACCTATTATTTTTCCTATATTCATGGTAATATAAATGACAAATAAATTATAGTCATGTCATATAGATTTCATCAAAATGTATAAAGTACAGGCTATATTTTGCGATAAATTAAGAATCCACTCTATGAGAATAGGAATTGTATTATATACATAAGGAGACAGATATGAGAATCACAAAAATGCATGGTTTAGGAAATGATTTTATTGTTTTTTTCGATAATGGTAACACCGAATTTAATGTAACAGATATGGCACAGCGACTTTGTAATCGACATACAGGTATTGGTGCAGATGGACTTGTTATTGTGATGCCTTCTGATATAGCTGATGTACGCATGCGAATTATCAACTCTGATGGAAGTGAGGCTGAAATGTGTGGGAATGGTATTCGTTGCTTTGCAAAATATGCGTATGATCGCAAGATTATTGATAAAGAGGAATTTACTGTAGAAACCTTAGCAGGCATTATGACGCCTACTATTATTGCAGATAATGGTGTGGCAAAGTTAGTAAAAGTCAATATGGGTAAACCTACATTTTCAGCAAAGAATATTCCTATGGATGTAGAAGCAGATAAGGTAATAGATTATACTCTTGATGTAGATGGAGTATCCTATATGGTGAGTTCTGTGCTGTTAGGAGTACCCCATACAGAGGTATTTGTAGATGATGTAACAACAGTACCGTTGACTGTATTGGGACCAATGATTGAAAAGCATCCACTTTTCCCGAAAGGGACGAACGTGAATTTCGTACAAGTGGTGAATGAGAATACGGTAAAAGTCCGCACCTGGGAACGAGGCGCAGGAGCTACACTAGCATGTGGAACAGGATCTTGTTCCAGTGCAGTCATGGCGTATGAAAAAGGGCTTACTGGTCGTTCTGTAGATGTAGAATTGTATCTTGGTACATTGCGAGTGGATTATGATGAGGATGGAACGGTATACATGACGGGGCCTGCTACAGAAGTGTTTAACTTAGAACTAGATGCGGTGAATTGTTAGGGCGTTACCCAATGTGGTTGGGAGGCATACAATACGTTTTAAATAAAAAAGAGGAAAGTTGATCTAAAGCTGTCAACGTTCCTCTTTTTTATTTGGGAATAGGCGGTGTATTAATTGCTTCGTAATTGAATTTTTTTGCCAAATTTTTTAACAAAAGCGGTTTGTGTAGTTGTAGTTAATTTATCTACGGTTATGATTAATCCATCCACATTTGGCGTTGGTGTTACAGCAAGAATAGAACCATTAGCTTCTAATTGACGATATAAATAAGCAGCATCTGTTTGTAGAGTATCGAAATCTCCTAAACTATAGGTGCCAGTAGTTATGATGTGATTGCTTAGAAAATATTTATCTTTAATATAAGCGGTTTCTGCGGTAATAGCTTTGACATCATTAGAAGATACAAAGGAAATCACTAACTTCCCATCTCGCCAGAACATAGCTCCTCGATGATGAAAGTCGTAGTTTTCGCCAAATGTTTTTTTGATTAAAGTTCGGGCAGTTTCTTCCATTTGTTGCTGCTGAATTATATTTTGAATTACGGATGCCTCTTTAGAGAAGAGCAGACGATAGGTGATTTCAGCAGCTTCAGCGCGGGTTATATATTTTTCAGGATTGAATAAACCGGTTGTGCTGTAATTGATGAAGCCGAAGGTGGCCAATTCACGTACAGATGATTGTGCCCAAGGTGCAATGAATTTCTGATCGCTAAAGTGAATCGCATCTAATGCAGTGGGATCCTCTGTACGATATCCTTGGTAGTGTAAAAACTTATCTGCCACGACGGCAAACTCTTGGCGTGACATATATTGCTCTGGGCGATAGGTAGAATCTCCATAACCGCTGATAATATTAGCCCGTGCTACACTTTCGATGGCTAAGGAAGACCAACGGTCAGAGGTGATGTCAGAAAATGAGCTAGCTAGCATGATGGATGGGGTGTCACCAAGCATATTGCTAAATAAGGAGGCAGCTTCCTCACGAGACAAGGGGTCATTTGGTTTGAATGTGCCATTGCGATAACCACTCATAAAACCTTCTTTTGTCATTTTTGTAATAGATTCATAAGCCCAAAAGTTAGTAGGTACATCAGTAAATCGATATTTTTGTACTCGGTCAAAAGTGGGAATACTGTTAGGTTGGGAATATGTGAATGTCTTTGGTGTGCCTAGTATCTCACTTGTGGATAGGGGAGTGATGATTTGTGCTTGTAGTAATGCTACAGGTAATGCTGCTAGTAATAGTGCTGTATAAAAACGTTTCATAAGGTGCCTCCGAAATAGGAAACTAAAAATATGTTGTGTTACGTCTATCATACCATATTTGAAAGGTTGACTCCATGTGAAAAGAGTGATATTTATCAATAAAAATGTTCTCTCTAAAGTTGAATTGTAGAGTAATTGTTATCTCTGTCATGAGTTTTGGTTATAGCACTAGTTTTAAGTAGGATTTAAAGAATGAAAAGACATGTGTGTTTTAATAAAGGATTTGATGTGTATTAAAATACATTAAAATTATATAATCCTTGATGCTATAAGGCTTGATAACACTAGGTAAAACGTGTGATTTTTGCTACAAAGTAACTGAATGATAATGAATAGCAATATGGTATAAAAATGGCTTCTTGCTAATATTGCAAGTCTTTTGTAATTATAGAAAAATTGCTATATAATAAAATCATCGAGAAAACTATTTAGAATATACCATTCGAATAGTACATAGATGGAAAACGATTGTTGCATTTTGCCAATCAAGTGATAGTAGTTTACTTTAAAGTTGAGGATGTGAAAAAATGAAAATTCATTTATTTCAACAATGTTTGATTGATATGTTCTACCCTCATGTAGGCATGGCAGGTGTAAAGGTTCTTGAAAACCTTGGCTGCGAATTAACAGTTCCTAAAAAGCAAGTGTGCTGTGGTCAGATGTTTGTTAACTCTGGTTACAACGAAGCTGCAAAAGGGGCTATCAAAAATACAATTGAACAATTCGAAAATGCTGATTATGTAGTGAGCATGTCTGGATCTTGTGCGTTCGCTATTCGTGATGAATATCATCATATTTTAAAAGATGAACCAGAATGGTTAGCACGAGCTGAAAAGTTGAGCTCTAAAATTTATGAGTTCACGCAATTCATCGTTGACGTATTAGGGGTAACTGATGTGGGTGCTCGCTTTAATGATAAAGTGACATACCATAAATCTTGCCACGTAACTCGTTTAATGGGCATTAAAGAGCAACCTATGAAACTGTTAGCGGGTATTCAAGGTTTAGAATACTTACCATTGCATCGTGCTGAGCGTTGCTGTGGCTTTGGTGGTACTTTCACAGTGAAAAATCCTGAAATTTCTGCTGTTATGACAAAAGAAAAAGCAATGAATATCTATGACTCTGGCGCTAACATTGTAGCAGGTTCCGATATGGCTTGCTTGATGAATATTGAAGGTATGTTAGATCGACTTTACAAAGAAGGCGAAATTGATCGCCATATCCGCGTAATGCATATTGCGGAATTATTGAATAGTCGATAGGAGGAGTCACCATGAGTAATATTGTGTACGATAAACGCCCGTTTAAGACACGCGTTAATGATGTGCTTGCTAATGACTTCAAAGTAAAAGCCATTCAAACAGCACAGGATGTATTCTATGAAAAACGTAAAGCTGTAGTAGATCAAGTAGCAGAATGGGAAGACTTCCGTAATGAATCTGCTGATTTGCGTGACCATGTATTGGCTAATTTGGATTACTATTTAAACCAATTTGCGGAAAATGCTGAAAAAGCTGGTGCTCATGTGCACTTTGCAGCTGATGATAAAGAAGCAACAGCAATTTGTTTGGAAGTACTTCGTGCCAAAGAAGCAAAAATGGTTGTTAAATCCAAAACCATGGTATCTGAAGAAATCGGATTAAACCATGAATTAATTGAAGCAGGCATCGAAGTAAATGAAACTGACTTGGCAGAATTTATTTTGCAAACAGCGGACTTCGATCCTCCATCTCATATCGTAGTACCTGCATTGCACTTTGAGCGTAACCGTATTCGTGATACATTTGCGAAAAAATTAGGGTATGAAGGCACTGAAAATCCTGAAGAAATGACTCGTTTTGTACGTCGTTATATTCGCGATCGTTTCTTGCGTGCTGACGTAGGCTTCACTGGTTGTAACTTTGGTGTAGCCGAAACTGGTACTATCACTATCGTATCTAACGAAGGTAATGGTCGTATGGCGAGCTCCATGCCTAAAACACAAATTGCATTGATGGGTATGGAACGTTTGGTGCCAAACTTTGCATCTTTGGATGTAATGATGGAAATGTTGATTCGTTCCTCTGTAGGTGCTAAAATTTCTAACTACTTCTCCATGATCACTGGTCCTGCTCGTGAAGGGGAAGCAGATGGTCCAGAAGAATTACACATTATCATCATTGATAATCGTCGTTCTGGTATTCTAGGTGGCGATTTTGAAGAGATGTTACGTTGTATCCGTTGCGGTGCATGTATGAATATTTGCCCAGTGTATCGTCACATTACAGGTCATGGTTATGGCTCTATCTATCCAGGTCCAATGGGGGCTGTATTAACTCCATTGTTGGTTGGTTATGAAGAAGCTGGCGATCTTCCTTATGCATCCACATTGTGCGGGGAATGTTGGGAACACTGTCCAGTTAAGATTCCATTGCATGAATTATTACTGAAACATCGTCAAGTGATTGCTGATAAATTACAAATGCGTCCAGCGATTGAACGCAGTATCTTCCACACAGTGGCAGGTGTATTTGCGAACTCCTTCTTGTTCGATATAGGTACCAAAATGGGTGCTATCGGCATGAAATTAATGAGTAAGAATGGTCATATGGCAGATTGGACAAAAGTATTACCAGTAGTTGGTGGCTGGGTGAAAGCAAAAGATATGGGCTTGCTCAAAATGAGTAAATTCCGTGATGAATATGCAAAACACGTAGCACAAAAGGGAAAGGAGAAATAAAATGGATCAAGCAAAAAAACAAGCCTTTTTAGGTCGCCTATCTCGTGCGTTAGGCCGTGACTCAATTCCTACATCTGTAACTCCTTTTGATTTTTCAAAAGGACCTCAAGAGACAATGTATTCTGACCTTAGCCATGAGCAAGTAGTACAGATGTTTAAAACAGAAGCAGAACGTTTAGGTACTAAACTCATCGAAGTTGAGGCATCTCAAGTAGGCCAAGCTTTAGTGGATGAAATCATGGCTCGTGGTGGTGGCAGTGTTGTGTACCCAAAATCCAAAGAAGTAGAAACTTATGGTTTAGAAGCTGCATTTCAACAGTTAGGTGAAGGCCAAGCTACATTCTATCAATGGGATGCTACTAAAGGTCGTGAGGCGAATATTGAAGTAGCCAAAGATTCTAACATTGGTATTACATTCCCTATCTTGGGTATTGCGGAAACAGCAACAGTTATCCAACCAAGTACAGAAGAATCTGGTCGTTCCTTGGGCTTATTGCCTTTAACGCATATTTCTGTATTGCGTGAAGATACAATTCATCCACGTATGACACAAACGATGGCAGAATTAGCGAAAATCTATCGTAATGATCCAGCTAAGTTCCCTACAAATGTGGTTCATATTTCTGGTCCATCTAACACAGCGGATATCGAGTTAGTTCGTGTCGTTGGTGTACATGGTCCGATTAATGTAACATTCATCTTAGTAAAATAAGATCGATAATTTGATACAATGAATATATATAGGGTAGTTGATAGTACATCAGCTATCCTATATTTTTGATTCTATAGGCTTTTCGTGCTATAGGACAAAATGGGGCTATAGTCAATGTAGTGAACACCCTTATAGCAGTAGCTATCACATTTGATAAAAATCTCGTTGTATACTTTAAAATGCTTTATTGACAAGTTTTGTTTCATGGATATAATAGAAGCTAATACTGTGCGAACTCATATCCCTATGCTATGAGTTACGCAATGACAACATAGTTATAGGAAAGGAGTAATAGATGTTATTAGCAGAAGAAAAAGTTGCCACAGCCACAGCGGCAGGTGCTGAAAAGGTGGCAGAACATGTGGAGGAAAGTATTTCCTTTGTTAATCATATGCAATCCTTATTACTGGAATATTTACCTAGTATTATTTTGGCCATCATCGTGTTGATTATAGGCCGCTATATCGCTCTATTTGTAAGACGTGTATCAGTACAATTGATGAGTCGTGCCAGTTATGATCAAACGGTGCGCAGCTTTGCGTCTCAAATTATTTACTACACTATTTTGTCCGTAGTCGTGCTATCAGCTTTGTCCTTAGTGGGATTCCCGACGAATAACTTTTTAGCCGCTTTTGGTGCCTTTGGTATCGCTATTGGTTTAGCCTTACAAAATAATATGTCCAACTTGGCATCTGGTTTGATTATCTTGGCTTTCAAACCGTTCAAGGCAGGGGACTGGATTTCTGTAAATGGCGTAGAAGGTTCAGTGAAATCTATCCATCTCATTAACACAGCCATTGCTACCAAAGAAAATCGTATTGTATTCATCCCTAACTCGGCCATTACGTCTAATAACTTGATGAATAGTAACTATGAACAAACGAGATATATTACGTTTGTATTTGGTATTAACTATAATGCGAACCATCACCGTGCCATTGAAATTATTAGAGAAATTCTTGCGAGCACAGGTAAGGTTCATAATATGGATACATTAGAAATTGGCATCAAAGAATTTGGTGATAGCTCTGTGAATATTGTGGCATATCCTTTGATTAATGCGGACGAATTTAGAGAAGTCTATTATGGCGTCATGTCTGAAGTAAAAGATCGCTTTGATGCAGAGGGCATCGACATCCCGTATCCACAACGTGTAGTGCATATGGCTAACTAATACTCTAAGGTGATAGCTACTTGTTTGGGTGCATTCGTATGTAATGAAAGGGAGGAGATTCTATGAATGGAAATCTATATGAATCTGTGAAAGCTGCTGTAACCGAATTAGCTGCTGTAGCAAAATTGCAAGAAGGTACATTGCTAGTAGTAGGGTGCTCCACCAGTGAAGTGCGAGGAGGACATATTGGTAAGGACTCCTCTTTAGAGGTAGCATCGGACTTGTTTAGAGCTCTGTCTGAGGTGCAAGGTGAATATGGATTTGCTATTGCCATTCAGTGCTGTGAACATCTCAATCGTGCCTTGGTGATGAAACGATCAGAAGCAGTGGTGCGTGGTTACGAAGAAGTGAATGCAGTACCTGTACAGCATGCAGGCGGATCCATGGCGACAACAGCCTATGCCTTGTGGACTGACCCTGTGATGGTGGAACATGTAAAAGCCGATGCTGGTATCGATATTGGAGATACTTTCATTGGCATGCATTTGAAACATGTGGCAGTACCTGTGCGTTTAGGCGTGAAAGAAATTGGCGAAGCTCATGTGACAGCAGCTCGTGTACGACCAAAATTTGTGGGCGGTGACCGAGCGCAGTATAATGAGGTATTAAAGTAAGAATTGTGAGGTAATTGTGGAATTTTATACCTATGCTTATGTGGTGCAACGAGGAGAGTTTACATCTCTGCTGCAATATAGTATGACAACTATTTTACTAGTAGCTTTGCTAGTAGTGGGTGTGAAAGTCATGTACAATCGTTTTGATACGAAGTTTCGAGACTTAGGTATCATCATTATATTGGGACTTGTCTTTTTATTGGGATTACAAGTGAATGATTATACTCGTGATGTAGATAATGCGGAAGAATCGAACTATATGGTGCAGTTTTTGAATAATTTAAGTGAACGTGCAGAGGTACCAAAAGATAAGATTCGAGTTAATACATTGCGTGTGCAAGATCGTATGATTGTAAACATTGAGAATAGTTATTTTGAAGTGACGTTCACCATGAACAAGGAAGCGTATTCTTTACGACCTGTACAAATGATGAATACGAATCCAAAAATTGTAGATGTGAAGAAGGACGAACGATAATATGTTAACAGGATATACATTGGTATTTATCAAGCTAACCCTTGGTATCTTAGCCCTCATTTTACAAATGAATTTGATGGGGAAAGGCAATTTAGCGCCTAACTCTGCGTTGGATCAAGTACAAAACTATGTTCTAGGTGGTATTATTGGCGCTGTTATTTACAGTGAAAGTATTGGTATCTTACAATTCTTTCTAGTGCTTATTGCTTGGACTATCGTGGTCATGGGTTTGCGCTTTCTCAGCGCTCATGTGGGATGGATTAAAACACTCATCGATGGACGTCCTAGCATTGTTATTGACCGGGGTAAAATTCGTGTCGGTGAATGTTTGAAACGTGGTCTTCGTGGCAGTGATTTGCAATTGAAACTTCGCAGCGCAGGGGTAACTCTTGTGAGCGATGTACGCCGTGCTGTACTTGAGCAGAATGGTCAATTAACGCTAGTCATGAATGGGGACGATTTAATTCGCTACCCAGTTATTGTAGATGGTGTGGTAGATCCAGATATACTAGAACTTGCCGACAAAGACATGGCTTGGTTGGAAGAAGAAGTGCGAGACCAAGGATATTCCATCCGAGATATTTATGTAGGAGAATACTCGAAAGGCCATCTCATCCTACATCCTTATGAAGGGCGCAGAGGATAATACCATTGTATTTTAGGAGAGAATGGTG
>CAUREE010000009.1:0-44105 GCA_963523985.1 uncultured Veillonella sp.
AGCCTATTTCCTTGGAGTTTGTGACAGAAATTATTCGTAAAGAACGCCCATATGGTGTACTGGCTACGTTAGGTGGACAAGTAGGGCTTAATATGGCGGTGGAGCTTTCAGAGGCAGGCGTTTTAAAAGAGTATGATGTGAAACTCTTAGGAACTACATTAGAGGCTATCAAACAAGCGGAAGACCGTGAACTGTTTAAAGAGGCAATGAAACGTATTAATCAGCCTGTGCCAGAATCTGATATTTTTAGCGATGTAGCAGAGGCTGTGGACTTTGCCAATCGTATTGGATACCCAATCATCATCCGTCCTGCCTATACATTAGGGGGTACAGGTGGCGGTATTGCCCATAATGAAGAAGAAATGTATATGATTGCCCTTCGTGGTATTAAGCTGAGTCCGATCCATCAAATTCTTGTTGAACGATCTGTAGCTGGTTGGAAAGAAGTCGAGTACGAAGTGATGCGTGACCGCGCAGATAACTGTATCATTATATGTAATATGGAAAATATTGACCCAGTAGGGGTGCATACAGGTGATTCTGTGGTAGTGGCACCGTCTCAAACATTGAACGATACACAATACCAAATGTTGCGGACAGCTTCCGTAGATATCATTCGCTATCTTCAAATTGAAGGCGGTTGTAATGTGCAATATGCCTTGGATCCGTACAGCAATCAATACTATGTAATCGAAGTAAACCCACGTGTATCTCGCTCCTCTGCATTGGCTTCTAAAGCGACAGGCTATCCAATTGCCAAAGTAGCAGCTAAAGTTGCTATCGGTATGACATTGGATGAAATTACCAATGCTGTAACAGGTGAAACAAAAGCATGTTTCGAGCCATCCTTGGATTATGTGGTAACAAAATTCCCACGTTGGCCATTCGAAAAATTCAATTTGGCGGACCGTACATTGGGAACACAAATGAAAGCCACTGGCGAAGTTATGGCTATCGACAGAACTTTGGAAGGGTCTCTGTTAAAAGCTATCCGTTCTCTAGAAATCGGTTTAGACCATATTGAATTGAAAAAGATTGCTCATGAAACACCAGAGCAACTTATTGAACGATTACAATTAGTGGATGATGAACGCTTGTATGTCATTGCACAAGCACTTCGTGCGGGAATTAGTGTAGAAAAGATTTGCTACATTACAAAAATTAACGCTTTCTTTATTAATAAAATTAAAAACATCGTGATGGTGGAAAAGGATTTAGCAGCCAATGGTGTGACTGAAAGTAACCTTCGATTGGCTAAAAAATACTCCTTCCCAGATAAAGTAATTGCTCGCTATGCGAATTGCTCTCCTGAGGACGTATTGGCAAAACGTAATGAACTAAACATTCATCCGACCTATAAATATGTAGATACTTGTGCCGCAGAATTTGAAGCGCACACACCATATTATTACAGTGCTTATGCCACTGAAGATGAAGTTGTGCCACGTGGTGAAAACAGTGTTATCGTTCTTGGTTCTGGCCCAATTCGTATCGGCCAAGGCGTAGAGTTCGACTATTGCTCTGTACATTCCTCTTGGGCATTGCGTAAAGCAGGTATGAAATCCATCATTATCAATAACAACCCAGAGACGGTAAGTACAGACTTTGATACATCTGATAGCTTGTACTTTGAACCGTTGACAGTAGATGATGTGATGGAAATTATTCGCAAGGAGAATCCTGTAGGGGTTATCGCTCAGTTCGGTGGACAAACAGCTATCAACTTGGCTGGTCCGTTGGCTGAACGAGGTGTAAACATTCTAGGCACATCTGTAGACAGCATCGACATGGCCGAAGACCGTGAACGTTTTGATGAATTGTTGGCAAAATTGGAAATTCCTCGCCCAGTAGGTGCGTTGGTAACCAGTGATGAAGAAGCTTTAGAAGCAGCAAAACGTCTTCAATATCCATTGATTGTTCGACCATCTTATGTACTAGGTGGACGTGCAATGGAAATTGTATATAATGACCAAGAGTTAGATCGTTATATGAAAGAAGCCGTAGTGGCATCGAAAGATCATCCAGTGTTAATTGACCGCTATATGGTGGGTATGGAAGTGGAAGTAGATGCTATCTCTGATGGCATTGATGTATGTATTCCGGGGATTATGGAGCAAATAGAACGAGCAGGGGTACACTCTGGTGACTCTATCGCCGTATATCCAGCACAACATTTGACGGAAGAGTTGACAGAACAAATTGTAGACTATACACGCCGTATTGCCATAGGACTTAATGTAAAAGGTGTATTAAATATTCAATATATTGTGGTAAATGGAGAACTTCATGTTATCGAAGTGAACCCTCGTTCTAGCCGTACAGTGCCTTTCATCAGTAAAGTGACTGGTATCAATATGGTAGAATATGCGACACGCATTGCCTTAGGAGAAACATTAGAAAGCTTGGGATTACCAACGGGGTTAGTGCCAGCTCGTCCACATGTGGCGGTGAAAGCCCCGGTATTCTCCTTCTCTAAAATGGGCTTAGTAGAAATTGCCTTAGGACCAGAAATGAAATCCACTGGGGAAGTTATGGGTATTGGCCGCACCTATGCAGACGCTTTATTTAAAGCCATCCATGGTGCAAACATGCGCATTCCAGATAAAGGTAATATCTTGATGACTGTAGCAGACCGTGATAAAGAAGAAGCGGCTCGTTTAGCAAAAGGCTTTATCGATTTGGGATACCATATTATGGCTACTGGTGGTACAGGTCGTTACTTCAAAGAACATGGCGTGGATTGCACTATAGTAAATAAAATTTCTGAAGGCAATCCAAACTGCGCTGATTTCATTCGTGAAGGTAAAGTGGACTTGATGTTGAATACATTAACCTATGGTAAAAAACCAGAACGTGAAGGATTCCAATTGCGTCGTTTAGCTGTAGAAATGGGTGTACCATGTTTGACATCCTTGGATACAGCTCGTGAAGTGTTACATGTAGTGGCGAGTCGTGCTACTGCAGGTGATGCAATTACAGTAGATGCTGTTCAAGATTATGAAATGGAGTAATCATACATGAGTGGATATGTAGAAATGGGTCGAGTGATTCATAACACCCAAATAGGCAGTGATGTATGGAGAATGTCCGTATATGCACCAAAACAAGCAAAAGAGGCACAACTAGGACAGTTTTGTAATGTTCGCGTTACAGGGGGCACAGCTCCCTTGTTGCGCCGACCTATCAGCTATGCAGGATTTGATGCGAAGGCAGGTACTATCGACTTATTGTATCGTGTGGTAGGTAAAGGCACTGAACTAATGACCAAACTACAAGAAGGGAATACTTTAGATTGCTTGGGACCATTAGGTCAAGCGTTTACCACTGCAGACCGCATGTTACTCGTAGGTGGTGGTGTTGGAATTGCGCCCATGTTATGTATCGCTGATCGGTTACAACCAGGCCAAGAGGCGCATGTGATATTGGGTTTCCGCAATGCAAGCGAATCTTTCTGGGCAGACTTGTTCAAAGATAGTCCCGTGACCGTTCATATCACCACGGATGATGGATCCTTAGGGGCTAAAGGGTATCCTACGACTGTGATGGAAACACTTATGAAAGAAGAACAGTTTGATGCAGTTTTGACATGTGGTCCTACACCAATGATGAAAGGTGTGGCTGCTGTTGCGCAACAAATGAATGTACCATGCCAAGTGTCTTTAGAGGAACGCATGGGTTGTGGTACTGGCGGTTGCGTAGGCTGTGCTTGCCAAGGTAAAAGTGGTACACGGTATAAAGTATGTAAAGATGGTCCTGTATTCCCTGCTGAGGAGGTGTTTTTCTAATGGCTACTGTAGATCCTAAATTAGCTGTAGAGTTCTGTGGTATCTCTATGAAAAATCCTATCGTTGCAGCGTCGGGCACCTTTGGATTCGGATTGGAATACGATGGATATTTAGATCTCAATACAGAGGTGGGGGCGATTTCTGTAAAAGGTTTAACACCTACAGCTCGACCTGGTAATGCGGGTGTTCGCATTGCGGAAACACCATCTGGAGTGTTGAACTGTATTGGATTAGAAAACCCAGGAGCAGAAGCTTTCGTAGCTGATATATTGCCAAACTTAAAACATTATGATGTACCAATTTTTGCTAATATCTCTGGTAATACACTAGAGGAGTACGAATTTATGGCAAAAACATTGACTGTTGAAGGTGTAGCAGCTTTAGAGGTCAACATTAGTTGTCCTAATGTCAAATGCGGAGGTATGGCATTTGGTGTGCAGGCGGAGAGTGCTGCTGCTGTCTGTAAAGCAGTAAAAGCGAATACAGATTTACCGGTGATTATGAAATTATCGCCTAATGTAACAGACATCGTAGAAATTGCTCGTGCTGTAGAAGCAGCAGGGGCAGATGGTATTAGCATGATTAATACCCTATTAGGGATGTCTGTAGACTTACGGACTCGCAAACCATTGTTGGGGAATATATATGGTGGTTTATCTGGTCCCGCTGTGAAACCAGTGGCATTGCGTTTAACACATCAAGTGGCACAAGCCATTGATATCCCTATCATGGGGGGCGGTGGCATCATGACTGGTGAAGATGCCTTAGAATTTATGCTGGTAGGAGCTGACATCGTGTCTGTGGGGACGGCAACGATGGTAGATCCGCGAGCTATTGCCATCATCGCTAGTGAAATGAGCGCTTACTGTGAAAGCCAACACATCGACCATGTGTCGAAACTAGTTGGTGGCATTATTATGCCATAAAAGAGAAGAGAATATTGAATGACACATAGAAAAGGACTGTTCCAGTGAAAGAGACACTGGGAACAGTCCTTTTAATGTTTAGATTTTGTTAAGTAATTCTTCTTTTTTCTGTTGAAATTCTTCGTCAGTAATGGCTTCTATATCGAGAAGTTCTTTTAATTGTTTGATGCGAAGAATAGGGTCATCCTGAGTGGGCACTACATCAGATGTATTGATAGCATCATCAGATGTATCCTCTACTTCAATAGTAGTAGTTTCCACCGGAGGACCTGCGTCAATGGCAGCTTTTACGGCGGCTGTGTTCACCCATAAGCCACGTTGCTGTTGATCGTAATCATAAGCTACAGAGCCACGAGATTCAATCCAAGCTTGTAAATTTTCATTGACTAAGTTGGTAAGAACATCGAGGGTGGCGAGGCAAGTATTCTGACCTTGAATGAGTAAGACACGATGGGTACGACTCACCTCTTTGTTGTCGATATGGTCGATATCTGTATCGTAAAACTTGGCACGTGTACCATATCGACCACGATAGGTGAAGAGTCCAGTTTCTGTATTGTAAGTAATTTTAACTTGCAATGTATGACCGCCAGGGGCATAGCTGATGATATGGTCTGGGGTCTGAGTGAACCAGTCGAAGAATCCCATAGTGACTATCCTTTCTTACTTTTGCTAGGCCAACGTGTAGGAGAACCGTAACGGTTGTTTCCAGTTGAACCAGGGAAACAGGCTAGGAATCCATGAAGGATATAGACGATAATAAGATGTAAAATGTATATATTTTTTAATGGGATGTACAGATTTGTACATAGTATATACATACCCAATAAGATACCAATAAAGCGACCAGGCAATCCGATGTCGTTGAGACGACGGATGTACAAAGTATAATAGAAAGGTAACAATATGATATAGCCTGCATAGGCCAATGCTTTAATAGCAAAATAGGCAGGTAAAATAACTACCACAGTTAATAGTTGTTGGATAAACATATTAAAGATATGCATGGAAGCAGATAAAAATAATATGCCTATGATAAATTGAAAGCGATTGATACGTCCGGATGTGCTTAACACATTATGGCTGTGCGGTTCAATTCTGAGTATAAGAAATAGGGAGACCAAACCCACAAGGAATGCAATCCCCACATTGATTAGTATGTCCATAAGGAACCTCCTTATATGCTATGAATAAGTATAGCATAGATTACAATATCTGGCGAACTATGGTGAAATAGAATCGTATTGAAAGAGATTCTTCATTAAAATCTTAAAAAAGTAGAGTACTATATAGAAAGTTAGTAGAAAAAAATAGGCAAAATAGCGGTTCATTGGTATAATAGTAAAGATAGTAAAAAATTGGTTCACTTTTTTCTTTCTAACTACGATTATATAGTTATGAAAGGAGGAACGTATGGAACCTGTAACAACACCTATGGAAAAACGCATTCGCATGGTTCGTGCTTGGTTAGATGCAGCAGCTACATCGTATGCTAACAAAGGAAGTGTGAAAGGCAACTTTCACTTGTTCCTAGCACAAGCAGAGATGAAACAGATGAATGAAGGCAAACCTTCTATTGTGTCTTATGCACAACGGGCTGTCTTAGCTATTGCACTAGTAGGAATCATAGGGGCAACACATTGGTGGCTATCACAACATGAAACAGAGAATACCGCGAGCACTCCTGTCATTGACACGCAGGTGGAAGTACAGCCAAGTAAGGTCAGTACTCCAGTGGTTGTAAAAGAATCACAACCTGTAGAACAAACAGAAACGAAGGTAGTGGAAACCGTGGAAAAGCAAGAACATGTGGTGATAACACAACCAACTGTGGAGGCAACGCCAGTGCCCTCTATTAGCTCGAAAGACATGGTACATGCAGTGCAAACTGGTGGACGTATTTTGCGAGATTAGCACCTTTTATATTCTAAGGAGGAACATATATGAAGGGAAACCTATCTTATAAGAAATTTTTAACCTTTGCTGTCCTAGCGGCAATCAGTACAACTCCAGTATTTGCTGATACTGCTACTACGACTGAAAGTGGCAAAACAATTGCTAAATTATCCATGGAGGATTTAGGAAAGCAAAATACTACACGCCAAGAAACAGTAGCCTCTGGTGATACGGCTACAGAGGCAGCGATTGCAGCAGCTCGTGAAGGTTTGTCTGAGGCTGCACAACGTGATGCTATTGAAGAACAACGTAAACGTGTTGATAACTCTTCCTTAGCTACTAATGACAAAGAAGTTAAAGTTATCACAAAAGCTGGTGGTGATAAATTAGAAGAAGCACAGGCGGCAGGTGTGGAAACAGCGATTCCTCAAGTACAAGCTCGTTATTTCACATCCCTAACTGAAGCGGAGTTACAAAAATATGTAGGCAAAACGATCACTCATATTTCTATTGAAGGTCTTGACCAAGCAAATCAACCGGCTTTCCTTTCTTTATTACAAGGTAAAATTGGTGATGCTGTTACAGTAGAAGGAATCTCTAAAGAGATTGCTAACCTAGGTGGTTCCGGTGTTCTTTCAGAAATTACACCAGTATTTACAGAAGTACCAGAAGGTGTAAAAGTAGCATATCATGTAACCTTAAACCCAGTGATTAAAGGTGTGTCTGTAGAGGGTAATACGGTATACAAAACAGATGTATTATTGAACTATTTAGATGTACAACCTAACACTGTGTTAAATACTATTGCAGTTGGTGAAAAAGTACAAGGTATCAACGCAGCGTACCAACGTGATGGATATATTTTAGCTCATGTAAAAGATATGGCTGTAGATGACAATGGTGTATTACACGTATCTGTAGTAGAAGGTATTGTAGAACGTATTACTCCACATGGTAATAAAAAGACTAAAGATCGTGTGATTACTCGTGAATTTAACCAAAAAGTGGGACAACCATTTAATAAATTCTTAGTACGTCGATCTGTAGAGAAAGTATATAACTTAGGTTTCTTTGATGATGTAAATGTACGTTTAACACAAGGCTCCACAGAAGAAATGGTGAACATTGAAGTGGACGTACTAGAACATAAAACAGGTACGATTACATTAGGTGCAGGTTATTCTGGTGCTGATGGCTTTGTAGGTATTGTAGAAGTGGGTGAAGAAAACTTACGCGGTACTGGTGATAAAGTGAAAGTTCACTGGGAGTTTGGAGGCACAGCAGGTTATAAAAACTACTCTGTTTCCTACTTGCGTCCATGGATTGATAGAAAAGGCACATCTTTAGGGGTAACCTACTACAATCAATTAAACGAATATATAGATTACAACGAAAAAGGACAATCGAAAGCTACCTATGACAGAAAATCTAATGGCTTTAATATTTCTTTAGGACGTCAAACGGGTGAGTTTACTCGTGATTATGTCACATTAGAGCATCGTAAAGATACTTATGTTTGGGATAATAAAGATTCCAGTGGTTTCCGGTATGATACAGATGTAAATGGCGGTCCTGGATCAGGATATCGTTGGAATAATGAGGGCTATAAGTTTGCTAGCACAGGATATATTAAACATAACTTTGGCACAACAAACAGCATTAGCTGGCAAAAAGTATTTGACTCCCGTGATAATGTATACGAACCAACACGTGGTAAACGTTTATCCAGTACATTACAATGGGGTGGTCATGGCTTAGGTGGTGACTTTAACTTCTATAAATTCACTGGCGAAGCTAGAACGTATAAAAAAGTAGGTAATAAACAAGTTCTTGCCTTCCGTGCACGATTAGGTTGGGCAATGGGTGATTTACCATATAGTCAATTATATACAATCGGTGGTTCTGATTCTCTTCGTGCTTATGAGGATGATCAATACCGTGGTAAAAAAATGTACAACTTTACGGCAGAATATCGCTTCCCAATTTGGAATAAAGTAAGCGGTGCATTATTTACAGATTTAGGTGATGCATGGGATGCACCAAATGTACCTTGGTTCAAACATTCTAAAACATTTAATGTTTCTGTAGGTGCCGGCGTGCGTGTGACAACACCAATTGGTCCAGTACGTATCGACTATGGTATTAGTAAAGATCAAAAGAAATTCCACTTTAGCTTTGGTGGACAATTCTAATTGATGACTATACAACAATGGATAGGAGGGGCTTTCCTAATGGTTACATTAGGGATTCCCTGCGTCTATGGAGCGCCTGTTCAGACTGTGGATGTGGACCTACACAGTACAACAGGAACGATTCCAGCAGCCTTAAAAACACGTATGGTAGCTAGTATTCAAGGTGCAGCTTCCTATATATACAAAGGTAAAGAGGATTCTTATATCAAGGAATCTATGCAGGCCTATGAAAAGGCTACAATAGATGTAGTGGATCGCATTCTATATGGATATACGGTAAAATCTATATCTATGGATATTGGTGAATCTATGTATATGCGCCTTACATTAGAACCCTATGGAAATGTGGTACAATCTATAGAAACTAAGTTTAACTATGGGAATATATCTCCTTATGGACAATCTCTCATACATAGAGATATAGGAAATGTAAAGCCCCGGTTAGAGCAAATTCTTTTGGGAGCATCCCTGGAGTCCTTAGGTTGGATTACACCATTAGCACAAAAATCAATTCGAAGTGAATTAGAAGGAACTCTTCCTGAATTTACACCACAAATTGATATTGTAGGTGGAGAATTAGCAAAGGCTACCGTATATTTAGTACCTCATGGTAATAGTGTACATCGTACAGATGTGGCTATTCACTCTAATACTTTACCGAGTGCTCTTTTTTATAATATGCGTCAATATTATGAAAAAAAGTTACAACAATTAGAGGGACTACCTGTGTCGTTTGTGCGACGTCATCAGTTGATGATAGAATCGGAGATACAAGAAGAACTTAATACAAGTCGGGGTGTTACGCAATTTGGTGTGACCATGACTCCAGAACTTCAGGTAGGTACGGACACAAGATTAGACATTCACGTGGATTCCTCTAAGTATATCCTTCGAGGCGAAGGGTATTTGGATATGGGGCGTGGTGTGGATTCTGTAGGATTACGAGTGTATACGGGGGTTCATCGAGGTCCCCATGATTGGTATTTAGAAACAGAGTTTTTACCCAATCGTTTGAAATGGTCTTTTGCGCCATCGTATGGGTATCAATTCAGTAAAGATACAAAGGTAGGTTATCAATACAGCCTGCCGAATCATCACCATCATGGTTTTGTATACCAAAATATTGGTACACGTTGGAATGCAAGATATGAAAGAGATATAACTGCGAAAGCTAATGAATTTGCTCTTTCCTATGATGTACATGAATATTTACGATTAGAATATGTCTGGGGTGACCAGGATCGATGGTTACGCCTAATAGGACGAATATAAGGAAAGAAGGTAGATACACTATGATGCGTTTATTGAATAATAAAAAGAATGTAAAAACAGTGTCTATCATTGTAGGCATTCTTTTTGTCATCAGTGTGGGGGCTTTGGCCTATACACAGATGGCGGGACATGGTGGTTCCAATGCAGTGAGCAATATCGGTGTTATTGATATGCAGCGAATTGTAGAAAGCAATCCAAACTTAGTGCAAGATGCACAACAAGAATATGCTGCCTATAATGAAGAACTACAAAAAGAATTTAATGAAAAATCTGCTAATTTAGATGAAGAAGGTAAAGCAAAATTATCTGATGAACTTCGTCAAAAATTGCAAGATAAGCAACAAACAATTCAAGATAATCTTAAAAAACGTGTAGATGAAGCATCTAAAACAGTGGCAGATGGTAAAGGTCTTAGTGTTGTGTTGAGCCGCGAATCTGTGTTGTTTGGTGGTACTGATATTACAGAACAAGTAAGCAAAAAATTAGCAGAAACTAAATAAGGTAACATCCAAATGGGAAAAGGACCTATCTTCGCTTTCATAGGTATGCTAGTATGTGCTGTGGGCATTGGTGGATATTATGGACATCAGCAATCGAAGGCAATAGAGGAACCACGAATTGGGGTTGTACGATTGCAAGAAGTGGTGGAACGACATCCAAACTTTCACAATTATGATGAGCAAAAGAAGGAATTGTTGCGGTTAGAGGCACAGCGAGATAGAGAAGATGAACTTCTCAAGTCTAAGTTAGGTGCTGAAGTAAACAAATCGGAAGAACATCTGAAACAGTTAGAGTCAAATTTAACGGAAAGTTTGAATCGTGAGTTACAAACTAAAATTGCCCTACGTGAAGCTGAATTAAATCAAGAGTTAGCCGCTAAGCAACGGGCATTGATTGAAGAATATCGAAAAGCCTACAAAGTAGAACCTAGTGAAGCAGATATAGAAATTGTGAATTTACAATTATGGTTAACAACTGAAATGAAGGTAAAACCGATTGATGATACGCAACGTCAACGTTGGGATACGCAAAAACGTGAGAAAGAACAGCGTTTATCAGAACTATTGGCACAGCGTAGTCATGGTCTAAGCGGTTCCGACCAATGGAAAGACATTGAATCGAAAGTGGCGGCAGCTATGGCACCCGCTCGTGCAGAAGCACAAGAAAAGTTAAGTGCTTATGCGACAGAACAGGCTAACGCTTTAGGTGCACAGAGGGACCGCTCCATGAAAGGTTTAGTGGACTCTCAGCAAGAAGTACTAGCAAAAGTTCGTCATGATGGTACCACATTGTGGGATGCAGAGTGGGAACAAAGATTGGCGCAAAAACGAGATGAAGTACAAGCCCTACATGATGCCATTCTAGAAGATATTCGAGTTCGTGCAGGTGTTCTGGCGAGAGCAAAGCAACTAGATTTGGTGGTAGTGGACCATATTACGGATCGTACTGGTATGGATTTGACAGATGAAATCATTCAATCGTATGGACAATAAAGGAGTAAAGTGATGAAATCAATGTGGAAACGTATGGCTACAGGAGCTATGATGGTATGTGCATTAGGATTGGTTGCTGGTTGTGGCACCACAGATAAAGTAGGTGTGGTAAACACTGAAAAATTAGTGCAAGAAAGCCAAAAAGCAAAAGATATCAATAAAGAAATGGAAGCGAAACAAAAAGAAGTAACTGATCGTTTAGCTCAAGTGCAAGGTACACAAACAGAAGACGAATTCCACCAAACACAAATGAATGCACAGCAAGAATTGCAAATCTTTGGTCAAGCAAAGGGTAAAGAGTTCAAAGCTTATGTGGAATCTAATATCCAAGCGGTAGCGAAAGAAAAAGAATTGACTGTAGTAGCGAATGATCAAGCCATTGTAACGGGTGGTATTGATATTACAGAAGATGTGCTTAAAAAGATGAATGAAGGCGCTTCTTCCGCAGAAACTAGTAAATAATAAGAGAGTGAAAAGTAAGGAGGCTTCAGCGTGAAGTTTTCAGTAGAAGACCTAGCCAAACTGGTTGAGGGTACCGTATATGGTGATGGTTCTATTAGTATTGAAGAAGCCCGTAGTTTAGATCAAGGGGCAGAACATGCTATTAGCTTTGCTATCGGCGATTATAGAGAGTTCGCAAAAGATAGTAAAGCAGGGGCATTGTTGGTGGATGCAAAAATTGAAGATTGCACGATTCCTCAAATCGTAGTGTCCAATGCAAAAGCTGCCTTTGCTAAATTGTTAGAAGTATTCCATCCTCCTGTGGTATTTCCAGAGGGGATTCATGAAACGGCCATTATTGGTAAGAACGTAACAATTGGTAAGAATGTAAAAATTGGACCTTATTGTGTAGTTTACGATAATGCCATCATTGGTGATAATGTCACATTACACGCCTATGTATATATTGGACATAATGTACGTATTGGCGAAGGTACCACAATCTATGCGAGTTCTATTGTGCATGAAAACTGTATTTTAGGAAAACGAGTTGTGTTACGGGCTAATGCAGTCATTGGTGGAGAAGGCTTTGGCTTTGCCACTGAAAATGGCAAGCACACACATATCCCACAAGTAGGTAATGTGATTCTAGAAGATGATGTGGAAGTAGGCTCTTGCTCTTGTATCGACAATGCTACAATGGGCTCTACTTTGGTGCGCCGTGGTACAAAGATAGACAACTTAGTTCACCTAGGTCATAATGTGGAAATTGGTGAAGACTGCTTCTTGATTGCTCAAGTCGGTATCGCTGGTAGCACAAAATGTGGTAATCATGTTATCTTTGCTGGTCAAACTGGCTGTACGGGACATATTACGATTGGTGATAATGTTACCTTTGCCGGTAAAACGGGCATCACAGGTAATGTGCCATCCAATGGATTATATGCAGGTTTCCCAATGCGACCACACAAAGAATGGTTGAAATTGGCTGCCTATGAAAGTCGATTGCCAGATATGGTAAAACAGTTGAAAGCATTAGAAAAAGAAGTAGCTGCTTTGCAAGCTAAATTAGAAGATAAATAGGTGTACTTATGTTATATACCTGTATGAAAGTATTAAGTGCTATCCTATGTGCCTTGCCGTATCGAGTACAATATGGTATTGGATATCTCTTAGGACAATTAGGGTGGCTCTTCACACCAAGCAATCGAAAACGATTGGCCATAGGACAAATCTTGTTTTGCCGTATTACAGATGATCCTGTAGAGGCGAAACGAATAGCCAAAGCTAGTGTGACTCGATTTGGTCGTATGATCGTGGATGTGCTTCGGTATCCTGAAATTAAAGATGGCAAGTACAAAGAGATGTTCACTATGGAAGGTCGTGAATATCTAGAATCTGCCAAAGAAGATGGAAAAGGTGCTATTATTATCGCTCTCCATAGTGGAAACTGGGAATTACTAGGAGGCATTTTAGCATCGGAAGGCTATCCTTTGATTTCAGTAGCCATGCAACAACAAGGTGATGCGGACAAATTTATCAATGAATATCGTGAGCTTATGCAACAACACGTCACCTATAAAACAGGGGTTCGTGAAATGGTGAAAGAACTGCAACAAGGTTCTTTCATTGGTCTTATCATGGACCAAGATCCAGGAGATAAAGGTCAGTTAGTGCCGTTTTTCGGCTACGAAACATTGACTCCTGTAGGACCAGCAGCGATGGCTCGCATGCAAGATGTGCCGATTATTCCAATTACCATTCGTTTTAATGAATATACTGAAAAGCACGAAATTACAGTACATCCTCCTGTATATGCAGAAAAAACAGAGGATCGTAAACGTGATATTGCTGTTACATTGACGATGCTCAATGAATGGCTAGAAGATTATATTAGACGCTATCCAGAAGATTGGTTTTGGCTCCATAACCGTTGGAAATGGACACGGCGATTTTATGGTGATACTATAGAAGTACCACCAGATGTAATGAATCAAAAATAGTAGAAGGGAGGTCCTCATGAAACAACAAACAATTAGCAAAGCCATTAGTTATGAAGGGGCTGGCTTGCATAGTGGATTGCCTGTACAAATGCGTATTTTACCAAGTGAGCCGAATACAGGGATCACCTTTGTACGTACAGACTTGCCAGGCGCGCCTTCTGTAAAAGCAGATATCCGTAATGTGACGAATACGATGCGTGCTACTACATTAGAGGATGGTGAGGCTAAAGTATTTACGGTAGAACATATTTTAGCAGCTTTCTATGGTATGGCTATCGACAATTGCGTGATTGAATTAAATTCACCAGAACCTCCGATAGCAGATGGTGGGTCAGCCACATTTGTACAGCTTATCAAAGAAGCTGGTATTGTAGAACAAGAGGCAGACCGTCATGTGTACACTGTGAAACAATCCCATGGTATCTATGAAGAAGATAAATTTATTATTATTCGTCCTTATGATGGATTCCGAGTGACTTTCACAAGTATTAATAGTCATCCTATGCTAGGTACACAACATGCAGATTATGAAATTAATCCTGATGTGTTTGCCACGGAGATTGCACCAGCTAGAACGATTGGTTTCACAAAGGAAATTGAACAATTACAAGCGATGGGACTGGCAAAAGGTGGGTCCACAGAAAATGTCATTGTCTATGATGATACAACCTGCTTATCAGAACTTAATTTCCCTGACGAATTAGTGCGACATAAAATTTTAGATATATTAGGCGATTTATTTTTAGTAGGTCATTTAAAAGGCCATATTATTGCTGTAAAATCAAGTCATAATTTAAACTCACGATTAAGTCGAGAAATTTTAAAAGAAATGCAAGAGGAGGCATAACATGATTCTTACAATTGAAGAGATTATGGAAATTCTACCACACCGTTATCCATTTTTATTGGTAGATCGTATTATTGAAATGGAACCAATGAAACGTGCGGTAGGTCTTAAAAACTGTACATTCAATGAACCACATTTCATGGGTCACTTTCCAGGTAATCCTGTGATGCCAGGCGTATTGATTACAGAAGCGATTGCTCAAGTTGGTGGGATTGCACTCTTGTATCCTGAAGAAAATCGTGGTTTAACGCCAATGTTTACAGGTATTGATAAAGTGCGTTTCCGTCACCCTGTAAAACCTGGTGACCAAGTACGTATCGAAGCTGATGTAGTAAAAATCAAAGGCCGTATGGGTAAAGTGGAAGGTCGTGCGTATGTTGGTGATAAATTGGTGGCAAGTGGTGAGTACATGTTCGCCTTAGTGAAGCCAGAATAACTTTCAAAATATAAGGAGTGACACAGATGATCGTAGTTGGCATGGAAAATGCAACATCTGAAATTCATAGTACTGCAGTCATACATCCGGATGCAAAAATTGGTAAAAATGTTATTATTGGTCCTGGTGCAGTCATTGGAGAACATGTTGAAATCGGAGATGGTACTAAAATCGGTGCTAATGTAGTGATTGGTGGCTGGACAACGATTGGTAAAAATAATGAATTTTTCCCAGGTTGTGCTATCGGTTTAGAACCTCAAGATTTAAAATTTAAAGGTGAAAAAAGTTATTGCATCATTGGCGATAATACAGTAGTTCGAGAATTCGTAACTATTAGTCGTGCCACAGGGGAAGGTGAAGAAACGCGAATTGGCAACAATTGCTTGTTCCAAGCGTGTACTCATGTAGCGCATAACTGTATCGTTGGCAATAATGTAATTATGAGTAACTGTGCAGGCCTTGCAGGTCACGTAATCGTAGAAGATAGGGTTGTCATCGGTGGCATCGCCGGGGTCCATCAATTTGTAAAAATTGGACGCAATGCTATGGTAGGTGGTATGGCGAAAGTTGTACAAGATATCCCTCCTTATGTGATTGCGGATGGACAGCCAGCACATGTCATCGGACTGAACTCGGTGGGTCTTGCACGTGCGGGTGTATCTGAAGAAGTACGTCGTGAATTGAAGAAAGCATTCCGTATTATTTATCGTAGTGGTTATAGTTTATCTAAAGCCATTGAAGAAATGGAGTTAAATTTAACATCCTCTGTTGAGATTGAACATATGCTACGTTTCTTACGTAATGCAGATCGTGGTATCATGCGTGTACGCAGAGATTAATTAGAAATTAAAATACATGGTGAAGGTATATGACATATGCCTTTGCCATGTATTTTTTGTTGTGAACTTTCATGCCATTTGTCTCCTTTATGTGATATAATATAGATTAGGATTTTTATAATTAAAAGTTAGTGGGAGGCGTTATGGCGAAAGTAGGATTGATTGCAGGAATTGGAAATCTGCCAGTTGAATTTATGCGAGCAGCTCAACATGAAGGCTATGAAGTTGTGGTCATATCTGTTGTGACAAATGGTGCTCCTGAATTGCAAGCAGAGGCCGATGCATACTACCAAATCAGCGTCTTTAAATCAGATACAGTGATTAAAACGTTTCTCAAAGAAGGTGTCACTGATGTAACGATGTTAGGTAAAGTGACAAAGGAACATCTCTATAAAAAGATAACAACCATTCCAGATATGCGTACCATTAAATTATTGAATCGTTTGCGTAATCGTAAAGATGATACGATCATGTTGGCCATCGTGGATGAATTAGAAAAAGAAGGTCTATCTGTAGCAGATCAAACAAAATACATGCGTTCTCTTATGCCTCCGGTGGGTGTGATGACAACTCGAAAACCAACAGAGGTGGAGCAACTAGATATTGAGTTTGGCTTTACCTTAGCCAAACAAATGGGAGCTCTCGATATTGGTCAAACTGTAGTAGTGAAAGAACAAGCAGCGATGGCCATTGAAGCTATTGAAGGAACAGATGAGTGTATCAAACGAGGCGGGGCCTTGGGGCGTGAAGGTGCTGTGGTGGTAAAAACTGCAAAACCTAATCAAGATGTACGTTTCGATGTTCCTGCAGTAGGTATGAAGACCTTAGAATCTATGATTAGCAGTAACTGTAAGGTGTTAGCTATGGAAGCAAAACGGACGATTTTTGTTGAACAAGAAGCAGTGCTGCAAAAAGCAAATGAATTAGGGATCGTAATCTGTGCCGTAGAAGGGCCGGATGAGGAGTAAACATGAAGATTATGTTTTCTGCTGGTGAAGCATCAGGAGATACGCACGGCGCCAGTGTGGCGAAGGCTTTATTGGAGAAATATCCGGAAGCACAGCTATTTGGTATGGGCGGAGATTTGATGAAACAAGCTGGTGTGGATATTATTTATGATATTCAGCAACTAGGGTTTATCGGCATCGTTGAAATACTAAAACATTTACCTACCTTTTTTAAACTTCGCAGTTTCTTAAAAGAAGCTATGCTACGAGAAAAGCCAGATGTGTTGGTGTGTATTGACTATCCAGGTTTTAACATGAAGCTAGCTAAGGTGGCAAAAGAATTACATATCCCTGTGGTGTACTACATTGCGCCAACCATTTGGGCTTGGAATAAAGGCCGAGGTAAGGATATCGCCAAAACAGTAACAAAAGTAGCCTCTATTTTCCCGTTTGAAGCGGAGGCATATCGTGAATTTGGCGTAGATGTGGAATTTGTAGGAAATCCTTTAGTAGATATTGTACATCCTACCATGTCCTATGAATCAGCTCTTGCTCATTTCGGTGCAGATACAACAAGTCGCAATATTCTCTTGATGCCAGGCAGTCGCAAACAAGAAGTAGAAGGCTTATTACCTACCATGTTAGCAGCCGCTGAACGGTTATATGAGAATCACAAAGATTTGAAATTTTTCTTACCGAGAGCACATACTATACCCAAAGAAGATATTGATAGAATATTACAAGCTTATTCTGTGCCAGTTACTGTTACAGAAGGTCATAACTATGATTTAATGCAGATTTGTACAGCTTGTATTGCGGCATCTGGAACGGCGACCTTGGAAACAGCATTAATGAATGTACCTACAGTGTTGATTTATAAAGTGGCATCTGTCACGTATGGAATCGGTAAACTATTGGTTAAAATTGACCATATTGGATTACCTAATATTATGGCAAAACGGCGTATTATTCCTGAATTATTACAAGGGGAAGTAACGCCAGAAAATGTAGAACGAGAACTAGCTAATATCTTAGATAATGAAGCGACATATACGCAGATGAAAGCTGATTTAGCACAAGTGAAAGTAGAATTAGGGGCACCGGGAGCGGTGCAACGTGTAGCTGATGTCATTGCATCAGTAGCAATGAAGGAGGCATAAATGAATCGTTATAAACAACTATTGGCGTTTGTATTGCCATATAGAATGCGACTCATCTTAGGGATTTTTTGTATGATTGCCGCTGCCATGGGATATTTGGTAGTACCATGGTTAATCCGAAATGTAGTGGATGGAGTATTGCAAGATAAAGACTTAGGCTTATTAACGTTAATTGTTGTCGCCATCTTAATCATTTTCTTGCTTCGTGGATTTGCTACATATGGGCAAAACTATACGATGGCTTATGTAGGGCAACGTGTGGTTATCGATATTCGTGAAACCTTGTTTAAGCATTTACAAAAGTTAGACCAAGCTTATTTTGACCGCCGTAAAACAGGGGTTATTATGAGTAATGTTACGAGTGATGTAGGTGCTTTGCAACAAGCTATTGTGGATAACCTTATATCCTTTATGACAGAGGGGGTTACCTTAGTAGGGTCCTTAGTATTCATGTTTTACTTGGACTGGAAACTATCCCTTTTAACATTGATTATTGTTCCTGTCGTGTTAGGATTAACCAATATATTTGGTAAAAAATTGCGCTCTGCAGGCCATGAGGTACAAGGTAGAACAGCAGATATTACGGCATTTTTACAAGAAGTTATCTCCGGTGTTCGTGTGATTCGTTCTTTTGCTCGTGAAACATATGAATTTAAGCGATTTGAACAAGAGAACCAAAATAACTTTGATGCTGCTATGAAAGCTACAAAACTAACTGCTGTTATGGGACCTATGGTGGAATTTGCAGCAGCTATTGCTGTAGTCATTATTTTATGGTATGGCGGATATTCTGTAGTACAAGGTTATATTACAGCAGGATCCTTGATTGCATTCTTAATTTATGCCATTAATCTATCAAATCCTGTGAAACGCTTAACTCAGGTGTATGGTAACTTGCAAAAAGCGATGGCAGCCGGAGATCGTGTCATTGATATTTTAGAAACAGAACCGCATGTGAAAGAATCACCAACAGCAAAAGCATTAATAAACGTACAAGGAGATGTAGAGTTTGACAATGTACAATTTGCCTATGATGAAGATAATTTGGCATTAAAAGGGGTCAATTTAACGGTAAAACAAGGACAAACTGTAGCGATTGTAGGACCTTCTGGAGCGGGTAAATCAACGATTGCCAATTTGTTACCACGTTTCTATGATGTGACAGGTGGCGCCATCCGCATTGATGGTGTAGATGTACGTGATGTAACATTTACATCTTTACGAGAAAATATTGGTTTAGTACCACAAGATACGATGCTATTCAATGCATCTGTACGTGAAAATATCTTGTATGGACGCTTAGATGCGACAGAACAAGAAATCATTGATGCAGCTAAAGCAGCGAATGCCTTTGAATTTATTGAAAAACTACCGAATGGGTTTGATACGTTAGTAGGCGAAAGAGGTAATTCCTTGTCTGGCGGTCAACGTCAACGGATTGCCATTGCAAGGGCAATCTTGAAAAACCCTAGCATTTTAATTCTTGATGAGGCTACTTCAGCCTTAGATACTGAAAGTGAAAAAATTGTACAAGAAGCATTAGAACGATTAATGAAAAATAGAACGGCTTTAGTGATTGCTCATAGATTGAGTACCATTAAGCATGCTGATCATATAGTGGTCCTACAACAAGGCTGTGTTGTAGAAGAAGGCACACATGATGAATTATTAGCGTTGAATGGCTTGTACAGTCATTTATATTCTGTTCAATTTGCCGGAAAAGGATAAACTATGTACTGGATATATAATATACTTCTCATTATCTATTGGATTGGCTTAATACCAGTTATTCTCTATCGATTAGCCTTTGAAGAAGGATTCTACGAGCGTATTAAACAAAGTGCGGGATTCATGCCGAGCACATTGATGAAAAAAATAGAAGGTAAACGTGCTATATGGTTACATGCAGCATCTGTGGGAGAAATTGTAGCTACCAGTCCTTTGGTGAAAGATATAAAAAAGAGCTTTCCTGAGGCAGTAGTAGTTGTATCTGTAGTTACCGCTACTGGTCATGCTATGGCACGACGTATTATACCAGAAGCAGAAGGGATTATTTTCTTTCCTTTGGATTTACCTTTTTTAACACGAAGAATTTTGAACATTATAAAGCCTATTGCTATTTTACTAGTAGAAACTGAAATTTGGCCAAATTTTCTTCGTATTGCGAAAGATGAAGAAATTCCAGTAATGATGGTTAATGGCCGTATTAGTGATCGCTCTATGTCACGATACATGCATATCAAGTCCTTCATGCGAGATATGCTGGGATCCATTGATCGATTTTGTATGCAATCAAAGTTGGATGCAGAATATATTTCTGTACTAGGTGCAAATGTGAAAGAAGTGACTGTCACAGGAAATACTAAGTACGACCAAACCTATGCGACGGTTACGGATGAAGAAAAAGAACAATTACAACATGAATTTGGCTTTGGACATAATCATCCTATCATCGTGGCGGGCAGTACCCATAAAGGGGAAGAAGATAAACTGTTCCAAGCTTTCAAGGAAATTTTACAATCTTACCCGAATGCACGATTGCTCATAGCACCTCGTGAAATTATGCGTGGTAATGATGTAAAAGCGTTATCTCAAAAATATGGGCTTAAAGCGATTTGTCGCAGCACAATGACAGAACCTGTACACGAAGAAATTCCAGTGGTAATTTTAGATACTATTGGAGAATTAGGTCGTTTATATAGTTTAGGTGATATCATTTTTGTGGGAGGCTCTTTAGTCAAAACGGGAGGGCACAATATTTTGGAACCAGCGGCTCATGGCAAGCCTATTATTGTGGGACCTCATATGTTTAACTTCAAGGAAATCTACAGCTTATTAAGTTCCCGTGGGGCATGTACAATGGTACATGATGAAAGTGAACTGTTAGAAGTGTTGCAAACGTTGTGTGCGAACGAAACTATGCGAGAAGATATGAGTCGTCATTGTTTGGAAGTAGTCTGTGAAAATCGTGGTGCTACACAACGTAATACAGAGGAGCTACGACGTCTTTTTGAGCGGTTTCACATTGTTCCTTAATCAGTTCATCTTAGTTTTAATATCCTAGGCTATACTAGAGGGATACGGAGGAGGTTTACTCATGAAAGGAGAACAACTCTTTAAACATATCATCAGCGGGCAGATGCAAGGCTCATTAGGAGATGCTCTGCGTGGTGGTTTAGAAAAGGCTAGTAAGGTCTATGAAAGAGTCGTAGAATATCGCAATGAACGATATAACCATCCACATAGAGTGTTACATATGCCAGTGCCAGTCATTAGTATAGGAAATATTACAGTGGGGGGGACAGGTAAAACACCGATGGTGCGCTATGTGTGTGAAGTGTTAGATACAGACCAACATACAGTGAGTGTCTTAAGTCGTGGGTACAAAGCGGATAATAATAAAAAACCCATCGTCGTATCTAGACAAGGGACGGTAGATGTGTCTTCTTTTATCAGTGGTGATGAAGCGTGGTTGTTAGCAAAAACATTACCTAATGCGAATGTCATTATTGGTTCTAAGCGCGTGGAGTCTGCGAAAATTGCCGTAGAAGATATGCACTCCGATGTACTTGTATTAGATGATGGCTTTCAACATCGAGCATTGGGCCGTGATGCAGACATTGTGTTGATCGATGCAAGTCACCCATTTGGCTATGGGGCGGTGTTACCAAGAGGTTTGTTACGAGAACCTTTGACGAACTTGAAGCGAGCTACTTACATTGTGTTAACGAAAACGAATCAAGTAGAACCAGAACAACTGGAAGCACTACGTGAGGAGATTCATTCCTTGGCACCTCTTGTTCCTGTAGCAGAAACCATTCATCAAACAGTGGGCTTTCAAACCTTGGAAGAATGGAGCCATAATGGGATGATTCATGACATTAGTAACTATGATGGGACTCCTTTATTAGCGATTAGCGGTATTGGACAACCTAGATCTTTCATTTCTAATTTGAAAAGTTATGGATTCGCTGTACAGGATATGATGAGTTTTGGTGACCACCATGATTATAGTGAAGAAGATGTTGTGAAACTGTGGCAACATTGTTTTAAAACAGGGATTCAAGGCATTATTACAACGGAAAAAGATGCAGTGAAGTTATCTCAAGTACGGGCCATCCGTGATTTGAAGATTCCTGTCTATGTATTAGTGATTGGCATCGAATTTACCAAAGGTGAAGACGATTTTAAATCCTATGTGTTGCAAATAGCAAAGGGGAAATAATATGCGTATAGCTTGTATTATTCCAGCGCGCTATGGATCTACACGATTACCGGGTAAACCCTTAGCGATGATTGGTAATAAACCAATGATTCAACGGGTCTATGAGCAAGTGTCGAAAGCGACGGAAATTCATGAGGTCATTGTGGCTACTGATGATGAACGAGTCTATGATGCTGTCACCCAATTTGGTGGACAGGTGATGATGACAAGAACGGATCATTTGACCGGCACTGACCGCTTAGCGGAAGTAGCAGCTGCAAGAACTGATATTGATGTGATCATTAATGTGCAAGGTGATGAGCCACTCATTGATGCATCGGTTATCGATACATTGGCACGTCAGTTTAAAGAAGACTCAACCCTACAAATGGGAACGGTAGGCTGTCCTTTGTTAGAAGAAGAATACAATGAGCCTAGTGCTGTGAAAGTCATCGTGAATCGACTAGGGAATGCTATGTATTTTTCCAGATCTTTGATTCCTTACCCTAGACATGCATTTGTGGTACCGCCATTGAAGCATGTAGGTATGTATGGATATAATCGTCAGTTCCTATTAACCTATGCTAAGATGGAACCGACACCAGCAGAATTAACTGAATCCTTAGAACAGTTACGAGCATTAGAAAATGGATATACTATCCGAGTGATTACTACAGACCAGCGTTTTGTTGGAGTAGATACACTAGAAGATTTAGAACGAGTGAATGAAATATTTCACCAATTAGAAGCATAAACGATTTCGTTTAGAGAGGAGATACAATGAAAACAGTACAAGTAGGCAATCTCACACTTGGTGGAGGTAAAGGCTTATTTCTATTGGCAGGTCCATGTGTAATTGAGGGCTATGAACGTACATTAGAGATTGGTCGTCGTGCGAAAGCAATTTGCGATAAAGTGGGTATTCCTTATGTATTCAAAGCATCATTTGATAAAGCCAATCGCTCTAGCTATTCTTCCTTCCGTGGTCCAGGATTGGTAGAAGGTTTAGAGATTTTGAAAGCTATCAAAGAAGAGTTACAAGTGCCGGTAGTGAGTGATATCCACGATATTACTCAAATTGATGCAGCTGCAGAAGTGCTAGATATTCTTCAAATTCCAGCCTTTTTATGCCGCCAAACTGACTTGGTGTACGGAGCAGCAGCGACTGGAAAATGCGTGAATGTGAAAAAAGGTCAATTCATGGCTCCTAAAGATATGAGCAATGTGTTGAAAAAAATGGAAGAATCTGGTAATCAAAATTTGATGCTTACAGAACGTGGTTTTAGCTTTGGCTATAATAACTTGGTTGTGGATATGAGATCTTTCCCAATTATGCGCTCTTTTGATTATCCAGTTATCTTTGATGCTACACATTCCGTACAACTACCAGGTGGGGCAGGTACAGCTTCTTCTGGTCAACGTGAATTCGTGGCTAACTTAGCACGTGGTGCGGTAGCGAGTGGTGTGGATGGATTGTTCTTTGAAGTCCACGATAATCCAGAGGAAGCACTTTCAGATGGACCAAATATGTTATATTTAGATTCTTTAGAAGAATTATTAACTGATTTAGTGGCTATCGATAAAATCGTAAAAAAATAGTACAGATGTAAAGGATGCAGGTGAACTATGAAGATACTTGAACGAGCAGCACAGGTGCTCCAAGAAGAATCAAAAGCAGTGTTAGACTTAATTGAAACATTAGACCATCGTTTTGAAACGGCAGTAGAGTTAATCTTAGCCTCTAAAGGTCGCGTGGTCTGTACAGGTATGGGAAAATCTGGACATATTGCACGAAAAATTTCGGCTACATTAGCAAGTACTGGTACACCTGCATTATTTTTACACCCTGGTGAAGGGGTACATGGCGATTTAGGTATGGTTACATCTGATGATGTAGTACTGGCCTTCTCCAATAGTGGGGAAACTAGCGAAGTCATTAGTTTATTACCATCCTTGCGCCGAATAGGGGCTAAATTAATTTCTGTAGTGGGTAATCCAAGCTCTACATTGGGAAAAAACTCTGATGTAGTTTTGGTGGTATTCGTAGACAAAGAAGCATGCCCATTAGGATTAGCACCGACAAGTAGTACTACTGCGGCATTGGCATTAGGCGATGCCTTAGCAGTGTGTTTGTTGGATCAACATAAATTTACTCCAGAAAATTTTGCTGTATTCCATCCAGGTGGTTCCTTAGGTCGCAAATTATTGCTAACCGTAGAAAATATTATGCATAGTGGAGATGATAATCCCATTATTCATAAAGGGGCTACTGTACAAGATGCCTTATTTGTAATGACCAACAAAGGGCTTGGAGCAGCAAATGTAGTAGATGAAGAAGGTAAGTTAATCGGTTTAGTAACAGATGGAGATATTCGTCGCGGCTTAGATTCTGGATGTAATTTCCTAGTATGGTCTGTGGAAGATATGATGACAAAATCACCTCGTACCATTACAAAGGATAAGCTGGCAGCAGAAGCGCTTCACATGATGGAGAAAAATCAACCTAGACCTATTACCGTATTACCTGTTGTTGGTCAAGATGGAACAAGTCTTGGATTAGTACATATTACTGATTTGTTGCGAAGAGGCATTGTGTAATGGCGATACGTTGTTTAGCCTTAGATGTGGATGGTGTTCTTACGAAAGGCGAGATTGTCTATACATCTAGTGGAGAAGAAATCAAAGCATTTCATGCAAAAGATGGATTAGGATTAGCCTTAGCACACCGGATGGGATTGCAAACTGCAATTATTACGGGCCGCATCTCTCCTATGGTAGAGCGAAGGGCAAAAGAATTAAACATTTCTCATATCCAAATGGGAAGTCATAATAAGAGTGCAGGATTACAAGAGCTCTTACATACACTGGATTTAGAGGCTCATGAAGTAGCCTATATGGGCGATGACCTCAATGATTTAGGCATTATGTCTAAGGTGGGGTTAGCTATGACACCACAAGATGGTGTATCAGAAATAAAAAAAGTAGCTCACCATATTTGCCAAGCCAAGGGTGGCGAGGGAGCTGTGCGTGAAGCAGTTGAGTATATTTTAAAACAAGAAGGACTTTGGGAGGATGCGGTACGCTCATATCGTGAAGAATCTTACCAAGTAGGTCAGTAGAAAGGAGGCTTTCATGGCAGGAGAATGGCAATATACAGCCTTAAAAACGATTAGTAAATTAGTTTGTACATTACCCTATTCTACAATCTTATCCATTGGAGCATCTCTAGGACCTTTATATAGATTAGTAGGTAAAAAACAGGTCAAACGAGGATTACATAATCTGATGATTGGCCTTTCCATAGATGAAAAAGAAGCAGATGCCATATTAGGACGACTCTTTAAAAACTTGGGACGTTCTGTTATGGAAACACTATATATGCCCAATTTGACACCTGAGTTCATAAAAGAACATATTGAAATGCGAGGGCTAGAACACCTAGATGCAGCTGTTGCGGAAGATAAAGGTGTTGTAATTTTGACAGCCCACGTAGGCAATTGGGAATGGATGGGAGCAGCCCTAGCGGCTCATGGATATCCGTCCACAACGATTGTAAAAAAGCAACCAAATGCTCAATTCACACGATTGATGAATGAATACCGAGAAATGGTAGGGTTAGAAGTATTTGCTCGTGGTGGTTCCGAAATGAGAGGAGCTGCACAAGCGATGAAAGCGAAGAAGCTATTAGGTTTCTTGGCGGACCAAGACGGATGGTATATAGGATTGCCGGTGATGTTCTTAGGGCAAGAGTCATCAGCGGTGACGGGGCCAGCATCGTTTGCAAAAAAATTCAAAGCTCCTGTAGTACCAGTCTTTACATCCCGTAAAGAAAATGGTCATATTGTTCATATTTTGCCAGCACTTCATTATAAAGATACTGGTGATGTGGAGAAAGATATGTTCCGCCTCACGGAAGAAACAGTTAAGATAACAGAAGCGTTTATTAAAGAACATCCTGATGAATGGTTGTGGTTCCAACATCGTTGGAATACAAAAATTCATGAAATTACAGATATTGAACATAAACTACAAGTGAGGGAGGCTGTGCATGAAGAACAATAAAAAACTTCTTCTCACGATTGTGGTAGGGATATTAATTCTCTTAGGTTTTGGATACTTCCTATATGGTGGTACCGATACGACATCGGTGGGGCCATCGGGTAATTCCATTAGCTTTAATGGTACAGAACTGAAAGAAGAAAAAAATGGACAACTCATTTGGTCTGTAAAAGCTGAGAAAATCAGTCTGGACCAAACTACGAAAGTCATCACTTTAGAAAATGTAACGGGTACCTTTCATAAAGATGGAACGACGCTGACTGTGAAGGCTCCGAAAGGACTCGTATCTAAGGATCATGGACAGATTACTTTATCAGGAGGTATTGAGGCAACTTCTAGTACAGGTGCTAGTCTCCGAACGGAAGGATTAGAGTATACTAGTAAAGAGCAGCTATTTAAGTCTACCTCAAAGTTTACCTATACTGATGCGGATACCACATTAGAAGGTGATGCATTAGAAGGTGATATGATTTTGCAACAGGTGACAGCAAAAGGTCATGCTAAATTAATTCGCAAGTAGGAAGGATATTCATGAAATTACAACGTTTACTCATGGCAACCCTAATGGGAGGAGTCATGATGATTCCCGTATGGGCAGCAACAACGGATACCAATCCTGCGGGGAATGGATCCATAATGATTACTGCCGATCAGTTAACATATGACGGCATCAGTGGCCGTGCGGAAGCTAAAGGCAGTGTGGTCATTACAAAAGATGATAAAACTATGACAGGTGCCTCTGGTTGGTACAATACAAAAGATGAAGAAGGATTTTTAACAGGTGGCGTGAGTATGATTGGTAACAATATGTCCATGGCGGCTAGTGAAGTACATGTCTTACATAATCACCAATTTGATGCCACAGGTAATGTACATCTACAGAAGGATGATCGTCAATTGTATGGTGATCAAGTGAATTATAATACAGAAACTGGATATGGCGAGATTATTGGACATGGACAATTAGTGATGGCAGATAATGTATTGACGGGTCACCATATCACGGCATATACCAATCAAATATCTGCGACAGCTAAAGGGAATGTAACTTTATCTAGTGCCAGTCGTAACGTCAATGCTACAGCAGATGAGGCAGTGTACACACAAACACCAAATAAAAATGATGGAGTTGCTTATTTAAAAGGTAATGCTAGAGCTGTGCAAAATGGGAATGTCTTAGAAGCCCCAGAGTTAAAGATAGAACTTAGTGATAATAGTGCAGAAACGCTTGGTGGGCGTAGTACATTAATCATTACTCCAAAGTAAGGAGAGTTTATGTTTATTCAAACAAAGGATTTAGTGAAAACCTACAAATCAAGAAATGTAGTGGATAAAGTTAGTGTCCGTGTTGAAGAAGGTGAAATTGTAGGATTGTTAGGTCCTAATGGAGCCGGCAAGACAACTACCTTTTATATGATTGTAGGTGTAGAAAAGCCGACTTCAGGGAGTATCTGTATTGGTGATGTGGATGTGACCCACATGCCGATGTATAAACGATCTGCTTATGGCATTGGATATTTGCCGCAAGAGGCATCTATTTTTCGTAATTTAACAGTAGAAGATAATATCTTAGCCATGTTAGAAACCACCAATCTTTCTAAAGCAGAACAGAAGGATACAATGGAATCGTTATTAGAAGAATTTCATATCACTCATGTGCGTGACCGCTTGGGGATTCAGTTGTCCGGTGGTGAGCGTCGTCGTGTAGAAATTGCTAGAGCCATTGCGTTAAATCCTAAATTTATATTATTGGATGAGCCTTTTGCAGGGGTTGACCCTATTGCTGTAGCAGATATTCAATCCATTATTCGCCATTTGAAAGACCGTGGTATTGGGGTGCTTATTACAGACCATAATGTGCGTGAAACGTTAGGGATTGTGGATAAGGCGTACATCTTAAATAGTGGGACTATTTTATTAGAAGGCACCGCTGATGAAGTGGCTACGAGCGATGTGGCTCGTAAGTTTTATTTAGGTGATGATTTCCGAATGTAGGAGTGGGTATGAGAATTTTAGATAAATATATATTGAAAGCTTTCATAGGTCCATTTCTGTTTGGGATTTTTGCCTTTACCAGTATATTTATTGGTACCGGCACCCTATTTCGGATTGCTCAGTATATTACAGAATACGGAGCTAGTTTGTGGTCTGTGACCAGAGCGTTTTTATTGGCATTGCCAAATATCGTCATATTAACCTTCCCTATGTCGGTCCTATTGGGATCCTTGATGACATTTGGTCGATTAAGTGGTAGTAGTGAGATTATTGTCATGCGTGCAGGGGGTCAAAACTTCTTGCGTTTGGCTACACCAGTGTATATTATGGCATTCTTAATTTCCCTATGTTCCATTGCGTTCAATGAGTATGTGGTACCAGCTGCGAATCATGCATACCAAACGATTATCCGCGAGGAGATTATGAAACGTGCTACTCCACAAACACAGGAACATATTGTATTGAAAACATTGGCAGACAAAAAAATCAATACCTTGATGTACGCAGGAAAATATGATAGTTCTACTAAATTATTGTCCGATATTACGGTACAACAATTTACAGATGGACAAGTGACACAAATTGAACGTGCTAAAACAGCAAATTGGAATGGTCAATACTGGATTATGCATGACGGTACTATTTACGATATCAATGCGTCCGGTGAGGGTATTGATCGTACATTAAAGTTTGAAGAACAAGTACTGCCAATAACGCAAGACCCAGATAAAATTAGTCGCTCTCAACGCAAACCAGAAGAGATGACTATTAAAGAGATTAGACAACAAATCAAAGCGATGGAAGCTACTGGTGGTAAGATTACAGAATGGCAAATGGAAATGTATCAACGATTTACCATTCCAGTGGCAAGCTTTATATTTGCTTTAGTAGGCGCACCATTAGGCCTACAAAAACAACGGTCCAGTTCGTCTATTGGATTCGGTATCTCAGTGCTAGTTATCTTCATTTATTATGGGGTTATGACACTGTCAGGGGCATTAGGTAAAGGTGGAGCTATACCACCGTTATTAGCAGCTTGGATTCCGAATACATTAGGAGTCATAGCTGGTTTATATTTAAACTGGAGAGTATCTAAATAAGAGAGTATAGGGGGTAGCATGACATATACTATGTTATGCTACTCTTTTATATCTATTTCTAATAAGTATATTGAGACCTTTTCCTTATAACCATTGTAGTGTACTATGGATTTTGATATACTAAGTAAAGATATAGGACTAGTATTTGACATTGAGGTATACGACTATGTTAGTGGGACTACGAATTCTCCTCATCATTACGATTATGGGGGGATTAATTGCATTTTTAGGCGATAAAATTGGAACCAAAGTAGGTAAACGTCGCATGAGTTTGTTTGGGTTACGCCCTAAGCATACGTCTATCATTGTGACAATAGTAACGGGCATCTTAATTTCTGCAGCCACATTGGGTGTACTTAGTATTGCATCCAACAATGTGCGTACGGCTTTATTCGGTATGGATAAACTGAAAGCCGAGATGGCACAACTTTCAGCAGATATCGACCAAAAAACGAAAGCATTACAACAAAGTAATGATGAATTGAATCAAAAAAATAAACAATTGCAAAAGGTACAAAGTGATGTACAAGCAACGGAACAAGAACTAGAAGAAACACGAAGCGCTTTAACAAGTATGGGAGACCAATTGGTATCGATCCAAGATGCCTATGCAGAAGCTGAGCATAAGTTAGTGGCGTCTAATGCGGAAGTAGGCCGTTTAGAAGATGTACGGAATCAACTAGAAAGTCATGTGCAAGACCTACAAATAACAACAAAAGAATTAGAGGATGGCATCAATCATGTTCGTGAAGGCAATGTAGTATTCCGCAATGGGGAAGTCTTATCTCAAGCAGTGATTCGACCAGGCTTAGGGGAAGTGGAAAGCATGGCAGCCTTAACTAGTTTCTTGAAAGATACGAACCGTTTGATTTTGAATCGATTCCAAATGGAAGAGGAAAAAACAGTCATTTACGTAAGTCGAGATAATTTGAATGAAGTGGCAAAACTAGTGGCCTCTACAGATAAACCATTGATGATTCGGGTTACCGCATCTGCCAACATTATTTATGGAGAACCAGCACTAGCAGAAATTCATGCATATCCTCATGATATGATTTTCAAAAAGGATACAGTTCTGTGGTCATCCTTAATAAATGGTGGTAACAGCGCACAAGATCAAGTGTTGGCTTTCTTGAAAGAAGTCAATGTAGAGGCAAAGAAACACGGTATCTTGCCTGATCCCATTACTGGCGAAGTGGGTTCTCTGCCTGGCAATGAGCTGTTTACTACGATACGAAAAGTCGAAAATCAACGTGGTCCTGTACGTTTAGAGGCTGTTACTAGAGAAGATACTTTCACTAGTGGACCTGTACAAATTATGCTCCGTGTTATTCCGGTAAATCAGTGAGGTGTAGACAATGGCATTGGAACCTTATGTATTGGCAGTTGATCCAGGGCGTGATAAAACGGGAATTGCGATTCTTACCAGAACATCTCAATTAATGATGATGGATATTGTGCCTACTGATTCCGTAATGTGTGAATTACAATCTCTGTTAAGGATGTATGCAGGGGTATCTGTTTTAGTCTGTGGAAATGGAACGAATCATAAAGCGGTAGGGACTATTGTAAAACATGTAGCAGAATCGCAAGGAAAAAAGTTTACATTTGTTAATGAAAAGCATACTACAGAAGAAGCACGGCGCCGTTATTTTGAAGTACATCCACCTACAGGGTGGCGGAAATTAGTGCCAAAAGGCATGTTATATCCTCCCGTTCCTGTGGATGATATTACGGCATGGATAATAGGAGAACGTTGGTTAGTAACAAATAAGGAGTGAGTATCCGAAGGATGAAAGAACACAAAAGTAGAAAACGAAAATTAATGGATATGGCTATGCGCTACTTCATGATGATTATTGGTGCAGTCATTTATACCTATGGGTTAGATGTATTTCTCGTACCAAATCACTTGATTGACGGAGGCGTAGTAGGTATTGCCTTAATGGCAAGTAAGCTATCTGGCATTTCATTTAGCGTACTAGTTATGCTGATTAATCTACCATTTTTATACGTAGGATATATGCAGATTGGTAAAAGTTTTACCATATCTACCCTATTCGCCATAGCGTGCATTTCCGTATTTTCTGCTTTCATGCATCATGTGCCGCCTATTGTGCATGACCCATTGTTAGCATCAGTATTCGGCGGTATTATTCTAGGCCTTGGGGTAGGAATTATTATACGAAATGGTGGATCTTTAGATGGATCAGAAATTGTAGCCATCATCTTTGATAAAAAGAGTTCTTTTTCCGTAGGTGAAATCGTCATGTTCCTAAACTTCTTTATTTTAGGAGCAGCGGGCTTTGTATATGATTGGAATAGCGCTATGTATTCCTTGATTGCCTATTTCGTAGCCTATAAAATGATGGACTTAGTCATTACGGGTGTAGAAGAATCGAAAGGCGTTATGGTCATCACCGATAAATCGGAAGAAGTGGCTGATGTAGTGATGCATCGATTGGGGCGTGGTGTCACTTTGCTATATGGTGAAGGGGCGTATACAAAGACTCCAAAACGTATCATTTACTGTGTGGTAACACGGTTGGAATTAACAAAATTGAAAGATATTATTTATGAAGTGGATGACAATGCTTTCATCACCATCAATGATGTACATGATGTATTCGGTGGGCAGTTCGGCAAAAAATCAATTCATTAATCGATGATTACAAGATACGTATTAGTACGCATCCTTAGAATAGGAGGAACTATGGAAAAAGATACAGCCATAGGCAGTCAAATTTTGAAAGAAGCTCGTGAGTGGATACAAGCTATTATTGTGGCTCTTATTGTAGCCATGTTAACGCATATATTTATTGTGCAACCTACGAGAGTGTCTGGGGAATCAATGGAGGATACCTTACATAATGGGGACTTCTTGTTAATTAGTAAATGGTCTCATGTGATGCGAGACATACCCAATTATGAAGACATTGTCATCATTGATAGCCGGGTGCAACGAGAACGCTCTTGGAAAGATGATGTGATGGAACCGTTGATGAACTATGCTAGCGTGGTAGTTCCATCCTTGCAAGGACATGATGTGTGGGTAAAACGAGTGATTGGTCGCCCAGGTGATACATTAGAATTTAAAGAAGGACATGTGTGGAGAAATGGTACCAAGCTAAACGAGACGTATACTAAAAAAGAAACGATGAAGTTTGAACGCTCTTTACCAATTACTGTTCCAGAAGGACATGTATTTGTGATGGGAGACAATCGTAATCATTCTTCAGATAGCCGATTCATTGGATTCGTACCAGCAGATCATGTGCTTGGTAAGTTAGCGTATCATATACGTAATCCATTCTAACTATAATAGAATACAATTTTTGGAATCCTGTGCCTTGGCATAGGATTTCCATATATCCTAAGAAAGGTGGAGAGATCGATGAGTGAAGGTTTAATCTTAGTCAACACAGGAGACGGGAAAGGTAAGACAACAGCGGCTTTGGGCGTTGCTCTACGTTCAGCGGGCTGTGGTAGAAAGGTACTTATTTTACAATTTATTAAAAGTGGTGCGAATTATGGCGAATTAGCAGGCATTGATTTATTACCTACCGTAGAAATTCGATCCATGGGCAAAGGCTTTATCTTTCACAAGCAGGAAGAATCAGAAGAAAAAATGAAGGAGCATCAACAAGCAGCCAAAGAAGCATGGGCTATGGTGGAAACAGAAGTGAAGTCTGGCCAATGGGATTTGATTATTCTCGATGAAATCAATTATGCCATTCATTATGGATTAGTAGATGTAGAGACAGTGGTAAACTTGCTGAAAACAAAACCGGAGAACTTGGACATGATTTTAACAGGTCGCAACGCACGTCCGGAGATTATTGAGTTGGCGCATACTGTCACAGAAATGAAAGTTATCAAACATGCATACCAACAGGGGATTAAAGCTAAACGTGGTATTGAATTCTAAGTAATACGGTTTACCTATGTATTTGAATACTTGATGTTGCAGAAAATAAAAGGCTTATGCGAAAACCACATCGAAAATCTTAAAAATAGTTCTTGCGTAAGTGCAGAAAAACAAGTACAATAATAGTGTACTAATTTAGTGCTTTACATGGAAAGGTTTCCATGTTTGGATATGATATTAATTCAAGGGGGTTATACCTATGGCTATCACAAATTATGTAAAAACAGCTGAATTTGCAACAGAAAAACACGTTCCAGTTATCACAGCACCTGACACTGTAAAAGCTGGCGAACGCGTAGTGATTGAATTAGAAGTGGGTAAAGAAATTGCTCATCCTAACACTGTAGAACATCATATTTCTTGGATCAAATTGTACTATGTAGAAGAAGGTACACAACTTCCATATGAAGTAGCTCGTCTTGAGTTCAACGTACATGGTGAAGCACCTACAGGCGCTAACGAAGGCCCTGTACATGCAGAAGCAGCTGGTGTTGTTACTGCATCTTTCAAAAAATCTGGTCGTTTGATTGCAACTTCTTACTGCAATATCCACGGCTTGTGGGAATCTGAAAAAGATATCGTTGTAGAAGGCTAATCTTAGACATATAACTGAATCGGTTATCATAAGGACTGTGTCCCTTACCTTGGTGAGGAACATGGTCCTTTGTTGTTATAGCGTGTTGGTGTATGATTTTGAACGTATAGGCAACGTGTCAACATAGTCGTATATTGCATCATAATATCTACTATAAAAAGACAAATGTATGATAAAAATAGGAAAATGTTATAAAAATCCTTTACTTTACTAGCGTAGTATGGTAGATTAATATAGATATTGTTTTATACTTTAGTATCTTATAAATGAGGGATTGCAGTGGCATTAATAGTGAAAAAATTTGGTGGTAGCTCTGTGGCGACACCTGAAAAAATATTTAACATTGTAAATCGCGTGTTACGTGATAAACAACCAGAGGATCGTATTGTGGTGGTTGTTTCTGCCATGGGCGATACAACAGATGATTTGGTGAACTTGGCGAAAGAAGTAACTTCTATGCCATATGGTCGTGAAATGGACCGTCTTCTTTCTACAGGAGAGCAAGTAACGATTGCATTGATGGCACTGGCGTTCCAAGCAAAAGGTCATGCAGCAGTTTCTATGACTGGTGAACAAGCAGGCATTGCTACTAGCGATGCATTTGGTAAAGCTCGCATTTTAGAGATTGAACCAAAGCGTGTGCTTGAAGCATTAGAAGCTGGTAACATTGTGGTAGTAGCAGGTTTCCAAGGTATGACGGAAGCAGGAGATATTACTACATTGGGCCGTGGCGGTTCTGATACAACAGCCGTAGCATTAGCAGGGGCTATGCAAGCTGATGTATGTGAAATATTTACAGATGTAGATGGAGTATACTCCACAGATCCACGAGTGGCACCGGGTGCTGTAAAATTGAAAGAAATCACTTATGGTGAAATGCTAGAAATGGCGCGCTTAGGGGCAGGCGTTATGCAACCAAGAGCGGTCGAAATGGGACATCGGTATGGGGTGCCAATTCATGTACGATCTACTTTCAGTGATGAAGAAGGCACGATAATTCGAGAGGAGTATACAATGAAAGCAAATCAATACGCGATTACAGGCGTTGCAGATGATACTAATGTGGCAAAAGTAAGCCTTGTAGGGGTGGAAAATATTCCAGGTGTGGCACATCAAGTGTTCCAAGCGTTGGCTAATAAGAGTATCGACGTAGACATGATTGTGCAAAGCATCCGCACTACAGATGATAAACGAACAGACATCGTGTTCACTATCACACGTGATGATGTGAACCTAGCGAAACAAGTACTTGAGGAACTTGGTCAATCCATGTCTATCGAAGAGTGTGTGATCAACGAAAATATGGCGAAGGTGTCTATCATTGGAGCAGGTATGTTGGGGCAACCAGGGGTAGCTGCGAAAATGTTTGGCATTTTATCTGACGAAGGCGTGAATATCGAGATTATCAGCACATCTGAAATCAGTATTTCTTGCCTTATCGGAGAAGAACATATTAAAACGGCAGTTCGTGCCATCCACGATAAGTTAGTATTAGACGGCAGAGGTTAAGTAACGACTAGAAAAGAAGGTATGGGAATGAATGATAAGAAAAAGGAACGATATATACAACTAGGGTTGTTGAGCGGATTGGTGATACTAGGAGTTCTAGTGTACGTCCTTGTTCCAGGTTTCTATGATGACATGTGGGAATTAATTCTTTCTGGTGATGTACAGCGCATGGCAGAAGTATTACAATCTTATGGTCCGTGGGCCATGGTGATCAGCTTTGTTTTGGATGTGCTCATCAATGCACTAGGATTTTTACCGTCCATCTTCTTTTCCACAGCTAACGGCTTGCTATTTGGTCTAGTACCAGGGATAATTATCTCTTGGCTAGCAGAAACAGTGGGCGTTGTACTGAGCTTTATGATTATGCGCTATATCTTGCGAGATACGGCGCATAAGGTTATAGAAAAGAGCGAGTTTTTACTGAAAGTGGATGACTTTAGTGGTAAAAATGGTTTGACTGTCATGCTCTTCGCTCGTGCCATTCCTTATTTTCCAAGTGGTATCATTACTGCCTTGGGAGCGATTAGCCAAATCTCTTTGCGCGATTACATTATCGCCAACTTGGTGGGGAAATTCCCTTCCACCGCACTAGAAGTCATCGTCGGTCACGATGCGGTGCTATTGCAAGATAATTTAGGTCGTTTAACAATTGTCATACTCGTTGCGTCGGTTCTGTATTTCCTATTGTGGAAAGGATACCAACGGTGGGTGAAACAAAGGTAATATTGTATGATGCCTCCAACTGTCTATAGGATTGGTGGGTTTCACTGCCTGAGACAGTAAGACATCTACCAATCTATGGTCTTAATACATGAATAAACATATAAAGAGGAACGTTGATAATGTTTGGTCAACGTTCCTTTTTTTATTTTATGATAATTTGTTTAGTCGCTAGTATAGCGTAATATAATCTATGTATGGTATTGTACTTTAAAAGAAGTATAATAAAAAAACTCAATTCCTAATGAATTGAGTTAAGTACCCACAGTGGGTGCCCTAAGGGCGATGAAAATAAATTCGTATTTGAACTTGTAGTGTGATTCTGTAAATATCTCAAACGTAAATATCTCTAACGTCTTTGAGATGCTTTCATTGTATACAAAAAAAGATATGGAGTCAAGTGTTTTTAAGTAGTATAATGAAATTAAATAATATATAGTAATATTCATTTTGAGGTATGGTAATGAATACTTACAGTTGCATTGTGTGAGGCCGGTTATGTTGTATGGAAAAGGAGAAGTACAATGAGTGATTTTGACAAACACAAGAATCAGATTTGCAAACACAAAGGTTTCAAAAGGGGCAATTATTTTATTGGTTTCGATATTGGTACAAATTCTGTTGGTTGGGCTGTAACAAATGAAAAGTATGAATTATTGAAGTTCAAGTCTCATAAAATGTGGGGCTCTAGGCTGTTTACAGAGGCGCAAACCGCAGTAGATACTCGTATGAAGCGGTCAGGTCGTCGTCGTTTACAACGTCGTAAGTTTCGATTACTTTTACTAGAGTCATTATTTGCTAAAGAAATTAATGCGGTAGATGAAACATTTTTCATGCGTCTTCATGAATCAAAATACCATGTAGAAGATAAAACGAATCCAGTGAAATATACTTTATTCATGGATAAAGAGTACACTGATGTAGATTACTACAAGGAATTTCCTACAATTTATCACTTACGCAATCATTTGATGACAGAAGGCACGAAAGACATTCGCTTGTTATTCTTGGCTATTCATCATATCTTAAAATACCGTGGCAACTTTTTATATGGTAAAAAAGAATTTTCCGTGGATGGAGAAATTAATGAAGTAGTACGATCTACTTTATCAGAGTTAGGATTTGGTACATACATAAATAATGAAAGTGTACTTAGCGTTGTAGTATCTCTATTATTAGATAGAGGGGTAGGGCGTAGTGATACGGTAAAACATTTAGAGCCTATTATCGGGAATGGGAAAAAACTTTCTAGTATCGATAAAAAACGGTTGAAAGCGTGGGGTAATCTAATCGTTGGATTAAAAGCAAATTTACTGGACCTTTTCACCGAAGAAGATGTTGAAATAGCGGTACCAGAGGATAAAGAGTTCAAAGATATTTGTCTTAGCAAGATCATCTATGATGACGTGCGAGATGCCTATACGGAGGTATGGGGCGACAAATTTACCGTAGTGGATCAATGTAAAGTCTTACATGATATCATCGTTATTAGCTCTATTATCAAACCAGGGCAATCACTTTCAGAGGCGAAAATAGAATCCTATCAGCAACATAAGGAAGATTTAGCATTATTGAAATCTGTGCTGAAAGATGATAGAAAACTATATGACGATATGTTTGTGGCAGACGTGGATAAAGGCGCCAACTATGTGAAATATATTAAGCAAGGGGTTACTGGAAACACATCGACTACAGAAGAAGATTTCTTCAAATACGTGAAAAAAATAGTATCCGCTTTGCCATCGACAGAAGATACAGAGATAGTATTACAAAAGATAGAAGAAGGCGTATTTTTACCGCTCCAACGAATTAGTAAAAATGGCGTAGTGCCTTATCAATTACACAAAGAGGAATTAGTGCGCATCCTAGACAAGGCTAAGGTGAACTTTCCATTTTTAAATAAAGTGGAAGATGGATTGACGGTAGCGGATAAAATTATATCTATCTTAGAATTTAAAATCCCCTATTATGTGGGGCCATTGAATCCAGCACACTCCATTGAAAATGGCGGGTTTGCCTGGGTTGTCCGTAAGGAAGCAGGACAGGTATTGCCGTGGAATTTTGAACAAAAAGTTGACGTCCAAGCATCGGCGGTTAAATTCATTGAAAACTTAACTAACAAATGTACTTATTTAATCGACCAAGATGTGTTACCTAAATATTCCTTGCTTTATGCAGAGTTTTCTTTGCTGAATGAATTGAACAATATTCGTGTCAACGATAAACCATTACCTGCAGATGTGAAACAAGCATTTATCAGAGACCATTTTATGTCCTTGCAAGATAGTAAAGTAGCTACGAAAAAAGTGGTCGCAAAATATTTAGTAGATAATAACTATGTGTCACAACCGCCTATCATTACGGGCATGGACCAACAAATTGCTACGAAATTAACATCCCACAAAGATATGACTCGTATCCTAGGAGAACAGTTTGACCATGTTATGGCAGAAGATATCATTCGATATATCACTATCTTTGGTGAAAGTAAAGATATGTTGCGGCAAGTGTTGAAAAACTATTATGGAGATCGTCTTACTACAGAACAAATTAAAAAATTAGGAAAACTTACCTATACAGGTTGGGGCAAATTGTCTAGAAAATTCTTGTCCGATATTTGGGGCATGAAAAAGAACGATGATGACGCAGAAGCAGGTACTATCATTGAGCATATGCGTGAGGGGCAGGAGAATTTGATGCAACTATTAAGCTCTTCCTATTCTTTCATTGATGTGATCCAAGAGTATGTGACACAAGTATTGGGAGCCAAAGAAAAAACTGCCTTTGAAATGCTAGAAGATTTGTCTTTGTCGCCAATGGTAAAACGTAGTGTATGGCAAACATTGCGTATCCTTGATGAAGTAGTATCGATTCGCAAAGAAATACCGAAGAAAATTTTCGTAGAAGTAGCTCGCACAAATAAAGCGGATAAAAAACGGACTCAGTCTAGAAAAGCACTGTTGGTAGAGTTATATAAACAAATTAAAGATGAAGATGTACATGTTTTGCAACAAGAATTGGAATCTAAAGAAGATTCTGCCTTGAATAGTAAAAAATTATATTTGTATTTCACGCAAATGGGTCGTTGCATGTATTCTGGTCGTAGAATCGACATTCATGAATTATTTACTGATAAGTATGATATCGACCATATTTATCCACAAAGCTTAACGAAGGATGATAGCTGGCATAATATTGTACTAGTTGAGAAACAATTGAATGCAGAAAAAACAGACCGCTTTCCGATTTATGAGACGATTCAGGCGAAACAAAAAGGATTTTGGAAATTATTGTGGGACCGTGGGTTTATTTCTGAAAAGAAATATGATCGTCTAGTGCGAGTAGAAACATTAACTGATGATGAGTTAAATCAGTTTATCAATCGTCAATTAGTCTCTACGAATCAGTCTATTAAGGCGGTAACAACATTATTACGCCAATTGTACCCAGATACGGATGTGGTATTCTCCAAAGCAGAAAATGTATCTGATTTTAGAAGTAAAAATGGCTTTATTAAAGTGCGATCCATCAATCACCATCATCATGCTAAAGATGCATACCTAAACATTGTAGTGGGCAATGTATACCATGAAAAATTTACAAAGAACTTCTTTGCCTTTGCTAAACAAAATGGCACTCACCGAACCTATAATTTGACGAAGATGTTTGAGAAGGAAATTCGCTCAACAGAGAATAAAGATGTCATCGTTTGGGATCCGCAAATTAGCATGGATACTGTCAAAACGATGATGCGGAGTAATGACGTTAGAGTGACCCAACGAGCAGTACCACAAAAAGGAGGACTCTCCGATGAAACCGTATATAAAAAAGGTATAGCCAAACGAGGTGTGTACTTGCCGCTGAAATCGTCGGATGTGCACTTAAGCGATGTAGAAAAATATGGTGGAAGAACCAAAATGACTATCGCTGAATATGTTATTTTAAAAATTGTGGATATAAAGGATAAAGAGAAGATTGAAATCTTCCCACTTCCATTATATGTTTCTAATCAAGGATGTCTTAGAGAAGATATTATTGCACTGTATAGTAAAGGCGCGAAAGACGCAAAAAAAATAAAAAGTATTGAAGTAATATATAGAGGTCTTTATATTGGTAGTTTAGTTAATATTAATGGGTTTAAATATTATTTAGGAGGAAGAACTGGAGATAAAGTCTGCGTAGATTGTGCTATAGATTTAATATTAGATAATGATAGTAGTGTTTATATTAAATTGCTGGAAAAAGTTGAATATCAGAAAGTAGAAAATCCTAAAACATTTGATATTCATACTATTACAACTACATATTTGGATAATGAAATATATGTTACAGCAGAAGATAATAAAAAACTATATCAAGCTTTTATGTATAAACTGTCTACTCCTTTATTTATAAAATTAAAAGGAAATAAAATAGAGGAATTTAAGACTATAGGGTTTGATAAATTTTGCGAGTTATCTTTAGAAAATCAAGTTACTATATTAATGGAAATCCTTAATATTATTACTAATTTTAAAACTACTAGAAATTTAGAGCTGATTAACATAAAAAGCTCAAGATCTACAGTCGGTATTAATGTATCTAATACTGAAAGCTTTAGCGTCATCACAACATCTATTACAGGTTTGTATGAAAATGAAATTAAAATAAAATAGGAGAAACTATGAGTTGGCGAACGGTAGTTATAACTAAGCAATCTAAACTTGATTTTAAAATGAATTATATGATTGTTCGGCAAGGGTTTGATGTGAAAAAAGTGTTTATTGATGAGATTTACATGGTGATTATTGAATCTACTGCAGTAAGTTTAACTGCCGTTCTTCTTAACGCTTTAGTGAAAGCTAAGGTGAAAATTGTGTTTTGCGATGAGAAGCGGAACCCAATCAGCGAAGTAATGCCATTATATGGATGTCATAATACGAGTAAGCGTTGCCGTGAACAAGCTAATTGGGATGATGAAATTAAGGGACATATTTGGAGTCGTATTGTAGCTGAGAAAATTCATAACCAAGCTCGTGTACTTGAAAAGAATGGACATATTAATGAGATGAATATGTTATATGGTTATATTGATGGTATATGCTTTAATGACATAACTCAAAGAGAAGGACATGCGGCTAAAGTATACTTTAATCGATTATTTGGAAATACATTTACAAGAGAACAGGAATGCTCAATCAATGCAGGGTTAGATTATGGATACAGTATATTTCTATCTGCGGTTAACCGTGAGATTGTAAGAAATGGATATATAACGCAAATAGGAATTAATCATAGAAATCAATTTAATCCATACAATTTAGGATCAGACCTTGTAGAGGTACTAAGAGTGTTTGTGGATAATACAGTAGTAGACTTGGGATATAAAGAGTTTGGAAGAGAGGAAAAGCTTAATCTAGTGAGTTTATTAGCTTTAGATGTAAAAGTAGAAGAAACTACGTTTATGTTAAAAGATGCTATAGGAATTTATTGTAAAAGTGTATTAGATGCACTAACGTATAAGGATCCAGATTTGATTAGGTTTATTACATATGAGTTATAGATTTATGAGAGTATTCGTAATGTTTGATTTACCAACAGATACATCGGTTCATAGAAAAGCCTATCGTGATTTCAGAAAGTTTTTATTAGTGAATGGCTTCATTATGTTACAGGAATCGGTGTATGTGAAGTTGGTATTAAATACAACAAGTGTGAAATTGTTAGAAAAACAACTGCGGGAACATAAGCCTGTAGAGGGCAATATTTGTTTGCTAACAGTGACAGAAAAGCAATATTCTAAAATGGAAATATTGACAGGTGAAACACAGTCTGAAGTGTTAGATACAACAGAGAGAGTGATTGTACTGTGAAACTTTTTTATCAAGATTCGACGATAGAAATCAACTTGGATACTACCAAGATTAATTACTTATGTATTGAAAGACATAGTGTGTTTCGACATATGATCTTAGAGTTATATGAGCAATATAATGGTGGGGAAGGTCCTTGGATTTACAATGTGAATGCCAAAGGAGTACCCATTGATAAATCACTACATGTCATAATGAACCCCATTCAAATCGATGTAAATAGTAAAGCAATCCTAACAAAGTTGAATGCTAATCTAGTGAAAGAAAGTAATTTGATGATGGAAGATTTACAAGATACGGTGTCTAAACTACACCAATTCTTCTATAAATTAGAGTTTGGGTCCACCATTGCTATTGAACATAAAGAAGAAATTGTAGCATCTGATATTATCAAGTTAGGAGCATTTACAATACTTGAAAGTGATACAGATTCGGTGGAGCGCTTAGTAGATTATATTGATATTGTTCATGAATTGCTGAATCCGGATTTATTTATGATTGTGAATATAGATATGTATTTAGACTCCGAGGAATTACATCAATTTTTTAAAACTATATTAGCGAAACAACTATGTGTTCTATGTATATCATCTGGTTCATACGGACTAGATGATATTGAAAAATCTTTAATTAATGGGTATACTTTAGATAGTGACTTTTGTTTGATTTAACCGTATTTACAGGATTACACTTGGTGGTGACTGGACAAGCTTTGGAACGCTGAACTTGTATTTTGGGTTTGGGGTTTGAGAGTAGTGTAATTCTGTAGATGTCTCAAACGAGATTGAGCGCCTATCTAAGGCAGAAGATGTTTGAGAGTAGTGTAATTCTGTAGATGTCTCAAACCAAGGAGTCACTCTTATATTACGTATATAGGTTTGAGAGTAGTGTAATTCTGTAGATGTCTCAAACAGTCGTTGTGCAAATGTTGCGGGTTTCATAGTTTGAGAGTAGTGTAATTCTGTAGATGTCTCAAACGCACAAACTAGTGTATGCCCCGTCGCCTATGTTTGAGAGTAGTGTAATTCTGTAGATGTCTCAAACCACACACTACGCATGTATGTGTAAAAGGGTGTTTGAGAGTAGTGTAATTCTGTAAATGTCTCAAACCTACCGTTGTTTCTAACTCAGATAGACTTGGTTTGAGAGTAGTGTAATTCTGTAAATGTCTCAAACACGGAAGCGGTTCGCACATATCAATTATCCGTTTGAGAGTAGTGTAATTCTGTAAATGTCTCAAACCTCTTACCATTAACGTCCGACTCACGCTTTGTTTGAGAGTAGTATAATTCTGTAAATGTCTCAAACATTCATCATGAATATTTTGTTCTAGTTCTTGTTTGAAAGTAGTGTAATTCTGTAAATGTCTCAAACTGCTCCTTAGTGTTTCGTAAACTTCCTCATGTTTGAGAGTAGTGTAATTCTATAAATATCTCAAATAGGAGATAAGACACCAATGGCAAAAGGTATGTTTGAGAGTAGTGTAATTCTGTAAGTGCTTCAAGCCGAACGCAAGCAAATTAAAGCACAAGCGCTGTTTGAGAGTAGTGTGATTCTGTAAATGTCTCAAACTTTAAAATTGGCATTTTTTCGTTTGATGTGGTTTGAGAGTAGTGTAATTCTGTAAATATCTAAACTGCAATTCTTAAACTATCTAATCATCGACTTATTAGATAGTAAAAGGATATAGCATGGATCTTGTTGATGTGACATATTGTTTCGTAATGTCTCTAAAGCATAGTAAGCAACATTCCCGAATTGAATACAGAAATGGATAGATTAGTCTGTGCATACAACGGACTAATCTTTTTTACATAGTATGAAATAATAAACATGATACCGGTACTTTATCACTTCTTTTTGACTATTACTTGCTAGTAGGCTATAATAATCTAGATACATAGTC